>NZ_SIJB01000027.1 GCF_009910845.1 Chengkuizengella marina | reverse complement strand
AAAAGATGAAGTGGTAGGTCTAATGATGGAACGTTCCTTGGAGATGGTCATCGGAATATTAGGCATCTTAAAAGCAGGAGGAGCTTTTTTACCAATTGATCCTCATTACCCAGAAGAAAGAAAAAATTATATGTTGCAAAATAGTGAAATGAACATCATGGTAACCGATAAAGAGTGGATTGAAAGTGTTTCTTTTGATGGTCATATCATTATTATGAATGATCCAAGCCTTGAACTTGAGGAGACAATTAATTTAGGTTTACCATCAAGTGGAGATGATTTACTCTATGTTATTTACACCTCAGGTTCAACAGGTCAACCCAAAGGGGTCATGTTAGAACATCGAACATTAGTGAACTTAGTCTATTATGAATTGGATCATACACAAATACCATTTAATAGTAAAGTGCTGCAATACGCTACATTAAGTTTTGACGCATGTTATCAGGAAATGTTCTCAACTTTACTAGCAGGGGGAGAACTATATATAGTTGGGGAAGAAATGAAAAAAGATACGGATTTACTGTTTAACTTTATTCTTGAAGAACAAGTAAATGTTGTAATACTACCTACAGCCTTGTTGAAGTTTATCTCATCAGATTCAGATATTTTGACTCAATTGCCTGCATCTGTTTCACATGTCATTACCGCTGGAGAGCAACTATTAATATCGGATGAGTTAAAAATGCATCTAGGACAACATTCTGTTGTAGTTCATAATCATTATGGTCCGGCTGAGACACATGTGGTGACAGCCTATACGATCACAGGTGAGAATGTCTCATCTGTTCCACCGATCGGAAAAGGAATATCCAACACAGAGTTGATGATTATGGATGAATATCACAACTTACAACCGGTTGGAATCATTGGAGATTTGTATATTGCCGGAGATTCCCTAGCAAGAGGGTATCTGAATCGACCTGATCTTACAGCTGAAAGATTCGTAAAGCATCCATTTACGAGAGGAAAGAGAATGTACAAAACGGGGGATCTAGCAAGATGGTTGCCGGATGGTAATATTGAATACATGGGCCGTATGGATCATCAAGTGAAAATACGTGGATACCGTGTTGAATTAGGAGAAGTTGAAGCCCATTTCTTAAGCCATGAGCAAATCAAAGAAGTCATTGTGATTGTAAAAGAAGAGGATACGCAGGGAAGTAAATTCTTATGTGCATACTATGTGGCATCGAATGATTTAAAACCAAAAGAAGTAAGAGGGTATTTATTAAACTCTTTTCCAGAGTATATGGTTCCATCCTTCTTGGTACAATTAGATTACATGCCTTTAACAAAAAATGGAAAAGTAGATCGACATGCTTTACCTGATCCAGAACAAACCCATTCAAGTGTAGAGCATACTGCACCAAGAACGGAAATAGAGAGGCAGCTTGTTGGTTTATGGAAAGAAGTGCTGGGAATTGATTCAATCGGTGTTCAGGACAATTTCTTTGAATTCGGAGGACATTCATTAAAAGCGATGTACTTAGTCTCTAAGATTCAAAGGGAAATGCAAGTTACCGTGACTTTGAAAGATATATTTGCATATCCAACTATTGAGCAATTAACGAAACAGTTTCAGCAGTTAAAACAAAGGAAGCACAGTTCGATTCCACAGGCCAAAATAAAAGAGCTGTACCCAGTTTCTTCTGCTCAAAAAAGGTTGTATGTATTACAACAGTTAGAAGGTGCTGAAATAAGTTATAATATGCCTTCGGTGTTGACAGTTAAAGGAGAGTTTGATCGAGTACGATTTGAAAAAGCAATTAAAGCTTTGATTTCTCGCCATGAAAGTTTGAGAACTTCTTTTGAAATGGTAGAAGAAGAACCTGCTCAACGTATTCATTCAGAAATAGAGTTTGAGGTTCGTTATGATAAAAAAGAGAAATACGAATTAGAATCACTGGTATCAAGTTTTATAAAGCCTTTTGACTTAAGTCAGGCACCCTTATTGAGAGTGAATTTAATAGAAATAACTCAAGATGAGCACCTAGTGTTCTTAGATATGCATCATATCATTTCCGATGGTGTGTCTATGAATATTTTCATTCAAGATTTTATTCAGCTTTATGAAGGAAACAAATTGGCTGATCTACGGATTCAATATAAAGATGTTGCAGAGTGGCAGCAGGGTCTGCAAGCAACGGAAGAGATGCAAAAACAAGAGCAGTACTGGTTAGCACAATTTGAAGGTGATATCCCTGTATTGGAATTACCAACAGATTACCCTCGACCTGCGATGCAAAGCTTCGAAGGAGAGACGTTTGAATTTTATTGGAATAAGAATTTAACTCAAAAAATAAATAAGTTGGCGCAAGAAACGAACACAACGCTTTATATGGTGTTGCTAGCAGCTTATATGACTTTGTTATCCAAATATGCAGGACAAGAAGATATTATTGTCGGTTCACCTGTGGCTGGGAGAAATCATGCGGATGTTGAGTCTATAATAGGAATGTTTGTAAATACGGTAGCAATACGAAACGTACCTAAAGGGTATAAAACGTTTCAATCTTTCTTAGCAGAAGTCAAAGAAACGACGTTACAGGCGATGGAAAACGAGAGTTATCCGTTAGAAGAATTGATTGACAAGCTAAACTTAACAAGAGATACAAGTCGAAATCCATTGTTCAGTGTGTTATTTAATGTATTGAATGTAGAGATGCAGGAAATAACCATAGAAAATCTAAGTTTTGGGCCGTATCCAATAGAAAATAGGATTTCTAAATTTGACCTTACACTTACAGCAACTGAAAGTAACGGGGAGCTCATCTTGAGTATAGATTATTGTACGAAACTATTTAAGAAAGAAACGATTGAACGAATGATTACGCATTTGAGATATTTGATAGAGAAGATAGTAGAGCAGCCAGAAATGACTTTACGTGAGTTAAATATCTTGTCTGAGTCAGAAAAACATCAATTGTTAGTGGAGTTCAATGATACAGAAGTTCATTATCCAAAACATAATATGATCCATCGATGGATAGAGGAACAAGTGAAAAAGACGCCGCATTCCTTAGCAGGCCAATATGAAGATGAAAGTATAAATTACTTGGAATTAAATGAAAAAGCAAACGGTTTAGCGAAGACATTACAATCCTACGATGTAGGTAAGGGTTCCTTTGTTCCTATACTTATGGATCGAAGTATAGAGCTTTTAATTTCATTGTTTGCAGTGATGAAGACAGGTGCAGCTTTTGTTCCTTTGGATATGAATTGGCCAATTGAGAGAAGCAGTCATATTCTTAATGAATTAAAAAGTAAGGTTTTATTATTGAATAAAGAGTCATATTTACAACAAGAGCATTTTGATGTGCCTTGTATACTTGTTGATCAGAATAAATTATGTGAGGAACCTGTGAATCCAGATTTCAATATGCATCCAGATGATATCATTTATGTGATTTATACTTCTGGTTCGACTGGGAAACCAAAAGGGGTGAAGGTTCCGCATAAAGGAATTACGAATCGGTTTAGTTGGATGAATGATTACTTTGAGCAGTCGTCCTCACAATCTGTATTACAAACAACAAATCATGTATATGACAGTGCTGTGTGGCAGTTGTTCTGGCCGTTGATCAATGGTGGGAAAACGGTAATGCCATCTAAATCTATGAATTTGACTGCAGAAGATGTTTCCTCAACGATTGAGAAGTATGGAGTAACATTAACAGATTTTGTACCATCTGTATTTAACATGATTGTAGAACAGTTAGAGCACAATGAGAGTCTTCATCATAAGTTATCTTCATTAAAAAGTATCATTATTGGAGGGGAAGAAATTACTTCTTCAACCATTTATACTTTTCAAAAAAGGTTTGGCACGATCCAAATCTCTAATTTATACGGTCCAACTGAAGCAAGTATCGGGTGCATCTATTACCAAGTGACAGGATTAGAAGGAAACAAAATCCCAATTGGTCAACCTATCTCAAATACACATATCTCTATACTGGATAAACATCAGAATTTGGTCCCTATTGGTGTTCCAGGTGAAATTTATATCTCAGGTGAATGTTTAGCAGAAGGTTATTTAAATGATCTGGAAAAAACGAAAAAATCTTTTGTAAATCATCCTCTTAAACAAAAACAAGGTGTTAAAGCATATAAAACAGGAGACTTAGCTCGGTGGTTATTTGATGGTAATATCGAATTTTTAGGTCGTATAGATCACCAAGTGAAAATAAGAGGTTATAGAATTGAACTTGGAGAGATAGAAAGTCATCTACTTACCTATCCAGCGATTCAAGAAGTCGCTGTTATAGTTCGAGAACAGAAAAATGGTGAAAAAATAATATGCGGGTATTTTGTTTCGGATCAAGAACTGGATATATCTGAAGTGAAGACTTATTTAGTACAAAAATTGCCAAACTATATGATTCCTTCGTATTTTATACAACTAGAAAAACTTCCACTCACTGCAAATGGGAAGCTGAATCGAAATGCATTACCTGAACCAGAAGGAAACCATTCAGGTGTACAGTATGTTGCCGCAAGAAATGATATTGAGATTCAGTTGGTTTATCTATGGGAAGAAGTGCTTGGAGTAGATTCGATCGGTATTCAAGAACATTTCTTTGAATTAGGAGGACATTCATTAAAAGCAATGTCTTTGATAGCTAAATTGCAAAATGAAATGAAGGTACCGATGACCTTACGTGACATATTTTCATACCCAACGATTGAACAGCTTGCGAAAAGAATAGAAAACTTAATGGAAAATGACAATTTTATAGCTGAAAAACCTAGAACGGAAGTATTTACGTTAGAAGTAGAAGGGCGAAATCTACAAATCTATTTACCTGATTCCTATGCTTCAACTAATAAAAGATATCCAGTCGTTTATATGCACGATGGACAGAGCGTGTTTGCTGACACCGTGGAATCCATAGGCTGGAAAGTAGATCAAACACTGAAGGAATTAACCGAAAGAGGGCTTGTCGAGGAAATGATCGTTGTAGGGATTTATAACGGCAACGAACATCGTGCCAAAGAATATATACCATACAATGATAGATTTTTAAATACGGATGGCTCAAAGGCTAAAGCATATGCTGAGTTTTTAATCAACACGATAATTCCTTGTATAGATGAACAATTTAGAACGATTCCTACCAAAGAAAATAGAGCCATCATAGGTTCGTCTTTAGGCGCTGTTCATGCCTTATGGTCAGCCTATACACATCCTGATGTATTTTCTATGGTTGGAGCCCTATCTCCTTCTTTGTGGGTAGGTGAGCGAGCGATTTACGAAGATCTTAAGAATAAAGCAAAACCAGAACTAAAAATATGGTTTGATATGGGGAATGTAGAAGAGCCTTATGAGGCACATTACATTGATCAGTTAGAAAAACAAGGTTTTATCTATGGAAGAGATTTATTTTATTACTTAGAAGAGGGTGCATTACACAATGAATTGGCTTGGGAAAAGAGAGTGAAAAACGCCTTGATTTTATTTAAGGGTCAAAAACCACCAACGATAGCTGTAAAAATGGATCTGAAAGTTAATTTTATAAAAGGTTTTATTAATCATTATCTAACCCATTCACAATTAGAAGAAGAGGGGATCGTGGAAATCAATCCGATCATAGAAATGGATAACGGTATGGTCTTTTCAGGAAGACATTTAGCGATCTACAACGTTTTGAACAAAGATAAAGGTTTTGTTGATTCTAAAGGTTTTGTGACATTTAAAACAGGAGAAAACCTGATAGTTCAAGTGAAATTTGGAGAACTAGAATCAGAGATTGAAGTGAATTATCAAAATGATCACAATGAATAGGGGTAAAACAAATGAACTTATATCAAGATCTTTATCAATTTTTTAAAAATGAAAATCATGTTAGTCAAAAGTTAAATATTCTATTGGATCATAGTAAGGATCAATCATCATACCACCCTTCTCATTTACCAGAGGTTGTAGTCTTTCCGGAAAATAAGGTTGATGTTATAAAAATATTAAAATATGCAAATGAAAATAAAATACCTGTTGTCCCCTTTGGTTTGGGTACCAGTGTAGAAGGCCAGGTAATTCCTATAGAAGGTGGGATATCTATGAATATGACAAGAATGAATAAAATCACTGAATTACAACCTGATAATTTTCTTGTCAAAGTAGAGCCTGGGGTAACTAGAGTTCAATTAAATGATTCTTTAAAAGAACATCTTTTACATTTCCCAATAGATCCAGCAATAGATGCTTCCATTGGTGGAATGGTCTCTACTAATGCAAGTGGTACAAATAGTGTCAGGTATGGATCTATGAAAGATCAAGTATTAGGAATGCAAATTATTTTAGCAAATGGTGAAGAGTTGAACGTAGGGGGGCAGTATCTTAAATCTTCTTCTGGATATAATCTAACAAATCTATTTGTAGGTTCTGAAGCTACGCTGGGGGTTTTTACCGAGATCACTTTACGTGTTTATAATATCCCTAAATATAAACTAACAGCATTGGTGGAGTTTACAGATTTAATTTCAGCATCGAATGCAGTAGTGAATATGAAAAAAAGAGATTTATCGATTGAAAGGGTTGAATTGATAGATGAAAGGACGATTGAAGCGATCAATCGATACAAATCAAGAAACTTTTCAATTGCCCCCTATTTATTTCTGGAGTTGGGTGGAAACGAAGACATAGTTCATCATGATTATGAGCTTGCAAAAGAGATTTTGATTGAAGAAGGTTGTTTAAATATTCAATTAGCTACGAATGATTTAGAAAGGGAGAATTTATGGGAGATTAGGCACGAAGTAGCCTTTGCAATCAAATCATTGAATCCTGAAAAAAAACTGATGACAACAGATGTGTGTGTACCATTAACTGTTTTGCCAAATGCAATTAAAGAAACAAGAAAGATCATGGATCATTCTAATATTGAATGTGCGATTTTAGGTCATGTGGGTGATGGAAACTTTCATGCCGTTTTTTCAGTAGATCCAGAAAATAAGAGTGAAGTGGGCCTCTATAAAAAAATAAATGAACAAATTGTTGATTATGCATTGAAAAATGGAGGAACTTGTAGTGGAGAACATGGTATTGGCCTTGGGAAGATTGAATATATGTACAAACAACATGGAAATTCAGTATCATACATGCGACAAATAAAGTCACTTTTTGATCCTAATAATATTATGAATCCTAGTAAAATTTTTAAAAAATAAGGAGAGCGATCAGTATGAGAGAAAATATGATATCAATTATAAATAAGCTCAATAAACAAGAGATAGAAGATATTGATTATATAGAGCTTTATGTAGGTAATGCAAAACAATCTGCTTATTTTTATAGTAGAATTTTAGGTTTGAAAATCGTAGCATATAGTGGTTTAGAAACAGGGGATCGTGATCGTACATCCTATGTATTAAAAAAAGGAAATACTTGCATTGTAGTAAGCAGCTCACATTTTAATGAACATCCTATTTCACAATTTGTTAAAAAAAGAGGAGATGGAGTAAAAGATATCGCATTTCGTGTAAATGATGTAGATGAAATATATGAAAATGCAGTGTCTAATGGAGCAAGAAGTATTCAACCCCCTTATGAAGAAAGCGATAAATATGGCACTGTAAAAAAAGCGATTGTTGGAACTTTGGGTGATCTCACTCATACAATTGTAGAAAAAAAAGATTATAGAGGAGTATTTTTCCCAGGTTATAAATCAATAGACAATGGTAGTTTCCAAGAGAATAATGGTATTTCTCGCATTGACCATCTAGCCATCTGTGTAGATAACATGCCTGCGTGGGTAAGTTTTTATGATAATGTCTTTGGTTTTAAACTACTTAAAGCATTTAAAAAAGATGAGGTTAGTTCCTCCAATTCTGCACTGATGACAAAAGTGATGCAGAATGGTACGGAACAGGTTAAACTCCCGATTGTGGAGCCAGCAGAAGGAGATAAAAAATCTCAAATAGAAGAATTTTTAGAATACAATAAAGGACCTGGTATTCAACATATTGCCTTACTTACAGATGATATTCTGGAAACGGTTAAAAAAATGAATGAAAACGGGATAGATTTTTTATATACACCTGAAACTTATTATCAAATGCTTCCAAAACGAGTTGGAAAAATTGATGAATCCATAGAAGAATTACAAAAATATAAAATTTTAGTGGATAAAGATGATGAAGGATATCTGCTTCAAATTTTTGCACAACCTATACAAGATAGACCTACATTATTTTTTGAAGTCATTCAACGTAAAGGCTCACGTGGATTTGGCAATGGGAATATAAAGGCACTTTTTGAAGCAGTAGAGAGAGAACAAGAAAAGCGAGGCAATTTATAACGTTTAGGGAGGAAGATATAATGAGTGATTGGATTTTTATGAATGGAACTTATGTACATAGGGAGGATGCTAAAGTTTCCGTATTTGATAGAGGATATTTATTCGGAGATGGGGTGTTTGAAGGAATAAGAGCCTACAATGGAAATGTTTTTAAACTAAAAGAACATATTGGACGCTTATTTGATTCAGCGCATTCCTTATTAATAAGTATACCCTACACACATGATGAAATTAAAAATATTGTAATTGAGACTTTAAAGAAAAATCATTTAGATACAGCGTATATACGAATAATTGTGTCTAGAGGAGTAGGGGATCGTTATAACTTAGATCCATTTGTTTGTATGAATCCACAATTGATTGTTATAACAGAGAAATTCAATGCTTTTTCTAGTGAATTTTATGATAATGGAGTGGAAGTGCTTACAGTACCAACTAGGAGGAATCGTGCAGATACTTTACCACCACAAGTAAAGTCTTTAAATTATTTAAATAATATATTAGTAAAAATAGAGGCAAAACTTGCTGGAATGCAAGATGGTTTGATCTTAAATACAGAAGGATATGTTGCTGAAAGTACAACTCAAAATTTATTTATTTATAAAAATGACAAGTTAATCACCCCCCCATGTTCTCAAGGTGCTTTAGAAGGAATTACTCGAAATACTGTGATTGATCTAGCAAGAGAATACGGATATAACGTTGAAGAGGGGTTAATCACTAGATACGATGTATATACTGCCGAAGAAGTTTTTATGACTGGAACGGCTGCGGAAATCATTTCGGTAGTTAAAGTAGACGGAAGAGTAATAGGTTTAGGTAAGCCTGGAAAACATGCTACTAAATTATTTGAAAATTTCAAAAAATATGTTGTAATTGAAGGAGAAAAAATAGAGTAAATCCTTTTGAAAACACTTTATCCATCATTATGCTGGACATAATTTGAAATTGTTAAAATCAATTAAATTTAATAGAAAAAGGACTGTCTCAAAATTTAATTCTGAGACAGTCCGAATGGTTTTTTTAGATTACTAGCACAATTTAAGTTATGTAAGTGATGTTTATTATCTTTGAGGGTTATTTATAAATAAATGACTTTTAACAGCCTCTATTGTTTTTTCTATATTTTCTTGGATAAAGAAATGTCCTCCATTTATGAAATGGTAGGTTGAGGGCAAATCAGTAAGTTCATCCCATTCCTTAATAATATCTATGTATTTATCTTGCAACCCATACAATACCACTGTTTTACAATTAATTTTATTTTGTTTTTCCTTATATTGATATGTTTCTACAATTTTATAATCCTCTCTAATAATAGGAACAAAGAGCTCTGCTAATTGTCTATTATCAAAAATTTCCTCAGAAGTTCCGCCTAGATCAAGCACTTCTCTTTTAAATTCATCATTTGGTAATAAATGAACTTGTTGTTTGTCCGTTTTTTTAGAATGTGGGGCTGAGCTTCCTGAAAAGAAGATCATTTCTGGTTCATTATGATTCAGATTTATTAACTTATAATACAATTCATAAGCAATTTTGCTTCCCATACTATGTCCAAATAGAGCGTATGGTGTAGAGTCTATCTGTTTACTTATCCATTTATAAACATCCTCGACAGCTTCATTTAAATTGTCGTATAAAGGTTCTCCCATTCTAGTTCCTCTACCAGCTAATTCAATTGGAACGATTTCAATAGATTGGTTATTAAAGTATCTTTTCCATTTGTTATATATAGCAGAGCTGCCACCTGCGTATGGAAAACAGAATAATTTCATCATGATTAAATCACCTCATCCATATATTTTAAAGCATATCGTATTTATTTTCCAACTTTTTAGATATAATAAAATGATATGAAACTTAAGATATGAGGTATAAAGAATGGAAATTATTGCTGTGAAAGTAGATTCAGAGATTGAACATAGTTTATATATTGATTTATTAAAAAATCTAACTAAAGAAAAACAAAATAAATTAAATAAATTTAGAAATAAAAAGGATGCTTATCGGTCATTATTAGGTGAAATTTTAATTCGAACTGAAATTATGAATTTAACACATATTAAAAACCATGAAATCGTATTTGAAAAAAATAGCTACGGCAAGCCAAAAGTAATGAAAATTCCACAACTTCATTTTAATGTTTCGCACTCAGGTGATTGGGTGACTTGTGCAATCGATCGTTCAATTATTGGTATTGACGTAGAGCTAATTGCTTCAATCGACTATGGAATCGCTGATCGTTTTTTTTCAAAACAGGAAGTAGTGGATTTATTAACAAAAGAAGAACCTCAAAAATTAAATTATTTTTTTGATTTGTGGACTTTAAAAGAAAGTTATATTAAAACAGATGGCAGAGGTTTATCTATCCCTCTTGATTCATTTAGTATTCGTAAAACGAATGAAGTCATACAGCTTACTACAGAAAACCCTTTAAAAGGAGTATTTTTTAAACAATATGAAATAGATGATTTGTACAAATGCTCAGTATGTGCATTAAACAATCAATTTCCACCTATACCACGCGTACAATCTTTAATAGACACGTGTAATATATTTTTGAATCATATAAATCGTATTCATTGAAAATTGTGATTTACACATTTTTTGTTTAAGAATAATAACTTCATTATTCATTGAATTAATCATATTATTCCTATTTTTATCATATTCTTTTCATATACAATGTTTGGACAAGGAGGGAATATGTTTTGGATAAAGCAAGATTAACCTATCGCTTTGACAAGGAAGGAAATCAAATAAATAAGAAAAATGAAACTCAAAAAGAGATTATATCCTTAAATAAAAATGAGTTTAAGGTGTTAGAGAAATCAGATAAAACAGAGACTATAGATGAACTTTCTGATTCTATCCTAGATTCACAGCCATTAAATCAATTTACAACGGATTATGGTGCATGGAGCAGCCCATTTGATGCTGAAACTGCTAGATTAGAACAGCTTATACGTGAAACAGATACGTATCAAGATCAAGATAATAATAATGGTTTTAATAATAAACATCGTGGTAAAGATCGTGAAGATGACTTATTGGAAAGATTTGATTCACATCCTAAATACTCAAATGAATATCAAAAAAACCCATATCAAAATAGAAACCACTATGGGTATTTCAAAAAAACAAAGAGACCTTGGTTTAAAATCATCACCTCTTTCACGGGAGCTATTATTGTAGGAATTGCATTTGGGTTTTTTGTATTATCTTTTTTCTCTGAAAATCCACAATCGGCTAGTGAATTAAATCAATCACAAATCGACTCTACCTCACCCACAGAATCTGATGAAGTAATTGAAAATGAGAATAATAACATGTCTAGTCCTCAGCCAGTAGTAAATTTAAATGGAACAATTTCATTAAATTTACCACTTCAATCTTATTATATGCTTCAAAATGGTGTGTTCAGTAGTTTGGAAGGAGCAGAGGAAGCAATAGCTGGCTTATCAAACAATGGATTCGCTGCTGTAAGTGAATTAAACGATAACTACTATGTTTTTGCAGGAATGACAACAAATCGAGATGATGCACTATTACTGAGTTATAAATTACAGCAGGAAGATTTAGAAGTTTATATTAAATCATATGAAATACCTTCAATACAACAAATGAAATGGAATAATGGGAATGATGCAGAGCTTGTCCAATCTTATTTTTCTCAAGGATCAAATCTTGTTCATACGATTAGTGAGTTAACTTTAATACATTTAAAGGATCAATCTTTTTCGCCCTTTGAAAATAGCTCTCTCGAGACGATTAAAGGCCTCCATCAAACTTGGGCAGGATTAATCCCACAAATGAATAACGGATTTCCAGAAGAAGTTAAATCTACGTTTGAAAAAATGAATAGTGCATTAAGTACTGCTATGATTTCTTTAGAGGACTATCAGAAAAATCCATCCTCTTCATTACTTTGGCAGACCCAAACTGCTTTAATGCAATATACAATTTTGCAAAAGGATCTACTACAAAGGATATCTGTATCTCTTTAATTTTTCTCTCCTAAGTGAAAACTTATTTAAATAAAATCAAAAAATAAGCTCGCCATCGGCGAGCTTTTATTAGTACAAAAATCTATCTACCATAACAGCTAATTCAGCACGAGTCATATTACGTTCAGGTCCAAAGGTGCTTTCGGTTATTCCATTTAAAAGAGAAAGTTCCTTTAACAGATAAATAGACTCAGCGTACCACTTTTCCTCGGATACATCTTCATATGAAAACGTTTCTTCAGTTGCTGTCATTTCATTTTCATTCCATATACGATTAAATATGACCGAAACCTCAGCTCTTGAAATGGGTTCATTCGGTCGAATTGTTTCATCTGGATACCCTAGAATGTATCCTTTATTCACTGCTTCTTGAATGATTTCAAAAGCCCAATGATCAGTGGATAGGTCTTTAAAGTCATTTGTTTCTATTTTTGTTTGTTTATTAGAATCAAACTTACTTGATAAAACTGAAGTTGATTCTTTTTCATTGGTTTCATTTAAATCTGTGTTTGAATTATTTTGCTCATGATTACGATTGTCTTGATCTGATAAGTCATTTTCTTGAGTTGATTCTGTCTCTTCTTCTGAAATAGGAGTGTTTTGATCATCGCTCAAATTATCAAGTGGTTCATGTGTTTCTTGCTCATTTTCAGGAGATTTGTCACTTGTAAAGTAAAAAATACGATCCATCATCGCTAAAAATTCCGCTCTGGTTAATGATCTATTTGGCTCATAACTATTGTTATATCCATAGATTAGATCATTATCCTGAAGTCGAATGATAGAAGTTATCGCCCAGTGATCCAAAGCATCCCAAAAAGTAATAGGTACAAATGTTTCAACACCGTTAGCAATCCCTATGGCCATTTTTTGTCTTTCACTTTCTTCAAATAATTTAGCAGCATCTTCTTCATTACTTAAAAAAGCTGTTTCTACTAAAATACTTGGAATTGAGCCCATGCGAGCGACATAAACAGCTTTGGACATTAAACCGAGGTCTTTCGTCCCGGCTTCGCCTATCAGTTCATTTAGTACGGATTGTGCCAGTGTCCTACTATAGGGTGTTAAAGTAGACATAGCTTTACTAGCAGGGTAATCCTCATCTGGATATTGATTATTATAGTAGATTACCAGGCTGCCTTTAACGGAAGGATCGTGATGAGCATTTGCATGAATTGATACAAATAAATCTGCATTTTGTTGATTTGTAAATTTAACTCTGTCTTGCAAACTTATGTATATATCACTTTCCCTGGTTAAAATAACTTCATGCCCACGTTCTTCTAAAATATTTCGTACTTTTAATGAGATGTCTAGATTAACATCCTTTTCCTTCAATCCATTAACACCCAAAGCACCAGGATCTTTCCCACCATGTCCTGCATCTATGACCACTTTCAAAGCTTGAGCATAATTTGGAAAAACCACAAAAAGAATCATCAAGAAAATAATAGTGTGTTTACATTTTTCCATCAAGCTAAATTCCTCCCTATTTTATATTCTAATAGGAAAAGAGTGGAATGTAAAAAGGTAAAATAAGGAATGTAAAGTTTTTTTTCATAGATTGTGTTAATTACTCTTAACTCGTATAATAGAATAGAGAAGAAGATAAATAGAATCATAGATAAAAGTGCAAGTTACAAGTTTTGGAGGTAGGAGTGTGGTGAAAAAAAATAGTTTTGTTTTAATTATTTTTTTGTTGATAGGATTGTTAACTGGGTCAATTATTGCTCAACTTTTAGAACCCGTGCCTGCATTATTCTTTTTAACTAAATCCTCACAAATCACATGGGAACCTTCAGCAAATTTAGGTTTTTTATCATATGATTTAAATTTCCAGGTTAAACTAAATATTGCAAACATCTTGGGATTAACCTTAGCTTTTTGGTTATATCGTAAATTATGATGTTTGAAGGGGATTAAAAATTTTGAAAAATTCACAACTAATCTTAGCCTCTTCTTCACCTCGAAGACAACAATTGATTCGTTCTTTGAACTTACCCTACACAATATGTGTGAATGATGTTGATGAAACGCTAACTGAGAAATTAACACCTGTTGAAATAGTGGAAGTTTTATCTACAAAAAAAGCAGCAGCTGTGTTTGAAAAAATACAATCTAAGAATAAACATGGAATTATTATTGGAGCAGATACAATTGTTGTAAAAGATGAACAAATATTTGGGAAACCGAAAGATAAAAACGATGCGATTTCAATGTTACTTCAGCTTCAAGGCACCAAACATGAAGTATATAGTGGTATAACTTGCATAGATTCAGACTCAGGGAAAAGAATTGTTGAATCTCAAAAGACGATAGTACATATGAAGTCTCTACAGATAGAACAGATTGAACGTTATGTTAATACTGGGGAACCTATGGATAAAGCTGGTGCGTATGCGATACAAGGTCTTGGTGCAACCATAGTGGATTCTATAGAGGGGTCATATTTTAATGTGGTTGGTTTATCCCTTTCCTTGCTAAGTGATATGTTAGGTGAGTTTGGAATTGAAGTAATATAATTTAAAAGAAATTGTACAAATCAAGTTCTGTTATGGAGGTGCGAATTCGTTTTTTGTATGCATATCCCTCACGACATGTACATTTTTATATAGAAATTTCAGTGTGTATTAATAAAAATGTCTAAAAGGGAGGGCTTAGGATATGTCACATTTGTCACAAATTCTGAGTGACGTACCAGAAAATGATAGACCTCGTGAACGCATGCTTCAATACGGAGCACACGTTTTAACTGATTCAGAGATCATAGCCATACTGTTAAGAACAGGTTCTTATGATGAATCTGCAATAACACTAGCTCAAAAATTGCTAAAAAAACTTGGAGGATTACGTCAATTAGTTGATGCAAGTACAGAGCAATTCATTGAAATGAAAGGGATAGGTCCAGCAAAAGCTTTACAAATTCAAGCTGGAATTGAACTGGGCAGAAGATTAGCAAAAAGCAAATTAGAACATTATATTACCATTAAATCTCCAGGAGACGCTGCAAAATATATAATGGAAGATTTACGATACTTAAAGAAGGAACACTTTATTTGTTTGTTTTTAAACACAAAGAATCAGCTAATTGCACAAGAAACACTTTCCATGGGTAGTTTAAATGCATCCATCGTTCACCCAAGAGAAGTTTTCCGTGCAGCTATCAAAAGAAGCAGTGCATCCATTATTTGTGTTCACAATCACCCAAGTGGTGATCCAACCCCTAGTCCAGAGGATATTGAAATAACAAATCGGTTATTAGAAGCTGGGCAGGTGATCGGAATAGAGGTTCTTGATCATCTAATTATTGGTGATCAAAGTTTTATTAGTTTGAAAGAAAGAGGACTTATGTAATACAATGATATAAGTTTCAAATAAATTCATTTTCGTTTATTATAAACAAAACTAGAAAATTTATGATAATTCATTGAGTAATTGGAAATTAGGAAGGGGATTTTTGGCATGTTTGGCAGCTTTGTTAAAGACTTAGGGATTGATTTGGGTACAGCAAATACACTTGTTTATTTAAAGGGGAAGGGGATTGTTGTAAGGGAACCTTCTGTTGTTGCTGTACATACGGAATCTAAAACGATTGTTGAAGTTGGGGACGCAGCAAAAAAAATGCTAGGTAGAACACCTGGAAGTATTAAAGCAGAACGCCCAATGAAAGATGGAGTCATTGCTGATTTTGAAACGACTGCTGCAATGATTAAAGCATTTATGAAGAGAGCTCAAAAACAAAGGTTTTTGTTTCCTAAACACCCTAATGTCATGATTTGTGTTCCATCAGGAGTAACAGCAGTTGAAAAAAGAGCAGTAGAAGATGCAGCACGTCAAGCCGGTGCAAAAGACGCATATACAATTGAGGAACCATTTGCAGCAGCAATTGGTGCAGATTTACCAGTGTGGGAACCAACAGGCAGTATGGTTGTAGATATTGGCGGTGGAACAACTGAAGTAGCCGTAATCTCCCTAGGTGGAATTGTAACCGATCGTTCAGTTAGAGTAGCTGGGGATGAGATGGATGATTCCATAACACAATATATTAAAAGAAAATATAATTTAATGATAGGTGAAAGAACAGCCGAGGCTATTAAGGTGGAGATTGGATCTGCAACTGAAGCAGAAAAATCTGAATCAATGGAGATACGTGGACGTGATTTGATTACAGGTTTGCCTAAAACAATAGAGATTTCAGCAAATGAAGTTACAAAAGCTTTGAAGGACACCGTTGACAAAATAATCGATGCAGTAAAAGGAACATTAGAAAAATGCCCTCCTGAGCTTGCAGCAGATATAATGGATCGTGGTATTATATTAACTGGTGGTGGCGGTTTGTTGAGGAATTTAGACAAGAAATTAACTCAGGAAACAGGTATGCCAGTGATTGTGGCTGATAACCCTCTTGATTGTGTTGCTATTGGTACGGGTAGAGCTTTAGAGGAAATACATTTATTTAGTAGAGATAAAAAAAATAAAAGTCGCAATAAAAGATAATTGTTGAATGAATAGAAGGTGTTCGTTTGTTTAAGCTCTTTGGAAACAAAAAACTTTTCTTATTATTGCTAGGTCTCATTTTTTTTACAGCACTTATGGGAATTAGTTCGATTGAAAAGAGAGATAACTTAATTTGGCCTGAAAAGTTTTTAAAAGACTCTGTATCGTGGATGCAAGGCTTAATATATAGGCCCGCTGGATATATAGCGGGTTTTTTTGAGAATATTGGAGATTTGAGAGTTATTCATGAAGAAAATAAAACATTAAAATTAACACTTTCTCAATATGCAAGGGATAGGGCTAAGCTAAACACTTTAGAAGAAGAAAATAAGAGATTGACAGAAATGCTTCAATTTACTGAAGAACAAAAGGAATTAAATAATTATAAATTTCATATTGCCCATGTTGTTGCTGTAAATCCAGACGCTTTTAATGATACAATTACGATTAATTTGGGTTCAAAACATGGCATGAAATTAAATATGCTTGTCACTACTACGGATGGTTTAATAGGTAGAATTAGTGAAGTAAATCCTTTATTTTCAACAGTGCAGTTATTGACAGATTTAAATGACCAGTTTAATAATAGTATTGGTATTTCTGCAACTGTTTTAGGAAGCGATCAATCTTTTGGCATTATTCAAAGTTATGACGAGAATGAAAATGTATTAATAATGAGCCAGATTAATCAAAATGATACCTTAAAAGAAGGGGATATCATTATAACATCAGGCTTAGGTAAGTTATTTCCAGAAGGCATCGAAATTGGTACAGTTTTGTCAAGAGAAGTGGGGGATTATGGTCTAACACATATTGCAAAAATTGCACCATCCGCTAAATTCGATAACTTAAGGGAAGTTTTTGTAGTTGAAAAACCTGGAATGTGAGGTGTGATATGCTTCGCACTTGGATTGGTTTTATTCTCTTTATGTTTTTTTTAATTGAAGGAACTATAGTGCAATGGTTACCGTTAACTTGGGATGAACGTTTACACGTAACGCCGCATTTTACTTTTATCCTTATTTTATATACTTGCTTTTATGTTCAGAGATCATTTGCAATTATATTAGCTTTTAGTATTGGATTTTTTTACGATTTGATTTACTATAATCAATTGTTTGGCTTATATGCTTTTAGCATTGGATTTATTGTTTACTTAATATCCTATACAATTAAGCGTTCTTTTCTAGGTTTTTTTATGTTTACTTTAGTTGTTATGCTTTCTTTAATATTATTGGATAGTACCATTTACGGAATTTACTATTTATTTAAACTTACAAATGAATCATACATATGGGTAATCTCCCAACAAATTTTACCTAGTTTGTATGTCAATGTAATATTTTCAATGATGATATATTTGCCATTTCGTTCTTTTGTAGTTCGAATATCTTTTAAGCAAAAGGGATAGTTTACATCAAAAGAATATGGAGAAGGAGATTAATTTATTATATCGAATTTTATATAGTTAAGGGGGAAGGGTATATATGACTGCAACAAAGGAACACGTGACGATAAAAGGGAATAAAGATGGTCTTATATTTTTATTTAATGATCATTGCGAATTTCCTGTACTACTCAGTGAGTTGCAGTATAAACTTGAAAAAACACATCAACAAATACTATCTGGTCCCACTATTAATGTGCATATTAAATTAGGTAATAGAGATTTAAATGTTGAACAAGAAGAAAAAATAAAAAAGTTAGTTAGTAATCATGGGAATTTATTAATTCAATCCATGGAATCTAATCAAAAAGATATAAAAGAGGAAAATCATGACTTAAAAATAATCAAAGGTATTATTCGTTCTGGACAATCAGTTCACTATGAGACACCAGTTCTTTTTATGGGTGATGTGAATCCAGGAGGATTGATATCTTCTACTGGTGATATTTATGTCATGGGATCTCTTAGAGGTCTTGCACATGCTGGTAAAACGAATACAGGCAACAAAGAAGCAATAATAGCAGCTTCATATATGAAACCAACTCAATTAAGAATTGCAAATATAGTCAGTAGATCACCTGATGAATCTGCAGATGAAGGTGCATATATGGAATTTGCTTTTTTGGAGGATGATCATATGCAAATTGGAAAGATAAGTGAACTTCATAAAGTTCGTCCTGATGCATTACAATTCTAGCGGAGGTGATTATCAAATGGGAGAAGCGATCGTTATTACTTCAGGAAAAGGTGGAGTTGGTAAAACTACAAGTTCAGCTAATATCGGAACTGCCTTAGCCATGTTAGGGAAAAAAGTATGTTTATTGGATACAGATATCGGATTAAGGAATTTAGATGTAGTGATGGGTTTGGAGAATAGAATTATTTATGATTTGGTGGATGTAGTTGAAGGAACCTGTAGAATCGCTCAGGCATTAGTAAAAGATAAACGGTTTGAAGAATTATATTTTCTTCCAGCCGCTCAAACGAAGGATAAAGACGCTGTGCAACCAGAAGATGTGAAAAAAATAGTGGATTCTTTAAAGCCAGATTTTGAGTATATCATTATAGATTGCCCTGCTGGTATTGAAGGAGGATTCAGAAATGCTGTTGCAGGAGCAGATAAAGCCATTGTCGTATCTACTCCAGAAATGTCTTCTGTAAGAGATGCAGATCGAGTAATTGGTTTATTGGAGGCTTCTGATATTAAAAATCCAAAATTGATTATTAATCGTGTTCGTCCAAATATGATGAAGTCTGGGGATATGATGGATATTGATGAAGTTTGTTCGATACTTGCAATTGATTTATTAGGTGTTGTTCCAGACGACCAACAAGTGATAAAATCAGGAAACATTGGAGAACCTACGGTCATGAATCCAACTTCAAATGCGGCTGTTGCATATCGAAATATTGCCCGTCGTATATTAGGGGATTCCGTTCCATTAATGGCGTTAGAAAGAAAAAAAGGTGTATTTTATAAACTTAAAAAGATCATGGGGATAGGATGAGCATGAAGTGCTAACGAAGCTGAAACAATTAGATTGGATCGTTATTTTAATATTGATTTTATTTATGGTAGTTGGAACTCTATTAATTAATAGTTCTGATTTACCACGGCAAGTTACAAAGCATGTACAACTTTTTTTATTAGGTTTCATAACGATGACTTTTTTTTCTTTAATAGACTACCGCCTATTGATTAAAAGAGCATATTATATTTATGGGTTTGGCATCCTCTTGTTAATTGGACTTATTTTTTTTGGGAAAATAAAAAATGGAGCAAGAGGTTGGTATGACCTAATCATTGTTGATTTTCAACCTGCAGAATTGGTTAAAATTACATTAATTATTATGATTGCATATTTGCTGAAAAAGCGAGATGGCGAACCTTTAACTATTGTTAATGATTTAGTCCCAATTAGTTTAATTGTTTTAATTCCTTTCACTTTTGTAATCATGCAACCTGACTTAGGTAACGCAATTATATATATTGTAATTTTTATAGGTATGCTTTGGATTGGTAATTTAAAATATACTTATGTACTAATTAGTATTTTGCTTATATCTGCAATAACATTTGCCTCCTATCATATATACAAAACTTTTCACGATCCAATCGTCACATTTTTTAGTGAAAATGGCAAAGGTCATTGGACAGAACGAATAGATGCTATTTTGTTTCCAGAAACAGCTAGTGATACTTTTCATCAAGACCAAGCGATCATGGCCATTGGATCAGGTGGATTACTGGGAGAAGGCTATTCCAAAGGAATTGTTAAAGTACCTTATGATTACTCAGATTCTATTTTCGCTATTGTAGGAGAGGAATTTGGTTTTATTGGGTCGTCATTGTTACTTTTATTATATTTCTTATTAATCTATCGATTGATTATTATTGCTATACACTCTAATGATCGAGCAGGTGCATATATTATTGTTGGTATTACTTCTATGTTCATTTTCCAAATTTTTGAAAACGTTGGGATGTTAATCGGGTTAATGCCACTAACTGGAATAACTCTGCCCTTCATTAGTTATGGAGGTAGTTCATTGTTAATAAACATGATGAGTATAGGCATTGTGATGAGTATTAAGGTTCATCAAGATAGCCCATGGATGTATGATGAGGAATATTGAATGTTAGACATTTTTTAAAATAAACCGTATGAAGGCATTAGCTTTTATATGGTTTTTTTATTGTGGGTTCTAACCATTACATAATAATCATAAACATTAATCATAAAATAATGGACTAGCCTTTTGGGGTGAACAAATATGAAAATTAATAAAAGCGTAAAACAAAGAAGAAATCAGCGTGTAAATGAACTTATTCAAAAACATAATAAACCTCTGAATAACAATCATGAAATGAATACGAGATATCCTCAAGAGTTCGTAGAGCAAAAATTAGATGATCCTGAATTTATGTGGAAAAATAGGAAAGATCCATGGGCACATTTGAAACAATATGATAGAGAAGAAAGTTTCCTTCAAAAATATTTCATGAATACTTTCTCTATTAGTTTTCTGTTATTTGTTATGATCTGGTTATTATTTCAATTAGAAACACCATGGGCAGAGAAAGGAAAAGTATTCATTACTCAGGTTATGAATGAAGATGCGCTTGATAATAAAGCATTATTAACATTTTATGACCAAATATTTGAAGGATACCCCTCTTTCATCCCAACCTTTAACTCTGATAAAAATACGATACCAGCAGAAAAAGTAAATACATCTCAAATTAAAAATATACACCATCCTGCTAATGGAAAAATTATCTCGGCTTTTGAGTCTACAAAGTCAGGTGTTACAATTAAAACGAGGAAAAACGAACCTATTATTGCATTAGATCAAGGGAGAGTTATTTCTGTTGAAAACACAGAGTTTACAGGTTTAACCATAGTAATTCAGCATATAAACAAGCTTCAATCCATATATGGATATGTTACTTATTCCTCACTACAGGTAAACGATTGGGTAGAAGGTGGAGACCAAATTGGTGTTGTTTCAGAATTGCAAAATGACGAGGCAGGGATTTTATATTTTGCTTTAAGAAAGGATAATCAATTTATTGATCCTGCGGAAGTGATTCATTTTGATTAACATTTATGGTACACGATACAGATTCCACCCGTTGTTTATTTTAGTCATGTTAACTTCAATTTTATCTGGTAATATTGGAGAATTAATCACTTTGTTTGCCATTGTTTTTATACATGAAATGGGGCATGTAGTAGCCGCGAAAAATTTTGGATGGGATGTAAAATCTGTACAACTGCTCCCGTTTGGGGGAGTAGCTGAAGTAGAAACACACCGGAATACCTCTGCTAAGGAAGAAATCATTGTTGCAGTTGCTGGTCCACTTCAAAATTGTTGGATGATTGGCTTTGTTTATTTCATGCAAAGAACTGAAATGATTGATTTGGTATGGGCTGAGTATTTTATACACGCTAATTTAATGATCGCCTTGTTTAATTTATTACCTATCTTACCATTGGATGGAGGTAAAATTGTTCAGGCATTACTCAGTTATAAGATGAGTTACCATAATTCTTTAAAATATTGTGCATGGAATAGTCTGTTCATGAGTATTTCAATTATTGTTTATGCTTGTATGGACATATTTAACTCAGGTGTACATTTAAATCTATTAATCATTGGCTTTTTTTTATTATATTCAAACTGGTATTCTTTTCGTAATATACCCTATTACTTTATTCGATTCCTAGTTAATCGAGAATTGACATTTGCAAAAATGAAAGTTAGCAATGAAAAAACAAAGGCAATTTATGCAAAACCATCAAGTTCAATATCAGAAATTGTTAGATGTTTCAAACGTGATCAAATGCATATTATTTATGTATTAAATGACTTTGGACAAATTCAAGCAGTTATACCAGAAAAGCATATCATACAAACCTACCTTGTAAATCCTAGATTGAAAGGTTGAGTTTATTTGATCATTTAACATTTCACTTTTTAGGGATAAATTGTGTAAAATAAAAGATAGAAAAAAAGTTTTTACGATTTGGGAGTGTAATAATGAAGAGAATCGTTATTCACTATGAAAAGGATGTAACTGAAGTTGCATATACACTAGACGGGCAATTGATTGAGTATTATGTTGAAGAGACAATGGACAAGCAATCCGTTGGAAACGTATATAAAGGCAAGGTAGTAAATGTTTTACCTGGTATGGAGGCGGCATTTGTTGATATTGGAAAAGGAAAAAATGCTTTTTTATATCGTGACGATTTATTACCTATTAATTTAGAACAAAAACCTAAAAATAAACCATCTATTCAAGAACTGATTCATGTTGGACAAGAAATTATGGTTCAAATTTACAAGGAGCCATTAGGGAAAAAAGGTGCTAAAATTACGACGCATTATAATATGCCAGGCCGCTATGTAGTATATGTGCCTTCTGGTAACTACGTAGCTGTTTCCCGCAAAATTGAATCCAACGATGAAAGAGAACGTTTGAAGTCTATTGGAGAAGCGATTAGAATCAATGAAGAAGGCCTTATATTACGGACAGTTACAGAGAATGCCAGTAAGGATACTTTAAATAAAGATATCATTGAGATTAGAGAAATTTGGAAGGAAATTGAGAGCAGATTTGAATCCTCTACTGCACCTGCTGAGTTATATCAAGAACTTGGCATTTCGTTGCGAATTGTTAGAGATCTATTTACAACGGAAGTGCAGGAAATTATCATTGATGATGTTCAAAAAGCCGAAGTTATTAAACAGTTTGTTCATAACATTTCACCATCCCTTTCTGACCGAGTTAAACTTTATGAGTCTAATTCTGATCCTATATTTGAGTCTTTTGATATACAAAAACAAATCGAACAATTTTATAAATCAAAAATATGGTTAGATAATGGGGGGTACATCGTTGTTGATGAGACAGAAGCTTTAACTGTGATTGATGTAAATACTGGAAAATATACCGGTAAGGTTGATTTGGAGCAGACTGTGTTTGAAACAAATTTAGAAGCTGTGGAGAAAATTGTTAGATTATTAAGGTTAAGAGATATTGGCGGGATTATTATTATTGATTTTATTGATATGGAAATTCAAACCCATAGAGATGAAATTACTAAGAAATTAGAAAATGCTATACAGTATGATCGTACGAAAACGACAGTAATGGGATGGACGAAACTTGGATTATTTGAGATGACAAGAAAAAAAGCAAGAAATATGAACAACTCTCCTGTGAAAGTTTGCCCTAAATGTAATCGTATATTATAAAGGTTATTAAAAAAGTCTCCTGTTGCAATATTACTGTAAGTATGATAACATCTGAATGATGTGTGCTTATGACACATGTTATAACCGCTCAAACAAGGTTATGAAAGTATACAATAATGGTTCTTAATCCAACGTTTGTATCACCTTTTATTTGGCGAGTCTGAGACATGAGGAGGTGCGACAAATGTACGCAATTATTGAAACTGGTGGTAAACAATACAAAGTTCAAGAAGGCGATGAGCTTTATATTGAGAAGTTAGATGCAAATGCAGAAGAATCAGTAACTTTTAACACGGTATTAGCTGTTTCAAACGATGCAGGATTAGTGGTAGGTACTCCTACAGTTTCTGGAGCAAGTGTAACTGGAAAAGTGGAGAGACACGGTAAAGGTAAGAAAATTACTGTTTACAAATATAAGCCTAAGAAAAACTACCATCGTAAACAAGGTCATCGTCAGCCTTATACAAAAGTAGTAATCGAAAAAATTCAAGCATAAGAGGAATCAAATGATTACGGTAACCATTGAAAGAGACCACGAGAAAAAAATTGTCAGATATCTTGTAGATGGACATGCTGAATATGCTGAATCAGGCGAAGATATCGTTTGTGCAGGTGTATCAACGGTCACCGTTGGAACTGTAAATTCGATGGAGTCATTATTAAGAATAAAGTCACCTACGACAATGGATAATAGTGGTTTTCTCGAGGTGAAGATACCAATCATTAAGAATGAGGAAACCTCTAAACAAATTCAGTTGCTTCTTGAATCCATGGTTGTCATGTTGGAGTCTATTCAGGAATCTTATGAAGATTATGTAAACATTATTAATAAACTCGTGTAGGGGAGGTAGATACTATGTTGAAGTTAGATCTTCAGTTATTTGCTTCTAAAAAGGGAGTAGGTTCTACAAAAAATGGTCGTGACAGTATTTCAAAGCGTTTAGGTGCTAAACGTGCTGATGGTCAGGCTGTTAGAGCTGGTAATATCCTTGTTCGTCAACGTGGGACAAAAATTCATCCTGGAAACAATGTAGGTATTGGTTCTGATGATACTTTATTCTCTAAAGTTGATGGAGTAGTTAAATTTGAACGTTGGGGACGCGATCGTAAAAAAGTGAGTGTATATCCAACAGCAGTAGAAGCTTAATAAATAACACTAAACATAATCCTGGCGTATAGAATGCGCTAGGATTTTTGTTTGATTGAAAATAAATGATGATATAAACGGGGATTGTCTAATGGGAAATTGGAAACGAATAAGTCTCATTACTGAGCTTTTGGTATTGTTATTATTAGTCATTATTTTTGTTACATCAACTGGTTGGTTAACTCGAATCCTCATCATGATTACAGTCATAATTATTATCATTCATTTTTTTGTTACAAAAAAGCAGAGGTCATATGATAAGAATCAATCGATAAGTGAGACTTTGAATTTTATTCATCATTATCAACATGACTTAATGAATGAGCTTCAACTTATATTTGGATATATCAAACTCAAAAAGTTTGATAAATTAATATTTATTGTGGAAAAATTAAAGCATAGTATTCAACATGAAAGAAATATCACAAAATTAAATGTTCCTTATCTAGAATTTTTCTTATTAAAAATGAAAACCAAAAGTAAGTCATATCAATTTAAAGTTGAGGAAAGCTTGAACTCTCCTGAAAAGTTCACTGATAAACTAAAAGATCATGCTTTTTTATTGATTGATTTGTTGAATTTGTTTGAGAAATATGCAGAAAATACATATGATACTGATAATGAACTGACGATTGACTTTTTTGAAGAAAAACAAAAACTGCATATTGCTTTTGAATTTGTAGGAAAAATCAAGTTACCACAATTTAAAAAAGACTTAGAACTCATTGTTACGAAGTTTATAGATGTGAAGGTAAAACAAGAAATGAACGAAAAATGGATTTCAATTGAGCTCCAATTTGATTAAATACATAATAGAGGTGTTTTTATGTTTGTAGATAAAGCAAAAGTATACGTGAAAGGTGGTGACGGTGGAGATGGTATGATTTCATTTCGCCGTGAAAAATATGTTCCTGAAGGTGGACCAGCAGGTGGCGACGGTGGTAATGGGGGAGATGTGATCTTAAAAGTAGATGAGGGTCTTAGGACATTAGTTGATTTTAAATATCAACGACATTTTAAAGCAAAGCGTGGAGAAAAAGGGAAGATAAAAAAGCAGCAGGGGGCAAATGCTGATGATATGATCGTTAGAGTTCCTCCAGGTACAGTAGTTCATGATGATGATACAAATGAAGTATTAGCAGACTTAACGACTCATGGACAAGAAGTGATTATCGCTAAAGGAGGGAAAGGTGGTCACGGTAATGTTCGTTTTGCAACGTCGAGCAATCCTGCTCCATACATTGCAGAAAATGGGGAAGAAGGACAAGAGCGTTGGATTGTATTGGAATTAAAAGTCATGGCTGACGTTGGACTGGTAGGATTTCCAAGTGTAGGTAAATCCACTTTTTTATCTAGAGTAACTTCTGCTAAACCGAAAATAGCTTCTTATCATTTTACAACATTAACACCTAACTTAGGTGTAGTTGATGTTGGTGAAGGCAAAAGTTTTGTGTTAGCTGATCTTCCTGGTCTCATTGAAGGGGCGCATGAAGGTACAGGATTAGGACATGAATTTTTAAGGCATATTGAAAGAACTAGAATCATTTTACATGTTGTAGATATGTCCGCTTCTGAAGGTAGAGATCCTTATGAGGATTGGGTGAAAATTAATTCAGAACTTTATCAATATAGTGAGAAATTAAAAGAGCTTCCACAAATTATCGTAGCTAATAAAATGGACATACCTGAATCTGAGGATAACTTAAAGAAATTCCGTGAACAATTATATGAACATCACGGCGAACTAGATGTTTTTGAGGTTTCGGCAGTTTCTGGAAAAGGTGTTCAAGAATTATTATATAAAACCGTAGATGTGTTAGATGCTATACCAAAACAACCCATCGTTGAAGAAGTATCTGAAATTGAGGATAGAAAAATATATACGATTGAGGATCAGAGTGAAAAAGAACCGTTTACGATTCGGAGAGAAAATGATGTGTTTATTATTGAAGGTGAACGTATTAATAAAATGCTGAAGAAAACACAATTCGGGACATATGACTCAGTGATGCGCTTTTCAAGAACTTTGCGTAATATGGGAATAGATCAGGCTTTACGAGAAAAGGGAGCCAAAGACGGTCAAACTATTCGCATTGGAGAATATGAATTTGAATTCGTAGAAAAAGAGTAACCTACTCAAATACATCCAAAAATAATACATAAACAATGATCTTAACATCTTAGAAAATTCTAAGATGTTTTTTTGCTGATACGCCATGTCCATTTCTGGGATCAGCTTATCCATGAATCCTTGATTTGTCTGGGGTCTCTCGAAAAGTAATAGGATTATGCATCAATGCTACATTTCACATTTTGGGGTATATTCACTATTGTTTTATTGCTAGTATTCATATATAATGTCCACTATAGAAAAACATAAGTCTTTAACAGGGGGACGTATGGAGAAGTTTTATTTAGTAAAAGAAAATATATTGCCTGAATCATTGATAAAAACAATACAAACGAAAGAACTCCTTGCAAATGGGGAGGTAAAAACCATCCATCAAGCTGTAGAAAAAGTAGGCTTAAGTCGGAGTGCATTTTATAAATATAAAGATGGTATATTTCCTTTAAATAAACTACAAACTGAAAGCATTGTTACGATATCAATGGACTTACATCATCGTTCAGGTGTTTTATCCAAAGTAATAGCTTTGGTTGCTGATTTTAAAGGTAATGTGCTAACCATTAACCAGACGATTCCACTTCAAGGTATGGCGAATGTAGTGATGTCGGTAGATACTTCATCTATAGGTGAAAATTTTTCTGATTTGTTGGAATCTTTGGAGTTTGAAGGTGTTAAACGTGTGCAAGTGATTGGGCAAGGATGAAATTGATAATAGGGGGAAAATAATGAAACCTTTTAAAATAGGATTATTAGGATTAGGCACTGTTGGCACAGGTGTTGTTAGAATTGTAGAGGGTCATCAAGATGATATTAAAAGACAGATTGGCTCTTCTATTGAAATAGAGAAAATATTAGTTCAAAATAAAAATAAATTGAGAGATATTCATATAGATCCTCATAAAATTACAGAAGACCCTTGGGAAGTTCTTGAAGATAAAAATATTGATATTATTATTGAAGTCATGGGTGGAGTAGAATTAACAAAAAACTATATCATAGCAGCGCTTGAACAAGGTAAACATGTCATTACAGCGAATAAAGATTTAATGGCACAACACGGTCATGAGATATTAGCAAAAGCTGAGGAACATGGTTGTGATGTATTCTATGAAGCAAGTGTTGCTGGAGGCATTCCGATACTAAGAACGATTGTAGAAGGATTATCATCTGATAGAATTACAAAAATCATGGGAATTGTAAATGGCACAACGAATTATATATTAAGTAAAATGAGTCTTGAAGGTGCATCATACGAAGATGTGTTAAAAGAAGCACAAGAATTAGGATATGCTGAAGCAGATCCAACTTCAGATGTTGGTGGATTTGATGCAGCATACAAAATGACGATATTAGGTACGTTAGGATTTCACACATATATCACCGTAGAAGATGTAGAAATTAAAGGTATCACTGATGTTTCCGCTGAGGATATTCGTTATAGCTCCCACTTAGGATACGAGATTAAATTACTAGGGATCGCAGAACGTAAGGATGATTTAATCTATTTAAGTGTACAACCGACTCTAGTGAAAAAGTCACACCCCTTGGCAAATGTGAATGGCGTGTATAATGCAGTATATGTTTATGGAGAAGCGGTTGGAGAAACGATGTTTTATGGACCTGGTGCAGGGGAAATGCCAACAGCCACTTCTGTAGTAGCGGATTTGATTGCCGTAGCTAAAAATTCAGTGCTTCAAGTGAATGGCTCTAAACCCACTATTTCTTCATATAAAGAAAAAAAGATAAAACCACTAGATCAAGTTGTATATAAAAACTTTATTCGACTTTATGTTGCAGATAAGGCAGGGGTTTTAGCACAAATCACGCAGGTATTTACTAAATATGAAGTGAGTTTAGAATCTGTGGTGCAGCAGCCAAATCCAGATTTACAAGCAGCTGAAATTATCATTGTCACACACGATGCAAATATGGAAAGTATGGAGAAAGTACTGATTGATTTTAAAGACATGGATGTTATACATGAAATAAAAAGCATCTACCGTGTTGAAGGATAAAATATGAACAACTTCTAAAAATTAAAGGAGCTATATTAATGAAATATGAGGGATTACTAAAGACACATAAAGAATTTTTACCTATTAGTAAAAATACACCTTTGATCACACTTCATGAAGGAAACACACCTTTAATTCGTGCAGATCAATTATCCAAAGAATTAAGGTTAAACTTATATCTAAAATACGAAGGATTAAATCCAACAGGTTCATTTAAAGATCGTGGGATGGTTATGGCAGTTGCAAAAGCCAAGGAAGAAGGCAGTCAGACGATTATGTGTGCATCCACTGGAAATACATCTGCAGCCGCTGCAGCCTATGCAGCAAGAGCTGGATTAAATTGCATTGTCATCATCCCTAATAATAATATTGCACTAGGAAAACTAGCACAAGCAATAATTTACGGTGCGAAAGTTATTGCTATAGAAGGAAATTTTGATCGTGCACTAGAAATAGTAAGGGAAATTACTTCAAAACATCCAATTACGCTGGTCAATTCAGTAAATCCATATCGAATTGAAGGACAAAAAACAGCAGCTTTCGAAGTTTGTAAGCAATTGGAAAAAGCACCTGATGTATTAGCAATTCCGGTTGGAAATGCAGGAAATATTACGGCTTACTGGAAAGGTTTTAAAGAATACTATGAAAAAGGCAAGTCTAAATCATTGCCTAAAATGATTGGATTTGAAGCTGAAGGTTCTATGGCCATTGTGAAGGGTGAGCCGATTAAGGATCCAGAAACAATTGCAACAGCAATCCGCATTGGAAATCCAGCTAGTTGGAAAGGCGCCGTAAATGCAGCTGAAGAATCTAAAGGGCAGATCGACTATGTTACTGATGATGAGATTTTGGATGCATATAAACAACTTGCTGGTAAGGAAGGTGTATTTTGTGAACCAGCTTCTGCAGCATCAGTTGCAGGTGTAATCAAACTACACAAGCTAGGGTATTTTTCAACAGATGAAACTGTTGTATGTGTACTTACAGGAAATGGACTTAAAGATCCAAATACGGCAATTGATAGTGTGAATGCTCAACCACATATTGTGAATGATACTGAAGAAGCTGTGATGGATGCTATATCAAAATTAACAAAACAAAAGGTTCGACAAGAATGAAAAAAAAGAAAATATGTGTGAAAATTCCTGCTAGCACAGCTAATTTGGGTCCAGGTTTTGATTCAATTGGTATGGCACTAGATTTGTATACTTGGATTGAAATGGGTTTTTCTGATGAAACAAAAATTCATTTACATGGCGAGAATCTTAATAGTGTTGCTAAAGATAAAAGCAATTTGGTTTATCAAGTTGCGCAAAGAGTTTTTCTTAAAGCAGGGGTTAAGCAAGAGAATCTAGAAATTAGTATGTATAGTGATATTCCATTAACAAGAGGTTTAGGCAGCAGTGCAACAGCTATTGTAGGTGCATTAGTTTCTGCCAATGCCTTAATTGATAATCCTTTATCAGAAGATGAATTGTTTCAAATGGCGACGTCTATTGAAAATCATCCTGACAATGTAGGAGCTTCGCTATTTGGTGGTATCATTGTTTCCAATTGGAATGGGGTAAGGGCTGAATATATATGTATTGAACCTAATCCTCGATTAGAATTATTAGCTGTTATACCTGAATTTGAATTAGCCACAGAAAAATCAAGAAATATTTTACCAGATCAGATCCCTTTTCAACATGCTGTTTATAACGTAAGTCATTCTTCTTTACTTGTTGCAGCATTATGTACAGGTAAATTAGAGCTTATTCAGCATGCTATGAAAGACAAATTGCATCAACCTCACCGAGCTTCTCTTATACCAGGTATGAAAACGATATTGGATCAAGCAGTACAACATGGTGCCCTAGGCGCTGCTTTAAGTGGTGCAGGACCAACGCTGTTGGTTTTAGTAGATAGAAAAAGCAGTGAAAAAATAAACCTAGAAGAGTTTGTAATCAATCATTTTAAAAGTGAGAATATTGCTGTTAAAACACTGTGGTTAAATCCATCTCAAGAGGGTGTTCAGGTTTTAACACAACAAAACTCCTATCCTTTTTGTATTGAGAAATTAAAAGAAGAAACATCTATAAAAGGAGAATCTAAATCATGAAACAGATTGCATTTTTAGGTCCAGAGGGTACCGTAAGTGAAGAGAGTTCTAGGTATTTTTTTTCTGATATTACAGTTGAACTAGTACCGTTTAAATTAATATCTGATGTTTTTTTAGCCACTGAATCTGGAAAAACAAATTATAGTGTAATTCCTATTGAAAATACGATTGAAGGTTCTGTAAGCCTTCATATGGACTGGCTAGTTCATGAAGTAGATTTACCTATTCAAGCAGAGTGGACTTATCCATCAAAACAAAATTTAATTGGGGATGCAAAGGAACTGGGATCTGATTTTTCAAATATTAAAAAGGTATTCTCCCATCCAGTAGCAATTGCTCAATGTAAACAGTACCTTAGATCACATCTACCAGATGTTGAGTTTGAATATGTAAGTACAGCTGAGGGGGTTAGAATTGTAAAAAACAACCCTAATAAAGGGTATGCAGCCATTGGGACTGAATTAGCGGCTCAAAAGTATGGTTTAAATGTATTATCAAAACATATTCATGAACATGACCATAATTTTACTCGATTCATGTTAGTTGGTAAAGAAGCATTAACTGAAATTAAAAAAACAAAACATATAAAAACAAGTATACTAGTTACATTACCTGAAGATTACCCAGGTGCTTTACATCAAGTATTATCTGCATTTGCTTGGAGGAGGATTAACTTATCTAGAATCGAATCCAGACCGACTAAAAAAAAATTAGGAAATTATTATTTTTATATTGAGATTGAAGAAAGTCTGAATTCTGTTTTATTGCCTGCTGCAATTGAAGAAATAGAAGCGATTGGGTGTAAAGTACGTACATTAGGATGCTTTCCTAGTTTTTCATATGTGAACGATTAATTGGAGGTGTATGATTTATGGCACAGTGGATTTATTTAAATGGGGAATTTGTAAACAAAGAGGACGCTAAAATATCAGTCTATGATCATGGTTATTTATACGGTGATGGTATTTTTGAAGGTATCCGTGTCTATGAGGGGAATATATTCAAGTGTAAAGAACATATGGATCGATTGTATGATGGAGCAAAATCCATTATGTTGGAAATTCCATTATCTTATGATGAAATGCAGGAAGCTTTGATTGAAGCTGTGAAAAAAAATGAAATTATCGATGGATATATCAGACTAGTCATTTCAAGAGGTACTGGCGATTTAGGTTTAGATCCTCGCAGATGTCCAGTTGCAAATGTCATTATTATTGTGGAACAACTATCCATTTATTCTGAAGAAGATTATGTAAATGGATTAAAAATTGTTTCTGTTTCGACACGTAGAAATATTCCAGATGCTATGAATCCAAAAATAAAGTCTTTAAATTATTTAAACAATGTTTTAGTAAAGATTCAGGCCAATTTAGCAGGTGTTGGGGAAGCACTGATGTTGAATTCAGATGGCTTTGTTGCAGAGGGTTCTGGTGATAATATATTTATTGTAAAAGATGGAATGATTATAACCCCACCATCTTACATTGGTGCTCTTGAAGGCATCACACGAGCAGCAATCATTGATATTTGTAATCAACATGGATATGTTGTTAAAGAGCAACCTTTCACACTTCATGATGTATATGTTGCAGATGAAGTATTTCTAACCGGTACAGCTGCAGAAGTAATCGCTACACGAGAGGTTGATGGTCGTATTATTGGTGAGGGTAAAGCGGGACCTATTACGATGCATTTGTTAAAGGAATTTAGAAAAATTGTAAATAAAGATGGCGTTCAGGTTTATAAATGATTTTATTATAACCATTCGATGAGGTTTTATCGGATGGTTATTTGTTTATAAAAGATTTCTTTATTTTTGTAGGTTGTTTTAGATGTCAAATGCCTATTTCTTGCATACACTGTACTAATATGTTTGTATGAAGGAGGTACGGAAAGTGAAAATTCACATTATCAAAAAGGGAGAGACGTTGGAACAGTTATGTAAAAAGTATGAAGTTGATATAAATAAAGTGCTTCAAATAAATTCATCCTTATCTAGAGGGTATGAATTAGAACCTGGCCAAAAATTAAAAATCCCTTCTAGAACTAAACAACTTAAGTTTCAAAGACACAATCAAAATGAAGTTAAAACAAGTCAGGTGAATAAAAAAGCATCTAATCAAACTGTTCCAACAGGAAAACACAAAGATTTATTTGATGAATTTAACGTTCCTGCTACAGAAGTAGGGCATTTTTACGATGTCCCACCAGTTCCAGAATTAAATGAAATAGAAACAAAATCATTTAAAAATAAACAATTTCAATTTGAACAGAACAACAACAAATTATTTCAACCTCAAACGCCTTACGATGCAATGAATCATCAGCAATTGCAGAACCAAATGTCTTATGAACAAGTATCTAATCCTTGGTGGAATTCATATTCTCAAGTTACAAATCCAGAACAACAACCACAAGTAATTAATCCATATATGTCATTTGTAAATACACATCATTTCATACCAGCACATGAATACTCAATGAATAACCCAAATTATCAAAGACCTATGGAGCAACATGTCTTAAATAAAACTGCAAATAAAAGTGCAAATCTGACAGAAAAAAAAGCTTCTAATAAAGAGTCAGCAGATAAGAAATTAAAGGAAAGTAAAGTAAGAACAACAAACAGCTTAACAAATGAAAAACATGCACAAAAGGAACCGTCAAAAGCTAAAATTAAAAAATCTACCAAACGAAAATCAGTAAAAAACAGTTCTCGAATATCAAAATCAAAAAAAAACAAACCATGGATAAACTTGTAATCGATATAAGTAGTATAAACTCTTCTTTAAATGGTTAGAATAGGAAAAAACTCTAATTGTTAAAGAAGGCGATTAATGTGAATATTACTAAATTTCTAAAACAATTAAAAAAACAACTACGTTTGAAGAAAAAATGGCTGACGTTTGCAACATTTATCATTATGTTCGGTACTATATCAGTGTACATTTTATTAAATGAGGAACAAACAGATATAAAAACTACATTTTTGAATGGTTTTTCTAATGATGACAAAATGGATCAAATTCAGAATGAGGGTTCATTAGAGCTTTTAATCACAGATTCTCAAAAAAGAGAAGTGATCATTAAAAAAGTGTATGTTTGTGGAGAAGAAGTGAAATCACTAGGAAGTTTAAATAGTCAAGAAATTTTAGAATTGTATCAAAATAACCCGCAATATACTTTTGAATTTACTGAAGAAGGCAGCATTGTATTTTCAGAATCTATTGAGGACCTTTCACCAAAATGCAAGGAAAGTGCCTATTTTGGCGTCAGTGAGGATGGGAAATTAACATTATTTGATGGTTTACCTATACATGACAACGTGCTTAGAACTTTTTTCCAATTGGACATTGAACATTTGGAAAGCAGTTTACCAGTAGGTACTGTACAGCAATTAGTTGAAGGAATTAGAATTAAAGATTTTGAGGATTATAACAGCATCCTTTCAACATTTAGTGAGTTTACTGCAGTTGATCAATAAAAAGATAAAATATTTAGTTTGAAAAAGAGATAGACATTTATTGTCTATCTCTTTTTTTAGGACTGTTTAGAAACTTCCACATGGATTTATTTTTGTTAGCTTATGTTTTATAGGAAGAATAAAAACAAATATAAGTGTGCTATTATGAGGGAAACAAGTGTAATTGGAGCCCCAATTAATAAAAACTTTATATAACTAAACCCTTTTCCTTCACGAGAGGCCATACCAGCTACAATGACATTTGCTGATGCTCCTATTAAAGTACCATTTCCTCCTAAACAAGCTCCTAATGCTAATGACCACCATAACACCTCAAACTGTGGTGAATCTGCGCTCAGACCCATCCCAACTGCCATATCCTGCAATAAAGGGATCATCGTGGCAACAAAAGGTATATTATCTATTGTCGCGGAAGCAACACCTGAAATCCAAAGAATTAAATAGGCAGCGAAAGGGATATCTCCACCAGTTACATCCAACGCTTTTTGAGCTAAAGATCCAATTAAGCCAATATCAATAAGACCACCGACTAATGTAAATAATCCAACAAAGAAGAAAATGGTTACCCATTCTACAGATTCAAAAACCTCTTCTAAGTCGTGTTCTTTTACTCCAATTAACATAAGCAGTGTAGCACCTGCCATGGCAATAACAGCAGCTTCAAGATGAAGCACATTATGAAGCATAAATCCAAGAATGGTTAGAAGTAGCACTGCTACAGACTTTTTCATTAATACTGCATCTTTAATATATGTTCTTTCATCTAAACTCATTAACTTGTCAATCATTTCCTGACTTGTTTTAACTTGTTTGCGATATAAAAAGTAAATAATGATTATTGTAACAGCCATGATGACTAATACAACAGGTGCAAGGTTAATGATAAATTTATTGAAAGTTAAATGAGGATTGGCTGAACCAATCATAATGTTTGGAGGATCTCCTACAAGGGTTGCTGTTCCTCCGATATTGGAAAACAAAATTTCCGATATTAAGAATGGAACTGGATTTACATTTAAAATCCTTGTAATTGAGAATGTAACAGGAACAATTAAAAGAACAGTAGTTACATTATCTAAAAATGCGGAACCAACAGCTGTTAATAAAGAAAGGTAAAGTAAGATAGTGATTGGATTTCCTTTTGCTACTTTTGCTGTTTTGATAGCCACATACTGGAATACACCTGACTTACTAGTGATACCTACAAGTATCATCATACCAATTAATAAAGTAATCGTATCCCATTCAATATGATGAGTAAATGCAAGCTCCAAATCTACAATTCCAAGTACAATCATTAATCCAGCACCAAATAATGCAATGACGGCTCGATTGATTTTTTCAGATATTATAAAAGCATATGCAAATAAAAAAATGGCAATGGCAGCCCAATATTGAAAATTACTTACTTCTGATATTACTTCTTCGTGCAACGATCCCAACTCCCTCTAGTGAATATAAATTGTTAGTTATCTGCAATGACTTCGCCACTGCAAGATGGACAAGTTAATTTTGATGTGTCTGCATTTAAATCTGAAATAAAATATGAAAATTCACATTGCTTACAATCTACTTTTAATAAGCGATCAATTAGCAGTTTTTTTGATTTTGAACCTGGTACAGATGTTTCAATAATTTCGATATGTTCATCATTTACTGAATCATCTTCTTCTAACAACTTCCCTTTTGTTTCTTCTTCAGTACGCCAATCACGTCCCACAATATGTTGCTCTAACATGCTATGTGATGTGTTTTTCATCATTTTTTTTGCAAGGCTGATCAGTTGTTCATTTGTTAAAGAATTAAACGTTAAGTCACTATTTTGTTTATTCCAATACCCTTTAAGGTGGTCTTCAGTAAAAACTAATTTGACTACCTTATGAATCACAACATTTTTCATATGTTCTCCCCCTTTTTCATGATTCTCTAAAGAATATTATATGTGTTTTTAGAATGATTCTCAAATGAATTAAAAATTTAAATGATAATTCAATGTTCTTACCATATAATATACTTAATCTAAACCATTATGTATTAGATCATTCCTGCAAAGATAGGGAGAAGTGATGAAAATGATGGAAATATGGTTAAAGTTAGGATTAGCATCTGCAATGGGATTTATGATCGGGATTGAACGTGAGATTAGGAGAAAGCCACTAGGACTAAAAACTTGTTTTGTTTTAGCAGTAAGTAGTTGTTTATTAACAATAGTTTCCATTGAATCTGCATATCATTTTGACAAACCAGATCGAATTATGATGGATCCCATGCGTTTAGCTGCACAAATTGTAACTGGAGTTGGGTTTATTGGAGCGGGGGTTATTTTGCGACGAAGTAATGATGTGATAAGTGGATTAACAACAGCAGCGATGTTATGGGGAGCATCTGGATTAGGTATCGCGGTAGGTGCTGGGTTTTATATTGAGAGTTTTATCGGTGTTGCATTTATTTTATTTGGAGTTGAAATTGTTCCTCGCCTTATAAAATGGATCGGTCCAAAGACACTTAGACTCAAAGAAAAGAAATTGAAGATATTCCTAGATAGCAATGAAAACATGACTGAAATCATAAAGGAAATCAAATCAAAAAAAATTAATATTAAAAATGTGATCGTAAAGGATTTAAAAGAAGGAAAATACCTAATGGATCTTCGGATTATGGTAGATGAAAAACGATATACAACAGATGTTTATTATGTTATTCATAGCATTAAAGGAGTTGTGAATGTTGAAATAGAAGGTTAATCAAACGAAAATGAAAAGTGAGTGTCACAAGAATAGAAGTCTGTTATAATAATATCAATACATATGTTCCCTTCCATACATATTTCATAAGTAATTTATAAGGTAAACCATTTTTAAATAAGAGACAGGGGAGACAAGGTTGCGAATATTAGGAATTGATCCGGGATATGCCATTGTAGGTTTTGGTTTTGTGGATAAAATTGGTAGTCAGTTAGTGCCAGTTCAATATGGATGCATTCAAACAAAAGCCCACACCGACCCATCCATTCGCTTAATGGATATTTATGATTCATTGATTCAATTAATTGATAAATATAAGCCAGATGCAGCTGCAATTGAACAATTATATTTTAATCGTAATGTGACTACTGCGATTGCTGTAGGTCAAGCTCGTGGAGTTTTAATGTTAGCTTGTAAACAAAAGGGGCTGGAAATCGGAGAGTATACCCCATTACAGATCAAACAAGCTACTGTTGGCTATGGAAAGGCAGAAAAAAAGCAAGTACAAGATATGGTGAAAATGTTTTTGAGCTTATCTGAAATACCAAAACCAGATGATGTTGCCGATGCATTAGCTATTGCTATATGCCACGCACATTCATCCACTTTGCAAACCAAATTACAAAATAATTTAACAAGAAGAGGAATGTAATTATAATGTTAGATTTTTTAAGAGGAACTGTTGCGCAGATGCAAACAGATTACATCGTTTTGGATGTAAACGGTGTTGGATATAGAGTTTTTTGCTCAAATCCATATGTTTTTCAAGTTGATAAGGAGGTTCAGGTATTAATACACCAGCATGTTAGAGAAGATGCTATCTTACTATATGGATTTAAAACAAGAGAGGAACAAACTTTATTTAGAAGATTGATTGATGTTTCTGGAATAGGACCACGTGTTGCAGTAGGAATTCTTTCCGGAGCTACTCCTCAAAATATTATTAGTTCCATTCAGCAAGAAAACATTACTTTTCTAACTAAGCTTCCTGGTATAGGTAAAAAAACAGCTCAAAGGGTTATTCTTGATTTGAAGGATAAATTAGATCATATAGTATCGAATGATTCAACACATGACTATAATGTAGCAGTTTCGTTAGATCAAAGTGATGTTTCTATGCCTGCACCTTGGGTGGAAGCTAAAGAAGCATTAATTGGTTTAGGTTACTCAGAAAAAGAAGTCGATCAAGTTTGGGAAGTGATAAGAACTAATATTGATCAAAATGATACAGTAGAAACGATTATGAAAAGAGCATTACAATCCTTGTTTGAGGGTTAAGGAGGGGAAACATGGATGATGATCGCATAATTTCAGCTAATCTTATGATGGAGGATCAAGAAGCGGAATTAAGTTTAAGGCCTCGATTTTTAGCTGAATATATTGGACAAGAAAATATCAAGGAAAATTTGAAAATATATATTGAAGCAGCTAAATTACGTAAAGAAGCACTAGATCATGTATTATTATACGGTCCTCCTGGATTAGGAAAAACAACACTCTCCAACATTATTGCCAATGAATTAGGAGTTAATATCCGAGTAACATCTGGTCCAGCTATTGATAGACCCGGAGATTTAGCAGCAATTTTAACAAATTTACAAGAAGGGGATGTGCTTTTTATAGATGAAGTTCATCGTCTAAACAGGCAGGTGGAGGAAGTATTATATCCAGCAATGGAAGATTTTGCATTGGATATTATTATAGGAAAGGGACCTAGTGCTCGTTCCGTCCGTTTAGACTTGCCTCCATTTACACTAATTGGAGCCACTACAAGAGCTGGTTTGCTGTCATCTCCATTACGAGATCGATTTGGTGTGATGTGTCGTTTGGAGTTTTATACAATAGATGAATTGAGTTATATTGTTACAAGAGCTTCTGAAATATTAGAGGTTGATATTATAGGGGAAGCGGCTAATGAGATTGCTAGACGTTCAAGAGGTACACCCCGTATTGCCAATCGTTTATTAAAAAGAGTACGTGACTTTGCCCAAGTTAAAGGGGACGGAATCATTACCATTGATATAGCACAAACAGCACTTAAAAATATTCAAGTTGATGATTTAGGGTTGGATCATATTGATCATAAAATTTTAAAAACAATTATAAAAAATTTTGCTGGCGGTCCAGTAGGTTTGGAAACGATAGCTGCAACTATTGGAGAAGAAGGTCAAACGATTGACGATGTTTATGAACCTTACTTATTGCAAATAGGCTTTTTACAACGAACTCCTCGTGGAAGAGTAGTTACACCACTTGCATACAAACATTTGGGGATTGCAATGCCAGGACAATAGAGTATTAAACGATGATGATCTAAATAGAAAGTATTTAAGGCCCACGTTGGAGGGGGTCTTATTCTTTATTCGAAAGGTTTTTGTTATTTTTTATTTTTGTATATGAAACTTTTAATAGTAAAGGGAGTCTAAATTAATAGAATAGAAACTTTAAAAAATATTAGCATTTTACAGGGGGATCGTATAATTTATGTCACTTATTCGAACAGGAAAAGGAATGAAGTTTGGGCTTGTTTTCGTTATGTTTTTTTCGACTATATTATTCCAATTTTCCGGAAAAGCGCATGCAGCCAAAAGTATAAAAGAAGATATTCGCGTTGCTTTAATGATACAATCATTACATACTAAACCAAGTGCCACATTAGTTGCTAATGGTGGGTTAGAGGTTGGGATTAAGGCTTCTACTGGTATAAAAAAATGGGTTTCTGAGGATGTTTCTGAAAAAGTAAAAGTTAGTTTAGACCAGTATATGCTTAAAATAAAAGAAACTAGTGATTTTAATGAAGCGGCTTTATTAAGTGAAAAAGTTGAAGATGGTACAGGGTTTATTTTTAAGTTGAATAGAGATGGAAATACGAGATATCAAGTGTATGCGGGTACCTATGCTAGTATAAGTGAAGCAAAAAGTATCAAGTCATCCTTAGAAAAATCTCTAAATCAGTCTGACATTATAATTACTGGTCCAAACTATTTGAGTGCAGCTTCATACGATCGTAAAAAAGATGCAGAGAACCTCATTTCTGATTTATCTGGAGTAGGAATAGACAGCTATTTAGTATACGAAGAAAATAATAAAGGCGAATTAATGTATTCAGTATGGGTAGGAGAAGCAGTAGATCAAAGTGATTTAACCGATATAAGGAATGAGATCACAAGTTCGTTCCCTGGATTGGAATTGAAGTCTATAGAAGCAGCTTCCCCATATTTAGTGGTTAGAAATGGACTATCACCAAATGACAAAAATTCAACCATCCCTCATTATTTTATTAATGCAAATGGACAAAAATTATGGATTACATCAGATTTATCAGATATAAAAATAGAAGAAAAATATAATCGTTCGTATAGAGGTCATATAGAGATTACCCAATATAAAGATCGTTTAGCTGTCGTTAATGAACTTCCTTTTGAACAATATTTATATAGTGTTGTAAGTACAGAAATGGGTTCAGAGTGGCCATCTGAAGCATTAAAAGCTCAGGCCATTGCAGCACGTACATATGCATTACAACTAGGAATGAAATATGAAATCGCACACATTTCAGATACTACATACGATCAAGCATATAAAGGATCTAGTGTAGAAGATACTCATGTAACAAATGCTGTCAAGGAGACAGAGGGAATCGTTTTAAAAGCTTCTAATGGAGAGTTGATTATCCCTTTTTATTATTCTAATGCGGGTGGTTTAACAGCTGCTCCTTCAGAAATATGGTATTCCCCGATTGATTATGTGGAGAGCGTACCTAGTCCTGATGATATTGCAGAGGAAGGACTTCTATTGTGGGATCACGTTGTCTTAGCTGACGGAACTATTGGGTATATTAGAACGGACTTTACAGGTAAAACGAGCAAAACGAATTCAGCAGGTTTTCCAATTGTTAAAGTCACCGATAATCAAATTAATGTAAGACAGGCACCTTTTGTAAATAATGATATCAATGCTCCAATTGCAAAAGTAAGTACTGGAGATCAATTAATTTTACTTGAACAAGTAATAGAGTCCAATTCATATAGATGGATAACTAAACCTTATTCTGCTGATGAATTACTTGAGAGTATAAACAATACTTCAAACAACGTCATCACTGGAGAGCTGAAATCATTGGAAATTACAGATCGAGGACCTTCAGGGAGAGTTTTAGAGATAGAAGCAAATGGTACAGTAATAGAAGTAAGTTATCCAGATCGATATCGTACTGCTTTAAGTAGTGTAAGAAGTACTAGATTTGAAATTGATCAAACGAACAATTATACTGTATTAGGTGTGAATGGGAATACAATTGAGTTTCCTGATTCAGACGAAAGATTACATGTAATAGATTCAGGATCAACTTCTGAAAAGACCGATACAGATTTTATTGTATTAAATGGAGACAATCATATCCGTGTGCTAACAGAAGAACCACAGTTTCGTATAATTGGTTATGGATATGGTCATGGTTTAGGTATGTCCCAATGGGGTGCTAGACAGCTAGCTGAATTTGTAGGGTATGATTACCAAGAAATACTGAAATACTACTATAAGGATGTTAACATCGAAAAGGTTGATTAATAATCATGAATGTAAATTTATATAATTTTGATTTACCAGAACACTTAATTGCTCAGACACCATTAGTGAACAGAACCAAATCTCGCTTATTAACATTAGATAAGATTTCAGGAGATGTAGAACACAAACAGTTTGAAGATTTCATTGAATTTTTACAGCCGAATGATACACTTGTGCTGAATAATACAAAAGTAATCCCTGCTAGGCTTTTTGGAATTAAAAAACATACGGGTGCAAAAGCAGAAGTTTTATTGTTAAAAAATTTAGCAAATGATCGATGGGAAGCTTTAGTTAAACCAGCAAAAAGATTGAAAAAGGGATCGATTATTGAGTTCGGTACATTGGATAACCCTCTCTTATCTGCTGAAGTTCAGGAAGAAAGTGAAATGGGTCAGAGAGTTTTAAAATTTACTTATAAAGGCATATTTCCTGAACTCTTAGATCAACTAGGTCATATGCCCCTGCCCCCATACATAAAGGAACAATTAGAAGATAGAGATCGTTATCAGACGGTTTTTGCCAAAGAAGAAGGTTCAGCAGCAGCCCCAACAGCAGGTCTGCATTTTACCGAATCGTATTTAAACAAAATCAAAGATAAAGGTGTTACGATTACTTATGTTACATTGCACGTTGGTCTTGGAACCTTTAGACCCGTTTCTGTAGAGGAGATCCAAGATCATAAAATGCATTCGGAATATTATGAAATGAGTGAAGATTGTGCAAGAACGTTAAATGACTCTGTAAAAAGTGGTGGAAGGATTATTGGAGTTGGTACTACTGTGGTTAGAACATTAGAAACTGTAGCCATTCACCAAAAATTAGGAGAATTTAAAGCATGTAACGGTTGGACAGATATATTTATATACCCTGGATATGAGTTGAAGTTAGTCAATGCTTTGTTGACTAATTTTCATTTGCCTAAATCCACGTTGCTAATGTTGATTAGTGCATTTGCTGGAAGAAAAAAAGTGTTGCGAGCATATGAACAGGCTATTCAAAAAGAGTATCGTTTTTTTAGTTTTGGAGATGCCATGTTTATTTATTAAAGTAAGAGAGGACTATAGTTAATAATGCCATTAAAATATGAACTGATAAAAACATGTAAACAGTCTGGTGCACGGTTAGGTAAAATCCATACTCCGCATGGAACAATAGATACACCCATTTTTATGCCGGTTGGCACACTAGCCACTGTAAAAACAATGAGCCCTGAGGAATTGAAACAAATGGAGGCTCAAATTATTTTAAGCAATACATATCATTTATTTTTAAGACCAGGTCACGAAATTGTGAAAGAAGCAGGTGGGTTACATACTTTTATGAACTGGGATCGCCCCATATTAACAGATAGTGGGGGATTTCAAGTTTTTAGTTTAAGTGAAATGAGAAAAATCACCGAGGAAGGTGTTGAGTTTCGTTCTCATCTTAACGGTGATAAATTGTTCATTTCTCCTGAAAAGTCGATTGAAATTCAAAATGCGCTTGGAGCAGACATTATCATGGCATTTGATGAATGTCCACCTTATCCAGCAGATTATGAGTATGTAAAAAAATCTTTGGAACGGACCACGAGATGGGCAGAACGTTGTATTCAAGCTCATCAAAAAAAAGATGAGCAAGCTTTATTTGGTATCGTTCAAGGTGGTATGTATGAAGACCTTAGAAAACAAAGTGCAGAACAGTTGACTTCTTTTGATTTTCTAGGTTATGCTATTGGTGGACTAAGTGTTGGTGAACCCAAACATTTAATGTATGAGGCATTGGAATTTACAGTACCACATCTTCCAACTCAAAAGCCTCGTTACTTAATGGGAGTTGGTTCTCCAGATGCTTTATTAGAAGGGACAATTCGTGGGATGGATATGTTTGACTGTGTCTTACCTACAAGAATTGCTCGAAATGGTACTACGATGACTAGTGAAGGCCGATTAGTTATACGAAATGCCAAGTTTGAAAAGGACTTTGGACCACTCGATCCAAATTGTTCTTGTTACACCTGCACTCATTATTCACGTGCATACATACGACATTTGTTAAAAGCAAATGAAATCTTTGGAATTCGTTTAACAACTTATCATAATCTGCACTTTTTAATTGAATTGATGAAAAATGTCAGACAAGCAATAGCTGAAGACAGGTTGTTGGATTTCAAAGAGGAATTTTTTGTTCAGTATGGCCTACATAATAATGATAAAGGATTTTGAAGGGAGGGTAATATATGTTATTAGCAGAAGCAACAAATGCAGGAGAGCCAAGTATATTTACTACTTTTGTATTACCATTAGTCTTAATGTTTGCAGTGTTTTATTTCTTGTTAATTAGACCACAACAAAAAAAGCAAAAAGCTCGTAACTTAATGTTGGGAGATTTAAAAAAAGGCGATAAAGTTATTACAATTGGTGGTATTCATGGTACAATCTTTGAAATTACAGATGATATGGTAGTTCTCCAAATAAATGATGCTACAAAAATGACATTTGACCGTTCAGCAGTTAATGGTGTAAAAACGGATTAAATGATAAAAATTAAAAAAGCAAGGATTGGGTTTCTTCCCGAGTCCTTGCTTTTTTTAACATATAATATGTCACCACTATTAAAAATAGGGCTATTTATTTTATTGTTCAACAGTTTCATCTGAACGGTTGTTTTGAGCATATTGCTCTGTTTTACTTTTTCCGAGTTTAAACCTTCCGTCAGCGATACGTTGTGCGGTATAAGAAGCAAAAAATGCAAGTAATACGCCACCAATCATATCCGTTATCCAATGAATCCCTAAATAAAATATAGAGAATATAATAATACCTGCACTGATAAGAACAATTGTCTTCCATCTAAAATTGTTTGATTTTAAAGCGATTAAAGAAAGAGTTACGGAAATGGAAGTGTGCAAACTTGGGAAACAGTTATTTAATCCCGATAAAGCTCTATATTCAGTTTCAAACGTAGGAAAAACGTCTAGCATTAGAAATTGTACGCCTGCAGGTTCATGTGCCCAAACTTCATTAATAGGAAAAAATAAGTAAAATGGAATCGCAATCCCGTAGTTAAGCATGATAGCATAACAAAAAGTATAAAACAGTTTATTATCTTTTTCATTTAAATAAACTAAAAAGGAAGCGATGATTAATGAAGTAAATACCACAACGTAAAAATAAACTACAACATTAGTAAGCAAATCATTGTGAAAGAAGTTCTGAATTGTATATACTATATCTCCTTCCCATCTATGAAACAGAGGGGTAAGGTCATAATTTAATCTCATTTTTTCTTCAATCGTCAATTCAATTTTATTTAAAAACAAAATGAATGCTATTGCAACAAAGTGAAGTATCATTTTCCACGAAGTAAAAAATTGTTTTAATGATACAAGAGCGGGAGTTAAAGGATTTTTAGGATAGAGATATACGAATAATACCACTATAGTTAAAAAGATATATATATATACTTCTGTCATCGATTCAATAGTCAACTTTTCCCCCTCCTTACATACGTTATAAACACAATCAGCAACTGTTAATTATAGCATATAATAAGGAGGATGTAAAAAAGTGTTCTTACTTTCTGAAATTAACTCCAAAAATCCCACCAATAGCTCCTAAGAGGAAAGATAATACCAAAAACATCATCGATTTTGTAGTTAGTATTAAAGAGTCAAATCCTAAAAAGCTGATCATTAGTATTAAAATACAATACACAGTTCCTAATAAACCACCATAATACCAACCTTTAGTCCCTTTTCCCCTTCCAGAAATAAACCCACCTATAAATAGAGATAGACCATGAATGAGATACACATATGTATCTAATGAACTTTCCTTCATGCTGCTGAATTTAAGAATAATGGATGTGATTAATGTTAAGATTGCCAGTGCCACAAATGCATAAAAAATACCAGATAACATGGGGGAGAATGGTTTCATTTGTGTCGTTTTATTCAAAATAATTCACCTCCAGAATGGAAACACTTAACACATTTTATGGTCAAGCACTTAAAATTAGTACTGATATTATTTGAAAAAATTCATAATATTCCAAGATCTGTACATACCATTTTTTTGAATTAAAGAATTCTTTTTGGGAAGAAAAAAGTTACCTCCATGCGTATTTTATTGAGCAAGGGAATGTTTTGGAATTACTACCAACAATTAATAAAGTGTTATCCTGTATGACAAAGTTATGAAGCGGCTACAATACCATTGAATTGAAGAACCTTATTTAGATCCGACATATTAATATAGAAAAATTTTCTATTCCATAATGACTTAGGGTCCATGCTTCACTTCACTTTTGTGAGTTTGCTTTTAAAGGAGGCAGGTTCAATGGATATTTGGGGGATTACAATAAGAACAACCTTAATTTATATAGTCGTAGTCATCGTTATGAGAATCATGGGAAAGAGGGAAATTGGGAAATTATCTGTCATTGACTTAGTAGTATCCATCATGATTGCAGAAATAGCTGTCATAGTTATTGAAGATACGGATAGACCCATGTTAGAAGGTATCTTACCTATGATTATTTTATTGATGATTCAAATACTAACTGCCTTCATTAGTTTGAAAAGTGAAAAATTAAGGCAATGGTTAGATGGGACTCCCAGTATGATTATAAAAAATGGAAGATTAAATCGAAAAGCGATGAAAAATCAAAGATATAATCTTGATGATTTATTGTTACAGTTACGTCACAAAAACATTACGGATATGAGAGATGTTGAGTTTGCCATATTAGAAACAAATGGAAATTTGAGTGTTATTAAAAAAGAGAATCTTAATTCCAACAAAGATCATACTGTAAATATTAGATATGAAGGTTTGCCGGTTCCATTAATTATGGACGGTAAGGTGCAGGATGATCATCTAGAAAAAATAAATAAAACAAGGTTTTGGCTTAAAAATAAACTTCAGGAGCAAGGGGTTTTTGATTTCAAAGAAGTCTTCTTTTGCAGTATTAATCATCGTAATGAATTGTTTGTTGACAGAAAGGAAAAAGATGAATAACTAACTTATTTTGAAAAATATTTGCCAATCCAAGGGATTCTTACTAAATCATACCGGTCTATGAGTTTCAACCAAATAATAACTAACAGATAAGTGAGAATGCTCAATGTACAAGTCAATAAAAATTGGGCTAGATTTGATTCAATCCACGGCTGTTGCACCATAATTAAAATCATAATACTCATTGCGAAACCACCTACACCTACTTTTATAAAATCTAAAAATTTCATATAAAATTTTAAATAATTCATCACACTTCTTAAATGAAGTAAAGTAACTAACATGATATTTATACTAATGGCAATAAGTGCTCCCAAAATACCCATTTCTAATTTAGCTGCCAAGACATATATCAGGGTTAATTTTATTGAAGCACCAATAAAGGTATTTAATAATGCAGTGCCAGCTTTGTTTAATGCCTGTAATGTAGCTTGTAATGGAGCTTGAAAATATATAAATATAGCTGCAGGAGCCATCATTTTAAGCATGGCACCGACCTCATTATTTTCACCGTATAAGAAGGCGCATAAAGGATCTGCTAGAAAATACATGATAATGATAAAAGGAGCACCTGTGACTAACGCAAGCCTTAAAGATTGATGTAATCTTTTATGTATGGTTTTCATGTCACCTTTCGCAGCGGCCTCAGAAAGTGATGGGACAAGAGAGACTGAAAGTGAATAGGTAAGTGCACTGGGAAGCAATAGGATAGGAATAACCATCCCTTGTAACATTCCATATTGTGCAGTAGCAACTTTTGTAGCAATACCAGCGATAGCTAAACTTTGCACGATCATTATAGATTCTAGAAAATATGCTCCAGAGCCTACAAGTTTACTGGCAGTAACAGGTACAGAAATACGTACCATTGTTTTTAAATTAGCAAAATGATCTTTTTGATTTTTACTAAATTTGGTTTTATTATTTTCAAAAACATGGCTCCTTCTATTTTGACTATTTTTATATTTGACAAGTAAAATACACATCCCAGCTAACTCTCCAAGCACAACCCCAATCATAGCCGCTGCTGCTGCATATTCTACACCATAGGGTAAAACAATATAAGAAAATAAAAGCATTGTAATCGAACGAACGATGGTTTCAGTTATGGATGAGACTGCGGTAGGTATCATGTTATGCAGCCCTTGAAAATATCCTCGAAATACTGCAGAAATACTAACAAATAAAATAATTGGGCTCATCGATAAGAAAGTATAAAATACCCGTTCATCTGTAAGAAGGTTATTTGTAATCCATGGTGAGGCAATGAAACAAAATAATGTAAAAAATGTACTTAAAGTTATTGTTAAACAAAGAGAGACGAATAAAATACTTTTTGAGCGCTCTCTTTCTCCTTTAGATTCTGACTCAGCCACAAGTTTAGCAATGGCTAATGGAATACCGCCTGTTACAATTGTGATAATCACAATGAGAAAAGGATATCCCATTTGATATAAACCAATACCTTCGGCTCCAATAATTCTTGGTAACATAATTCTTGGAACAAATCCTAATATGCGATTTATCATCCCTGCTGCTAATAGAATCATAGTCCCTTTAATAAATGATTGCTTAGTCACAATGGATACCTTCTTCCTTCTTCATTATGTAATTTGGACAAAGTTATATATAATGGATATGCACAACATGTCCTAGCTCATGCAGAGAATATGATTTTGTGATGAAAAAGTTTTGTTTGGGAGGATTCAGGTGGGGTTTATCGAAATAATAACTTAAGCTTACAACTGGGGAGGAATGAATCAAATGGATAGAAAATTATGGGAAGCTGAAGATGAAGGAAATTTCATTATTGAAGATGATCTTAGTGAACAATCAAATTCTTTTCAATCTGAAATTAAAGAAGATTCATACAATAAGAATAAAGTACATGAGTTGGATGAGAATGAATTAAGTCAAACGATTGAGGAATTATGTTTAAGTAAAGCAGAAGAATTTAGAATGATAGGATACGATCATGTAACTGGTCATGAAATATGGGAATGCATTAGTAATAAATACAAAAAAGAAGGAATTCCTAATTTACATAAAATTGTAAATGATATCTTAACTTTAAAGGTAACCCATTTTATGAATTGGTTAACCATGAATGCATATAAAGATGTAAGATAGTGAATTCCATGGAGAATTGACTCAATAATTTGGGGTAGGTATAATAGGACTACTGAGTTTTGAAGGGAGAAATGGTAGTGGTACATACAAAAAGACTGATTGCTTTCATACTGATTGTAATCACCACAATTGTGGTCATGGTTTGGACGAGCCCGGGAATCGTAAATAATGTTAAACTTGGTTTAGATTTAAAAGGCGGTTTTGAAATATTGTATACAGCTGAACCGGTTGATGAATCTCAAGTTATGGATCAGGAGCTATTACGTGAGGCAGCTAGAAGTCTTCAGCTACGTGCAGATGCACAAGGAATTAGTGAACCTGAGATTTATCCTGAAGGTCAAGATCGAATTAGAGTGCGTTTAGCAGGGGTTGAAAATCAAGAAGAAGTAAGACAAATAATGAAAAAACCTGCTGAACTAACGTTCAGAAGTAATGATGGCTGTGAAGATCCATCTGAATTTTGTAAAGTAGAAATGAATGGAAGCGACTTTGTAGAAGGGGCAGCAAAGGTTGCATTTGAACAAACCACTAAGCAGCCTTATGTAACTATTGAGGTGAAGGATGCAGAGAAATTTAAATCCATTACTCAAAGGTTAAGTAGTTACAGCTATCCAAATAATATATTGGCGATATATTTAGACGACGAAGAGATTTCGACACCACGTGTAGGCGTAATAATTTCTAATGGTGTTGCACAGATTGAAGGTGCTTATACTTTTGATGAAGCTGAAGAATTAGCAGGTATAATTAACTTAGGTGCGTTACCTGTGAACTTAACAGAAAAATACACACAAAGTGTAGGAGCTTCCTTAGGGGAATTATCATTGCAGCAAACGATTACAGCAGGAATCATTGGTTTCGTTGTTATACTGATATTTATGCTTGGTTTTTATAGATTGCCAGGAATTATTGCTTGTGTTACATTAACCGTTTATACATGGATGTTATTGCTTGTCTTTTACTGGATGAATGCAACTTTAACATTACCTGGAATTGCTGCTTTTGTATTAGGAATTGGTATGGCAGTGGATGCCAATATCATTACATACGAAAGAATTAGAGAAGAAATTAGAAGTGGAAAGAGTATCTTGTCATCTTTAAGAGCAGGTTCTAGAAATTCATTACGTACGATAATGGATGCAAACATTACAACGATATTAGCTGGATTAGTTTTATATTATATCGGAACTGGGTCGATACAAGGTTTTGCATTGACTCTGATTTTAAGTATTTTGGTTAGTATTATAACAAATGTATTCTTCTCCAGACTGCTTTTACATCTATTAATTCGTGCCAACATTGCTAAAAAGCCGGTTTATTACGGTGTAAAGGAGGCAGATATCAGTGAACTTTAGAGACTTTGATTTTGTGAAGAATAGAAAAAAGTTTTTTAGTATTTCTATTACTATTACGTTATTAGGGCTTTTAGCTCTACTTATATTTAATTTAAATTATGGAGTTGATTTCAAATCAGGTACAACGTTAGATGTACTTTTGGGTGACAACTCCACTACAAAAGAAAAAGCAGAGCAGATCATACAAGAAGCTGGATTAGAGGCTTCGACAATTACAGTTGCAGGAGACTCGAATAATCGAGTGAATTTCCGTTTTGAAGAAGTATTGGAAGAAAATGAGAGGATTGAAATCATTTCTGGGTTCCAAATGGAATATGGGGAAGATCAGATATCGTACGAAGAAAACACAGTGGATGCTGAAATTGCTAAAGAATTAGGTTTAAAGGCGATTTATGCTGTAGCCATTGCAAGTATTGGAATTATTATATATGTTAGTATTCGTTTTGAATGGAGGTTTGCACTCACTGCAGTTGTAGCCTTACTTCATGATGCTTTCATTGTCATCAGTATTTTTTCAATTTTTCAATTGGAAGTCAATTTACCTTTTGTCGCTGCAATTTTGACGATTATTGGTTACTCCATCAATGATACGATTGTTATTTTTGACCGTATTCGTGAAAACTTACAGAAGTTTAAAATCAAAAACTTTAATGATTTGTCAAGTATGGTAAACACTAGTATTAGACAAACTTTAACAAGGTCAATTAATACGGCATTAACGGTTGTATTTGCAGCCATATGTTTATTTATTTTTGGAAGTGAGTCCATTAAGTTATTTTCTCTTGCCATGTTAATCGGCTTAATTAGTGGGGCATATTCCTCTATTTTTATTGCAAGTCAGTTATGGTTAATTCTAAAAAGTAAGTCCCTTAAAAAGAAAAAAGCGGAAGTATTGAACTCTTAAATATAATTTCAAATGTGATTTATTAATTCGAGGAGTGAACTCATTGTCTGTAGATCGACGATTTAATAAAGCTGAATTTGCAGCTTGGGTTGGAATCGTAGGGAATTTAATCTTAGTCATCGTTAAAGGTACGATTGGTATAACAGCAAATAGTAAAGCATTAATTGCGGATGCAGTTCATTCTGCATCCGATATTGCAGGTTCTTTCGCCGTCTTAGTTGGATTAAAAGCTGCAAAATTACCACCTGATAAAGACCATCCATATGGACATGGCAAAGCGGAGCCTATCGCTGCGATTATAGTTTCACTTTTATTAATTTTAGTTAGCATTGAAGTTGGTATTAGCGCAGTGAAATCCATTTATAATGGAGTTGAGACAGCTCCAGCAACGTATGCAATATATGCCATACTATTTTCCATTTTATTAAAAGAGTTGATGTTTCAATATAAATATCGTTTAGGAAAAAAGCTTTCTAGTCAGGCATTGATTGCAAATGCATGGGAGCATCGTTCAGACGTATTTTCATCCATTGCTGTTTTAATCGGAATATCAGGAGCTCTTATCGGTGATTATTTTAATTACTCGTGGATGTATTATTTAGATCCAATTGCTGGGATTTTTGTTGCTATTTTAGTATTTATTATGGGATACAGATTGATAAAAGAATCCATACATAATACAATGGACCATGTGCTTCATCAAGAAGATACAGAGGGATTACACAAAACAATCGAAGCTGTACCTGGTGTACTTGCTATTAATGAACTTAGAGCAAGAGAACATGGTTATTATGTTATTGTTGATGTGAAACTCAGTGTAAATCCAAAAATATCTGTTCTTGATGGTCACAAAATAGGTAAAATGGTAAAGAAAAGGCTGATAAAGCAACATAGTAATGTATCAGATGTGTTTGTACATGTGAATCCTTATGATCCTGGGTACCCTTACAAAAATAATGTGGATTCTGATCCAAACGGTTTCTCAAACATATTACATTAATAGTGTAATTTTATTTGTAATGTAATGATACCCTATACAATTGTTAGGAGAATAACATGCTTCAATCAAAGTCTAAATGGATATTACCAGAAGATACAAATCAAGAATTAATTGATCAGCTAAGCTCAGATTTAGCTATTCCACTGCTTATAGCAAAACTACTTGTTGTGAGAGGAATTCAAAGTAAACAACAAGCAGAAAACTTTTTAAAAACAGATAATCAAATGTTTCATGATCCCTTTTTAATGACTGGGATGAAAGAAACAACGGCAAGAATAAAAAAAGCAATTCAAGCAGGCGAAAAGATTAGAATCTATGGTGATTATGATGCCGATGGAGTGAGTAGTACAACTTTAATGTACTTTTTACTTTCAAAATTGAATGCTGACTTTGATTACTATATACCTGATCGATTCAGTGAGGGGTATGGGTTAAATGTGGAGGCTATTCAAAAGGCCCACAAAGAAGGTATATCTCTAGTTATTACAGTAGATAACGGAATAAGTGCAGTGGATCAAATTCACTACGCAAATGAACTGGGGTTGGATGTGCTTGTTACAGATCATCATGAACCTCCTGAAATATTACCTGATGCTCTTGCGATTATTAACCCAAAAATATCTCATTGCCAATACCCATTTAAACAATTGGCTGGTGTAGGTGTGGCTTTAAAATTAGGGCATGCTTTGCTTGGACATATACCTGATGAATTTTTAGAAATAGCTTCAATTGGTACCGTAGCTGATTTAATGCCATTAGCAGATGAGAATCGTTTAATCGTAAAACTTGGTATAGAAAAAATGAAAAATACATCTATTGTTGGATTAAGAGCATTATTAGATGTTGCAGAGGTAGATTCGTCAAATCTATCTAGTATGCACATCGGTTTTGCACTTGGTCCTCGAATTAATGCAGGCGGCAGATTACAGCACGCTGAGGACGTTGTAAAGCTTTTAACGGCTAGTAGTGAAGATGAAGCACAGAATTTAGCATATGAGTTAGATATTTTAAATAAAGAACGCCAATCATTAGTAAATCAAATAACAGCTGAAGCACTAAATAAAATAGAAAAAACACTGGAATCTAATTCTCAAAATGTTATTGTAGTGGCAAATGAGGGATGGAATATCGGTGTAATTGGTATTGTTGCCTCTAAAATATTAGAAAAATACTATCGACCTGTTATAGTACTTCATGTTGATAAAGAAACAGGTATAGCAAAAGGATCTGCACGTTCGATTGCTGGATTTAATATATATAAAGCTTTATCTAGTTGTGAACCATTGTTAGATCATTTTGGCGGACATGAAGCAGCAGCTGGTTTGTCCATGCAAGAAAAAAATATATTACAATTAAGGACTCAACTGAATGAATTAGCGGTGAACTGGTTGACAGAGGAAGATTTTATACCTGAGATTCAAGCTGATATAGAAAGTGAATTACAAGAGATTACAATTCCATTAATCGAAAAAATGGAGTCTATGTTTGCACCATATGGATCAGGTAATCCATCTCCAAATTTAGTTTTAAAAGATTTACACATTCTTCAAAAAAATAGACTTGGCAAAGAAAAGCAACACTTAAAGTTAGTTTTATCTCAAGTGTTTAACGAAGTTAGTTGTTCAATGGAAGCTATAGGATTTGGAAAAGGAGATTTGGATCAATATATATCTACGGAAGCAAAAGTAGATGTAATTGGAGAATTATCTATTAATGAATGGAATGGAATGAGAAAACCGCAATTATTTATAAAAGATATCCGTATCCCAAATCGTCAAGTTTTTGATTGGAGAAATCATCAAGTTGATAAATTTACGAAGAGCATCCGGCAATTAAAAAGTAAGGACAATGTGCAGCTGGCCGTATTGTTAGATACTGAAGATCACATAGCAGATTTTGATGAGCATATGCAAGCTGCGGAGTTCTTTTATACTTTAAATGATGATGGAAATTTAGTTCAGTTAAAAAGTAATTTAACAAGGTTGAATACAAATATTCAGGTGACAGATTTTGTTGTATATTCTATCCCAAATCAAATTCATTTAATTGAATCTGTGTTCAAAAAATATCAATCTATTCAACGAATATATGTAGTTCATAAAAATAGAAATAATAGTGCCTTAAAAGGACTGCCATCAAGAGAAGCTTTTAAAAATATATATGTTTCGTTACTAAATAAAAATAGTTGGGAGATTAATGACCGGCTATTCTTGGAAAATTTAAGCAAACGTTCAAGTTTATCAAAAGATATGATACAATTTATGATTGGTGTATTTGAAGAATTATCTTTCATTCGAAAGGAAGGTGCTTCCTATCGTTGTTTAAAATCACCACAAAAAAGTAGTCTTGACTCATCCAGTTTATACAAACAAAGGTGGCATCAGTCTGAAATCGAAAAAATTTTTGAATACTCTACAACTTATGAAATGACACAGTGGATTTTAAATCAAATACAAACGTGAGTGAACAATTTAGGAGGAAGTAAAATGGATTTTAAAGAACATGTTCGAGTGATTGAGAATTTTCCTCAGGAAGGCATTCGTTTTAAAGACATAACTACAATATTAAAAAATGGTCAAGTATATCATCAAGTGATTGATTCTATAAGAGACATGGTAAAACATCTTGAAATTGATTTAATAGCAGGTCCAGAAGCACGTGGCTTTGTAGTAGGCGCACCATTGGCGTATGCAATGGGAGTTGGTTTTATACCGATAAGAAAAAGTGGTAAATTACCTGGTGAAACGATTGAAGCAAATTATAGTTTAGAATATGGTAATGATAAGTTAGCTATGCACAATGATGCTATACAACCCGGCCAAAAGGTTTTAATCGCTGACGATTTATTGGCTACAGGTGGGACTATTGCCACTTCCATCGATTTAGTGGAACAATTGGGGGGAAAAGTGGTTGGTGCAGCGTTTATGATAGAACTGACTTATTTAAATGGAAAAGATAAATTAAAAGATATTGATATGTTCTCTTTGATGCAATATTAATATGAATGCCCCAAAAAGTGAACTGTATACTTAAAGTTTCCCAGTTCATGGATGAACTGGTGCAAAAAATAGAACCCGTCCAAAATTAGCACTATAATATTGGACGGGTTTTTAATTATATGTTTTCTAATTAGAATTAATCTGTTTCCTCTTTATCTTGTTCCAAAAGGTCAATAATTTTCTTGTATTCTTCTTCAGCTGTTTCAGAAGAAATGAGATGCTGCTTAGCTAGCTCTTCAACAGCCTCATATTCAGCATACAGAGATTTTTTTCTTGCGCTGACCAGTTGATCTTCTTGTAATCTTGGGAATTTGTTATATAGGTTTTCAAGCTCTTTATGCAATTTATTTAATTTTTTTTGATAATCATCATCTAACTTATTAAAGATCAGTGGAGAAATAGTTGCTTCATCTTTCATTTCTTCTATGGCTCTTCTTCCAGCTGTTGCTTGATGGATTTCAGATAGTGTTTTTTCATAGGAGAGGCTGCTTTCTTTTGTTTTTGTTACTCCTAAAACATTCACTAGTGGTTTTATTGTTAAACCTTGTACTACAAGTGAAAACAATACAACTCCAAAGGTGAGGACTAAGATGTCTTCTCGACCTGCAAAGGAAACAGGTAAACTCAAAGCTAGAGCGATGGATAATGAACCTTTCAAACCACCCCAGTTAAATACATGTTTCCATGCAAGTGGGATATGACGAGTGAAAGCCAGGCTTCCATAAATTGCAATACTTCTCCCAATTAAAACGATAAGAATGGCTAATAAAATCATCATCCATTTCTCTGTTATATCAATGTTGGCAATTTCTAAACCAACCATTAAAAAAACTAAAGAGTTGGCAATAAGCGCAAGTACATCCCAAAATGTTTTAATATTCAATTTTGTGGTAGGGCTCATTCCAATCTTTGCTCCGTAATTTCCAAACACAAGTCCAGCAGCAACAACGGAAATTACTCCAGAAAAATGGAAAATTTCTGCAATGAAAAATGAACTATAAAATAAAATCATAGAAAAAACAATTTCCAGTGGATAATCATCAAAGTAGCGAAGTATTTTTGAAAATAAATAGGCTAAGAGTAGACCAATGGCTAATCCTCCTAGTGAAGTTTTGAAAAACTCTATTAATCCTTGCCCCAGTTCTGTAAATCCAGCAAAAATAAATGTTGTCAAACTGATTTTAAATAGAACATAGGCTACACCATCGTTAATTAAACTCTCACCTTCAATAATCGTTGCTAACCGATGGTTTACCCCCATACTTTTAAAAATAGAAAGTACACTGACAGGGTCTGTTGCTGCCATAAGTGCTGCAAATATAAAGGCCACTTTTAGTTCCAATCCCAGTATATAAACGGCTAAAAATCCGATTACTGTATATGTAACTAATGTACCGAATAATGCCATAGCTAATATTGGCGTTTTATTTTCTCTCAGATGTGAAAAAGGCAATTTTAATGTAGCTTCCCCTAATAAAGTAGGTAAAAATATTGATACAATAACAAAAGTAAAAATCTCGTCTTCAACAATAAAACCTTTTAGTTCTTCTAATCCTGGAATATGTACCAAACCTAAAATAGCTCCCACAATAACTAAAGCAATAGGATAAGGAGCTTTTAATTTTTTTGCTAATGCAGTGATCCCTGCTGCAATAGCGAGCAATAGTAATACTAGTTCAAACTGATGTTCCATAATGCACCTCATTTTTAAAGTTAAGTCTAATGTTAAATTGGATTAAAATAAGTATTTCCAAAATTAACTTTTTCATATGAATTATATTTTACAAAAAAATTTAAAAATTGCCTACTATGCTTACAAAGATAATTCTCATATATCTATTATCCATATTTTGTAACCTATTTTTATTAAAGTATTAGTAAAACTTGTTCTTGTAATTATAACTATTTCTTATGAAACATAATGGAGAATAGTTGACGTAAGCAAGATTGAGAGGCATAATGATAGAAAATCCTTGAGAATAGGAAGGTAAGTTAATGGGCATCGAGCAATTAATTGAAAAGGCATCTGCATACTTAAAAGAACCTGATCTTGAACTGATTAAAGAAGCTTATAATCTTGCTGAAAAAGCTCATGAAGGACAAGTAAGAAAATCAGGCGAACCCTATATCCTTCATCCAATCGCTGTGGCAGATATAATGCTTAATATGCAAATGGATGTAATTTCGATCATTGCTGCTCTTTTACATGATGTTGTTGAAGATACAGATGTGACTTTAGAGCAATTGCGTGAACAGTTTGGTGATACTTGTGCAATGTTAGTAGATGGTGTGACGAAACTTGAAAAGATTAAGTTTAAATCAAGAGAAGAACATCAAAATGAAAATTATCGAAAAATGTTTGTTGCAATGGCTCAAGATCTGCGAGTTATTTTAATTAAACTAGCTGATAGATTGCATAATATGCGTACATTAAAATTCCAAAAGGAAGAAAATCAAAGAAGAATCGCACATGAAACTTTAGAAATATTTTGTCCGATTGCTCATCGATTAGGAATGTCCGCAATAAAATGGGAGATGGAAGACATTTCCTTACGTTATTTAAATCCACAGCAGTATTATCGCATCGTAAATTTAATGCAGAAAAAAAGAGCAGAACGTGAGAAATATATAGATGATGTGATTCAAAATATTAAACAAAAACTAAAAGATATGGGGATTGAGGCTGATATTTCAGGACGTCCTAAACATATATATAGCATTTATAAAAAAATGAAAAGTCAAAGTAAGCAATTTAATGAAATTTATGATTTATTAGCAATACGCGTTATTGTAAATAACATTAAGGATTGTTACGCTTCTTTGGGAATCATACACACTCTTTGGAAACCAATGCCAGGTAGGTTCAAAGATTATATTGCTATGCCCAAACCTAACATGTATCAATCTCTCCATACAACCTTAATTGGACCTAGTGGAGAACCGTTAGAGGTACAAATTAGAACTTGGGAAATGCACCAAACTTCTGAATTCGGGGTTGCAGCACATTGGGCTTATAAAGAAGGTACAATGGTTCCAAATGGAAGTTTTGAAGATAAGATGAACTGGTTTAGAGAAATATTAGATCTTCAAAATGAAGCGCAAAACGCAGAAGAATTTATGGAATCGCTAAAAATGGACTTTTTCTCTGATCTTGTTTATGTTTTTACTCCTAAAGGTGAGGTAATTGAGCTGCCTAGCGGTTCAGGACCTTTGGATTTTGCGTTTCGTATTCATACAGAAGTAGGTAATCGTACCATCGGGGCAAAGGTGAATGGAAGAATAGTACCATTAGATTATTCTTTGAAAACAGGAGATATTGTTGAAATACTTACTTCAAAACATTCATATGGACCAAGTCAAGATTGGATTAAGATAGTTAAATCATCACAAGCTAAAACTAAAATAAAGCAGTGGTTTAAAAAGGAAAAAAGAGATGAAAGTATTGAAAAAGGCAAGGAAAGTATAGAACGAGAAATAAAACGATTAGGATTTGATCCTACCGAAGTGATGACTGAAACAGAGTTAAATGAAGTGTTACCTAAATTCAGCTTTAACAGTATTGAAGACATGTATTCTGCTGTTGGATTTGGGGGGATTACTGCTGCACAAATTTGCACAAGACTAACTGAAAAGCTACGTAAAGAGCAAGAGGAAGAAAAAGCAGTAAGTGAAATACAGGAAAGCAAACCTGATCCAGTTAAAAAGAGCAGACAAGCACATGGGGTAAGTGTAAAAGGGATTGATAATTTATTAATTCGCTTCGCAAGATGTTGTAACCCAGTTCCAGGTGACAAGATTATAGGATACATTACAAGAGGAAGAGGTGTATCTGTACACCGTGCTGATTGTAACAATATTCCTACCGGAAATGATGAGGAATCCCATCGTTTAATTGAAGTAGAGTGGGAATCTGAAGTAGAAGCAAACTATAACGTTGAAATTGAAATTACGGGTCATGATCGTAGAGGATTTTTAAATGAAGTATTACAAGCTGTATCTGAAACGAAAACGGTTATTTCCGCTGTATCAGGAAGAGCAGATCGTAACAAAGTTTCAATCATTCATATGACAATATTAATTCGAAGCAAAGAACACTTACACAGCATAGTTGAAAAAATTAAAAGAGTGAAGGATGTTTACTCTGTTCAAAGAATTATGCAGTAAACTCGTTTAAGCAATGCATATGCATCGAAATTCTGATGGGGATTTTACTCTATCTGACTTAAAAACTCATCTATAGGTGCGAATTTTCATATTCATACTGGATGATAAATGGATTTTACAAACCTGATACAATGTAAAACCTATTCCGTCAACTTCTATTTCAACAGAATTGACGGATTTTTCATCTATTTTTCTGTAATGATTAACTTAAACAAGTGGGAGTGAAGTAAGCAATGAGAGTTGTTGTACAACGAAGTAAAGAAGCGAAGGTAACTGTAAATGGAGAAATGTGTGGAATGATTGATAAGGGTTTAATGCTTCTTGTTGGTATAAATCATGATGACACGGAGGAAGATGCCCGATTTCTAGCTGAAAAAATCAGTCATTTAAGAATTTTTGAAGATGAACATGGGAAAATGAATCTTTCTGTGAAGGATGTTTCGGGCCAAATCTTATCCATTTCACAATTCACCTTATATGGTGATTGTAGAAAAGGTAGAAGACCTAATTTTATGAATGCAGCACGCCCTGAATATGCTAATAAAATATATGAACGATTTAATGAAATATTAAGAGAGCAGGGGTTAATAGTCGAAACAGGTAAGTTTGGTGAAATGATGGATGTTTCTTTTACAAATTGGGGGCCAGTAACTTTAATTGTAGAGAGTCCAAATCCTACCTTGTGATAGCGAACATTTAAATTGGACAGAATAGATGTAATATGATCGTTAAACAGAATAAGAGAACAACCTTTGGTATAAAAGCTAAGTTTTTATCTCTTATCAATAAAAAAGGTGGTCATTTCATTATGCATCAGTCCAAAAAAGAAAAATATATGTTGGATATAGCTAATCGTTTGCTACAACATACAATTCATGAAACAAAAATTAATCATCAAAATGATATCAATCTTAAAAAAAGAGCAAGCGAATATGGCGATATAAATCTCAAAAATACTTTCCGTTAAAATCAGTTGTGATACCAACAACTATCATGATTTAAGTTAACATTGACCCCTTTCTTGATGTTGGTTAAACTTGAATAGCTGGAGATTTAAAAACTTCAAAAAGCTTAATTTCATAAAGGGGAAAAACAATGGTAATTAACATAAATGGAGTGGATTCAACATTTCATCGCTCTGTAGAAAACATTATTCGATTATTTTTTGAAGAGATTAATATTACGTTTTCACAAATAACAAAAGCAGATTTATATGTTGATATAAATATGAATAATGAGCAAGAAGACACAAAGATAACCGTATTACTTCAAGATCAGAATCAAAATAAAAACTTTGAATCTAATATTATAAAAAAACTAGATAAAGGAATTACCGAATCACAAAAACGTAAAACATTAAAACACTTAATTAACCAACCATTATTAGATGTATTTGAGCAATGTACTGGTTTGAATCAGCCATGGGGTATATTAACGGGTATACGTCCAACAAAATTACTTCACCAAAAATTAAAGACAGGTAGTTCAAAAGAACAAGCACATTTGGAACTAAAAGAACAGTATAAAATTCATGATCAAAAGATTAAATTAATGCAAACCATTGTGGATAGACAAAAAACAATGGTCCCTGATTTATACAATCTTCGTTCAGAAGTTAGCATTTATGTTGGGATACCTTTTTGTCCTACAAAATGTGCTTATTGTACATTCCCTGCTTATGCAATAAATGGAAAACAAGGTTCTGTTGATTCATTTTTAGGGGGATTACATTATGAAATGAAGCAAATTGGAACTTGGTTAAAGGAAAATAATATAAAAATTACAACCGTTTATTTTGGCGGGGGGACACCTACAAGTATTACAGCAGATGAAATGGATATGTTATACGAGGAAATGGCGATGTCCTTTCCATACGTAGATCAAATTAGAGAAATTACTGTAGAAGCAGGTCGTCCAGATACAATTACAATAGAAAAACTTGAAGTATTGAAAAAGTGGAATATAGACCGCATCAGTATCAATCCTCAATCCTATACTCAAGAAACTTTAAAAGCGATTGGACGTCACCATACAGTGGAAGAAACAATAAATAAATTCCATTTAGCTAGAGAAATGGGAATGAATAATATTAATATGGATTTGATTATTGGTTTACCAGGTGAAGGGCTAAAAGAATTTAATCATACTTTAGATGAAACTAAAAAGTTAATGCCGGAATCATTAACAATTCATACCCTTTCTTTTAAACGTGCGTCAGAAATGACACAAAATAAAAACAAGTACAAAGTAGCAGATCGATATGAAGTTACAGAAATGATGAACAGAGGTAATGAATGGACTAAGTTGAACGGTTTTGTACCATATTATTTATATCGCCAAAAGAACATTTTAGGAAATCTAGAAAATGTAGGGTATGCTCATCCAGGTCAAGAAAGCATTTATAATATTATGATTATGGAGGAACTACAAACGATCATAGGTATAGGCTGTGGGGCTTCAAGTAAATGGGTAGATCCTTCAACAGGTAAGATATCTCGATTTGCAAACCCTAAAGAACCAAAAGCCTATAATGAACATTACAAAAAATATACAGAAGTTAAAATTAAAACTTTAAATGAACTATTTTTAAGAAAATAACATTCAATTAAAACGCTTACATTTTTGTAACATAATTGTAATCTGTTTTAAACTTTATTTTAATATTGCTTCCCTATAATAATAGATGACCCCCTTTTTAATATATAAAATTAATGTTTTAGACCTGTAGTTTACGTAGCTACAGGTATTTCTTTTTTTAAAAAGGTATTTTTAACAACAAATAAGACCATGAACTAGCAGTTTCATGATGGTCTTATTTGTTGTTTATTTGATTAGATCTTCGAGAGTATGCATTATTTGATGACTTCTAAGTAACTATTTTTTGTGGGAGACCGAAGGCAGGAACAAGCTTAGATGGATGGAGTTTACTACTCAGTCCAAAAAACTCACAAAAATTCATAATTAACGGATTCCATTTTTCTGGATCGATATAATTTTTTTCTCCCTCTACTAATAGGTAATCTTCTACATGTACTCGTTGTATACTTACCTCAATTGCAACTAATGAGCTGTTAGGATCATGAATTGGGTTCACACATTCTACAACAGCTTCAAGTTGGACAGGACATTCAGCAACACGAGGAGGCTTTATCAAAGTGGAATGGATTTGATGCAATCCTGCTATTTCAAATTTGTTTGGCTCATAACGATATCCCATTTTTTCTTTATATTTAGGCACAGGAGTTTTCCCCGTAAGCAATGCAAGTTGATCAACAGCCCTAACTAGATCTGCTGATGGAAGGTTTAGAACACATTCACGTTCCCGTTCTAAATTTTGTACGGTTTTCGAAAATTTACTCATTCCCAACATACAGGACTGACCAAGCCACCAAGCAGATGATATTGGTGCTAAATTAGGTGTACCATCCTCGTTTAATGTGCTTATAAGTACAACAGGTGTACCGAAATAAAGAATTTTAGGTTCAATAATTTTATGCATAATCAGTGTTCCTTTCGTTTTTTAACATGGATTTTATACATTTATCTTATCGTATGGAGTTCTTTAAATTCTTTCAAATTATTGCGTGGTAATTTTGAAGTATGTATTTGAGCAGACTACCTTTTATTTTTTCATAGATTTCTTGTGATCTTTAACACGAACATATAAGATAGTAATTAGAAAAAATCAATTTATATACATTTTTTTTTTTGAAATAGTAATAGATTTTAATAAACCAAAGAGGTGTAGATTATGGAAGAAATAAGAAAATGTAAATATGATGAATTAGATGATGTGATAGAACTATCCACTTTTGCATTTCAATACGAAGCAAACTCAGAAGAAAGGGCAGGAATTCGTTCAAAATTAAAACCTGAACATATTTGGGGTTACTTTAACAATGATCAGTTAATTTCTATGGTCAGTTTATTGCCACTTCAAGTTTTTATACATAATCAAGTTTTTTCAATGGGTGGAGTTGCTGGTGTTGCTTCTTGGCCTGAATATCGTAGAAAAGGTCTGGTGAAGCAGTTATTAGAAAAAACATTATTAGAAATGAAAGAGAAAAATATGACAGTTTCAATGCTAGCTCCTTTTTCTTTTGCATTTTATAGAAAATATGGATGGGAAACTTTAAGTGAATACAAAAAATATACAATACCTATTTCACAATTTCCGAAAGTAGAAACTACTATAGGTACTATCAAAAGATTTAAAAATATACAGGATTGTTGGCCATTATTAAACGAAATTTATGAACAATATACTTCTGGGTTTAATGGAATGTTAAAAAGAGATGAGACATGGTGGTTTAATCGAGTTTTTGGAGAAACGCAAACTATCCAAGTCTATTATAATGAATCTGGGAAACCTGAAGGGTATTTATTATATAAAGTAAAAGACCGTGAAATGAAAGTGAAAGAAATGGTTTTTTTAAATGAATCTGTTCGCAAACAACTTTGGAGGTTGATTAATCAACATGATTCAATGATTGATAATGTTCAATTGATTGCTCCATCTAATGATCCACTTACCGCAATTTTAGATAATCCAACGTTTAAACAAGAATTAATTACCTACTTTATGATGCGCATCGTTGATGTTGAGCAATTTCTTATAGCCTATCCATTTTATGCTTCAGGAGCAAAACAGGAGTTTATGATTACTGTGAAAGATGAATTTGCTGAATGGAATGATGGATTGTTTGAAATAGAAATAGATGAAAATGGAAAAGCTAGAGTGAATAAAGTATCTTTTTGTGCTCAACATGAAATGGTAGATCACTCTATTCACTGTTCTATTCAAACATTAAGCAGTTTGTTATCAGGTTATCAGAGTGTAGAGACTTTATTTAAGCTTGAAAAGATCAAGGGACCAAAGGAAAAAATAAATGAATTGCAATTTTTGATCCCTAAAAAAACAACCTATTTTATGGATTTTTTCTAAACCTTTGTTTATCACTTTACTGTATTGCTTGACATTAAGACTTAACCATATTAAAATCATTGTTAATGTTAAATTTGAATATGTTAAATGATTCTATGAAGGGACAAAGTAATTCAGAGCTTCATACTTAGAGAGGGATGTCATTGGCTGTAAACATCCTTATGAAACTGAATGAAGAGACCTCCCTGAGAACTTACAGTGAAGAGGAATTAATTACAATTAGTTTCCTTTGTAACTGTGTGGCGTATACGGGCGTTAACCGATAAGTGTAGGATATGATATTTATCCTAAATGTGGGTGGTACCACGGGTGTTTATTGTTGTTTCAATCTCTCGTCCCTGATAATAAGATCAGGGACGAGAGATTTTTATTTTCCATTGATAAATAATATGTTAATCGTGTTTGCACCTATTCGTTCCACTAATTTTAATGATTACATCTAAGTTCATCCTCGTCCTTGAGGATAACGATGCATCAGAACATCCTGTTCTGTAAAGTCACATAAAGATACAAATCACTTTATAAAATTTTATTTATCATTGATTTGAAGGTTTAGTAAGGTTTCAATTGAGCTAAGGGAGGTAATAAAAATGAGATATCAAAAACCAAAAGGAACTCAGGATTTCATCCCTGGTATTGTAGAGAAATGGCAGTATGTTGAGAAAAAAGCCAGAGATTGGTGCCATCGTTTCAATTATAAAGAAATCCGTACACCTATTTTTGAACAAACAGAGTTGTTTATTCGTAGTGTTGGAGAAACAACTGATGTTGTAGAAAAGGAAATGTATACTTTTAAAGACAAAGGCGATCGTAATATGACCTTGAGACCTGAAGGTACAGCAGGGGTTGTTCGAGCTTATATTGAAAACAAACTATATGGTGAACCTGATATACAAAAACTGTATTATATCGGTCCAAAGTTTCGGTATGAGCAACCGCAAAGTGGTCGGTTTCGCCAGTTTCATCAGTTTGGAGTAGAGGTTTTTGGCTCCATTGATCCAGCCATTGATGCTGAAGTGATATCACTGGGTTATAGCTTTTTTAAAGATTTAGGATTGCAAGGTGTGAAGGTGGAATTAAATTCGATTGGGAATCAACAGAGCCGAACTAACTATCGTGGAAAGTTGCAAGAATTCCTTACTCCTGTGAAAGAACAGCTATGTAAAGATTGTCAGTCTAGATTCGAAAGAAATCCTTTAAGAATCCTTGATTGTAAGAAGGATCAACAATATTTTGATGGTGCCCCCTCTATTTTAGACAGTTTAGATGAGGAAAGTATGATCCACTTTGATAAGGTGCAAAAGTATCTTGCAGAGATGGATATAAAGTTTGAAATCAATCCAAGAATGGTACGGGGATTAGATTACTATACAGATACTGTGTTTGAATATAAAGCTGAGGGCATTGGAGCTATTGATACGATTGCTGCTGGTGGTCGATATAATGGTCTTGTTGAACAAATTGGAGGGCAGGATCAACCTGGTGTTGGTTTTGGAATTGGTTTGGAAAGAGTATTACTTATTTTAGATCATCAAAACGTTCAAATCCCTGAAGAAAATCTTTTAGATGTGTATTTAGTTGGATTAGGAGAACAAGCAGAAGAAAAATGTGTAAAGGTTTTATATGAGTTAAGGCAGGCAGGCATTAAGGCTGAAAAAGATTATTTAGGTAAAAAAATGAAAGCCCAATTAAAATCAGCTGATCGTCAAAAAGTGAAATATGCTGCTATTCTAGGTGATGAAGAATTAGAACGAGGTGAAATTGTTCTAAAAATATTAGAATCACGAGAGCAAAAAACGATTGCACTAGAAAATTTTGTAGAAGAAATGTTAAAAATAACAAAAGGGGGAAACATGTAAAATGATGCTAAAAACACATCAATGTGGATCTTTGACAAAAGCAAATGTAGGAGATACTGTCATATTAAACGGATGGGTTCAAAGAAGAAGAGACTTAGGGGGCGTTTTGTTTATTGATCTACGAGATCGCTCAGGAATTATGCAAGTTGTATTTAACCCAGATTTTTCAGGAGAAGCACTTCAAACAGGAGATAAGGCTAGAAATGAGTTTGTTTTAGCAGTGAAAGGGAAGGTTGTAGAAAGAGATGAAGAAACGTTAAATCCGAATCTTCCAACTGGTGAAATTGAAGTACAAGTTTCTGAAATAGAAATCTTAAACGAAGCAAAAAATCCACCATTTTTTATTGAAGACGGAATTGATGTGGATGAAGTTTTACGATTGAAATATCGCTATTTAGATTTACGCAGACCAGAAATGCAAAAAACATTAAAACTTCGTTCTAAAGCGGCTAAGATTTTCCGTGATTTTCTAGATGAAAAAGATTTTTTAGAAATAGAAACGCCAATTTTGACAAAAAGTACACCTGAAGGTGCTCGTGATTATTTGGTTCCAAGTCGTGTACAAGATGGAAAGTTCTTTGCACTTCCACAATCTCCACAGTTATTTAAGCAGATGTTAATGGTTGGAGGAGTTGAGCGTTATTATCAGATTGCTCGTTGTTTCCGTGATGAAGATTTAAGAGCGGATCGTCAACCAGAATTTACGCAGGTGGACATTGAAACTTCATTCCTATCAGAAGAGCAGTTGCAGGACATGATGGAAGAACTGATGGTACGTTTATTTAAACAATTAAAAGATGTTGAAATTGCACGACCTTTTCAACGTTTAACCTATGCTGAAGCGATGGATAAGTACGGTTCAGATAAACCAGATCTTCGTTTTGGTTTAGAATTAGTGGATTTATCAGATTTAGTTGTCAATTCTGGCGTGAAAGTATTTGCAAGCGTAGTAGCTAAAGGAGGACAAGTAAAAGCTCTTAATGCAAAAGGTTGCGGTACATGGAGTCGTAAAGAAATTGATGACTTAGCACCTTATGCTGCTCGTTATGGAGCAAAGGGACTTGCTTGGATTCAAGTGAAAAATGGAGAGATGAAGGGACCTATCGTTAAGTTTTTCAGCGAAGAGGAGTTAGCAGCATTAAAGGAAAGATTACAAGCTGAAGATGGTGATTTGCTTTTATTCTCTGCAGATTCGAAAAAAGTAGTTGCCGATGTGTTAGGAAACTTACGCTTGAAAATAGGGAAAGATTTAGGATTAATTGATGAATCACAATTTAAATTTTCTTGGGTCGTTGATTTTCCACTAGTAGAATACGCTGAAGAAGAAAAACGTTTTGTAGCATTACATCATCCGTTTACACGTCCAAAAGAAGAAGATATACATCTTTTTGATACAGAGCCAGGAGAGATTCGTGCACAAGCTTATGATCTTGTTTTAAATGGGTATGAAGTTGGTGGTGGCTCTATGCGTATTTATCAAAAAGAGATTCAGGAAAAAATGTTTAGTGCATTAGGATTTTCCAAAGAAGAGTCTCAAGAGCAATTCGGTTTCTTATTAGATGCTTTTGAATATGGGACACCTCCACATGGGGGAATAGCTTTTGGTTTTGACCGTTTAATCATGTTGTTAGCTGGTAGTTCTAATCTCCGAGAAACAATAGCATTTCCAAAAACTGCAAGCTCAGCAGATTTATTAAGTGATGCTCCTTCTGAAGTAGGTCAACATCAGTTAGATGATTTATCCATTCGTCTTGCAATCAAACAAGAGGCTGGCAATAACTAGAAAGGAAGATAACTATGCTTCACCAGTTTTCAAGAAATGAATTAGCCATTGGTAAAAAAGGGCTAGAAATAATGAAAAATAGTACGGTAGCGGTATTAGGTATTGGTGGTGTTGGTTCTTTTGCAGCTGAAGCACTTGCTCGTTCGGGTATTGGTCGAATCATCTTAGTTGATAAGGACGTTGTGGATATTACCAATATAAATCGGCAAATTCATGCTTTAACAACGACGGTTGGACAGTCTAAAGCGGAGCTGATGAAAGAGCGGATTGGATTAATAAATCCTGAATGTGATGTGATTGCTTTAAATATGTTTTACACTGAAGAAACATATGAGTCCTTTTTTGAAACACCCTTAGATTATGTTGTAGATGCATCAGATACAATTTCTTACAAAATACATCTTATTAAACAATGTTTACAAAGAAAAATTAAAGTAATTTCAAGTATGGGTGCAGCAAATAAAATGGATCCTACTCAGTTTGAAGTCGCGGATATTTCTAAAACTTCAATGGATCCGATCGCTAGGGTCATACGTCAAAAACTTAGAAAAGATAGAATTTACAAAGGTGTAAAAGTTGTATATTCAAAGGAACCACCTATTGTTCCTTTGGAAGAGGTAACAGATGAAATTGTTCCTGAAAATGCACCAGAAATTCGTAAAGCGAAACATCCACCTTCAAGCAACGCTTTTGTACCTTCCGTTTCAGGTCTAATTATGGCAAGTGAAGTTGTTAAGGATTTATTGGTTGCAAATGATTTGAAAGTACAGCGGAAGTATTGAATATAGTTTAATATGACTGAGTCAATAAAAAAGAGCTTTATGCTCTTTTTTATTATAAAAATTTATAAATATTTTTTTCATCTTTTTGGGCTAGCCAATCAGCGAGTTTTCTTTATTTTCTTTATCATTTAAGGATTTAATATGACTCACCGTTTACATGAATGCTTTGACTTTTAACATATCTGGAGTCATTTGATGCTAAATATACGTAAGCAGGTGCAAGCTCAAGTGCGGCACGTTTCATCGGTAAACAAGCCAAATTTAGTTAATGGTTCAGCAGAAATGCTAAATGGAATTGAAAGATTATAATATTACCGGTAAATGTTATTAGTTATGTTCATCATATGTTAATTCTTTTTATTTTATAGGGTGCATAACACCCTATATTAGTTAGTTATTAAAATTAGTTAATAGATTATAAGATAAAATTAATAACGTTTCTTTTTTCGTTTTTTCTTCTTTTTAATTTCGATTACCTTTGCAAATATTACAAACCTTCTCACTCTCTTTTTCCTCTTTTTGCTAGAATGTGGCATGATTATCACCTCCTATACTAACATTTATATGATATTAACTTCGTAGATGCTTGTGTGTTTATATCAGACAAAATGTGCAAATATTAATTTTGTGATTCGTTTCAATTTGCTTCTCAAAGAATTTGGATTCAAGGTAGTGATTTTGATATAGTAGTCTTAGCATTCAGAAATGTATGTAATATTTAATCACTTTAGTGATAGATTGATTGGAAAAGGTAGTGAAAATCATGGATTTATTTTCATATAAAGAATCAGAGCAACCTGCACATCAATTGTTAGCAGATCGGATGAGACCGCAAACTTTAAATGAGTATATCGGTCAACAACATATCGTTGGTGAAGGAAAATTGCTTCGTAGGGCAATTGAAGCAGATCAAATCACTTCTATTATTTTATATGGACCTCCTGGTGTCGGAAAAACAACACTCGCAAATATCATTTCAAACCAAACCAATGGAGAGTTTGTACAACTTAACGCTGTAGAGGCGTCTGTTAAAGATGTGCGGGAAGTGATTGAAAATGCAAAACTGAACAAACAAATGTATCATAAAAAAACGATTCTTTTTTTAGATGAAGTACATCGCTTTAATAAATCAAGGCAAGATGCTCTTTTACCAGCAGTGGAGCAAGGGATTATCATATTAATTGGAGCAACAACAGAAAACCCGTTTCATCATGTCAATGGTGCATTACTTTCTAGGTCCACTTTATTTGAATTACAAGCATTAACATATGAACATTCGTTAGAAGCTATGAAGAGGGCTATAACTAATGAGGGGAAAGGGTTAGGTACGCTCCCTGTCCAAGTTGATGAGGATGCGTTACTGCATATTGCACATATGGCAAATGGAGATATACGAAGATCCTTAAATGCTTTAGAACTAGCAGTTATGACCACACATCCCAATCCAAATGGCAAAATACATGTAACACTTGAAGTAGCAGAGGAATCGATCCGTCGCCCTACTATTAAAGCTGACGATTCCACACAATATGATGTTTTGTCCGCTTTTCATAAAAGTATTAGAGGTTCAAGTGATGCAGCATTATTTTGGTTTGTCTATGCAGTTGAAAAGTTAGGTATGGATCCGATGGTGTTCATCCGTAGATTAATTATTACTAGTAGTGAGGATATTGGACTAGCAAATCCACAGGCTATGGTACAATCTGTAACAGCTATGGAGGCTTATCAAAAGATAGGTTGGCCTGAATCAAGATATATCATTTCCCAGGCAATTTTATTTGCAGTGGAGAGTCCTAAATCGAATGCGATTCCCAAAGCTCTTTCTAAGATTGCACATTTAATGGAAAATATAAAATCAGCAGAAGTTCCTCTGCATTTAAGAGATACACATTATAAAGGGTCAGAAGAATTAGGACATAAAGGATATCAATATCCACATGATTATCCTGGTCATTATGTAAAACAGCAGTATTTACCTGATAAAATTCAAAATCAAATGCTCTATGAAGCTACCGAGCAGGGAATGGAAGAGAAAATTAAGGTAAACCAAAAACGTAGAGGTAAACAGTAGTATAAAAAATAAATAGAAATCTTATATTAAAAAAGTCTCTCAACGAATGAGAGACTTTTTGCATTTATTAGACTACGAAAATACAAAGTATTATAGAAAATGTGCAAAACAACCGGTAGATTAACACAAGCAGTTACCACGATTTCACATATATTATTATAACTAGATCTACTAAATTAGCTTTTATGGAAAGGAGATATTAGCTTTATGAATAACTATCCATCCCAAAGTGAAATTTGTTGTCCTATCTCATGTGCAGGGCTTAAATTAATACCCAAAGAATTGATTTCTGTAAAAAGGTGTGTCCCTATTCGTGATTTATGCAATGGTTTTGCAAGTTTTACATTTTTATTTTTTGCACAAAATATACCAATAAATTCACCAAAGCTACCTAAAGGGATGATTACAGTTGTGAATACTAGTTCTGACCCTGATTGTTTGATGGCCATTTTTGTCATTGATGCAGGCGTAATTAATGTTAATCTTGTTTTAGCGCAATCATCAATTACGATAGAAGTAGAACAGCTCTTTGCAGCAATTGCAGTGTGTTTTGGGCCAGATCCTACTCAATTTTGTACTGGAACTTTTGAGGCAGACTTGCAATATGAGATTATAAAGTGATTGATTCATTATTTTCATATTTATCTAGATAATTTATGTATAAATTTCATTTTGGAATGGCTCTTAAGTCTTCAGATCGTACGAGCTTGAAAAGGCCAAAATATCCTGTTAATTAGGTATGAGAGTACAGATATATTATATAAATTCAATGAAATGTTGATTGATGTTTTTGTTTTAGTAAAAGGACCTGTAAGAATTGAGGTCCTTTTATGTGAAAATTTGAACTTTTTTTTAATGCACAATAAATACATTTACTTCAATACTTGGTCTATTGTTGCTCCACCTAAACAAATCTCATCCTGATAAAATACAACTGCCTGCCCAGGAGTAATTGCTTTTTGTAGTTCATCAAATTGGATATGGATTTGCCCATCTTTGATTGTAGTGATAGTGATTCCTTGATCCTTTTGTCTATATCGAAACTTAGCCGTACAATTTAAAGGGGTTTCTGGTGTTTCATCACTGATCCAAACTGCATCAGAGGCAATGAGTCCTTTGGAATATAAACTAGGATGCTGTTCTCCTTGAACAACATAAAGAACATTATTTTTTAGGTCTTTATCAGCTACAAACCATGGTTCACCAGAACCTTTTCCTCCAATACCTAGTCCTTTACGCTGACCTAATGTATAATACATTAATCCGTCATGGCGTCCAACTACATCACCTTCAAATGTCTTCATATCACCAGGCTGAGCTGGGAGATATTCACTTAAAAACTCTTTGAAATTTCTTTCTCCTATAAAACAAACCCCTGTACTGTCTTTTTTCTTAGCCGTTGCAAGTCCTGATTCTTCCGCAATTTTACGAACTTCTTGTTTTGGTAGATGTCCAATCGGAAACATTGCTTTTGAAAGCTGTTTTTGATTTAATTTACTCAAAAAATAACTTTGATCTTTATTATTATCAATGCCTCGTAAAAGAGCGTATTGACCATTTTTTTGTTCTAGACGGGCATAATGACCTGTTGCAATATAATCTGCACCTAATTCTAGTGCTTTATTTAAAAAGTCCCCAAATTTAATCTCTCGATTACACATCACATCAGGATTTGGAGTACGTCCTTTTTTGTATTCATCTAAGAAGTATGAAAATACTTTATCACTGTATTCTTTTTCAAAATTTACTGTATAAAATGGTATATCGATTTGTGCACAAACTCTTCGTACATCCTCAGCATCTTCTTCCGCTGTACAATGTCCAAATTCATCAGTGTCATCCCAATTTTTCATAAACACTCCAATGACTTCGTAACCTTGTTGTTTTAATAACAATGCTGTGACTGAAGAATCTACGCCCCCTGACATACCCACTACGACGCGAGTTGCTGAGTTGTTAGACATGATAAAAACCTCACTTATTATATATAATGCCTACAAAAAGTAGGACTGTGGAAATATAACACAACTTAGGAATCTAATAACTTTTGTGGGCCTAATTTATTATCCTTATATTTCAATAGTAATGAGTTTAACATATTTTTAAAAAAATTAATAAAAATAGTTAAATTTTTTACTATTGCAAGCTCTTATATGATAACATATAATTAACTTTTCAATAACTAACTTTTTATAACTTACTTTTCCTTATATAGATAACTGAAATGAATCATACGGCAGTATAAATGATGGATTACTGTTTATAACTAACTAAGAAACTAAACTAATATTTATTGTATGGGGTGTTACCTTGAAAATTTCTACTAAAGGTCGTTATGGACTTACAATCATGATGGAATTGGCTTCAAATTATGGTGAAGGACCAATCTCACTTAAAAGTATAGCTGAAAAGCATCGATTATCAGAGCATTACCTAGAGCAATTGGTAGCGCCATTAAGAAACTCTGGTTTAGTGAAGAGCATTCGAGGAGCGTATGGTGGTTATCAGTGTTCTAAACCACCAGAAGAAATAACAGCAGGGGATGTAATTCGTGTATTAGAAGGACCGATCAGTCCCGTTGACTTTACAGAAGAAGATGATCCTGCAAAAAGAGATCTTTGGATCAATATTCGTGACAGTATTGCAAAGGTATTAGATTCAACTACTTTGGCAAATCTAATCCATTATCAAGATCAAGGAGATGAACATGAGAGTAACATGTTCTATATTTAACAAGGTGATTAACAATGCATAATATTTATTTAGACCATGCTGCAGCAACTCCGCTGCACCCTGAAGTTTTTGATGTAATGGTACCCTTTCTGAAAGAGCATTATGGAAATCCTTCAAGCCTCCATTCTTATGGTAGAAGTGCCAAAATAGCTTTAGATGCATCACGTGACTCTATAGCATCACATTTGAATTGCCGTCCAAATGAGATTATTTTTACAAGTGGTGGAACAGAAAGTGTTAATTTAGCTATTATGGGTACTATAGCGGCAAGTAAACAAAAACCTGTACATGTGATAACAACTCAGAGTGAACATAAAGCTGTATTAAGCTCTTGCCAACAACTAGAAGATCTAGGACATGCCGTTACTTACCTACCTGTTGACAATACTGGTTTAGTTTCAATTGAAGATTTGAATAAAGCAATCAAACCCGAGACAGTATTAATTAGTATTCACTATGGAAACAACGAAGTTGGAACACTACAACCGATTGAGGAAATCGGTGGTTTGGCGCGTGAAAAAGGAATTTATTTTCATGTAGATGCTGTGCAAACATTGGGTAAAATAAAGATTAACCTTTTAGATCTTCCTGTTGATCTTATGAGTCTTTCTGCACATAAAATTAATGGACCTAAAGGTATTGGTTTACTGTATGTAAATAAAAAAATGCAAATACTTCCTAATATATATGGTGGAAACCAAGAACGTAAACGTCGTGCAGGTACGGAAAATCTTGCAGCCATTGTAGGTTTTTCTAAGGCGATTGAGCTTTCCGTTCATAATGTAGATAAAAATCAGAAAATTCTAAATGGTTTAAGATCTCTGTTGATTGAAAAGTTAAGAGAAGAATTAGGACATGAAGGTTTCGTTATTAATGGTCATCCTATCAAAAGATTGCCGCATATTTTAAATGTAAGTTTTCAACAAATGAACAAGGAAACGTTGTTGATGAATTTTGATATTGAAGGGATTGCAGCTTCTAGTGGGTCTGCTTGTACATCTGGTTCTATCGAGGACTCACATGTATTAGATGCAATGGATATTTCTCCCGAATTGAAAAAAGGAGCCATTCGTTTCAGTTTGGGTATAAATAATACAAAAAAAGAAATCATAACAGCTGCAAAAAAAATTGGAACCATTGTGAATCGTTTACGTAGTAAGTAGAAGGGAGAGTTATATTTTGCATAAAGCCAGAGATATCATTGGATTACCCGTCATTGAGATTGAGAAGGGTGAGCAAACAGGCTCTGTAAAAGATTTTCTACTTAACAATAATTGGGAAATTCAAGCAATTATTTTAGAAGGAAAACGCTGGTTTTCTTCAACTAGAATTGTGGATTGGAAAAATATAATTTCCTTTGGTAAAGATGCTGTAACCATACAAAATGAAGAGGTTATTCAGCAGCTAGATGATGTATCTAATCAGTTTCATCCTTTATACGATGGAGAGAAAAAAATACTGGGTCTTCCAATTTTAACGGTGAATGGTCATGAATTAGGAATGGTTGATGATGTTTATTTTGGTGGGAAATTGGGAAGAAAAATAATAGGATATGAATTAACAGATGGTTTAATCTCAGATATACAGGATGGAAAAAAGTGGATGCCTGCTCCTATACAGATAACCGTAGGAAAAGACGCAATAATCGTTCCTGTTCAGAGTGAACAAGATCTGGAGGATTCATGATTAATTCGAAGGGATAGGGTGAATAAGGTGTTACGTTGTCCAAATTGTAATTCTAAAGATATTGGAAAAATAGGATCACATCAATTTTACTGTTGGGGTTGTTTCATAGAACTAACAGTTAATGGAGAAAAAATGTCAGTATTTCAAGTAGAAGAAGATGGTTCCCTCAGTTCTCTGGATGATTTATTTTTTGAAGAAGAAATGTCAGAAGAGATCCAAGAAATACACGCAACTTAAAATACTAAAAATTTAAAAAATTAAACATAACACTTAGAGAAATTTTAATCTTCTCTAGGTGTTTTTTTTTGTTGAGGTTGGGAAACTTAGTGGTTATTTTCTACTTTTAGTACATATACTTTAAAATACAATAACTTGTACTAGAAATTCAAAGTGTTGGGGAGAAATTATGGAACGTTTTCTAAACAATCGTTTTTTTGTCATATTAATTTATATTTTGTTAATCATGGCTGCTTTGTTTATGCTGCTGCAAATCAAACCAATGATAATTGGCATATATAATTTTGTCAGTGCTGTTTTAGCACCATTTATTATCGCTATGATTATTTCGTATGTTTTGAATCCAATAGTTAATTTACTTAGTGTTCGTAAAGTCCCGAGAACCCTAGCTGTTTTGCTAATTTACGCAGTATTTGTTACTTCGATTACTGTAATATTAATGAATTTAATTCCGATGTTTATGAAACAATTGAAAGAACTCAATGAACATTTACCCGAATTAACTGCTACGGTACAAAAATGGCTAGATTATGTATATGAAAATCGCTTTTTTCCAGAATCTGTTCGACTTGGAGTAACTAATTCACTTATGAATTTTGAAAATAATATTGGTAAAGAAGTTTCTCAACTCATTAGTGATATAGGAAGTTATATTAATATGATGTTTCTTGCTTTCATCGTTCCGTTTCTAGCCTTTTATATGTTAAAAGACTTTAAGTTAATTGAAAAAGGCTCTTTAGCTATCATTCCAAGTAAACACCGCAAGCAAACAGTTCGTTTATTAATCAATATTGATGAGGCACTTGGAAATTACATACGAGGGCAGTTTTTAGTTTGTGTCGTAGTAGGTATATTAGCGTATATTGGGTATTGGGTTATTGGTATGCCTTACGCTCTATTATTAGCAAGTGTTGTTGCTGTTTTTAACATCATTCCTTATTTAGGGCCATTTTTTGGTGCAGCACCTGCGATCATTATGGCGGCGACTATTTCTTTTAAAATGGTTTTATTTGTTGCTATTGTAAATATTATTGTTCAAATATTAGAGGGAAATGTAATTTCTCCTCAAATTGTTGGCAGGACATTACATTTACATCCAATGTCGATTATATTTGCCTTACTTGTTGGAGGAGAATTGGCAGGTGTTGTAGGATTGATCTTAGCGGTTCCTGTTTTTGCTGTTATGAAAGTAATTGTTCATCATGTTTTTGATTATTATGTTCAGCGAAAAAAAACGTAAATAAAAATAGAATAACTTAACCTAAAATCCCTATAGTTTGACAATAAAGGTGTATAAGTTTATAATTTTTTAATGAATTAATATAGGGAAATTCATTGAAATACATAAAAAATACTAATTATTCGTCCCTGTATAGGGACTTTTTTCATGAAGTAATTTATTTAATATATATATGGTTCTTGAGGAGGTAACAAGATTGAAGTCAGGAGAAATACGTCAAAAGTGGTTAGATTTTTTTAAAACAAAAGGCCATAAAATAGAAGAAAGCGCCTCATTAGTTCCACATAACGACCCATCTTTGTTATGGATTAATGCCGGGATGGCACCACTAAAACGTTACTTTGATGGTACAGTAAAACCGGACAACCCTCGAATTGCAAATGCGCAGAAGTGTATACGTACCAATGATATTGAGAATGTAGGTAAAACAAAACGTCATCATACACTGTTTGAAATGTTAGGCAACTTCTCCATCGGTGATTATTTTAAAGAAGAAACGATTACATGGGCATGGGAATTTTTAACGGATAAGAAGTGGATCGGTTTTGATCCAGACCGACTATCTGTTACAGTGCATTATGAAGATGATGAAGCTTATAAAATATGGAATGAAAAAATAGGGATTCCTAAAGAGAGAATATATAAATTAGATGAAGATAATTTTTGGGATATAGGGGAAGGTCCTTGTGGCCCTTGTACAGAGATATTTTATGATCGTGGAGATGCTTATGGGGACATATCTGATCCAGAGGTAAATCCTGCCGGTGAGAATGAACGGTTTTTAGAAGTATGGAATCTTGTGTTCTCTCAATTTAATCATAATAAGGATGGATCCTATACACCTTTACCTAATAAAAATATAGATACGGGTGCAGGGTTAGAGCGATTTACAACGATATTACAAGATGTAGATTCTACTTTTGATACAGATCTATTTCTTCCAACTATACAAGAAACATGCTCGATTGCGAACGTTAAGTATAAAGAAAAGGCTGAAATAGACGTTGCACTTAAGGTGATTGCAGATCATATTCGAACAGTTACATTTGCAATAGGTGATGGAGTTCTACCTTCAAATGAAGGTCGAGGATATGTAATTAGACGCTTACTTCGTAGAGCAGTAAGATATGGGAAAGTACTTGGAGTAAATGAACCGTTTTTATATCGTTTAATCCCAATAGTAGCCTCTGTTATGGGCGGATATTATAAAGAAATTGTAGAAAAACAACAGTTTATTGAAAAAATTGTTCGTGTTGAAGAAGAACGTTTCCATGAAACTTTATCAGATGGTTTAAATATTTTAGCACAAATGATTCAAGAGGCTAACAAACAGGGGATATCTGAAATTACTGGAGATCAATCTTTTAAATTATATGATACTTATGGATTTCCATTAGATTTAACAGAAGACTTTGCAAAGGAAAATGGATTCACAGTAGATCATGATGGATTTGAACAAGCCATGCAGAAACAGCGTGAAAGAGCTAGAGCAGCAAGACAAGAGGTTGACAGCATGAAGGTTCAGGGAGGTCCACTGACTGACTTAGAGGTTAAAAGTGAATTTGTTGGATATAATAACTTGGAGGTTCAAGCAAAAGTTGAAGCCATTATTTTTAATGATCAACTTGTTGATATTGTTAGTGAAAGTAATACTTGCCTAGTTGTTTTAGATCAGACACCATTTTATGCTGAAAGTGGTGGACAAGTAAGTGATCATGGAAAAATTGAGAATAAATCTTTTCAAGGAAATGTAGAAGATGTGTTTAAAGCAGCAAATGGTCAGCATGTTCACACAGTGCAGATAGAATCTGGCACTATGAAAGTTGGGGATGAAGTAAAAGCGATTGTTGCTAAAGAAATGCGAGAAGATATTGTTAAGAATCATACGGCTACTCATCTACTGCATAAATCTTTGAAGGAAGTATTAGGTGATCATGTCAAACAAGCGGGCTCATTGGTGGCACCTGAAAGATTAAGATTTGATTTTTCACATTTTGAGAGTATAAGTGAAGAAGAATTAACACAGATAGAACAAAAAGTAAACGCACAAATATGGAATAACACGATTTTAAAAATTGAGCAAAAGTCCTTAAATGAAGCAAAGGCAATGGGCGCTATGGCTTTATTTGGTGAAAAATATGGAGACACTGTGAGAGTAGTTCAAGTTGGGGATTATAGCATTGAATTATGCGGAGGTTGCCATGTAAATCAAACATCACAAATTGGATTGTTCAAAATTTTAAGTGAAAATGGAATAGGTTCAGGTATTCGACGTATTGAAGCTGTGACTGGAAAACATGCGTATCAATTTTTATCAAATCAACTAGAACTTTTAGATCAAGGCTCTCAACTGTTAAAAACAAAAATTGAAGAAGTACCAAAAAGAATTGAAATGTTATTAACACAAAATAAAGAGCTAACAAGAGAAAATGAGTCATTACGAGGGAAATTAAACTCGATTGAAGCGGGTTCATTATCAGATCAGGTGAAACAAGTTGGAAATGTACCAGTATTAGTTGCACAATTGAAACAAGTAAATACTGATACAATGCGTACTATGATTGATGAACTAAAAGAAAAGTTAAAGTCAGTTGTAATCGTATTTGGTACTGTTAATGACGGAAAAGTACAACTTGCATCTGCAGTTACGACTGATTTAGTTAAACAAGGTTATCATGCAGGAAAGATGATTAAAGAGGTAGCAGCCATTTGTGGTGGTGGCGGGGGTGGACGTCCAGATATGGCACAAGCTGGAGGTAAAGATCCATCTAAGTTGCAACAAGCTCTTGATAGTGTTGAAGAATATATCAAACAAATTCAAGCTAAATAAGCAGAATTAACATCTATTTAATTCTATTTTATGATATGATGAAGCTATAACATCCTATAATATATATATCTTAAGTGATTATAGATTTTGTATAGGAAAATGAGAGTTCAATCTATAGTGATTTTCTTAAAAATAGTGGTATTTAAAATCGGGAGGTGCGGTGATGAGCAACAACATGGATAGAACAATGCATTTTAAAATGAGCAAAGACGGTGAGCAAACTTCTCAGGAAATTTTATTAACCGTATATGATGCTTTAAAGGAAAAGGGATATAATCCAATCAATCAGATTGTTGGTTATTTGTTGTCTGGAGATCCTGCATATATTCCCCGACATAATAATGCTAGAACGATGATTGGGAAACAAGAACGAGATGAGCTTATTGAAGAATTAGTTCGTTCATACTTAAGTCAGCATCGTTAAAAAATGAAAGACCGATGGTTCTCCATCGGGCTTTTTATACTTAGAAGTGTTTTTAGGGTTAAGGAGAATTTTGCATGCGAAAAATGGGTTTAGATTACGGTGATAAAACGATTGGCATTGCTGTAAGTGATGAGTTAGGCTGGACAGCACAAGGCATAGAAGTGATAAAAAGAAAAAGCAAAAAAGAAGATTTTTCAAGATTACAAGCAATCATTAAAGAATATGATATAGATGAAATTGTTTTAGGACTACCTAAAAATATGGATGGAAGTATAGGAGAGCGTGGGCAGCTTTGCATTCAATATGGTGAAACTCTTAAAAAAGTGTTGGAATTGCCAATTCATATGTGGGATGAAAGGTTAACAACTGTTTCAGCAGAACGCACTTTATTAGAGGCTAATATGAGCCGAAAAAAAAGAAAACAAGTGATTGATAAAATGGCAGCAGTATTTATATTGCAAAGTTACTTAGATGCAAAAAAATAGTTGATTTAGGAGGTTTTATTGATGAGTGAAGAAAATAACAACGAAACAATACTAGAAGATGATTTAGGGTCAATTTTTATAAAAAATGAACAAGGTGAAGATGAACCATTCGAGATTATAATGCAATTTGAAGTTCATGAAACAGGTGCAAAGTACATGATGGTTGTACCTGAGAGCGCGAATGCTAATGAAGATGATGAGGTTGATGAAGTGTATCCCTTCCGTTATGAAGAGGATGGGGATGACCTTAAACTTTTCACCATTGATGATGATGAAGAATGGAATCTTGTTGAAGAAACTTTTAATACCTTACTAGCTGAATCTGATTTACAAGAATAATAATATGTTATAATAAATAAGAATTGAGCGGCCTAGTCCGCTTTTTTCTACGTATGAGAGTAGTTTATTTATTATTGATGAAAACTGAACTTTAAAACTTTAAGTTGCTATAAGGAGGAATTTTCGCCTTGGAAAATCAAGAAGATTTTGTTGAAAAAACGGGGTCCCGAAATGGATGGAAAAAAGTAAAAATCGTATTGGCCATTGTATCTTTCATCATTTTTTTAATTGTAGGCGTTATAGCGGGTGGTGTTTTTTATGGATACAGCTCTTTACAGCCGGTTGAAGCACAGGATGAAAACATACGTTTTATCGTTGATCCAGGGATGAATTCAAAACAAATTGCAAACCGCTTAGAAGAAAAAGGACTTATTCGAAATCAAACATCTTTTACTTATTATTTAAAGTTCAAGAATGAAGGACAACGTTTCCAAGCAGGTGAATATGAAATGAAACCAGGGATCACTATTGATAAAATTATTCAAAAATTAAATCATGGTGAAACTGTAGTTGATATTATCAAATTTACAATCCCAGAAGGTTATACCCTATCTCAAATTGCGGACAAGCTAAGTCAAGAGAATTTAGTTAACATAGATGTTTTAAATGAATTACTAGTGCAACCTGAGTTGTTTTCAAGCGAGTCCATTAAAAATATACCAGAGGATGAAAATTTAAAGTATGTTTTGGAAGGTTATCTTTTTCCTGAAACGTATGAAATGAAATCAGATAGCAGTGAGCAAGAAATCATTGAAAGAATGCTTTTAGAATTGGATAGGAAATTAATGACTTTACCTAAAAACTGGCAGGAACAGCTTGAGAATCAAGGTATCACTTTTCATGAAATGATGACAATTGCTTCACTTATTGAAAGAGAAGTAGTTGTCGATGAAGAAAGAAAAACGGTAGCAGGTGTTATTTATAACAGAATTAGAGATAAAAGCATAAAACTTGAGATTGATGCAACTGTGCAGTATGCGTTAGATGAGCCAAAGGAACGTTTATTGTACGAAGACTTAGAGATTGAAAGTCCTTATAATACGTATTATGTTGAGGGATTACCTCCTGGACCCATTGCAAGTCCAAGTATATTATCAATAGAAGCAGCACTTTATCCAGAAGAAACAAGTTATTATTACTATGTTACAAAAAAAGATGGAAGTCAGGAGCATTTGTTTGCTGAGACCTATGAAGGCCATTTACAAAATATTAAGAAAAGTAAACAAACCGCTCAAAATTAAGTAAAATTTAAGGTGATATAATATGATAGATCCACAAATAAATGAGTATATTTTAAAACTGATTCCAGATCGAAATGAAGTACTGCAAAGACTAGAAAAGGAAGCGAAAAAAGAAGGAATACCAAATATACAACTTCAGAGTATTCAATTTATCAAAGTATTGTTGCAAAGTATTCAACCTAAAAATATACTTGAGATTGGGTCTGCAATCGGGTATTCTGGTATCCATATGGCCGAAGCTGCACCTATGGCACAAATTACAACATTAGAAATGGATAAAAAGCGAGCTGCAAGAGCAGTACAGAACTTTCAAGAAGCTGGTGTTTCAGATAGAATAGAACTCATCCTTGGTGATGCTGCTGAAACAATGCCAGCTATACAAGATAGCTTTGATTTTATTTTTATCGATGCGGCAAAAGGACAATACATTAAGTTTTTAGAGCTGTCTTTAAAACATTGTAAACGTGGAACTATGATTATTTCAGACAATGTATTTTTTCAAGGTTTTGTTACAAAAGAACGAGATGAAGTAGAACCAAGATTTCGCAGTATGATTAATAAACTGAATCAATATAACAACTTGTTAGCAAATCATCCACAATTAGAAACTAGTTTTGTGTCTATTGGAGATGGGTTGGCCATATCTATATACAATTAATAAAAATATAAAAAAAGCAAACTCTAAATGTTAACAAAACATAAATAGCATTTGAAGTGCTGCTCTTAAGTCAACAGTATGTGTCATGATATTAATACTAGAGAGTTAAGGTAAGTAGGGAATGCTTGAACATTCTTTTACGAGGTGAAATAAATGAGACAAAAACCAGAGCTGTTAACTACAGCCGGTTCCATAGAAGAGTTGGAACGATTGATCCAAGCCGGAGCTGATGCAGTGAATATTGGGCATAGTGAGTATGGAGTAAGGCTACCTGGAAATTTCAATCTGGAAGAGGTTAAACTTTCAGTTCAAATCGCCCATGCAAAAGGGGTTAAAATATACGTTGCTGTGAACAATATTTTTAATAATGCACAACTAGAGACATTACCATCTTATTTAAAAACATTACATGATTGTCATGTGGATGCTATCGTTTTTGGAGATCCTGCCATTATATCTATTTTAAAGCAGCTCAACATTACAATGGATTTACATTGGAATACGGAGATGACATCTACAAATTATGTAACGGCGAATTATTGGGGAACTAAAGGTGCTACAAGAATGATATTAGCAAGAGAGTTGAATCTGGAGGAAATTCAAGAAATTAGTGGAAAGTTAAAGCTTGAATCTCAAATTCAAATACATGGGATTACGAACATTTATCATTCAAAACGTGAATTAGTGAAAAGTTATATGGGTCATATTGGAAAGAAAGAGACAGAAAATTTTGATCAGAATCGTAATATGTATTTAGTTGAATATGAAAGACAGGATTTAAAACTGCCTATTTTTGAAGATGAAAATGGTACACACATCATGAGTGCCGATGATATCTGTACAATTGATGTGTTAGACGAAGTATTGGAAGAACCTGTTGATAGTGTTAAAATTGAAGGTCTGTTAAAATCAATTGAATATAATGAAACTGTTGTACGCTGTTATCGTGAAGCGATTGATTTATATTTTGAAGATCCTGATTCATATAAGTTTAAACCGGAATGGTTGGAAAAGATTAAACAAGTACAAGATCCGAATAGAGAACTTTCTTACGGTTTTTTCTTTAAAGAGCAAGTATATTAGTACACCCCGAAAAGTGAAGTAAGTACTTCTATATTAGTCCCCAGTTCTTGGATGAACTGGTGCCAGTGTTCACCGCATGGACGTGGTGTGATCTTAGCTGGCAGGACCAAGTGAAGTGAAGCTATGTAGTTTAATCCTATTATTTTTGCGGGGTCCATAAAATACGCCCTCATAACCAATAGAAGATCGATAATTTAAATATAGGAGGTGTTGAGCGATGACGGTACTTACTAAAAAGTCACCGGGTTCAACCAAAAGAAAATTAGAAAAACCCGAGCTGTTAGCACCTGCGGGTAATTTAGAAAAACTAAAATTTGCAATTCATTACGGAGCGGATGCTGTATATATAGGTGGCCAAAGATTTGGCTTACGTTCTAATGCAGATAATTTCAGTATAGAGGAAATGAGACAAGGTGTTGAGTTTGCCAAAAAGTACGGGTCTAAGGTTTTTGTAGCTACAAATATTTATGCACATAATGAGGATTTTGATGGGCTAGAGGAATATTTAACACAATTAGAAGAAGTAGGTATCTCTGCTATCATTGCAGCAGACCCAGCCATTGTAAATACAGCATTGAAAGTTGCTCCCAAACTAGAGGTTCATTTAAGCACACAGCAATCAACAATGAATTGGCAAGCAGTTCAATTCTGGAAAGATGAAGGGCTTCCAAGAGTTGTGTTAGCGCGTGAAGCGAATATGGAAGAAATAATTGAAATTAAGGATAAAGTAGATATTGAAATTGAAGCCTTTATTCACGGTGCGATGTGCTCTTCTTATTCTGGTCGTTGCGTTTTATCTAACCATTTTACTGATCGTGATTCTAATCGAGGTGGATGTTCTCAGTCTTGTCGTTGGTATTATGATTTGTATGAAGGTGATGAAAAGCATCCTATGTTTACTGTGGATGAAGATGATCCGTTTACTATGGGATCTAAGGATCTAGGTATGATTGAGCACATCCCTCAGCTAATTGAATCGGGGATAGATAGCTTTAAGATCGAAGGTCGTATGAAGAGTATACATTATGTTGCAACCGTAGTAAATGCTTATCGCCAAGCGATTGATGCCTATATGGACAATCCTGAGAAATACCAATTAAAACAGGAATGGGTGGATGAAATTCATAAAGCTGCGAACCGTCCATTAAATTCCGGTTTCTTTTATAAAGCACCAGGTGCAGGTGAGCATATTTATGAAGCTGAAGATAAATTGGTGAACTTTGATTTTGCTGGGTTAGTTCTTGACTATGACGAGAATTCAGGAATGGCAACGATTCAGCAACGGAACCACTTTAAAGTTGGTCAGGAAATTGAATTTTTCGGCCCAAATGGGACGTTTTTCAAACAAACTGTTACAAAAATCTGGGATGACAAAGGGAATGAATTTGAAGCTGCAAGACATCCTTTGATGACTTTACAAATGAAGGTTGATCAACCTGTTCATGCGCTAGATATGATGAGAAAAAAGAATATTTAATCCTTTTTATAATGAAAATTAAAAAACCTTTAACATATATGTTGAAGGTTTTTACACTTTAAATAAAAAATACAGATACGCACTATTTGAGTCCAGCAGAACCCATTCCAATCTTTTTCATTAAATCGATTAAAATCGTCTTTTCTTCATTACTTATAAAAGATAAATTTCTTGAAATCCTCTCAACATGTTTTGGAAATATCTCATTGAATAAAGATTCACCCTTTTCAGTAAGCACAACATTTGAAGCTCTACGATCGGTTGGACAAGCTTGTCTTTTAACAAACTCTTTTTGTTCCAATTTATCAACCACATAAGTAATACTTCCACTTGGGATAGAGAAAATTTCACTTATTCTTTGAATTGGGTGAGGACCTTTATTATATAAAAGTTCTAGAATCATAAAATGATCTGGAGCTACACCACTTTCTTTGATATCCTTGCTAACATTGTCAGAAATTGATTTGTTCGCTTTCATCCATATTCTAAAAAGTCTTAAATCAAGCTCACTTTGTTCATCTCCACGGTACATATTTAAACCTCCCTCAACTTGTGTATAGAGAAAATATATAAACTCACCGTAATATAATAATAAAATTAACCTTATTAAATGTGCAACAATATTGTATCATATACAAACTGACATGCATACGTCATCCATACATAATTAGTAAAAGAACGTCTCAATGATAAGGGAGTCTATACATACAAGTTAGTTTAATGTCGCTTATTATACAATGGATAGTCAACCTTAGTAGGTACCTCGATAAATATGATTCGAACTTCTTCGTTATTAGATTTGAATGTTACGATTCCTACCTTTAAAGCATGAACATTTATAAAATCTTTATGATTAAACTGGATATCTTCACTAGTGATTGATCCATCACCTTTTATGATTAGTCCAGCTAATGTTCGATTGGAAGTCAAATTATGCGAATAGGATGAACCACTTGATATAGTAACATCATACATTTTAGCATCCGTTACTAACTCAATAGGTGATTTTTCACCGATAATTGTTTTTATTTTTATACCCTCTTTGTCAGTCGTTACGAAGTCTTCATGAATATAATTTGTATAAGCTGGTTCCCGATGAATAGCCTTATTTAAATAAGGCTCAAACCAGATTTGTAACATTTCAGTAGGTTCCCGAAAGGATTCCGCATGTGAGATACCAGATCCAGCTTTCATTAACTGGGCACCTCCAGCACTTACAACACTTTCTGTGTTTAGTGTATCTCGATGATAGCTGTTTCCTTTAAGCACATAGGTTAATATCTCAAATCCTTTATGTGGATGTAATCCTATACCGCCTTCACCTTCTGTTTCTCCCCATGAAAAATAAAATAGAGGTCCAAGCCGATTTATTGTTGATCCTTCTCCGTGAAAACCGATGGGTTTTTGTAGTTTAATTTTACCTCCATCAAAAGCCTTGATCTGCTGGCTTATAAATTCTTATATCCATGTTTATCATAGTCCTTTTTATAAAATTAGTTTCTCATCAATAAATGAATAATCCTATTTAAATATATCCTAATAATAGGATATATTTATCCTAACATTAGCATAAATAATTGTCAACTGAGTATTATGTAGTAACAACTGGGTTTCTCAAATATGAAAATGAAAAGTACTAGAAAAAGATAGTACTATTTTAGGAGGATAATGATGATTAAACTATAAGTAAGGTTAAAGAAAATTTATCCTTCAATAAATATATATTTTAGAATTTATTTTATGCAAATTAGATATTCACATGACTGTTTGAGTTTAGTATATATTTGGGAGTGATAATACGATAATGATAGAAAGACACCTTGTTATGCATCCTAAGAAGATATTTAAGTTTGTATTTTCAATTGTTCTTGTGATATCTATATGTGCTTCTTTGTATGGATTATATAAACCATTACCAAAAGGAATTTCAGTGAATGGGAAATATCATGATGTAACGAATGTAGAGTTTTTAAATGATTTAACTTATCAAAAAGACGGAAAAATTGTGCATGAGCAGGAGATATTTAATCGAGTTTATAAAATGATTGATGAAGCAGAAGAGTTTATTTTAGTTGATGTTTTTTTATTTAATGATGAATATGAAAGAATAGTGGAACAAACTCAAACTATTCCTGAGGAAATATCCACTAATGTTAAATCTGTTAATTATCCAAATATTTCAGAGCAACTAACAAATCATTTGATATTAAAGAAACAGCAGGAACCTGATATCGAAATTATCTTTATAACGGATGAAATCAATACATTTTATGGCTCTTATTCATCACATTTTATCGAAGAATTAAAAGAAAATGATGTAAAAGTGGTATATACAGATCTGACGAAGTTACGTGATTCTAATCCTATATATTCAGGTTTTTGGAGATCTTTTTTACAGTGGTTTGGAACATCTGATCGAGGGTGGATAACGAATCCTTTTAGTCTGGATTCACCTGATGTCTCACTGCGATCCTATTTAGAATTAATCAACTTTAAGGCAAATCATAGAAAGGTAGTTCTTACTGATAAGGAAGCCATTGTTAGCTCGGCTAACCCTCATGACCCAAGCGGATATCACTCGAATATTGCATTTGTATTGCAGGGTGAAATTTTACAAGATATTTTTGAAGCAGAAAGAGCAGTTGCAAAATTATCAGGTACAGAAATTAAAAACAGGCAATTTACAGGAAATTCAGGAAAAGAGAGAGGTAAAATAAAGGCCAAAGTAATAACAGAAGGGGAGATTGGAAAAGAAATTCAACAAAACATCTTGAATACTTCTAACGGGGATGAGATAAAATTAGGTGTATTTTATTTATCTGATCGAAACGTCATTGAGTCTTTAGTAAAAGCCGCTGAGAAAGGTGTTAAAATAAAAGTGATTTTAGATCCTAATAAAGATGCTTTTGGAAGGAAAAAGAACGGTATCCCAAATCGTCAGGTTGCTAATGAACTATTAAATAAAGGGAACGGCAATATAGAGGTGAGATGGTATGATACTCAAGGAGAACAATTTCATTCTAAATTTTTAATGATTAATAAAAAGCATGAAACAATAGTAACAGGTGGATCTGCTAATTTTACAAGAAGAAATATTCGCGACTATAATCTAGAAATGAATATTCAATTCATCATTCCACATGGGGAGGCACTTGAAATTGAGATGAATTCATATTTCTCAAAAATATGGAATAATGAAGATGGACAATTTACTGTTGACTACAAAAAATATCAAGATGATTCAAAGTGGAAGAAAGTACTTTATCGAGTGCAAGAATTTACTGGGTTATCTACTTACTAAATAATTAATTGATGAGTGGTATTTATTGGTTATATGTTGTAAAATCACAAAAAGGAAAAGAAACTATACTGAGGAAGTGGAAATTTGTATGGTATTTGTTTTAATTGCTCTATGGGGGATTGCCCTAATATTATTAAGATTTGACCCCAAAAATATTTCAATCCGCTGGTTAAGTGTACTTTTGTTTTGTGGTGGATGTGGAGCTATTGCGATTTTGATTGGGGAGCAACTACTTCCCTATGTAAGAGAGAAATCCGATTCCGTAGTGTTACAAACTATACTGTATAGAATTCAAGTCACTTGCTCTGGATTTTCGTATTATGGGATTCCTTACAGCTATATCTTGTTTTCTTTATATTACTACCCTATATTTGTAAACAAACGTTGGTTTAAATTTATTCCGTATATTTTATCCTTGCCAATTGTACTGATGTTAATATTTACTCCCGTTTATCCAGTTACTGATGTAGAGTTATATCCATTATTAGCATCTTGGTCTGTTGTATATGTTTTGGTTGGAAGTATTTTGATTTTATCCAAACGTGAAGAACTTCCAAATTTAAAAAGAAATCATATTCTTACTAGTTTAGCGATTGTACCAACTGTGTTGTTTGTGCTGGTTATGAATTATGTGCTACCTAGTTTTGAGGTTTACCGAATGTGGAAGTACAATACATGGATTGTCATTTACGGTACAATTGTTTTTATTCTGGCTATATTTAACTATGGATTTTTAGGAATGCAGCTTTTTATTGAGCGGAAAAAATTAGATATTACACTTCAAGCCATCACATCAGGAACTGCAATATTAAATCACGCAATTAAAAATGATGCAGGAAAAATGAGATTGTTTGGACATAAAATAAAATCATACGCTCAAAATACTGAACAAAAAGAACTTGAAGAAGATATTGGAGTGATTTTAAAAGCAACGTCACATATTCAACAAATGATCCAAAAAGTGCATCATCAAACACAAGATATTGTTTTAAAAAAGGGAAGTTATAACCTCAAAGATATGTTAGATGAAACATTGGAAAATACACGCCCTTACTTAAGTCAAGTTAAAATCATAACTTCAGTTGATGAAAATATTAATTTATTTTGTGATAAAACACATGTGATGGAAACACTTCAAAATATAGTAATGAATGCAATTGATGCGATTCCAGAAGGTGGAGAGATAGAGATGATAGGATATGAAATGAAACAGGTTCATGTTTTAGAAATAAAAGATACTGGTTTTGGTATAAATAAAAATCATTTAAAGAAAGTGATGGATCCATTCTTTACTACAAAAACAAAAGATACGATGAATTTTGGATTAGGATTGGCTTATGTATATAACGTCATGAATAAACACGGAGGTTCACTAGATATCAAAAGTTCAAGAGATGAAGGTACTACGGTTATTTTGAAATTTCCTAAAAAATAAGGAGAGAATATGGATAAAATAAAAATATTGATCGTAGAGGATGATAAAGATTGGAGAAGGGGTTTATCTTCTTTTTTATCAGCTGAATCTGATTTGGAAGTTGTATCACAGGCGGAAAATAGGGAAGAGGCAATGTTAGCAATAAAAACAAAGGAAATTGATGTTGTGCTGATGGATATATTGCTGGCTAACAGCATTGAAGGCATTGAAATCACAGCTGAAATGAGTCAACAATATGGAGCCAGAATCATAATGCTAACGTCACTTGAAGAAAAAGAAATGATGTTTAGTGCTTTTCGTGCTGGAGCTCTGGATTATATCATAAAATCAGACTTTGAAAAAATTCCCGATTCCATTCGCTCAGCTTATAAAAACCAATCTCCTATTAATGCACAAGCTGCAGAGCAGATTCGCACCGAATTTAAAAGATTAAAGAAATTAGAACAAGAATACAAGGTGAAAGAAATGCGCGCATTAATCACACCTGCTGAGTTAGAGATACTTAATTTGATTTATCAAGGGAAAACACAAACTCAAATATCAGATTCTTTGGTTGTATCCATACGTACTGTAAAAAACCATGTAAGTAACATACTACGGAAATTGGAGTTAACCAGTAGCAAAGAAGCTGCTGAGAAAGCAAAAGAGATGGGGTTATTTTAAAGTATTTTAATAACTTATTACTCAGAAAAAAATGGTACTAGAAAAAAATAGTACTATTTTTTTTATTGATTTTTTTTATAATATAAGAAAAATACAACTTTGTAATACTTAGATATTAGGGAAATAACCACCCCTTTATTAAAAGGAGGAGTAAAGTTGACAAAGAGTGAATCGTGGATACGTTTGGGGTTTGATTTTTTAAAAAGAAAAATATTAGTAAGTACAATCAGTATACTTGTCATTTTGGTTATAGAGTTTGCCATTTATACACTTTATTTTGGTGAGAGTATTAATGTAATAAAGGAAAACTTATCTTTGATAACAGCAGTTCAAATGGTTTTTATGGTAGTTCCATTAATCGTCATTGCTATTCCTATTTCAATTTTGTCAGATGTTGTAACTGATCAAATTTATAAAGATAGTCGTAAATTTATCGCTTTTTTCCTACATGTTATGTTATTCATAATTTTCAGTTTACTATTTGCCAATGGATTTCCTGGAGTTATATTAGTTGTCGGTTTAACTGGTGTTTTATATTGGTTAATTGATGAATTTATTAGAGCATATTTATTTAAAATGAGTTGAAATTCTACAAGGAGGTGTAATCATGAGAAAATTATTACAAAAAGAAGGAATTGGATGGGTTGAAAAACAAATTATTTCAAACGATCAATTCAATCAGTTACTTGAATTGTATCCAGAACAGGATAAACGTTCTTATAAAATAATCCCCATATTGGCTAGTTTATTAATTGGATTAGGAATATTGACTTTTATTGCATCTAATTGGTCATTAATTTCAAATCCTATAAAATTATCAATCATTATCATTGTAATGTTAGGATTTTATGGATTTGGAGAACGAATGGTTGGTAAGGGATCTTTAGTTATGGGTCATTGCTTTGTATCGTTAGGGGTAATTACCTTTGGTGCAGGCATTATTTTAACAGGACAGATGTTCCATCTTAGTGCAAATGATGTTACGTCATTTATCGTATGGGGATTAGCAGGAATAGTAATGACCTATTTATATCGTAGTTCATTATTGTTTTATCTAACCCTCGTGATTTTGAATTTTTCACAAGGAATTAGTATGATTACGTATAATCAATTTAGCTTTGTTACCTTTATTTTGTTAATGATAGGTCTAGGGTTATTTGCATTTAAGTATAGACATAATATTGTGGTTATATTATTGTCTACTTCTGTTTTTATTCAATCATTGTTTTTGTTTTCAGATTATGATATCTCTTGGTTTTGGATGCTTGTTCCTGTTTATTTGTTTTATGTGTTGGCTGATATTTTTCCTAAAGACTTTTTCTTTTCAATATATAGGAAGTTAAGTTTAGTATTCTTTTTTATATTTTCGTTATATATGGTTTTATTTAGAAGTTCTGAATCTTTTTCAGCCTTTCATTTTATAACCTTTTTGGTTATTGCTTTGATTTCAATTTCATTTAAGTGGAAAAACAATCGATTATTTACGGGATATGAATGGATTATAATAATACCCGCTTTTTATTTGTTTCCATTAACAGATGTTATCTATATATTTATGATGTATTTCTTCTCCATGTATTTATTATGGCATGGTTTCAAGTTAAGAAATAGAGTGACTGTTAATTTGGGAAGTTTCTCGTTTTTATTCAGTACACTTGTAGCATATCTCAATTTGACCTGGGACTTTATGCCGAAATCAATTTCATTCATTCTCGGTGGAGGATTGCTGTTTGTAATTTACTACTTATTGCAAAAACAAAAGAATAAATGGCTAATTGATGGCGGAGGTGATTAATTTGAGAACTTCAAAGAGAGGTTGGTTTATCATAGCCCTCCTATTCCAAGTTTGTTTTTTAATTTCTATTTCACTTAGTAATTATTCTGTAGAATGGTTTGGGAAGGAATTAAGATTAAAAACTGTACCTGTTGATCCTAGAGATTTATTTTACGGAGATTACGTTGTTTTACATTATGAGATTAATACTATTCCTAAAAAGTTATGGCAAGAAGATAAATATCCTGATAATGGGGAGAAGCTCGTAATTGGATTAATGGAGAAGAACGGTTATTATACAGTTGAATCTATTGGTCATGTTAAACCTAAGGATGAAATGGAAGGTAACATTTATCTTGAGGGAGTGGTTTCTCATATTAGACCAGATTCCATTTTTGTGGAATATGGTATAGAGAAGTATTATGTTCCTGAAGGAGAAGGTAAAGAATTAGAAGAACTAAGAGGAGAAATTGACGTAATTGTGAAAAAGGCACAATGGGGAAACGCTAAAATTTCACGGATTGAATTTTCTGAAAATTGATTTTATATAGAAAATATATTTTTTAGTGAAAATAAATAACGATGGCAGTCTTCCTTAAGAAGATACCATCGTTATTTTAATTTATATAAAAAATGATTACACCTTACATTTTGACAGAACCCAAGCTATAGAATAAGGGGTGACTGATTTTAATGTATAAATTCTAATTTATTCTATATGTTTTTGTGTTAAGTTAATCTATCTATTTAATTAGGTATGAAAATGTAAGTCACATCATTTTTTGTTTATATAAATTTTTATTTCTATTATTCAGTAGACTCTTCAGTTGAAGCTTCTTCTTCTATACCATCTTCAGTTCCTTCAGCGTCAACTTCTTCCTCTGTATCTTCAGTTGTTTCAGCGTCAGTTTCTTCCTCAGTACCTTCTTCAGTTCCTTCAGTGTCAACTTCTTCCTCTGTACCTTCTTCTTCAGTATTCATTTCTTCATTTTCTTGAATTTCTTCTTGCTGATCCTGTGGTTCTACATCTGTTTCTTCTGATGTACAAGCTGCTGCAAAAATAGTGATAGCTCCTAGAATCGCAAAAATTTGTAATGCTTTTTTCATTTTTTGTTTCCCCCTGATTTTTATTTGATACAAGACTTATTTTAGTTTGCTAACCTTAAAATTACATTAATTTTCAATTAAAATGATATAAAGATTTAAAAATTTCCATTAACATCTTTATTCTGCTAATTTATGAAAGTAAAGTACAATACACCTAACTGAAAGTGAATTGGAAAGATTGATACCGTGTTGATAAGGAGTTGAAGAATTTTGTTAGGAACAATATACTAACATGAGACTATGAAAAGCAGGTGTATATGAATGAAATTTAACACAATCCTATTTGACCTAGATGGAACATTAACAGATCCCAAAATTGGAATTACAAAATCAATACAATATGCATTAGCTAAATTTGATATTGATGTAAAAGATTTAAATAAACTTGAATCTTTTATAGGTCCTCCACTGCATCAATCCTTTATGGAATTTTACTCGTTTAATGAAACGAAGGCCAAGGAAGCAGTAGTGTATTATAGAGAATACTTTGCTGAGAAGGGTTTATATGAGAATGAACTATATGATGGAATAGTGCAATTGTTGTTGGAGTTAACAAAACAAAATAAACAATTGTATGTAGCGACTTCAAAACCAACTTTTTTTGCAGACAAAGTTTTACAGCATTTTGATATAAAAAAATACTTTCAGTTTACAAGTGGAAGCAATTTAGACGGAACAAGATCAGATAAAGCTGAAGTCATCCAATATTTAATTGAAAACAAAGGTTTGGATTTGAATGATATAGTAATGATAGGGGATCGAAAATATGATCTAATCGGAGCACAAAATAATGGGGTTGCATCCATTGCTGTTGGTTATGGCTATGGAAGTAAACAAGAATTATTAGAAAAAAATCCTACTTATTATGTAGAAACAGTCAAAGAATTACAGGATGTTTTGATTGGATAACTAAAATGAATGTTATAATTGATCTTTCGAAAAACAGAACATATGTTTGAAAAATTCAATTTTCCATGTTAATATATTCTTATTAATCTAGGGAGATTTAATCTATGAATTATAAAGAAACTATAAACCAATATAAACATTTTACTGAATTTGTCATCTCTTTAAAAATGTTGCCTGATCCACTTTGGTTAGAGCCTATAACACAAGGAAAAGCATCTATTGGTGAAATTATCGGGCACTTATTAAATTGGGATACATACATTATTGATCATACAATTCCTGTTGTGAAAAATGGGGAGAAGATGGAATTCCCCGACTTTGATTATTTTAATCAGTTTGGATATGAATTAGCTAGAAAAAGGAAAAAAGTTGACCTAATCAATGAATTTGTGACAACAAGAAATAAACTATGTGATTTGTTATGGGACATGCCATTTGAAGAAATCACAAGGAAATTAAATCCCAATTCATTACTCTTTCTTATAGAAGAATTAAATGAACACGACGAACATCATTTAAGTCAAATTTTAAACAAATTAAATCACGAAAAGAGGAAATGGGACATTGAAAAATAAAAGTGCTCTATTAATAATTGATGTACAAGTGATTATGTTTACATTTGACGGAGGAAGTTTGTATAACGGGGGTAAAGTATTACAAAACATCCATGAATTGTTGACGAAGGCTCGCTATTCCAAAATACCAGTATTTTTTGTACAGCATACGGAAACCCCTAATTTAATTGAAGGTAAGGAGGGGTGGCCAATTCATCCTAGAATAAAACCACTTGAAAATGAGATGGTTATTCAGAAAAGTACATGTGATTCATTCTACAAAACAGACTTACATGAAAAGTTACAAGAACAGGGAATAGAAAGTTTAATTATAGTAGGGATGCAAACAGATTTTTGTGTAGATACAACCTGTCGGCGTGCTTTTAGCTTGGGATACAATAACAAATTAATAGCAGATGGACACTCCACTTTTGATACCAAGGTATTAAAAGCAGAGCAAATTATAGAACATCACAACAGTGTTTTAGGCGGTAGGTTTGCACATTTAAAAGCAGCGAATGAAATCAATTTTAATTAACTCAAAATATTATGTGAGTGAGTTTTGATATTGATTATTTGTTTTTATAAATGTTTCAATTAAGGTATAATATATTTGATTTAAAGAAATGAAAGAGAGTGAAACATTTATGGGTCGTAAGTGGAATAATATTAAAGAAAAAAAGGCATCAAAAGATGCAAAAACTAGTCAAATATATGCAAAATTCGGACGTGAAATTTATGTAGTAGCAAAACAAGGTGAACCTGATCCGGAGTCAAATCAAGCTTTAAAATTCGTACTAGAGCGAGCTAAAACGTACAATGTACCAAAGGCTATAATAGATCGTGCGATAGAGAAAGCAAAAGGTGGGTCTGACGAGAATTATGATAAACTTCGTTATGAAGGATTTGGACCTAATGGATCTATGGTTATCGTAGATGCCCTAACGAATAACGTGAATCGTACGGCGCCAGAAGTGCGCTCTGCTTTTAATAAAAATGGTGGGAATATGGGAGTAAGTGGTTCTGTAGCCTATATGTTTGATGAAACGGCTGTTATAGGTGTGGAAGGGAAAACAGAAGATGAAGTGCTTGAACTACTAATGGAATCTGATTTAGACGTTCGTGATATTTTAACAGAAGATAGTGCAATTATTGTTTATGCTGAACCTGATCAATTACATGCAGTTCAAGAAGCGTTCAGAAGTGCTGGTATTTCTGAATTCACTGTAGCAGAAATAACGATGATTGCACAAAATGATATAACTCTCCCAGAAGAGGCACAGGATCAATTTGAAAAAATGATTGATGCATTAGAGGACTTAGAAGATGTTCAGCAAGTTTATCACAATGTAGATCTTGGGGAATAATGAAATATGAAAGCAGACCTTGAATATGATTTTACAGGTCTGTTTTTTCATTAAACATCAATTCAAATGTAAATTTTAATTATATTCTTAGGGGGTACACATGAATGCAAAAAAAATAGCAGGAGAAAAAGCTACTGAACTTATAACAGAAGGAATGGTAGTGGGGTTAGGTACTGGTTCTACAGCATTTTGGGCAGTAGAAAAGCTTGGTGAATTAGTGAAAAATGGCTTAAATATCAAGGGAATTCCCACCTCAAAAAGCACAGAAAAACTAGCAATTGAAATGAATATACCTCTCATTTCATTTTCTGATGTAAATCACATAGATATTACCATAGATGGAGCTGATGAAATAAGCCCAACTTTAGATCTAATAAAAGGTGGGGGAGGCGCTTTATTAAGAGAAAAAATCGTGGCGTTTGCTTCAAAAAAATTTGTAGTAGTTGCTGATGAATCCAAATATGTGAATGAACTGGGTTCATTTCCTTTACCTGTAGAAATTACTCCGTTCGGGTTTGAAGCAACGATAAGAGAAATTCAAAAATTTAAATGCCAAACAAAAATAAGAAAATTAGAAAAGAATGAACCATTTATCACAGATAATGGGAACTATATTTTGGATTGTTATTTTGAATCCATTGAAGATTCATCATTTCTAAATACTCAATTAAATTTGATTCCGGGAGTAGTAGAAAACGGCCTGTTTGTAAATATGGCTGATCAAGTCATCATTGGATACAATGATGGTGATGTGAAAGTATTGGATAAATAAGAATAAATAAAAAGATATATCATTATTAGATTAAGAATGATATGTCTTTTTTTGTACACTAATATATTTGATTGAGAAAACAAGAAGTGGAAAAATCATCAATTTAAGTAGCCTTTAAAATGCTATACCATATCTGCCATCCCATCTCCATTCTTCTATCTCTAGGTTGCATATATATTATTAAATACCATCATCATTTTATTGTTGAACGGTGAAGTATGGGACCTTCATTGTAAATAACTTTCTTTTCAAAATAACCTTTTTGATTATGCTTATATTGTAAAAAACTTAAGGTAGTTCCTTTTGTTAGAAAGATAATAGTATTTTGATTTTCCTCTTCGTTTGATATGTATAGTTCAGCCTTGTACATGGTCATCAAATAGGGTAGGGTGTAAAAATTCCCTTCGTCTTCAACAACTAACTGCCAGACATGACTGTCATCCCAGAGGTATTGATTTTTATTTTCTGGATCAGGTTTTAGAGCTGGAGATATAGATAACTTAATATGTTCTTTTTTTTCATCACCATCAATATCCTCTTCAATTTCTTCAACAGTCAGAATGTCTTCATAAGATTTAACTTGGCCTTTCTCTATTATTATGTTACTATCTGTTGATATTGTTTCATTAGAACAGCCTGCAATTAGAACAAAAATTAAAACTAAAAGTGTTACTCTCTTAATATAAATCACTCCTTAAAATAATCTTTTTATCTTATCAAATTTCCACATGTAATGCACTAGTAAAATATTAAATTCATAAATGCAAAAAGGGGTAAATAGATATGAAGAGATATAAGGTTGCTTATTATATATTTCTTGTACTATTAGGGATTATATTAATGGGGAATACGAATAATAATTCAACTCCTTTCAGCGAGAGAATATTTCCGCCCATACATACAGGAGAAACTGCTACTTTTCATTATTCTGGTTTCATCATTTTATTCTCATTGTATTATGGTTTTAAAGGACTTTTATCATTAAAAAAACAAATGACAAACATTAGAATAAAGGCGATTATTCTAGCAGTTTTAACCCTTCTTATAATGACTGATTTATGGGAATATGGTATTAAAAGTTATAAAAGTAGCTATCACAACTTAAACGCTATCTACAGTTATAATGAAAAAAATAGCATTTCATATAGATCTGAAGAAAAAAGAGCTTATATTACAGGTACAATTCATTTAGAAAACCTTAGTAACGAAAAACAAGAATTTTTTATAAAAATAACTTTACCCTTATCTTTGAATGATACTATAGATAATAAGGAACTTTTTGCATTGGAGGAGGATTTAGAGAGTAAAAAGTCCTTCACTCTACATCCAAAGCAAGAAAAGGTGATAGAATTCGTGTTAAATGAAAGTTTGTTAGATAAAAATAGTCATGCGTATAGATTTACTAATTTATTTGAATATACTTTAATTCATGGTCGTGAAGAAGTGAGTTTTGTTGGTAACTGATCCTAATAATTTAAAGAAGAAGCAATATGCGGTGAGATACAGCAAGTGGAATATAGTATTATTTTAGAAAAAAGGAGATAACCATGAAAATACCTTGGTACTTAGGACTCATTGCAGCCGGCACTTGTTGAAATGGAAAGTACTCAAAAATACAGTCAGATAATAGATATGCTTCAGATATCTGTAATCGATCTCCAAACACAGAGAGAAATATTATTAACTCCTCATCAAAATGTATTCTATAGTTTAAATGACGTAGAGGCTAAATCATTGTATAACTTTACTATAGAAAGTGGTGAAAGCTATAGAGTAGTAACCGACACAGAAGCTTTACCACATCATGAGATTAAATTGACTATTTTCCATAATTTGTTAGGGAGTTTATTCAGTGTTTTGGTATCTATAGGGATAACGTTAATTGTAACAGCATTATTGGTTGCTATCTCATTTATCATAAAATGGAGAACAAGAAAAAAATAGTATTTTTTAAAGTATATAGATATTATTTAACTAAAAATGTTAAGCTGTTATTAGGAGAATATTGATTGAAAATCATTGATCTTTAATTTAGGAGATGCACAGTTGAAAACTTTACTACGAGGAATCATAGCTATACTAATGATATTTTATTTATTCGTTTTAATATACTGGATGTTTGTAGGATTTGGTAGAACGGAGATTAATAGTAGCTTCAGTTACAACTTAACCCCTTTCAGTACGATTAAGCAATATTTTTATTACTACAACTATTTCGAACCGGAAATTTGGATTATAAATATAATAGGTAATATTGCAGTGTTTATCCCTTTTGGAGTATTTGTGCCATTTGTGCTGAGATATAATATTTTCAAATTCATTTTTCATTTTATTTTAGGGATTACGTGCTTGGAAGTTTTCCAATTAGTGTTGAAAAGAGGAAGTTTTGACATTGATGATATTATATTAAACACAATTGGAGCTATCATTGGATTTATTATATATAAAATTGTGAAAAGATTATTAGAAAGAAAAGTGATAGGGTAAGGTGACAACATGAGCCATCCAATATTATATGGTTCCGTACATATATTGATTTATCAAAATGATAATGAAGTTTTACTTTTAAAAAGAAAGAATACAGGGTTTGAAGATGGAAAATGGGGTATAATTGCGGGAAAAATAGAAGGTAGAGAGGAAATAGTCTCAGCTGCAATTAGAGAAGCCAAAGAAGAAGCAGGTATTATTATAGATCCAAAAGAAGTGAAGGTTGTTGGAGTAATGCACAGGAATAATATAAAAAATGAATGGATCGATTTTTACGTAAAAATTGACTCATGGCAAGGTGAGATCGTAAATATTGAACCAGATAAATGTGAAGAACTTAAGTGGTTTAAAGTGAACAAGTTACCGAATAATCTGATTCCCTTCATTAGAAAAGCTATTGAAAAAAATCATAAACATATGTGGTTTGAGAGTTTCGGTTGGGAAAATAGCTGAAAGATCTAGTATACATGTGCCATTTATATAGATTGATTTCACAAAATATGCTATGCAATAGTTATGAGTAAGGAGAAAACTCGCCAATGCTGCGAGTTTTCTTTATTTTAAACTTTTTATCCTTACTGTGCTATTTTTAACTGTCCAATAGGGTATGAATCTGTTATAATCCATCTAATTAGTTAACAATAGTATATTAATCATTAAAATGCAGATTGAAAGGATGTTCATTTCATGTTTGTATGGTTCAGTGAATTAAATCCTACAGTTCAGGCTTTAATAGGTGGGCTTTTTACATGGGGATTAACCGCATTAGGTGCTGCAACTGTATTTTTCTTTAAAAGAATTGATAAACATGTATTAAATATGATGTTAGGATTTGCAGCTGGAGTGATGATAGCAGCTTCGTTTTGGTCATTATTGGCACCTTCAATTGAGTTTAGTGAACAAAATGGACAGATTCCTTGGCTGGCACCAGCAGTTGGTTTTTTACTTGGCGGTTTATTTATTCGGTTGTTAGACTTTGTAGTCCCACATCTTCATTTAAATGAAAAACATGAAAAAGCTGAGGGTCCTCAAACCCAGTTCCAAAAATCAACACTATTGTTTTTAGCGATTACTTTACATAACATTCCTGAAGGATTAGCTATTGGGGTTGCGTTTGGAGCAGCTTCTCTAGGTTTAGGAGAAGCATCATTAATAGGTGCAGTAGGTCTTGCCATAGGAATTGGTATTCAAAACATGCCAGAAGGAGCGGCTTTAGCTGTACCTTTACGTGGAGAAGGGATGTCCAGGACGAGAGCTTTCCATTATGGACAACTTTCTGCAATTGTTGAACCATTGGCTGCGGTGATTGGAGCAGGAGCGGTTTTACTTATACAACCTATTCTTCCATATGCGCTTGCATTTGCTGCTGGTGCAATGATTTTTGTAGTAGTAGAAGAACTTATACCTGAATCTCAATCATCAGGAAGTACTGATCTTGCAACATTAGGACTTATGGTTGGTTTTGTTGTCATGATGATATTAGACGTAGCTTTAGGGTAATAAAACCACATCATATATGAGGGGAGAATGAAGCTTGTTTAAGGGAATTATTTTTGATCTTGATGATACTTTACTTGACAGAAGTGAAACATTCGGTAAATTTTTAGAATTATTTATGGAGCAATATTTTAATTCATTGTCTTCATCAGAAAAGAATCAATGCATTCAAACAATAAAAAAAATTGATAATTATGGATACACAAAAAAAGAAGAAACATTCAATCAATTGCGTCAAACATTTACTTGGGAAGTCAAACCAGAGCTTGATGAATTGATGGATTTTTATTTTACTAACTATGTTCAATGTGCAGTTCTGGTAGAGCATACCGTTGAATTGCTTGAGTATTGTAAACAAAAAAACTACAAAATAGGGCTAGTGACAAATGGAAGAAATCAAATTCAATATGGAAAAATTAATCTTTTGAAAATTAGAGATTATTTTGATGCCATTGTAGTCTCTGAGGAGGCAGGAGTAAAAAAACCTAATCAACAAATTTTCCTAATGGCATTGGAACGATTAGATTTATTGCCACATGAAGCAATTTTTGTAGGTGATCATCCTAAAAATGATGTGTTAGGTGCTTCGCAGGCTGGTATGAAAGCGATTTGGATTAATAAAAACCAAAAGTGGGATGAAACATTGGAAGTAACACCATTAAAAACAATAAAGGCATTAAACGAACTAATTGAAATCATCAACAAACATCAAAAGGAGAACTCTTTGTGAATCTATTTATGCATACTAACTATTTAAAAGATGGGAATGCGAGACAAAAAAGTGCCTTTAAAATAATTGAATATTTAAACATCATGAAGGATCTTGAGTTGTTTAATCCATTACTAGCAGGTACGATTCCTATTGATATGGATGTTGAAAATAGTGACTTGGATATTCTTTGTGACAGAACAAACATATCAGGAATTAAAATGTATCATTGTGAATTTTGAATATAAAGGTTGGTTATTTGAAATTTTTGCACAACCTCAAGAAACGAAAAGACAAAACGCATTTCGTCATATGGTAATAGAAAATAGAATACTAAATTTAGCTGATAATAGTTTTAGACAGCTAATTATCTCATTAAAAAAACAAGGTATGAAAACTGAACCAGCATTTGCTAAGTTACTTGCTATAGAAGGAGATCCTTACATTGGGCTGCTCGAATTTGAAATTCTAAGTGATGTGGAGATTAAAGAAATTTTGGCAAAAAGGGTGACTATGTGATCTTGAATCAATAATAAAGTTTTACCTAGACTAGTAACTAAATTAAAAGCTGTAAGAGTAACTATTGTTGTAGAGTTGAAAGATTGTAATGAATTTCTAGTAAAACATTTTTACAATTTTTTAAATCCTATTTATACAATCCTCCAGTATAAATAGAAGCGATGTTATGAACGATTTCTTTAATTGGTGGAGTTTTAACATCCTTCACAATTTCCCATAAATACATTTCATTTGCGTGGAACCAAGCTCGTGCTACAATAGAACAATCCACATCAATTCGAGCAAGTTCATTTTTTTGGGCATAAGCGATGTCTTCACTAATACGTTTTATAAACTGTTCACGAATTTCAGTCCATTTTTTTCTTACATTATCTGAAAGTCGAATTGCCTCTTCAATGACTTGCATCATTAATTTTTCTTTGTTAGCCATATCCAAAAAAAGAATACTTTGTTGTTCAATTAAATCGTAGGCTTCCTTTTTAGATGTTGGTTTATAAGTCATGTTGGCAATTTCATAAAACCTAGCCATTACATCTTCCAATAGTTCAATTAAAAGATCATCTTTATTTTTAAAGTATACATAAGCTGTACCATAACCTGTTTTTGCTTTTTTTATAATTTGAGATATGGTTGTTTTTTGAAAACCATATTCGATAAATGTTTCTTGACCTGCATGTAATAATTTTTCTCTAGTTTGAGCCGATTGCAGTTTTCTTTTGGAGATTTTTTTAGTTTCCATTTTTAATTCAATCCTTTAAAGTGATATATAAGGCATATTAAGAAAAAGAATAACACAAATTGATGATTTATTGAACTATGAAGCTAGATTTTCATTTTTTATTGCATAAAAAAAGCAGAATTTCAATTGAAATTCTGCTTTCTATTTAATTAACAATATGTTATTTCATGCTTTCAGTCTGAGTTATGGTTTCTTTATTCTTTTGTACAGAATTGTTTGATAGAGTAAAACGTGATGTAAAATGTCTTAAGATTTTTGGCTCGTAAGTAAAACTAACTCCCTGAACTTCATTTCTTTTTTTATACACAGCTTTAATCCCATCCGCAATGTAACGAATGTGATTATCTGTGTAGACTCTCCTTGGAATCGTTAATCTTAACAATTCTAATGGAGATAGACCATCTTCCCCAGTTTTTATATCTCTACCAAATAACAAAGAACCAATTTCAACGCCACGAATTCCACTTTCTAGGTACAATGCAACAGCAAGTGCGTGAGCTGGGAATTGAGTTTTTGAAATATGAGGCAAAAACTTTTGAGCATCAATAAAAACAGCATGGCCACCTATTGGTTCTTGTATTGGTATTCCATCATTTTTTAATAAATCACCTAATAGTTGAACTTGACGTATGCGGTGTTCCAAATAATCGAATTCCACTACTTCCTGTAATCCGATTGCCAATGCTTCCATATCTCTTCCAGCTAAACCACCATAAGTTGGAAATCCTTCCATTGGAACAATGAAAGAACGACACTGCTCAAATAATTCATTATCATTACGAATAGCAAGAATGCCACCAATATTTACTAAACCATCCTTCTTGGCGCTCATGGTTAAACCATCACCATAAGAGAACATTTCAAGAACAATATCACGTATGGATTTGTTTTCATATCCAACCTCTCTCTTTTTAATAAAGTAGGCATTCTCTGCAAAACGAGCTGCATCAAAAAAAACAGGAATATGATTAGATTTACCTATTTGGGATACTTCCTTTATATTTTGCATTGAAACTGGTTGCCCACCTGCACTGTTACAAGTAATGGTGATTAAAATAAAGGCGATATTTTCTTTTCCATGTTTTTTAATATAAGAATTTAATTTGTTGATGTCAAAATTACCTTTGAATGGATGATCATTGGAAGTATCATATGCTTCATCTATTACCAGGTTGATTGCCTTTGCCTGATTTAATTCGATATGAGCCTTTGTAGTATCAAAGTGCATATTTCCAAGAACGGCTTGACCTTGATTATGAATTAGTTGTGGAAAAAGGACTTGTTCTGCTCCTCGTCCCTGATGAGTAGGAATGACATATTGATAACCAATAAGCTCTTGAACAGTCTGTTCTAGATGGTAAAAGTTCCTGCTGCCTGCATAGGATTCATCCCCCATCATCAAACCAGCCCATTGTTTATCACTCATTGCACCTGTTCCACTGTCTGTTAATAGGTCAATATATACATCATCACTTTTTAGTAAAAATGGATTATAACCTGCTTGTTCAATTTTTCTTTTTCGTTCCTCTTTAGGAATTAGTTGAATCGGCTCAACCATTTTAATTTTATAAGGTTCAGGAAAATAAGTACTCATAATATAAATTCCTCCTAATTTAAATGGTAACTAATAAACTCCATTAAATGATATTATGTCAATGACATTATGTCAATTTAATATATAAGGTTATGTTATGAAAATATGTTTATGATTGTTATTAAAATTATAAAGATGATGGAGGCTATAGAAAATGTTAAAATATTGAGGAGATACCTAATGATGAACAGTATTGAATTGATGAAAATGATAGGAGTTGTGAATCATGGCAAAGAAATTATTTTCTAATTACACTTTGAAAAATATTACTTTAAAGAATCGTATTGTAATGTCACCCATGTGTATGTATTCATGTGTCAAAGAAGATGGAAAAGTAATGGATTGGCATCTTACTCATTATACAAGTAGAGCGGTAGGGCAAGTAGGCTTAATTGTTGTAGAAGCTACAGCTGTACATCCTCAAGGTCGCATCTCTCTATATGACCTGGGAATATGGAATGATGAACAAATTGAAGGTTTAAAACAATTAACTGAAATGACTCATCAACATGGCAGTAAGATTGGGATACAATTAGCTCATGCAGGACGTAAAGCAGAAGTAGAGGGCAACATTTATGCACCTTCAGCCATCCCTTTTAACGATGAAATGAGAATCCCTAAAGAAATGTCCATTGAAGAAATAAATGAAATGATTCAGTCTTTTAAAGAAGGGGCTCGAAGAGCTAAGATTGCTGGATTTGATGTCATAGAAATTCATGGTGCTCATGGTTATTTAATAAGCAGTTTCTTATCTCCACTAACTAATCAGAGAACAGACGAGTATGGTGGGAGTACAGAAAAGCGATATCGTTTCTTATCACAGGTGGTAGAAGCAATAAAAGAAGAATGGGATGGTCCATTATTGGTTCGGATTTCTGCAAGTGATTATAAAGAAGGTGGCAATACACCCAATGATTTCATTTATTATGTCAAAAGAATGAAGGAGCAAGGTGTAGATTTAGTTGATTGCAGTTCAGGAGGTGTTGTACCTGCTTCGATTGATGCTTATCCTGGTTATCAGGTGAAGTTTGCTGATCAAATTCGAAATGAAGGAAACATGGCTACTGGTGCAGTAGGTTTGATCGTAAATGGATTGCAAGCTGAGGAAATTCTTAAAAATGAAAGAGCAGATCTTATTTTTATAGGTCGAGAATTATTAAGAGATCCTTATTGGGCTAGAACAGCTGCTAAGCAATTGCGTGTTGAAATCGAAAGTCCTGTTCAATATAACAGAGCTTGGTAAAGTAATTTGTTTGAATAAGATTTAAAAGGCAGCTTGAAGTATCAAGCTGCTAATAACATTTAAATTAACATGTGCTGATTAACCCTAAAGTGCAATATCAGAAAATGTTCATAAAGGAGATTTAATCCATGTTTGATATGTTAGTTAAACTGTATGACCTTTCAGATGAAATAAATAATCTAGATCAATTAATAAATGAAGGCATTTCCATAAAACGAGCATTGGTTCCTGATAAATATACTATAATTAATTATGTAAAAAATGAGTTTTATGAACAATGGGCGGGTGAATGTGATGTTGCTTTTTCTAATAATCCAGTTTCCTGTTTTATAGCAGTGAAGGATAAACAAGTTATCGGTTTCGCTTGTTACGATGTGACTGCAAAAGGTTATTTTGGGCCAACAGGTGTTTCTACAAAGTATAGAGGTTTAGGGATTGGAAAAGCACTTTTACTTAAATGTTTATTATCCATGAGAGAAGAAGGATATGGTTATGCAATCATTGGAGCCGTCGCTGACGCTGCTGGGTTTTATGAAAAAATAGTAAATGCCATAGCTATTGAAAACTCTTCGCCAGGAATATATGAAAGGTTAATTGATAACTAAATATGTTGACATGGTTCGTTAATAGAATAAAAGTATTATATTAAGTAAAAATAATTGAAAATAACTCGAGAGAAGCACTGATTATTTTCTCATTCGTAGATAAATTTCACTCAATTTTATCGCTCAATGCTCTCTCTCTATTTTGTTTTCTTACCCTTGATAGACATCTGCTTTAGATTGTTCCAACGACTTAATTTTTGTGCTGTCACTTCTGTGGAAAAAACAAAAAAGTTCCATTTCATTTCTTCTATTCCACTTATTTTACAACTGGAAAATACAAATATTAAATCTGGATTTTGTCCAATCACTATACCTTCTCCGACTTTATCAATAATAAACGTAAGATTAAAAAAAGTTACTTCATTGCCTATTAATGTATTAGCAACATTGGTTATGGGATCCTCACAACATACACATTCCCCTTTTGTATTTTTTTGAATCGGTTTTACATCTGGAATTTTTTTTGATGAAATTGGAAAATATTGAACTATATTGCAAATGGGTATATGAATTGGATTGCCTGAACCAACAGGAGATTTATCGATCCCCGACACAATGAAGTTTTTAACTTCCGTAACTTGAATATTAAAACCTCCAAACTCTGAACGTATTACAAGTTCTTCTCCTCTAAATTGTTCTAAAGTAAATTGCATCGGACAAACGCAACAATCGCAAATTGATTTTTCAAAGTTAACAAACATCTCTTTTAAATTTGGAGAAGACATAGTATCATTTGTTATTTCTTCTATTCCAGGTATCTTACAACTGGATAAAATTATTGTTGAACCGAAGGGTGGTTCAACTGAGGTTATATTTCCAAATACTATACCTTCTCCCACCTTTTCAATAATAAATTCAATAATCAATGATGATAAAGTTAATTCGATTCTAATAGATACTTCTTTACCTATTAATGCATTAGCAACATTGGTTATAGGATCCTCACAACATACACATTCCCCTTTCGTATTTTTTTGAATCGGTTTTACATCTGGAATTTTTGTGTTTGAAATTGGTGAAACAAAAAGGATATTACAGATCGGAATATGAATGAGGTTTCCTTGACTTGATCCTTCCACAACTATTCCAGATACAATAAAATTTTTAACTTCAATAATTTGAATTGTAGAAGTTAAAGTTTCTGAAAGTATAAAAACTTCTTCTCCTTTAAATTGTTCTAAGGCAAACTGCATCGGACAGACGCAACAATCGCAAATTGATTTTTCAAAGTTTAAAGACAACTCCTCTGAATTTGGAAGAGATAAAGCACCATTTGTCATTTCTTCTATTCCACTTATTTTACAACTAGAAAAAACAACTATTTCTTTGGGATTCTGCGCAATTACTATTCCTTCTCCTACATTTTCAATAATAAATAACCCTTCTAAAATAGAAACTTCCTTACCTATTAATGTCTTAGCAACATTGGTTATGGGATCCTCACAACATACACATTCCCCTTTGGAATTTTTTTGAATCGGTATTACTTCTGGAATCCTAGGAGGAATAACAAAAAATATATTGCAAATTGGTATATGAATTGGATTTCCTGAACCAACAGAAGACTTATCTATCCCAGACACAATAAAGTTGTTGATTTCCGTAATTTGAATATTAAAACTAATAATATCTCCTCCTAATTCTAGAGAAAATATATCAACTTCTTCACCTTTGAACTGTTCTAAAACAAACTGCATCGGACAGACACAACAATCGCAAATAGATTTTTCAAACATGTTTTCTTTCACCCCTTTTTTTGAGTTTGATCACGATATTTTTTTTTCTATTTTATGAAATATCCAACTTTTTGTGTGGACTACTGTCTAATGCATATGAAACTTTAAATGCAACTTTTTCAACTTTAGAAAGTATAAGTAGTCTAGAAACCCACTAAGTAGGAGGGCGAACATGAGACTTGCAGAAGCATTAATATTAAGAGCAGATTTACAAAGAAAGATATCTGAATTAAGACAACGACTAGAAAGAGTGGTTAGAGTTCAAGAAGATGAGGAGCCTGCAGAAGATCCAAAGGAACTATTTGCAGAAATACAAGGTTCTATTAATGAATTTACTTGTTTAGTAAAAAAAGTAAATAAAACAAATTCTTTAACAAAATTTGATTCATCACAAAGTATTGCTGACGTATTAGCTGAACGAGATGGTCTAATGCAAAGAAAAAAAGTATTGGATGGAATGCTCGAACATTCAGCCATAATACAAGATCGATATAGTAGATCAGAGATTAGATATCAAAGAACAATTGATGTCCGCGAAATTCAAAAAGAAATAGATAACGTTTCTAAAAAATATAGAGAATTAGATTTTAAAATACAAGAGAAGAATTGGAATATAGATTTAATAGAATAGTTTAAATGTGAAGGTAAACAATTTATTGATGTGAACACAACCCTTCCACAGGGTAAAGTGGAACCAATTCTAATGTGAGTGCAGGGCCATACTCAATCATTTTTATAAATAAGCCCAAAAATGTAACAAGAATGCGTTGAAGCATGAATGTATTGTGTATAATTTAATGTAACTACCATGTGTTGGCAATAAGTTGTTGAGGGTGGGACTGGGGAATAAAATCTACAGAAATAAAAGGATATAGGATAGAATGATATTATTATTAATTATTCTTTGCTTTATTTTGATCTATGTGTTGTTTGCACTTGGGTACGTAGGAATATTTATTGGTGGTGCAATCGTTTTTGCCATTTTATTTAGGGGTCTGTATCTATTGAATGAAATTCATAAAAACACGATCAAAATAAGAACAATCACTGTAAAAAATGAACTTAATAATGAATCAAATAAGTTAGATGGATTGGAATGAGATATGGTCATTTTTTAATAACTGCTTAATTTAAGAGCAGTTATTTTTTTATCCTCATATTAGTGAACAATTACCCTTGAATTGGGAAAAATGAACATTTCGTGATCAGTTATTGAACGATTTGTTAAACCAAGGTGATTGGGATCACTTAATTCCTTAAAATGTATATACTTTTTCAAAAAAATTAAATAAAATAATTCACAACAAATAAACTATTGTTTAATACTTTTAATTCTTAAACTCCCTCATCCGTAAATCAAATATCCAATATTTTTTTATGACCCATTAAAGAACATAAGCAGTCCCTCCCCCTTTACAGTAAACGGTTTCAAAAAAAAATGAATCTATTTGTTTTAAAATTCAACACATAAATCTTGTTAAAATAGGAGGCTATATGAATGCCAAAAAAAGTATTTAAGAGCGAGGAAGGCAAGAAGCTGTTATATGAGTCGTATGATATATTATTAAAAATGTGGGGTGTGGAGGTTCAAGAACAAGATATTGAAACAACGTATGGGAGAACACATATCATAACTGCTGGTGACAAGACAAAACCCACCTTAGTCATGTTTCATGGGACTGGTGACAATTCAGCTTTAATGTGGATTCAGAATATTCGAGAATTAACAAAACATTTTTATGTAGTTGCAGTAGATACTTTGGGTGCTGCAGGGAAAAGTGAACCAAATGAGTTATTTTTTAAAAACTTTGATGAAACAAAATGGATCAATGAAATCATAAATACATTAAATATTAAAGAAGCGAATATGATTGGAGTTTCATTTGGTGTAATCTTAATGTTGAATTATGCTATAAAATATCCCGACAAAGTTAATAAATTAGTAGGCATGGCTGGGCATCTTCCTATAAAAGTAAATGGATTGAAGAAGTTCCTATATACTCTTAGAACGATCAAAGTTTTTATGCCAGAAATATTAAATCCAAATGAGAAAAATGCTGAGAAGCTCTTCCAAAAACTGAGCGGTCCAAATATTAAGTTGGCTGACAATGATGAAGTATTTAAACATTTCTATTACATTTTTAAACATAGCGTCCCGTTAGTTCGTAATATTGCATCACATGAGATTCAGACATTTTCGCAATTCAGAGATAATGCCTTATTTTTAATTGGTGATCACGACAAACTTGTTTATAAACCAGATATAAAACAAGCATATGCAGAACTTGGATTGAATTTAAAAATTATTAAAGATGCCGGTCATAGTATAAATGGAGAACAACCAGAATTAATTAATAAAGAAATAATTAATTTTTTAGTTGAGAAGGAAACGATGATAGTTTAATAACGTTTAATTGTAGAAATCACTCTATAACATACGAGTTTGTAGAACTAACTGAATTAGTAACATTTAAACAATAATATGAGAAAAGAGCTAATAACTTCTTTAGAACTTTAGCTCTTTTTTGCTATATAATGAATTTAACATGTAAGGGAATGATATATTTTTCGTCTTGTATAGAATTTACACAAATACTTTGCATTATTGAAAAGAGTGAGAACATGTCAGAATTACTGCATATTTTTGATGAAGAAATGAATTTGATAGGGAAACAATCCAGAGACATAGTACATAAAAAGGGATATTGGCATGAAACTTTCCATTGTTGGATTACAGTTAGAGAGAAAGGAATTACATATATATTATTTCAAAAAAGAGCTGCCTGTAAAGAGGATTATCCTAATTTTTTAGACATTACTTCAGCTGGTCATTTACTTGCAAGTGAAAGCATTAAAGATGGAATAAGAGAAGTAGAAGAAGAATTGGGATTGAAATTGAAATTTGAGGATTTAGTTTCAATAGGTATTATTAAGGAAGAAATAAGAACAGAAACCATTATTGATCGTGAGTTCTGTCATGTATTTTTATATGAAACAGATATCATTCCACAATTTAAACTACAACAAGAGGAAGTCGCTAGTATTTTTAAAGTAAAACTTAATGAAGTGATCCAATTATATGAAGGTTGTTTAAGTAAGATAAAGGCTATTGAAATAAACAATAAAAATGAAAGCAAGGGAAGAATAGTTTATAAAAAGCACATATTAAATGATAGTGGGAGCTATTATCAACAAATTTTTGATTTTATTAAAAACAGAAATTAAGAATGTTGCATTTGAAATATTCCATACGACATCAATAGATCATTTCCTTGTTATAAGTCATACGAAATTAAATGATAATATAAATTTATTGATCCAGGAGTGAAATATAATGGAACAACTCAGAGTAGAAATTGTGGAACCTAAACATCCTGATTTAAGACAATTAATATCAAAATTAGACTCAGAATTATCCAAGAAATATCCACCAGAAGCCATCTTTACAATTGATTTTGAAAAACCTAATATATCTGAAACGATTTTTTCAATAGCATATTACGGCCAAATCCCTGTTGGGTGTGGTGCTATTCGACCTCTCGAAAAGAAGGTGATAGAACTAAAACGGTTTTACGTAGACTCATCATATCGTAATAAAGGCATTGCTTCAGTAATATTAAACTTTTTAGAAGGTAAAGCGAAAGAACTCCATTACAAAGTAATTAAATTAGAAACAGGAATAAAACAGTCAGAAGCTATTAGTTTTTATAAAAAACATGGTTACCATGAGATCGAAGCTTTTGGAGAATACATATACAGTAAGTCAAGTTTATGTTTTGAAAAAAAGTTATAAATGTTTCTTAAAATGTATTACGTGATGAAAAGAACTTTAGTATTGGAAAAGTTAAAATAATGGGGGATTTACAGAAATGAAAATCCAAATTGTTTTATTTGAGGGTTTTGGAGAATTGGTTGCATTGGCTCCATTTGAAGTTTTAAAAAGAGCAATGGATAATGGAGCACCGTTTCATGTTGAGTTAGTAGGCAGTGATCCTAATAGGCAATTAAAAGCATCTTATGGTGTACAAGTTTCTGTAGAAGAATACTTGCAAATTAGTAATAGACCGGATTTGTTGATCATCCCAGGAGGAGGTTGGAATCATAAATCTGTCCATGGTGTAAGAAACGAAGTGGAAAAAGGGTACTTACCTAGAATCATTTCAGAAATGTCTTGTTTAGGAACAATTATGGCTGGAGTATGTACTGGAGGAATGTTGTTAGGTGCATCAGGGATTTTAAAGGGGAAAAAAGCAACCATGCATCACTTAGCAACTGAGGAACTTAAAACGTATGGTGCTGATTTATTAAATTATAGAATTGTGGATGACGGGGATGTGATTACTGCACGTGGAGTATCTTCTGGAATAGATTTAGCTTTATGGATTATTGAAAGGTTTGCCGGTTCAGAGATTGCAGCTTCTGTTGAAAATAGAATGGAGTATGAACGTAGAGGTGTAGTATGGCAAAGAAAATAAGCGATTCTCAAATTGAAACACTCATTTTTGCACATCGAGGCTCAAGTGGTACTCATCCAGAAAATACGATGGTTGCATTCCAAGAGGCGTTTCATGTTGGTGCAAATGGAATAGAGCTTGATGTTCACTTGACAAAAGATGGAGAAGTTGTTGTAATACACGATGAAAAGGTGGATCGAACTACAAATGGTACAGGTTTTGTACATGAAAAAACATTAAATGAACTGAAACAATTAGATGCAGGTGGTTGGTATTCTAATTATCTTAAAGGAGAGACAATTCCAACTCTAAATGAAGTTTTAGAGTGGATATCGGATAAAAAATTACTGCTAAATATTGAACTTAAAAACGATATTTTACAATATGAAGGATTAGAAGAGAAAGTGATTCAATTAGTTCATATACATGGTTTATCTACTTCCGTGATTATATCATCTTTTAACCACTATAGCTTAGTAAAGGTTAAACAACTTGATAAAGAAATAGAGATAGCTGTTCTTACTTATGATATCTTATATCAACCGTGGAAATATGTGAAAAGCATAGGGGCTTCAGCACTGCATTGTAATAAATCATTTGCGTTTTCAAATATGATTTCTCAAGCCCAACAACAAATCCCTATTAGAGTATATACGATTAACGATGAACTAGAAATGAAACAGATACTATTAAAGGGTTTATCTGCTTTGATTACAGATTTTCCAAAAAAAGCGATTCAATTAAAATCTACTCTTTTAAAATAAACAAAAGTGTCCTGAATAAATAACACTGTTAGAGATTTATTTAATTCAACTACTTATTCATCTTTTATTAGTGTAAAATGAATAAGTATTTAACCGATAGTAGAAATTCCCATTAAGGAGGTGTTAAGTTATGCAAAAGGTAGAATTCAAAAAATTTACTCCTAAAAGTGTATTTAAAGCAATAATCTACTTACTAATTGTACCGTCAAGTTTATTTATAGTCGGAGGATTAATTACTTTGTTGGTAGGTCTTGCAATAGGAGATTCAGCAATAGTAGGTATGGCCTTTGCTATTATGCTGCTTTACCCTTTAATGTTTATTGTATTTTACGGCTTATTTGGTATGTTATATGCTGTAGTTTATAATGCATTAGCACAAAAATTTGGTGGATTGGAAGCAATGATTGAATCTAAAGAAGATGGTTCAATTGAAATAGAGAATGCTTCCAATCAATAACTTTTTTAGAAGAATTAGCATAGAGAATATATACATAAAAAGGAGTGGCTTTACTCCTTTTTCCTTTTTTTACCCCCTGACTCTAACTAAGATGGCTTCCCCATAGGGGAAATTAGAAAATTAAAAATAGATTTAACATAAATGGGGTAACGTGAGTGCAAAGAAATGACTATTTAACACGAATAAATAACGTAATAAACTACATTCAAAATAATCTAAATAAGGATTTATCCCTCCAAAATCTATCTCAATTGGCATCCTTTTCGCCATTCCACTTTCATCGTATTTTTAAGGCTATCCTCAATGAAAACGTTAATGATTTTGTTAAAAGATCTCGTTTAGAACGAGCAGCGAAACGATTAGTAATGAATCAACGTTTATCTATAACAGAAATTGCTTTGGATACAGGTTTTTCTTCTTCTTCCGTTTTTTCTAGAGCTTTTAAAGCACATTTTAAAATGAGTGCAAGTGAATACAGGAAAAATTATAATAGCAAGATTTGCAAAATGGAAAGCAAAGATTGCAAAGAAACTTCTCAATCAATAGATTATGATTTATGTAGTGAAGCGGCCGCTAAACTGATTTATGAAACTCATAGAGATACAAATGTGATTTGTAGGGGTAAAAGAATTACCTAGCTATCAAGTTGCGTATACCCGCCATTTACAAGGATATGAGAAAGGAATGTACAATACACATATTACAAAAGCCTTTGATAAAACTGCATCATGGCTAGCAGCTCGAACACTTTTTGATAAGCAGACGATCTGCATGGGCATCTATTACGATTTTCAAGAGATAACACCAAGCCATAAACGGAGGTATGACGCTGCCTTTACAATTCCCAACCATATAACAGAAGGAACCGAGGACATTGGGATACAAAATGTTGAAGGTGGACAGTATGCTTTTAGTAGAATTGAAGTGGATCAAACCAATGAAAATTCATTTGAACATGCAATCATAGAAATGAATCGTGCTTTTGATTATATGTATAGCACTTGGCTGCCTGGAAGCATGTATGAATTAGATGACAAACCTTGCTTAGAGTTTTATTTGTCACCTAAAGATGCAGATGAAATCGTAATTGAAGCTTATATACCTGTAAAACCCCTATAATCCACATTTTGAATTTTCATATAAATAAATAGCAATCAGGAGAGGATAGATGAGATGAATTCATATATAGGTAATGGCGCTTACTGTTATGCTAATTCAGCTGCAATGTTATTATCATCGATAGGAGAAAACATTTCTCCTTCTCTTATAGAAGTTCTTTCAGGTTTTTCACTAGGAGCAAGTATTTTTGATGATTTAATATATTTTGATGATTGTACAAGTAGTCCTGACAAGGCAATTAATGTGGCATTTGAAACTTTAGGATTTAAGGTTAAAGAAAATGCTAGTTTAGAGAAAGAATCTATACCATTAAAAGAACTTAAACTATCCCTTTCCAATTCGGTAGTTATGTTAGGGCCTCTTGACATGGGGTACTTGACTTATTTACCAAATCATAAATTTTTAGGTGGGGCTGATCATTATGTACTGGCAATTGAAATAAATGATTATGAAATTTTGCTCCATGACCCTGCCGGATATCCTTTTGTTTCATTGTCATTAAACCAATTAGAAAAAGCTTGGAGAGCAGATCAAATTCACTATAAACGAGGTCATTTTCGCTATTGGCATGCACCTAAAAGGACTAGCAACCTTACTCAAGAAGACATTTATGTGAAAGCAATACAAAATTTTAAAAAAATTTATTTGAACCAGCAGAATGTTGATCATAAATCAGAGTTTGGCAAAGAAGCAATATTGTTTAAATCAAAACAGTTAAGAAGGCAAAATATTTCAGAGAAAGAGATTGGGCACTTAATATTTTTTGCCCTTCCATTGGCAGCAAGACGAGCACATGACTTTTCATTGTTTTTTATAAATAAAAATGATCATATTGCAAAATTGAAGGAAACACAAAGTAAATTATTTGGTCAATGCCATTCATTTGCAACATCTAATCTGTGGAATAGTGTGGCTGATAAGTTTGTTCAACTTGCAGATATAGAAGAAGAGATAAGGAAAGAGATTTTAAATTTGTAAAATATGATAATTTTAATTAGGGGGGGATATCTCTCCTTTTTTGCTTTTATAGTACTTAAAATAGAGATTATTCTTTAGTATTTTTATATAAGTAATAACGATCTACTGTTCTATCTATGATATTTTGTTATGATATATTAATAAGAAATTTCTTAAAATAAGGAGTGGATTTATGATTTCTGCAGTTGTGTTAGATTTGGATGGCACTTTTTTAAATTCTAATAAAGAAATTTCTCATCGAAATATGGATGCAGTAATGACTTGTATCAAACATGATATAAAAATTATCATTGCAACTGCAAGACCACCGCGTTCAGTTAAGAAGTTTGTACCTGAAGTAATGATGAAAAATTGCTCATTTGTTTTTTACAATGGGGGTTATATTATTGATAATAGCTATAAAGAACATATATACATATCAAAAAAACTATCAGCTGAAATCATACATTACTGTTTAACAATCTCACCAAAATGTCATTTGAGTATTGAATTGGAGGATAAATGGTTTTCAAATAAGGGAATTTCTGACGTTGATGCCGCATTTTTTAATATAGATACAAGTCCGATTGTGCTGAGTATGGATGAGCTTAAACAACTAGAGGCAACCAAAATAATCATGACAGGATTTAACAATATTGATCAACTAAAGGAAAGATTTAATGGGAGAGTAAAGATAGTGGCAACAGATGAAGGGGAGTTAATTCAGATAATGAACAAAAATGTTTCTAAGGCAACAGGAATTTCAACGTTATGTACTCGTAATGGATTACAAATGTCTGATGTCATGGTGTTTGGTGATGATTATAATGATATCGAAATGTTTAAAGAATGTGGGTATTGTGTAGCGGTGGAAAATGCAATTGATGAATTAAAAAAAATAGCGAACGAGGTTACTTTATCTAATGATCAAGACGGGTAGGGGTGGTACTTGAAAGAGTAGTAGATTTTAGAAAAAAAATTTTTCAAAATAAAAATATTTTTATTAAGTAAAGAAATGTACTCAAAAAGGAGGATTATAAAATGAATCAAATTAAAATTACCCAAGCAACTATTCAGGAACTTGAAGAAGTGGCTCAACTCTTTGATCAGTACAGAATTTTCTATGAACAACAATCAGATATTGAAGGTGTTAGAAAATTTCTATATGAAAGATTTGAACATCAACAATCAATTATCTTTTTAGCTCGAGATCAAGAGAAAACAACTCCAGCTGGATTTACACAGCTATATCCTACTTTTTCATCGGTTTCAATGAAAAGAACTTGGTTGTTAAATGATTTATATGTAAATGAAAAGTATAGAGGGAGAAGAGTTGCACAGTACTTGCTCGAATCAGCAAAAACCTTTGCTAAGCAGACAAATGCAAAAGGGATAGAATTAGCTACAGCGAAAGATAACTTAACAGCTCAGAGAATTTATGAATCTTTTGGTTATGAAAAAGATGATTTCTTTCATTATTTTTTGTCAGTATAATACCAGAAAATAAAAAGTTTTAAAAGAAAAGGTGAAAATAGAGATGTTAGAAACAACAAGCCAATATATTTATGTTCTGAAATTAATCCCAAAATTGCTTGATGAAACCAAATGGACACATAAAGAAAATGATATTGTAGGAAGACATTTTAAAGCTCTACAACAGTTACAAAGTGAAGGACAACTAATATTAGCTGGTAGAACACAAAATATGGATGAGACAACATTTGGGATTGTAATATTCAAAGCAAAAAATGAAAATGAAGCCATTTTGATTATGGAAAATGATCCAGCCGTAAAAGATGGGATTATGACAGCCCAATTGTATCCATATCAAGTTGCTTTAATTTCTGAAAGTAATTTATAAATAATGGATGAACTATATTTAGTTCTAATATCTAAGGGGTAGTTATTTTAATTTTGTACCAGGTAGACTTCCAATTTTTTTGCGAGACTCTCTTTTTATAAATAGATAAAAGTTTCTCACTACTTAAGAAATGTGGAGTGGGCTTTACTTCTAGATTGATTACATCTTCAATTCCACATGGGGCAGTTAAAATTAGGTTGTTATTTGTATCTAATTTTAATCCTAAAGCTGTGGCTGTTTCAGGAAATTTTGAAATAGCGTCAACTGAAGATGAGTAAGGAGGGAGACCATTCATTACATGCATTCTTGCCTCATTTGTAACCTCCCAAGGGATGTTTGGCATGATCGTTTTAAGTTTTTCTTCTAGTTTCTTTTCATGTTTTTCATCAATAAGCGAATGATCAAAATAAATCACATCAATATCTGATAAAACGGTTCTTTCACTAAAATGATGTAATGTATCCCATATCTTATTTCGGATAAATCCCGCACATATCCACCAATCTGGTAATTCTAGTGTTTTTGCAGCTAGTATGATATCCATCATCCAATTGTCTTCTTGCACTAGTTTTATAATATCTTTTTCACTTTCAATCATGATAGACCTCTTTTATTTTAAACTTACGAACATATATTCTATTTTACAATATTTAATTACATAATACTACTTTAATTTTCATGTTTTATGTATATTGTTTTTGTGATAAATAGAGGGTTTTTTAAGATCTTAATTAGAAGGATAGTGTTTAAGATGCTTTTGTGGTTTTTGGAGAAAGAAGTTGAATTAATGAATCATTATACTGTATAATGATTTGAAATTTATACAGTGAAACCTAGGCTTTATTAAACAAAGCTGGGTTAACCAGAGGATGTGAAAAAATGATAAAACCTAGAAGATTAAAACCTGGATCAACAATAGCGATTATATCACCTTCGAATGGTTTGCCCTTCTTGTTCCCAGACAATTACGAATTAGGGTTGAAAATGTTACAAGAAGTATTAGAGTTTGAAGTCATTGATATGCCTACAGCAAGAATGTCTCCTGATGAATTATATCAAAATCCAAAAAAACGTGCAGAAGATATTAATCATTGTTTTGAAGATGATAGTATTGATGGAATGATTACATCCATTGGTGGTTATGAATCCGTTAGAATTTTGCCGTATCTTAATATAGATTCCATACTTAAGCACCCTAAGATGATTATGGGAACGTCAGATCCAACTACTTTCCTTACCTATTTTAACTATTTAGGATTAGTTACTTTTTATGGTCCTACAGTTATGGCTGGTTTTGCTCAAACAAATCATCTTCCTGATGAATATATAAAACATTTAAAATCCATCTTTTTTGGAGATCAATATTCTTATCAATATCAACCCTATCCAAAATGGACCAATGGATATAAAGATTGGAGCATAAAAGAAACATTAGGGGAGTGTACACCATTTACAAAAAATGTAAATGGATGGACGTTTTTACAAGGAAATTCAATATTTGAAGGACAGTTATGGGGTGGTTGTATTGAAGTCTTAGAATTTTTGAAATCTACCCAATATTGGCCTGATCCTACATTTTGGCAAGATAAAGTACTTTTCTTTGAAACTTCTGAAGAAAAACCTTTACCACATCAAGTTGGATATATGCTTCGCAATTATGGAATACAGGGTATTTTTGAGCAAATCAATGGTATTATTTTTGGAAGAGCTAAAGACTATACCCTAGAAGAGAAAGAAGAGCTAAATGGAACAATTCTTCGTATTATCAGAGAAGAGTTTGGAGTTAAAGACATTCCAATCATAGTAGATATGGATTTTGGACATACAGATCCTAAACTCATTTTACCTTTGGGGTGTAAGGTTCAATTGAATCCCAAAAATAAGGACATTATTCTCATGGAAAATCCTTTTGAAACGATTGATTAAAAATTACTCTCTATTGTAGAAATAAGAGTAAGCCCTATTTTAAATCATTCTATATAAGAATCTGGGTAAATAATGACGTAGAATTTGTTCAAACTGTTCCTCTTACTACTAATCCTGGTTCGATTTGAATAGGGCTTAATTTTTTATCATCCATAACATCCATTAACATTTGTGCAGCTAGTTTTCCAATTTTTTCATGATCTTGTAAAACTGTTGTTAGAGGAGGGGTAAGGTGTTTACCTGCGTCAACATCATCACAGCCAATAATTGCAATATCTTCAGGTATGTTGATATTGTGTTCTTTTAGTGCATTCATAGCTCCAATTGCAAATATATCGTGCCATGCAAAAATGGCTTTTGGTAGTTTGTCATTCTGCAGAATTTTTTTCATCGCTTCGTATCCACTTTGTGAATCAAAATTTTCCCCATGTACACACCATTCTTCATGAAACTTTAATCCAAAACTAGATAGTGAATTTTTAAATCCTTCTTCTCTTAACTTAGCCACTTGCCATTTTTTATTTATCCCAATATAACCAATGTCTTTATATCCATGAAGATAGAAATGTTCTACCGCTTTTTTTGCGATTTGATCATTATCTGTCATGATGTAACTTGACTTAACTCCACTTAACTCAGCATCAATCCCTACACATGGAATATCGCTTGAATCTAACTCCTTAATTCCCTCACCTTTTTCCGCTAGAATTAAACATCCATCCACTTGATATTCACGGCAAGATAATAAATAATTAATTGCCTTTTCATCCGTTCGAAATTGAGTTGAGAAAAAGACAAAATCAAAACCTTCTTTATAGACCACGTTTTTAAAAGAATCAATGACTTTAGAAAAATAAGGGTGATGAAAAGGAATATCTTTTCCTAATATGACTCCTATACATTTCATTTTGGAATTATTTTGATTTCTATACTGTACTTTATATCCAAGTTCAGTCATAACTTCATTTACTTTTTGTTTTGTATCTTGTGATACACCTGCATAATGATGAATAACTTTTGAAACGGTCGATATAGATACGCCAGCTCTTTCAGCAATTTCTTTAATCTTAATTTTCATAATTTTCACCCTAATTTTTCTTTTTATTTTACCATAAAAAATTTTCTATAGTAAGTTGTTAAAAATATATAAAATTTTCTCTAATTGATGTATAATACAAATATATAATCCTTAATAATTTTCAATGAAACCTTTTATTTATCTCACTTCACATTTATATACTTTAAATTCATACTACCTTATTTATATCATTTGTAAACCATAATGAAAAGAAAATTTTCCAAAAAACCATCTATATTCGATCTATTATTACTGCAAACAAGGATTATAAATTGAAAGCGCTTCATAGTCATGATCTCAAAACAAAGAAAGGTGGGAATTTAATGAATTCTGGGAAAAAAGGTTTTTTATTGTTTATGGTTTTTGTTCTTATTTTAACCTTATTACCTTCTCAAATGTTGCAAGTAAAAGTGGATGCAAATAATGACTTAGAAAAATTTGAACCTGAGGATGGTCAAACAATACTAGTGGTAGGACAAGATTCTTTTGAAATGGATGAATATTCGTCTCTAGGTGAAGTGCCAGATCCTGGTGGATATATGATTTATACAAATTTAAGTGAATTGCAAGGTCAGGAAGAATCCTATGATGAGGGTGGAGGATTACATGATTTACAACATTGGGTTACTACATATCCAAATAGTGTCATGCAAATTGGTCTTTACATTGTAAATGATTTAGAAAATATTGATGAGGGTTTGCGTGATGAGAATATAGATAGGATGGCCGAAATCCTGAAAACAACAAATAAACCTATCTTTTTAAGAATAGGTTATGAATTTGATGGTCCTTGGAATCACTATGATTCAGATCTATATATTTTAGCATATCAACGAATTGTTGATAGATTTAATGCAAAAGGTGTTAATAATGTCGCTTATATATGGCATTCTGCAGGATTTGTACCTTATGGTGGTAATGACAGACAATTAATAGAATGGTATCCAGGAGATGAATATGTAGATTGGGTTGGTGTTAGTTGGTTTCCTGGATGGGATGATGCCAATAAAGAAGCTGCGATTGTACGTAGGGAAGAAATGGCACAGATTGCAATAGAACATGGAAAACCTCTAATGATCGGTGAGTCTGCTCCAAAAGAAGAGTTTGAAGGAAACTTGGATTGGTATAAAGAAGTGATGCAATGGATAGAAGAAAAAGATGTAAAAATGTGGTCTTACATTAATCAAGATTGGAATCAGCAGAGTATGTGGGTTGGAGAAGATTGGGGAAATTCGAGAGTTCAAGATAATGAAGAGGTATTTGCATTATGGCAGCAAGTAATGAATGCAGAGAATACTCGTTTTATAAACTCATCAAATCAATTATATGAACAAATTGGTTTTGTACCAAATGTAAAAGAAGATTTGGAAATCCCAACAGCCCCTCCTAATCTTAAAATCAACCAATCACAAGGAACAGAAGTTTCGTTAGAATGGGATGTTTCTGCAGATAATGTAGCAGTAACAGGTTATGAAATTTATGCAAATGGTATTTTTAGATGGTCAACAAAATCAACAAACCATATAGTAACTAATCTACTTTCAGATACTGAATATACAATAGGGATACGTGCACGTGATGCTGCTGGCAATTTATCTGAATCAAGTAATGAAGTAATGTTTAAAACAGATACTGTCTTACCAACTCTAGTAGAAGCTGAAAGCTTCAGTAGTTCATCAGATGGGATAAGTACTGGACCAAGTGATGGTGGCACAATTGTACAATTTTTAGACGAATCAGTATGGACTGAATATGAGGTTTATGTACCAGAAACGAATGTATACCAATTAAAATATAGATCAACCTCAGGAAATGAAGCGATAAGTAATCCATCCATTGATTTATGGGTAGATGGTGAATTAGTGAATAATGCAAACTTAACCTTTACAGGGAGCTGGAGCGGTGAAGGTTATGTAACTGATTTTGCAGGTGAGATGAGTTTAGAAGAGGGAAAACATACAATTAAATTAACAACAAATACTGGTGGATTTAATTTGAATTGGTTTGAAATTTCAAACCTCCCTCCTGATACATCAGGATTAATTGAAGCTGAAGATTATAGTGATATTTACGGTGAGGAAATTAGAGTAAGTGGCCCTAGTGATGGTGGAGAAGTCATTGGGTGGATTTTTGCTGATAATTGGATGGAATATGAATTGGACACTCTTACTTCTGGCACATATAAATTAGAATATCGAATAGCTTCAGGAAATTTTGATATTCAAGAACCATTACTTGACTTTTTATTAGATGGAAATCTAATACAATCTACTGTCTTACCGTATACAGTAGATTGGAATGTGTACCAGACTTACGATGCTGGTAATATCATTTTAGATTTAGAGCCAGGAACACATACCATTAGGTTATTTACGAGTACAGGTGGTTTTAACTTAAATTGGTTTAAACTTACTAAAGTGGAACAGGGTGTTCATAATGTACCTGGAAAAATTGAAGCGGAAAATTATAAACAATTAAATTCTGAAACTATCATAAATGCTGAAGATGACAGTGGTACGGTACTTTCTTGGATTTCCCCAGAGGATTCAGTGGAATATGAGGTTATCGTACCTTCCACAGGAATGTACGACTTAACCTATCGAGTTGCATCTAATTATAGTGATTTGGGAGATGATTTTGAAGCATTCATAGAACTAAAATCTGGAGAAAATACGCTAAATTCTTATTCTATTGAGGATACAGGTGGTTGGAATACTTATCGGACACAGCATGCAGGTGAAATTTATTTAGAAGAAGGAACATACACAATTCATATGTTTACTAGTACAGGTGGATTTAACTTGAATTGGATTCAAATTTCTGAACCAATCATTTATGTCCATGATGTTCCTGGGCAGATTGAGGCAGAAGAATATGTAGAAACTTCATCCAACACAATTGTGGAAGCAGAGGATGATGGCGGAACAGTATTAGCCTGGATTTTAGCAGGAGATTCTATTGAATATGAAATTAATGTACCATCATCAGGGATATATGTTCTAGATTACCGAGTTTCTTCTAATTTTGTAGACCTTGGAGAAGACTTCCAAGCAAATATTAAATTACAGTTAGATGGCGAGACAATGAATAATTTTTCTGTTATTGATACAGAGGGTTGGAATCATTATGTAACAGAAGAAGCAGGTGAAATTGAATTACCAGAAGGGAAATATAATATCTCTCTAGTAACTGATACAGGTGGATTTAATCTCAATTGGTTTAAATTATCTAAAATTCATGATGTCCCTAGTCAAATAGAAGCAGAGCAGGCAAGAATGATAAACTCAAACACTATCGTAGAAGCTCAAGATGATGGTGGAACTGTACTAGCTTGGATCTTGGCTGGAGATGAAATGGAATTCGAGATCGATGTTCCATCATCAGGTAAATATGCTTTAGATTATCGAGTTTCTTCTAACTTTGTGGATTTAGGAGAGGACTTCCAAGCTATGATTGATCTTAAAATCGATAATGAAACGATTCATTCGTTTAACGTTGTGGATACAGGAGGTTGGAATACGTATGCAACAGAAGAAGCGGGTGAAATATATTTAGAGAAAGGATCGTACAAAATTTCTGTTTTTACGGAAACAGGTGGATTTAATTTAAATTGGTTTAATCTTTCAAAAGTTGTGAATGATCCTTATGTTATACCAGTAAAAATTAAAGCCGATGATTATAGTTATATGGTTGGAGCTGAATCGGTAGAAGGTACAGGAAACAAAACAGGATTACAGATAGGTGCAAATGACTGGTTGGAATATAACATTTCTGTAGAAACATCAGGTTATTATAAACTAAAATATAGAATTGCCTCTTCTAGTTCAGATGCACAAATACAATTTCAAATGAACGAGAATATTTTAAATACAAAGGCCATTCCAAATACAAAGGATCTAACTAAATATCAAAATATTAAAGCAGGTGAAGTTTATTTAGAGGAAGGAACTTATATAATTCGGTTGTATGCAGCTTCAGGAACATTTAACTTGGAATGGTTTCAGATCCATTAATTAAAATAAATGTATGAACTATATTTGTGAATAATATTTTGAAATGATGAGAGGTTACTCTTGTCATTTCTTTTTTTTATATAAAACCTTATTCAGAAAAATATTGTATAATTAAACAATTAAGATGACATAAAAAGGTGGTTATTACCTTATGCAATATATTGATATTAACGTAATGATGAAAAATAGATGAGTAATTTAATAGATTATTGGTTTGTATTAATACTAATTGCCTCTTTCTCACATGCAATATGGAACTTGTTACTTAAAAGCAGTGAACAAAAAGACATATTTTTGTGGTCATTAAGGGTATGGTCATTCATTATCTTTTTACCTATCAGCATTTATTTTTGGCCTGAACAACCTATATCCATTACAAATTGGCTAATATGGGGTATAGGAAGTGCGATTTTACATAGTATTTATGCTCTTATTCTATCTAAAGCTTACGAAAAGAATGATTTTACTCTAGTTTATCCTATTGCACGTGGGACAGGACCTTTAATTGTTGTTATTGTAGGTATATTTATATTAAAAGAAGATGTTGGGTTCATTACTTTACTGGGTGTTAGTATCATTATGTTAGGCATTTATGTACTATATTCTGGATTTAACTTAAAATTAGGTTTACAAACATTAAAGATGATTCTATATAGTCCTTGGCCTCTTCTTGTTGGCGTAGCGATTGCTAGTTATACTATTTTTGATAAGATGGCTGTTGCTTTTGTGCCTCCAATTATATTAAATTTAATGGATAACCTAGGACAAATTTTTATACTCGGAAATAAGGTGAAGAAGAAGGGGAGAAAACTAGTACTCGAGCAATGGAAAAAATATTGGATTAAAATGGCATTAGCAGGTGGTTTAGCTGGCTTAGCTTATATATTAGTATTAATAGTCTTAACAGAAGTTCCAGTTAGTTATGTATCTCCATTAAGAGAAACAAGTATAGTAATAGGTTCCATATTAGGATTTTTGTTTTTAAAAGAAAATTTTGGTATAAGTAAATTGATGGGCTCGATCATAATTTTTGCTGGTGTTGTACTTATTATTTGGTAACATGGACAATTTTAATTTTGAAATTAAACAAGAAACCGTAGTAAAGGCGCAGTCATTGCGTCTTTTTTTGTTTCATAATCATAAAGTTTTTTTAATTTGTTATTTTTATCACTTTCATTATATATAATTAAATAAATTAAGTATTTTATAATAATTAAATTAATTTATTATTTATTTTATTAAATATATTTAAAATAATAAAATCATAAGGTATAATTATCTTAAAATATATAGGGAGTGAAATCGTGGACGCAATCGATAAACAAATCATTCAACTATTAAAACATCAAGGCAGGATGACAAATTCTGAAATAAGCAAACAAACTCATTTATCTATACCCGCAATTTCAGAACGGATTAAAAAACTTGAAAGCAAAGGGATTATAGATCGTTTTACAGTGAAGATAAATCGAGAGAGTGTGGGTCAAACTTTACTAGCATTTGTCAATGTCATTATAGATACAACGGAGAATATAACTTGTTTTAGACAGACAATAGTACAATCAGACCATGTTTTAGAATGTCACCATTTAGCGGGTGAATATGATTACTTGTTAAAAGTAGCTGTAGAAGGCACAAAAGGACTAGAGGATTTTATATCTAACACATTAAAAGGAATTAAAGGTGTTCAAAAAACAAGTACGACCATTGTTTTATCAACTTTAAAAGAAGAAATGTAATGATAAAGGATTGTATTACAAAATAAGGTGAGGAAATGAACATGGAAAATGAATATATATTTTTTCTAAAAGGTTTATTCATTGGATTTTCAATCGCTGCACCTGTAGGCCCAATTGGATTACTCTGTATTCATCGCACGTTATATCAAGGTAGAGTTTATGGTTTTTTAACGGGTTTAGGTGCTGCTACTGCAGATATGATGTATGGTTTTATCGCTGGTTTTGGACTGACTTTTATTTCAAACTTTTTAATGGATCAGAAGATCATCCTGCAAATTGTTGGTGGAGTTTTTCTAGTTTATATAGGTTTGAAAATATTTAGTTCCAAACCTCAGGTTAGTCCTTCAAATTCTAAAAATAAAGGTCTGCTATCCTCTTATCTCACTACATTCTTTCTTACAATTACTAATCCCGTTACAATACTCTCATTTATGGGTATATTTGCTGGTTTAGGAATTGGTAGTTTAGAAAATCCAGATTACCTTCTATCTTTTTTGCTTGTCATAGGTGTATTTCTTGGATCAGCTACCTGGTGGCTTGTTCTTACAGGTTTAGCAGGAATTTTCAGGGATCGAATAAACCCTACATATTTAAATTGGATAAATAGATTCTCTGGTATTTTTATTCTATGTTTTGGTTTAGTAGTTATTATTACTTTGGTATGATGTATTTTTTCTTTTTATAATATAGTGTAATTTTTTTGAATATAATAATGTATTCTTCAGTACATATTGTTTTGACAAATTTTAAAAATAATGTTATTTTTTAATTGTCTAAAATTAAATTGTACACAATTTATTATGAAGAGTAAATACTTTACTTAATGAAAGGTGATTATCCAATGCAAAATGAAGAAATTCAATTAGCCTCAAGACCAGTAGGTCTACCAGATGAAAAAACATTTCGATTTGTTACTACAGAAATGCCAACACCTAATGAAGAAGAAATTTTAGTAAAAACACTATATCTTTCAGTAGACCCATATATGCGAGGGCGAATGAGAGAGGGCAAATCTTATGTTGCGCCTTTTGCTATTGATGAGGCCATCTCTGGTGGAGTTATTGGAGAGGTAGTAGAATCAAAGTCTTCTAATTTCCAAAAAGGGGATATTGTAACGGGAATGTTAAATTGGGCTCGTTACCAAACTGTTAATGAAACATCTGTACAAAAAGTGAATCCATCTTTAGCACCGATTTCAACAAGTCTTGGTGTGTTAGGTATGCCTGGGGCAACAGCATATTTTGGATTAATGGATATTGGTCAACCTAAAGAAGGTGAAACGGTTGTTGTATCTGGCGCTGCAGGTGCGGTAGGTATGATTGTTGGACAAATTGCAAAAATTCAAGGGGCTCATGTGGTAGGAATCGCAGGTTCTCAAGAAAAAATCGATTATTTGGTGAATGAACTAAACTTTGATGCAGCTATTAACTATAAAGACCCTGATTTTAAAACGAAGTTAAAAGAAGCATGTTCTAATGGAGTGGACGTATATTTTGAAAATGTTGGCGGAGATATTTCTGACGAAGTGTTTAAACGATTAAATGTAAATGCTCGTATTCCTGTTTGTGGAGCGATCTCATCCTATAATAATAAAGAAATAGATTTAGGTCCACGAGTTCAGACACTTTTAATTCAAAATCGTGCGCTAATGAAGGGGTTTTTAGTATTTGATTATATTGATCGTTTTCCAGAAGGCATTAAACAATTAGCTGGTTGGATGATGGAAGGAAAGTTAAAATATGAGGAGACGATCGTTGAGGGATTTGAAAACACACCTGAGGCTTTTGAAGGTTTGTTCAAAGGGACTAATTTAGGTAAATTATTAGTTAAGGTAGCTGAGCCAAGTTTAACATAAAATTGAATTTATAAACTTTAAGGGAAAATAATAGGTCTATTCTACAATAAACCTACTATTTTCCCTAATTTATTCATATCTTTACATTTCATTCTTGTTTAATACAAGTTGCAGTGTAATCAATACATCATTTTCTGTATCTAACAATACAGTGTGTGGATTATTCATTCCATAATCATTAAATGTGACTGTGGTATCTGCTTTTAATTTCAATATATCATTTTCTGATAAAACTTCTGTTTCAAAAGTTACAGTTTTAGTAATGTCTTTAATAGTAAGATCCCCAGTTAATAGTATAAAATTTGTTTGTCCAGATTGCCATTCATTAGACCAATTTTCAATGGAGTGCAATTGAAAGGTAGCCTCAGGAAATGGCTCGGCTTGCAAAAATCTATCCCCTTTAATGTGAGAATCTCGTTGACCATTTCCAGAATCAATAGAGTTGATGTTTACAATTGCATTTGCCTCCATTAAATTAGGTTCAGTTTGATTAATCTCCCAACTTCCACTTACCTCACTAAATTGAATAATAATTTCTTCCTTTGATGTTTTAATACTTAAATATACAGCTGAGTCTTCTGAAATCTCCCATTCTCCATCCCAATCAAATGATTCTACAGTAAAATTCTCACTAGATTGAACATCATCCGATTGCTCTTTAACGTCTTTTGTTGCACTTTCTTTAAACACATCATCAATTATAATATGATTTCCAGTGTAGTAATCAAATATATAGTATCCACAGATTAGAATTAATAGAGAAGCTACAATAAATATTAGTTTTCTTTTATTCATTATGAAAATCTCCTTCATTAATATGATATTTCAATTTCACATGATCTTTTGATCATTTCCACACATTATCAACATACTTTAGTTTTGTGTCAAAATGATGTCCAAATTCATTTTTTTGAATCGATTGATATATTTTGCTAAAATGGTGTTAAATATCATAAACCAAATAAAGCATAAGGAGATGAACCATATTTGAAGCAAGCAACGAAATCAATAAGAAAAGAAATCGTAAGTTGGATAATCACATTTTTAGTTGCATTTGGTGTAGCTTTTTTTATTCAAAGTGAAGTGTTTGCAGTTACTGAAGTGAAACAATCTTCTATGGAAAATACTTTATTTGAAAATGAAAGAATAATCATTGATAAAATTTCAGACACATTTAATGATTTTGATCGAGGAGACATTGTTATATTTACAGAAGAGGAACTAACAGGAGGATTTTGGAGCAGCAATATTGGAATTCAATTGGATGATTATATGGATAAAGTGACAAATGGTGAACCAAGGAAAAGACTTGTGAAGAGAATAATAGGGGTTCCAGGTGATATTATTGATATCAAAGAAGGACAAGTTTATATTAATGGAGATTTAATAGCTGAGTCTTATATAAAAGGCGAAAAAACATTTACAAGAAATGTGGAATTTCCTATTGAAGTTCCGGAAGGAAAAGTTTTTGTGATGGGTGATAATAGGACGGTTAGTAGAGATAGTCGAGATTTTGGACCTATAGACATGAACAACATAGAAGGAAAAGCCATTTTCAAAATGTGGCCGATAAATGAAATAGGTTTGATAGATTGACTGTTGAAAAAGGAGAAGATATGGCTACTTTTGACGACTTTAATAAGTTAGATATACGTGTTGGAGAAGTGATAAAAGCGGAGCTTTTTGTAGAGGCTCGTAAACCAGCATACAAATTGTGGGTAGATTTTGGGGAAGAAATAGGAGTGAAAAAATCAAGTGCTCAAATAACGGAATGTTATCAAGTCGATGAATTAGTTGGAAAGCAAGTTATGGGTGTTGTGAATTTTCCTTCCATGCAGATTGCATCTTTTATGTCAGAAGCTTTAGTACTGGGAACTTATTCGGAACAAGGGGTTGTATTGATTCAGCCAGAGCAAAAAGTGAAGAATGGAGATAAATTAGGTTAACATGAAAATTTATAGAAAGCTGCTTTTTCCTTGAGGGAGCAGCTTTTTTAATGAAGCTTAACTAAAAGGGTGATCCAGAGAAGATCTTGCAAACAAATGAAATAGCACAATTATTATTTTTTTATTTTGATAAGTATTATTGTTGAAATCTGAAGCAGATATAATTTTCTTAGATAGGGAATAAGGTGCATATTCACTGCAAACATAAAAGGAGTTGTATAATTTGATTTTAGAAGCGGTTATGTTAAACGTTAAATCAGGTCAAACTGAACAATTTGAAATGTCTTTTAAAGAAGCCTCCAAGATTATTTCGAAAATGAAAGGGTATATTTCTCATGCCCTTCATCGTTGTATAGAAATTGAGAATAAATATTTACTACTTGTAGAATGGGAGACACTAGAAGATCATACTGTTGGATTTAGAGAGTCTGAAGAATATTTAGAATGGAAAAAAATCCTCCATCACTATTACGATCCATTTCCAGTTGTTGAACACTTTGAAGAAATAGGTTTAAATTAAATTTTAATAAAGTCCTTATTATATTTACATATAGATTTTCCAGTTTCCGTCTCTTTTATCCATTTAAGTAATATGTTCAAGATATCAGACAAAAATAGTGTGAAACTGTTTCTAAATGAGTCATGTATAACTCATTTAGATTTCCAATATTTATTGTAATTTCCAATATTTAAAGCTATGGTTTATTAAAAAAGTTGTTCAAAAGGGTTTCTGCCTTTTAAAAAAACAATTAAAATTATTTATATAGGTATAAAATGTTTCAATTATGTGAAACTGACTATTTACACGAAATGACCAAATCGGTATAATAGTATAGAAAGATGAACAACATTTGTTTAACTCTATAAATTAACCACAAAAATAGGAGGGGAGAGTATTGAATCTTTTAGTATGTCTTAAACAAACCTTTGATACTGAAGAGAAAGTACACATCGAAAACGGGAAGGTTAGTGAAGACGGGGCAAAGTTCGTAATTAACCCATATGATGAATATGCTTTAGAAGAAGCGATCCAATTAAAAGAAAAATTTGGCGGAGAAGTGACAGCGATTACAATTGGAACTTCTCAGGCTGAAAGTGCATTACGAACAGCTCTAGCTATGGGAGCTGATCATGCTGTTTTAGTAAATGATGAGCGTTTAATAGGAGATGAATTCACGACTTCAAAAGTATTAGCTGCAGTAATGAAAGATAAAGAATTTGACTTAATTTTAAGCGGTTACATGTCCGTAGATAATGGCGGTGGGCAAAGTGGAATCCGTTTAGCAGAAGAATTAGATATCGCTCATGTAAATGCTATCACCAAATTAGAGGTGCAAGGTAATCAGGTTGTATTGGAACGTGATGTAGAAGGAGATGTTGAAATCATTGAAGCTGAGCTGCCAATTTTAATCACAGCTCAACAAGGACTAAATGAGCCTCGATATCCTTCATTGCCTGGTATTATGAAAGCGAAAAGGAAACCAATTCAAGAGCTTAAAGCAGAGGATTTATCAATTGATCTAGACCAAATACAAGCAAAAACGAAAATTATAGATCAAGTACTTCCACCGAAAAGACAAGAAGGAAGAATTTTACAAGGTGAAATGAATGATCAAGTGAATGAACTGGTGAACTTATTACAAGGTGAGGTGAACATCAATGGGTAGAGAAGTAATCGTATTTGCTGAGGTTAAAAATGGAAGTTTACGTAATGTTTCTTTTGAAGTATTAAATGCAGCAAAACGTATACATGATGGTGGAAAAATTACTGCAGTGATTTTTGGTGAACAACCAGATTCATTTGCTGAATTACTAACTTCACACGGTGCAGATGAAATTTTAGTTGTAAACAATGAAGAACTAACAAGTTACACAACAGATGCTTACACACAAGCTTTCATTTCAATTGTAGAAGAAAAAAAACCAGACGTAATCTTGATGCCTCATACTGCATCCTGTAAAGATTTTGCACCTCGGTTAGCATCTCATTTGAGCTGTGGACTTATTACTGATTGTACAGATGTAAATATTGAAAACGGAAACATTGTGTTTACTCGTCCAATTTATGCAGGTAAAGCATTTCAAAAGAGAGAAGTCATCGATGGAAAGATTTTTGCTACGATAAGACCAAATAATATTCCAAGTGGTTTAGAGGACAGTAGTCGAACAGTGAACAAAGATACAATGAATGTCAACATTGATAACATTCGTACGGTTGTAAAAGAAGTTGTTCAAAAAGCAACGGATGGTGTAGATTTGTCTGAGGCAAAAATCATTGTATCTGGAGGTAGAGGAGTAAAAAGTACTAAAGGATTTGAACCTATTAAAGAATTAGCAGAAGTTCTTGGAGCAGCTGTTGGAGCTTCAAGAGGTGCTTGTGATGCTGAATATTGCGACTATTCTTTACAGATTGGACAGACGGGTAAAGTGGTGACACCTGACTTATATATTGCCTGTGGGATTTCAGGAGCAATTCAACATTTAGCAGGTATGTCAAATTCAAAGATCATCGTTGCTATTAATAAAGATCCTGAAGCGCCAATATTTGATATTGCTGATTTTGGAATCGTTGGGGATCTATTTGAAGTAGTACCGATGTTAACAGAACACTTTAGAAAGGTGATAAACAAACAAGCTTCATAACAATATGATGAGGTGGTTTTTTTGATGTCTAACGATCCATGGACAAAAAATTATCCAGAAGGAATTGAACCACATCTTGAATATCCTTCACAATTAATATCAGATTTTTTAAAAAATTCAACTGAGCAATTTCCTAATCATAATGCAATTTATTATTTTGGAAAAAAAATCACCTATAAAGACCTGATCAAGCAAGCTTATAAATTTGCTAACCTATTGAAAGAAAAAGGTGTTAAACCAGGAGATCGAGTAGCAATAATGCTTCCCAATATACCTCAGTATGTTTATTGTTATTATGGCGTATTATTTATGGGAGGCATTGTTGTTCAAACGAATCCGTTATATGTAGAAAGAGAACTGGAATATCACCTTAAAGATTCGGGAGCTAAAACTATCGTTGTACTTGATTTAGTTTATTCCCGAGTGAAAGCGGTTAAAGAAAAGGTCGCTTTGGAAAATATATTCACTACTAGCATACAAGATCATTTACCCTTTATAAAAAAGTTATTATATCCTTTAGTGCAAAAAATTAAAAAAGGACCTTATACACGTTTAGATAAAGAGCAAGTTTTATCATTAAAACAAGAATTAGAACAATCTTCAGATAAACCAGTAAATAGTCCAAGTAAACCTGATGATGTAGCAGTCTTGCAATACACAGGTGGTACAACAGGTGTTTCTAAGGGAGTAATGCTTACTCATATGAACCTTGTGTCAAATACGATTCAATGTCAGACATGGGTCAAAGTGAAAAAAGGGCAAGGAAGTGTGTTGGCGGTGGTACCTTTGTTTCATGTTTATGGTATGACCACTTGTATGAACTTTAGTATTGCTTCAGGGGCTGTGGTGAATTTAATTCCAAAGTTTGAGGTAGATTCATTATTAAAATTAATAGAATCTCAGAAACCTACCATTTTTCCAGGCGCACCAACTTTATATCAAGGTATTATTAACCATCCCAAAGTCAATCAAACAGATCTTTCTTCTATCGAATGTTGTATTAGTGGTTCAGCCCCATTGCCAGTTTCAACTCAACAAAAGTTTGAAGAGTTGACTAATGGAAAGTTGGTAGAAGGTTATGGACTATCTGAAGCTTCTCCTGTTGTTATTGCGAATCCAGTATGGGGACATCGTATCGAAGGAAGTATTGGTATTCCTTGGCCAAACACTGAAAGTAAGGTTGTTAACGAATTAGGTGAACAAGTCGCTCCTCATGAAATTGGTGAGATCATTGTAAAAGGACCCCAAGTGATGAAGGGGTATTGGAATCAACCTGAGGAAACAGCAGCAGTACTGAAGGATGGTTGGTTGTATACAGGAGATATGGGTTATATGGATAACAAAGGATACTTTTATATTGTGGATCGTAAAAAAGATATGATCATCGCAAGCGGTTACAATGTATATCCTAGAGAGATTGAAGAGGTTTTATATAAACATCCTGCGGTAAAGGAAGCCATTGTTCTGGGAGTCCCAGACAAATATCGTGGTGAAACCGTAAAAGCATATATTGTTCGAAAAAAAGGCTCAAATGTAACGGATGAAGCGTTGAATCAATATTGTCGTTCTAATTTAGCTTCATATAAAGTTCCGAGAATATATGAATTTCGTGATGAGCTTCCTAAATCAATGGTTGGAAAAATATTACGTAGAGTATTGGCAGAGGAACATGCTGCTACACTCGAAGAATAAAACCAGGAGGTAAAGTATGGAAAAACAAATTCGAAAAGCGGCTGTGTTAGGGTCTGGCGTTATGGGTGCATCTATTGCTGCTCATTTAGCAAATGTAGGTATTGAAACTTTCCTTTTAGACAGAGTGATAGAAGGAGAAAAAGACCCAAATGTGTTAGCTCAGACTGCGAAAAAAAATCTTTTAAAGGCAAAACCGAGTCCGATATATTCCAAACAATCTTTAGAACTTATTAAAGTAGGAAATTTTGAAGATGATCTTCACCGTGTTTCTGAGGTGGATTGGGTCATTGAGGTTGTTATAGAAAATCTAGACATAAAAAAACAATTGCTTAGTAAAGTAGAACAACACTGGAAACCAGGAACGATTGTAAGTTCTAATACATCTGGAATTTCTATTCAACAAATATCTGAAGGTTTGTCAGATTCATTAAAAAAACACTTTTTAGGCACTCATTTTTTCAATCCTCCAAGATATATGAAGTTACTTGAGTTGATCCCAACAGAGGCTACAGATCCAAGCATTGTACAATTGATGGCAAAGTTTTGTGAAAGAAAGTTAGGCAAAGGGATTGTTGTAGCTAAAGATACGCCTAACTTTATTGCTAACAGAATTGGAACATATGGATTAATGGTTGTTCTACATGAAATGGAGAAGTTTGGTTTGTCTGTTGCTGATGTAGATCAATTAACGGGTCCGCTCACAGGTAGACCAAAAAGCGCTACTTTTAGAACTTTAGATTTAGTTGGATTGGACACCTTTGTATTTGTTGCAAATAATGTTTATGAAAATGTAGTGGATGGACCTGAGAAAGAAATTTTCAAAGTGCCTGAACTGCTTACTGAAATGGTGAAAAATGGCCAACTAGGTGAAAAAACTAAAAAAGGTTTTTATCAGAAAAAGCGTACTGATGCAGGAAAAGAAATTTTACAATTTGACATTGAAAGTAAAAGTTATGTTCCAAAAACAAAAACCAAATTTGCTTCTGTTGAAAATGCAAAAAATGCAAAAGGTTTAAAAGGGAAATTAAAAGCCTTGATCACTTCAGATGATGCAGCAGGAAAATTTGTTTGGGAGATTATGAAAAAAAGCTGGTTGTATTCAGCTAGTAAAGTACCGGAAATTGCTGATGATATTTCAGCCATCGATGATGCAATGAGATGGGGATTCAATTGGGAACTTGGACCTTTTGAAGCTTGGGATGCTGTAGGTTTAGAATCTACCGTTGCTCGAATGAAAGAAGAGGGAGAAGAGATTCCAGCATGGATTGAAAAAATGCTTTCTGATGGTAAAACATCATTTTATCAGAAGGAAGAAGATAAGACTTTTTACGTTAAAGTTGATGGTGGCTTAAGCGAGAAAGAGATACCAAAAGAATTTATAAACTTAGAGTTATTAAAAGAAAAAAATGGTGTGATTAAAAAGAATACAGGTGCAAGTTTAATTGATATTGGGGATGATATTGCTTGTTTGCAATTCCATTCACCAAACAGTACTGTAGGACCTGATGTTTTACAAATGTTCCTTCATTCTTTTGAGGAAGTAAGAAAGAATTATCGTGGTCTTGTAATTGGACATCAAGAAAAACACTTTTGTGTTGGTGCAAATTTAATGATGATGTTAATGGAAGCACAAGATGAAAACTGGTTCGAAATTGAGCAGATGATCTCTACTTACCATCAAGTTGCTATGAATATGAAATATTTTGAAAAACCAATTGTATCTGCTCCATTTAATATGTGTTTAGGCGGAGGAGTAGAGCTTGTAATACCAGCTCCACATGTTCAGGCATCTGCTGAAACATATATGGGATTAGTAGAAGTAGGTGTTGGTTTAATTCCAGCAGGTGGCGGTACGAAGGAAATGTTATATCGTAATACGGTACCAATGGATATCAACAAAACAATTGATTTACAGCCTTTTGTTAACCGAGTATTTGAGAACATTGGTCAGGCAAAAGTATCAACTAGTGCAGCGGAAGCTAGAGATCTTGGATATTTAAGAGAAACAGATCGAGTTACAGTCAATTCAGATTATTTACTTCATGATGCAAAACAAGCCGTATTAGGAATGTCCATTTCAGGGTATGAAGCACCTCAAGCGAAAAAAATCAGAGTTGTTGGAGAACCTGGCTTAGCTACATTAAAGATGGGCTTATATCACATGAAGTCTTCAGGTTATATCAGTGATCATGATGAATTAATCGGAACTAGACTTGCTAACATTTTAACAGGTGGAAATATCCCAGCAAATACATTAGTTGATGAGCAATACATTTTAGATTTAGAAAAAGAAGCATTTTTGAGCCTATTAAGTGAACCGAAAAGCCAGGCTAGAATGCAGCATATGTTATTAAAAAGAAGACCTTTGAGAAATTAAAGTATTTTATATAAGTCTTACTTTGAGAGGAGTAATAATATGAAGGAAGCTGTTATTGTTTCAGCAGTGAGAACACCAATGGGTAAAGCTCATAAAGGTTCTCTTGCAAATACACGTGCAGAAGATTTAGGAGGACTTGTTATTGAGGAGGTTGTTAAACGCACCCCTGGATTATCTCCTGAAGAAATCGAAGATGTCATTATTGGCTGTGCCATGCCAGAAGGTGAACAAGGTTTAAATATGGGACGTATTGTAGCTTTAAGAGCAGGATTACCGGATACAGTACCCGGTTTAACCATTAATCGTTTTTGTTCTTCTGGTTTACAGTCCATTGCTTTTGCAGCAGAACGAATCATGAGTGGATTCTCAGATGTTATTGTTGCAGGCGGAGTAGAAAGCATGAGTCATGTACCTATGTCTGGATTCAAACCACAACCAAATCCTTATTTGGTAGATCATCGTCCAGAGGTATACATCTCCATGGGGAATACAGCGGAGAATGTTGCAAGAGATTATGAAGTATCTCGTGAAAAACAAGACGCTTTTGCAGTAAGCAGTCATCAAAAAGCAGCAGCTGCAATTGAATCTGGGAAATTCAAAGAAGAGATTGTTTCTGTCCCAGTTAAACAAACGATCATTAATGATTCAGGTAAGAGAGAAGAAGTATCCTTTATGTTTGATACAGATGAAGGTGTTCGTGCGAGCACAAGTGTAGAAGTGTTATCTAAATTAAGACCTGCATTTTTACAAGGAGGCTCCGTAACAGCTGGAAACGCATCTCAAATGAATGATGGGGCTTCAGCAGTTGTAGTTATGTCTAGAGAAAAAGCAGATCAGTTAGGATTAAAACCAATGGCTATTTTCCGTAGCTTTGCTGTTGGAGGGGTAGCTCCAGAAGTTATGGGAATTGGCCCTGTTGTAGCCATTCCAAAAGCATTAGAAAAGGCAGGTTTAACGTTAGACCAAATTGATTTGTTTGAAATCAATGAAGCATTTGCAGCTCAAGCTCTTGCTGTAATGGAAACATTAAAAATTGATTCAGCTAAGGTAAATGTTAATGGAGGGGCAATTGCATTAGGTCATCCATTAGGATGTACAGGTGCTAAATTAACTACAACATTGTTACATGAAGCAAAACGTAGAAATAGTAAATATGGTGTGGTTAGTATGTGTATTGGTGGTGGTATGGGCGCCGCGGGAGTATTTGAATTTGTTTAAAAATAAACTCTAAATTTCAGTCCCGAAATATATTTTTCGATCCAGCCTTTGGGCTGGGTCGGTTATAAATTGCCACTTTGTGTGTAGTACAAACAACGAATATGTGTGTTATAATTTTGAGGAGGAATTTACGATGATCAAAGAAGTTGCTAAAGGTGGAAGTTATTTATTAGGTGATGTGGATGCATCTACGGTATTTACGCCTGAGGATTTTTCTGATGAACATAAAATGATAGCAGGAATGACAGCTGACTTTGTAGAAAATGATATTGCACCAGTAGATGAAAGAATTGAAACACAAGACTTTGATTTACTTGTTAATTTATTACAAAAAGCTGGAGAATTAGGTTTATTAGGAGCTGCAATTCCTGAAAATTATGGTGGAACAAATTTGGATAAAATTAGTTCTACTTTAATTGGTGAGAAACTAGTTCGTGGTAGTTCATTTGCTCTAAGTGTGGGTGCACATGTAGGAATTGGAACTCAACCCATTGCACTTTTTGGTAATGAGGATCAAAAAGCTAAATATTTACCTTCACTTGTAACTGGTGAAAAATTAGCTGCATACTGTTTAACCGAACCATCTTCAGGTTCAGATGCATTAGGAGCAAAAACAACTGCCGTTTTAAGTGAAGATGGTAAACATTATATCTTAAATGGTACTAAACAATTTATTACTAACGCAGCGTTTGCTGATGTATTTGTTGTATATGCCAAAGTAGATGGTGACAAATTCACAACATTTATTGTGGAAAAATCATTTGAAGGTGTATCTACTGGTCCTGAAGAAAAGAAAATGGGAATTAAAGGTTCATCAACACGTCCTCTTATATTAGAAGATGTAAAAGTACCTGTTGAAAATTTATTAGGAGAGATTGGCAAAGGGCATGTAATCGCTTTTAATATTCTTAATCTAGGCCGTTATTCCTTAGGAGCTGGTTGTTTAGGAACATCCAAATGGGCAATTGACCTTGCAGTTGAATATGCAAAACAAAGAAAACAATTTGGTAAAGCTTTAGTAGAATTTCCACTTATGCAAAAGAAAATAGCAGACATGGCTATTTACACTTATGCAACAGAAAGTGTCGTCTATAGAACTGGTGGATTAATGGATGATGCTCTTAAAACATTAAATGTAAATGATGAAAACTATCAGAAAGATGTAGTGAAAAAAGTTGCAGATTATGCGTTAGAATGTTCTGTTAACAAAGTATTTGCATCAGAGTGTTTGGATTTTGTTTCAGATGAAGCAGTTCAAATTCATGGTGGTTATGGATTTACACAAGAGTATAAAGTAGAGAGAATTTATAGAGATTCTAGAATCAATAGAATTTTTGAAGGAACGAATGAAATTAATCGGTTATTAATTCCTGATATGTTATTCCGTAAAGCGATGAAAGGCGAACTGCCAATGATGGAAGTAGCAGCTAATTTAGAGCAAGAATTAGTAGCTTACATGCCTCCTATGATTGACGAAGATACACCATTAGAAAAAGAAAAAGCAATGCTTGCATCTGCTAAAAAGATCTTTTTAATGGTTGGTGGAACAGCTGTTAAGAAATATAAACAAGCTTTACAAGAAGAACAAGAAATTTTAGAAATCATCTCAAATCTAGCAATTCAAATCTATGCTTTAGAATCCACGATTTTAAGAACAGAAAAAGCAATTGCTAGAGATGGATTAGAGAAGTCCAAACAAAAGTTAAACCTTACAGTTGCATTTGCTCAAGAAACATTTACAAAAATTGAGTTAATGGCTAAAGATGGAATCGTATCTATGGATGATGGTGATTCTGCATTAATGGTTCTTTCTATCTTAAAGAAATTAGTTCGTTTTAAACCTAAAAATTTATTACACATTAAAAGAGAAATTGCTGATAAGATCATTCAATCTGATCAGTATACAGTTTAGGTGGTAATATGAACCAAAAAGAATGGGAAGCGTTTCAGAATATGTTGGCCGAAAAAGTAAAAGGCACATTTATGGAACTCTTAAATAGTGAAGTCACAGAAATAAAAGACAATCAAATTTTTGGTTCCTTTAAAGTCGAACCTATTCATCTTAATCCAAATGGAATTATACACGGTGGCGTTCACGCTACCGTGTTGGATAGTATCATGGGGCTGGCAGTTGTTGTTGCCCGCCCTGATGATAAATTAGTAACTACTATGTTAAACATTCATTATTTAACTGCTTTAAAAGATGGAACTTTACAAGTTAGTGCAAAGGTAATACATCAAACAAATCATACTCTCACAACTGAGGGAGAAATTAGAAGTGAAGATGGGCAGCTTGTTGCGAAAGCAACAGGCTCATATCGAGTGATTAATAAATAAAGGTGGGTGATTTTATGGAACTATTAACTATAATTCAGCTTTGTGCATTTTTATTGCTCACTGGATATGTTTTTTATTTGTTTTATCACATCATGTATAGTCGTTACTCATTTATTAAATTAGGAAAAGAAGAGTCTTTAAAGCCAGAATATAAACAAAGGTTTAAACAAATTGCAGTGAACATGTTTGGACATAAAACATTACTAAAGGATAAAAAAAGCGGTATAATGCACTTGGTTATGTTTTATGGATTTATCCTCATTCAATTTGGTGCAATTGATTTGGTTGGTAAAGGATTGGTGCCTGGTTGGCATTTACCATTAGGTTCCTTCTATCCAATTTTTGTATTTATACAGGAAATTACAGTTTTACTTGTGTTATTAGCTACAGGATATGCTTTTTACCGTCGATATGTTGAAAAGTTAGCTCGTTTAAAACGAGGCTGGAAAGCAGGTATCGTAATCTTATTGCTTTCAAGTTTAATGCTTTCTATTATATTGGCTGGTGGTTTGGAAATGATTTGGAAAGGGCATGAGGTAAATGCTCTTCAACCTGTCAGCTCTCTATTTGTATTGGCATTTTCTTGGTTGGGAAGCAATGTGGCTGGGGTATTGTTTTATGTTCTTTGGTGGATTCATTTATTGATTCTGTACACATTTTTAATTTATGTACCGCAGTCTAAGCACGCTCATTTGTTTTTTGCACCGATCAATGTGTTTATTAGAAAACTAGGTGTACCAGGCAAATTGAAAAAAATAGATTTAGAAGATGAGAATGCAGAGTCCTTTGGGGCTGGTAAAATTGAAGATTTCACGCAAAATCAATTGGTGGACCTATATGCATGTGTAGAATGTGGTCGTTGTACAAGTGTTTGCCCGGCTGCGTCAACTGGAAAGATGTTATCCCCAATGCATTTAATAACGAATATGAGAGATCACCTAACTAATAAGGGTGCAGCAATTACTTCTCGTACACCTTGGATGCCAGCTTTTGCATTTGGAGGAACAACTGCCAATGAACTAGCAGTTGCTACTGAAACCGAACTAGATACTCCTTTAGTAGGTGAAGTTGTTACAGAACAAGAACTTTGGGCTTGTACGTCTTGCCGAAATTGTGAGGAAGTATGTCCTGTTGCTAATGAACATGTTGATAAAATTATGGATATGCGTCGTTATCTAGTATTAACGGAAGGAAGTCTGCCGGCTGAAGCTGCTCGAGCTTTAAATAATATTGAAAGACAAGGAAACCCATGGGGATTGAACCGTTTAGATCGTAAAAATTGGATAGATCAAATGGACGATGACAATAAAGTAGTTGAAGTGCAAAATACAGAATCCTTCGAATATTTATTTTATGTAGGTTCTATGGGTTCATACGATAAACGTTGTCAAAAAATCTCCGAAGCGTTTGTAGAAATTATGAACAAAGCGGGTATTTCTTTTGCAGTATTAGGAAATGAAGAAAAAAATTCCGGTGATACAGCAAGACGTTTAGGTAATGAATATTTGTATCAAATGCTTGCGGAAGAAAATGTTGAGCTATTTAAAAATTATAATGTGAAAAAGATTGTTACCATTGACCCTCATGCATTCCATACGTTTAAAAATGAATATCAGGATTTTGGATTGCCTGAGGATGTAGAAGTCTATCATCATTCACAGCTCATTTCAAAATGGATTGAAGAAGGTAGAATTCAACCTAATAAATCCATGATGGATAAGATAACATATCATGATCCTTGCTATTTAGGCCGTCACAATAATGAATATGAAGCTCCACGTCAAGCCTTATCTGCCATTCCAGGTGTAGAACTTGTAGAAATGGAGCGTTCTGGTAGTAATAGTATGTGTTGTGGTGCTGGCGGGGGAATGATGTGGATGGAAGAGACAGAAGGAACAAGAGTAAATACAGAAAGAACAGAGCAAGCTTTAAAAACAAAACCTGATCTGATTGCTACTGGCTGTCCGTATTGTCTCACCATGGTTGACGATGGATTAAAAGCAAAAGACGAAGAGAAAGTTCAAGCTAGGGATATAGCAGAGATTATCGCCGAGAGCTTAGAGCGTTAATATAAGTTTCTAAAATTTATACAAGTCATTGTAATAAAACCTGTGAATGGCAGATTGCATTCACAGGTTTTTACTTTTCTATTTATGTCAATAGAGAGCACAAAATGACAGGTTTAAAATTAAGTTCACTGGTAAACTTAAAATAAAGTTGAGGGGATAAATTTATGAATATGCTTCAAAGCATGAATGAATGTATTGAATATATTGAAAAGAACATGAATCAAAAAATAGAACTATCAGTATTAGCTCGTAAGTCACTCAGTTCTAAGTTTCACTTTCAACGAATGTTTCATATGTTAACAGGTTATACAATAGCTGAATATATACGAAAACGAAGGTTGACATTAGCTGCACAAGAGCTGACAAATACGAAAACAAAAGTGATTAATGTTGCTTTAAAGTATGGGTATGAAACACCAGAGTCATTCTCTAAAGCCTTCCGTAGAGTGCATGGTATTTCCCCTTCACAAGTAAGGGATTCTAATGTTTCATTAGTTGCTTTTCCACGAATCACATTTCATATTTCTTTAAAAGGAGAAAAGGAAATGAATTATAAAATTATAAAGAAAGACAGTTTTAAAGTACTAGGAAAAGGTATAAAAGTCCCTATGGTTAAAGAGGAGTCAAGAGCATATATTTTAAAATTTAGGGAGGAGTTGCAACAAGAGAGTGTAGATAAACAAATTCTTTCTATTACAGGAGAAAAGGATTTACTAGGTCTAATTATGGACATAGATCATGAAAGAGAAGAATTTACTTATTTTATTGGTGCAATAGTCAGTGATCATGAGGATTTGAAAAATTATGAACAAAGAGAAATCTCTTCTACTTCATGGGCTGTTTTTGAATCCATTGGTGCGATGCCGGATGCTGTTTCAAAAGTATGGGATCGAATTTATACAGAATGGTTTCCTTCAACTGGATATGAGCAACTCTCAGGAATACCTGAAATCGAGTTAATTCCCCCAGGCGATGATAAAAACCCTAATTATAGATGTGAAATTTGGATTCCAATAAAAAAGAAATAAAGGATAAAGAATTGTATAAAAATCTGATTATGGAGGAATGAGATGAAGGTAACTACAGGAATTGAAATGTTCGAAATAGAAAGAAAAAATTTTTTGGGACAGGACGTGATCATACATCCTACAGTGATTAGTGATAATGCAATGGCAGTTTTAATAGACACAGGTTTTTCAGGTCAAAAAGATATTTTCCTCGAAGAATTTGAAAAAGCATCTGTTCCTTTTGAGCTTCTAAAAAAAATTATCATCACACATCATCACTTGGACCATACTGGAAGTTTACCTAGTATTTTAGAGGAGTCACATCATAAAATTCAAGTTTTATCAAATGAATTAGAAAAACCATACATTCAAGGAGAAAAAGATCTAATAACAAAAGAATTATTGGCTCAGATGGAATCTTGGCCAGAACAATGGCGTATTGACTTTCAATCAGAGTTATCAAATCCACCAAAAACTATTGTTCACAAAATAGTGACTGATGGTGAAGAGTTACCTTATTGTGGAGGAATCGTTGTTATTAATACACCAGGTCATAGCATAGGACATATTAGTTTGTATCATAAACAAAGTAAGACTCTTATTGCTGCAGATGCAATGGTTGTCCAAGACGGTATGTTAGAACTAAATCAACAATCTATGGATATTGAATTATCTCAAAAATCATTAAACAAGTTCACACAATATGATATTGAAACTGTTATTTGTTATCACGGTGGTTTATTTAATGAAAATGTAAATGAATGTATAGCTAAATTGGTCCTCTCATAATAACCTAACTTAATTTTCTCTGTAATTCTTACACCACCTTTTTAATTCTTTCTTTTATTATCTGTTCTTGTAATAGATATGAAGTTTTTTTGTTTATTGAATAATGAGATATACATCCATAGGTGCTAGGTACTAATATTACCTCAAAATAAAAATGTTCTCACCATCTTCATCAAATGCGAAATCTCCGCTTCTTATAGCTTTGTTCCAAAATAACAAATTATGAATACTGTTAATATCAGTCTGGTAATCAGCGTCCCCCCTAATGATTTAATTCGATCTGAGTCTATATTTATCTCAATAAAATACCATGTAATAATCTAATAAAAAAATTCTATTAAAATTCTCAAATGGATTATATAATATGAGTTAAACATTGATAGTTAATATAAGAGTAAAGAGTTTATCATAGATTGAAACTTTCATTTAAGAGAAGTGCAAATTATGATTCAATTTAATGGATTAAAAAGTGGGTGATTAACATGAAGAAGGTATATATAATTATCATAGTTGTTGTAATAATGATTGCATTATTAATTTTAACTAATCCAAATTTAGAAGATTTTAATGAATACAGAGCTGAGGAAGAAGAAAGGTTGGGAATAACCCCTCCTGAAACACCTAAAATTATTATTGAACATATAAATTTCTATATATTTTCTACCTATACCCCTTTTGTTGAAGTAATTGATGAAAATGGAGTAACTCATCTAGGAATAATGGGTAAATTCTATAAAGTGTCTGATGGACAATTTGATTATCCATGGTGGTTAGAACCATTTAACTGAAATAGAATCAAATAAAAATTACTATAATTGGGAGCGTGAAACTTAAATATATTGATTTTGGAATAAATAACACTTGGTTAATTAGAACCTGAAACAGAGTTAAAAATGATACAGAATTTGAGGAAGAACAGTCCATCATTTCTAATATTAGGAGGAGCATATGCATATCAAACGATTAGAATCTGTACATGCTGAATTATATAAAAAACTTAGATTAAAAGGTTTACAAAGCCACCCTTCTGCATTTGGTTCAAGTTATGAAGAGGAAAAAGAATTTACTATTGAAGTATATAAAAGTAGATTACAATCGGAGTCTATGACTTTAGGTGCTTTTAAAAGTGATGAGAAGCTTATTGGAATAGTTACTTTGGTGAAAGAAAAGAAAAATAAATTAAAACATAGAGCAAATGTCTATGCTATGTATGTTGATTCTGAATATCATGGTATGGGGACTGGTAAAAGTTTAATGATTGAAGTAATAAAAAGAGCAAAAGAATTAGATGAAGTCGAACAAATTTATTTGAGTGTTAACAAAGATAATGAAGCTGCAAAAAAACTGTATATTTCTTTAGGATTTGAAACTTTTGGAATAGACAAAAGAGCTTTAAAAATAGAAGATACGTATTATGATGAAGAACATATGGTGTTGTTTGTATGATAAATCATTTTGTTTTCACTAATGTTATTGATAAGTATAGATTACATACTAGAAAAGAGGATATATATGAAGTCAAGTCAATTGTTTGTAGGGGACAAGTTAAAATTAACAGCTATCAGAGAATCAGATATTTCTGATTTGTTGAAATGGTATGAGGATGCTGATTTTTTGAATTTTTTTACTGCGGAAGCGGCATTCCCAAAGCAAGCTTCAGAAATAAAAAAGTGGATTGATTCCTCAAATTCCAATGAATATCGATTTGCTGTAAGGTTAATAGATGTAGAACAAATTATAGGGATAATAGAATTAGATGGAATACTTTGGAACCACCGTACGGCATGGATAACCATGGCCATTGGAGATAAAGAATATTGGTCAAAAGGTTTTGGAACAGAAATGTTAACACTTGCTCTTCGTTATTCATTTAGAGAACTTAATTTATATCGTTTACAATTAACCGTGTTTAGTTATAACGAACGAGCGATAACTTTATATGAAAAACTTAGATTTAAAAAAGAGGGAGTTTACCGTGAGTTTCTTGAACGTGATGGTAAGCGTTATGATATGTTTTTATATGGATTATTAAAAGATGAATACAATCAGTAAATATACGATGTAATTCATAGTTAAACCCTGTACTTAGGTACAGGGTCAATGGTTATTTAAATATTTTCGAATCTTTTCTTTATTTTTAATGTTGATTATTTATTTTTTATTGCAGCATCTAATGCAACTTCAATCATATCATTAAAGGTTGTTTGTCTTTCTTCAGCAGTTGTTTCTTCACCGGTTAAGATGTGATCACTTACAGTTAAAACAGATAGTGCATTGACATCAAATTTAGCTGCTAGTGTATATAAAGCTGTCGTTTCCATCTCAACTGCAAGAACTCCGTAACGAGCTAACTTTTCAAATTGTGCATTATCATTGTAAAATTGATCCGCAGTAAATACATTACCCACTTTTAAATTTAATCCTTTTTCAACACCAGTGTCATAAGCTCTTTTTAATAGGTCGAAATTTGCTGTTGGCGCATAATCAATAGGTCCAAATTCAATGCGATTCATTTGAGAATCTGTGGTGGAGGTCATGGCAAGAATGACATCACGCACTTTTACATCTTTCTGAATTGCTCCACATGTTCCTACTCTGATTAAATTTTTAACACCATAACTTTTAATTAATTCATTTACATAAATAGAAATTGAAGGGACACCCATTCCAGTTCCCTGAACAGAAATACGTTCATTTTTGTATGTACCTGTAAACCCTAACATGCCTCGAACATTGTTATAACAAGAAATATCTTCTAAGAAGGTTTCTGCGATATATTTTGCGCGTAATGGATCACCTGGTAACAGAATCGTTTCCGCGATTTCATTTTCTTTTGCTTCAATATGTATGCTCATTTTAACAATCCTTTCTCATTTTCAGTAGATAATTATCATAACCTTGCTTAATCAATGTATCATAATCGTTATATTGATTCAAATAAGACATAAAATGAACAAAATTTCCCCCTGTTTTTAATTGTAGATCTGTTTTATAGTTTATATTAGAAGAATATATAAGTTTGATTTTTGATTAGTATTTGAGGTGATATGTTGTTTATATATAACGCAAATATTGTTAGCTTAAAGGGAGTAATTGAAAGAGGGGCAGTTTTCATTTATGAAGGAAAAATAAAGCATATTGTTGAAAATCATGATGTGGATTATTTTTTAGTGGAGAAGCCAGATGTGGAAATCGTGAACGCTGAAGGTGCTTGGTTACTTCCAGGTTTTATAGATGTTCATGTACATGGTGGTAATGGTTTTGATTTTATGGATGCCAGTCAGAAATCTCTTCAAGGAATAAGCGAATTTCATGCTCAACATGGGACAACAACAATGCTTGCCACAACCGTTACTTCCTCAAAAGAAAACATTGAGAAAGTTCTGCAATCTGTTGTGAGCTTACAGAAAAAAGACCAACTATTTGCACAAATCATTGGAGTACATTTGGAAGGTCCTTTTATTAGTCGCAATAAACTAGGAGCTCAAAATCCAAATTACGTTATTCCGCCTCGGTTAGATTGGTTAAAAGAGTGGATTGATAAATTTCCAGAGGTGATTAAAATTTTAACCCTTGCTCCTGAGAAGGAAAAAGCTGTTGAGATGATTCGATATGGAGTTGAACAGGGTATAGTGATAGCGTGTGGACACACTGATGCAGTTCATGAGGAGATGGAAACTGCATACGAAGCTGGATTAACTCATTCTGTACATATGTTTAACGCAATGAGTGGAATGCATCATAGAGAACCTGGGGTAGTTGGAAGTATTTTAGTGAATGAAGGAATAAGTACGGAAATTATAGCAGATGGAGAACATGTTCACCCTGTTTGTATTGACTTATTAACGAAATTGAAAAATAAAGATAACCTATTGCTCATTACGGATGCGATGTCTGCAGCAGGGTTGGGTGATGGGATATATAATTTGGGAGGGTTAAATGTAGTAGTGAAAGATAACGTAGCAAGATTAAAAGAAGGAGACAATCTTGCAGGTAGTAGTTTAACGATGATAGAAGGCTTTAAATATATGGTCAATAAAGTGGGTCTATCTGTTCCAGAGGTTAGTAAACTTGCTAGTTATAATCCTGCAAAACGTCTAGGAATGGAAGAGCAAATTGGAAGTGTAGATGAAGGTTTGCAAGCAGATTTGTTATTGGTTTCAAAAGATCTGCATATTGAGAAGGTATGGAAAGATGGAGAATTATTGAAGTTTTTTGTTTAATAAATGAAAAATCTGAATATATAAGTTATAATATTTAGATTAGCATTAAACAAAGAAGGTGGGTTATGATTATGGGTGGACCAATAGGATTTGCTATGGCGTTCATTATATGGATTATTTCTATTTTTATGATTACTAAAATTTCCAAACGAAAAGAAACGAATATACATATGTTATGGAAGATCATTGTGTCTTTGTTTGGACCTTTCGGCGTAGTTGCTTATTACGTTGCAGTTAAGAATGTTTAATAGTTAAAAAAATCAGAAATCGTCAATTTCATTGTAAACGGAATTCGACGTTTTTTTAGAATTTTACAATTACAAAAGGAGAATTATTAAAGTAAATTTTATATACACTAGAAAACCTCACTACATAAATTAATAGTGAGGTTTTTTACTATAGATAGATAAATAAGTCATAGCGTGTGATAATTGCCTCCTATTACTAAGAGGTATTATATACTATGTTCAAAGACATTATTTTGTATAGACAAGTATCCTATGACAAGCACACATTTTTAATATTTTTAGTTTAAGTATTCTGATATCAAAGAGATGGAAAAATGCGTTAAAATGTTATTAAGATTTATAATTATAATGGATTATGTATTTAAGGAGATGTACATTTTGCACAGTTTTACAGAGCAGGTACTTAAAATCATCAAGAAAATCCCATCGGGAAAAGTGATGACTTATGGACAAATAGCTAGGTTAGCTGGAAGTCCAAAGGGAGCAAGACAAGTTGTAAGAATCTTACATTCCATGAGCCGAAATCATAAACTCCCTTGGCATCGAGTGATCAATTCCAAAGGTGAAATAGGTATTGCTGATGAAGAATTATTTTTTATTCAAAAAATGTCACTTGAAAGTGAAGGTATTAAATTCAATACTTATCGAGCTTTAAATCTTTCTGTATATCAATTTCATCCTGAAGAGAATCATTGAGATACTTTTTATAAAATCTAGATATATTGAATATCAAATCTTGAAGAAAGATAAATATTTAAGTAGCGACAAAGTAAGAGAAGCTTCTTTTATAAAAGAAGTTTCTTTGTGTATGAAATAATTGATTTATCAAATCAAAATAAAAGTACAGGATTAGATATTAGTTATATCCTACTTTTTAGTATGATTGGGATTATTATTTTCTTTCTTATCATACGAATAGGTAGATCTTCTAGAAATTAATACTTCAATTTTAACTAAATACGGAAAATTTTCTTTATTAAAAACTAATCCTATTCTTTGGTTTTATATAAATAAAAGTAAAGAATAGGATTTTAAAGTATATCATAGTATTCCTAGTATTAATTTAATAAAATGGACAATTTCAAGTGATATAAGTCATTGTTAGCATTTAATTATTATGATATTTTACATATATATACACTTTTATTATTATATCATAGGAAAATTTTAAATACTTATAGATGAGTATTTAAAAAATTTTCGATAAATTTGTTATTGGAGGTGAGAGACAGTTTTTTTTGTACCACTATATGTATATGAGATTAGGTAGATTGCATTATAGTATAAATTAATTGAGTTTATTAGTTTTGTTAATTTCTAATCGTCAAATCATATATTATTAAAATCGTTGTACTAATCTTCACTTCAAACATTCTTCTACATTTGGTAATCACCATCTAAGTACTTATCACTTAAATTTCCAATGATCATTCTTACATACCTATTGTCTCAATTGGGGACATAAAGCAACCAATCAATCAAAATTTTCCCTCTTTCTCAATTTCGTCAATTGGTTCATCTTTATGATCCTCTAATAAAGCTAACTTTTGCTTTTCATATAGTGGAAAATAATATGAAAGTAAGGGAGAAGATAATCTATGTTAAAAAAGTCTGGAAAACGAATTAGTATCATAACTATTCTTAGCTTGCTTTTTTCAATTTTATCTCTATATAGTGTTGTTCTATCAGCGCCGGTAGATGCCAATGGTGATGGTTTATTTGCAGAGTATTTTTCAAATCAAAATTTGTCTGGAACACCGAGTTTTACTCAGATAGATCCAAGTATTAATTTCAATTGGGGGCAAAGTGGTCCAGGTAGTGTAGGGAGCGAGAACTTTTCCATACGTTGGTCTGGAATGGTAGAACCTAGATACTCTGAAATTTATACAATTTATGGTACAACAGATGATGGGGTTCGTGTATGGGTAGATGGTCAGTTAGTAATTGATCGATGGGCTATTCAACCTGCTACTGAAATAAAAGGTAGAGTAGAGTTGGTTGGAGGGCAAAAAGCGTATATTACGGTTGAATATTTTGAAAATGATGGAGAAGCTTCAGCTCAATTAGCTTGGTCAAGTGATAGTCAGGCAAAAGAAGTTATTCCACAAGAATTACTATATTCTGAAGGAGACGGTTCACCAGTTCCACCCACTAGAGACCCACCGCCATTTCCTGAACCGGATTACTATTATACCGGAAAATATTCGCCTCCTGATGGTAAAGCACTTTTAATTATTGGTCAAGATTTAGCAGCTGTGGAAGGTTATGTGGCAGATCCTGATTTACCTGTTCCAGCAGGAACTACGACGTATTGTGATATTTCTGAAGGAAATCAAGAATATATTTTATATGGTTGTAGTTTGGATGAAAGAATTGATTATGGATCTGGCCCTATAAATATGTTTGAAAACTTAAGAGATTATCCAAATTCTGTGTTGCAAATGGGCTTGTATATTGTAGACAATACAGGAACTAACTTAACACATATTGTTGATGGTACTCATGATCAATATATTGATCAATTAGGGAATTCTTTTAAGGAGGATGGTCGTCCAGTTTTTCTAAGAATTGGTTATGAATTTGATGGTCCATGGAATCATTACAATGCAGAACAATTTGTAGATGCATGGAGATATATTGTAGATCGTTTTGAATTTCTAGGTGTAGACAACGTAGCTTATGTATGGCAAGCTTCCACTTGGCAAGTTACAACACCAATTGAGAGTTGGTATCCTGGTGATGAGTATGTAGATTGGATGGGGGTTTCGTTTTTCCAATACGTTCCTGCTCCATATGACCAGATGCTTGATTTTGCTAGAGAGCATGATAAACCAATTATGATTGCAGAATCAACACCACAAGGGTATCATTTGGATACAAATTGGAATTTTTGGAATGGTGATGTAACGGATGAACAGATTTGGAGCTGGTATCAGTTGCTTTTCTCGTGGATAGAAGAAAATAGAGATGTAGTTAGAGCTTTGTCCTACATTAATAATGATTGGGCAAATCAGGAGATGTGGGGAGATTTATGGGGAGATACAAGAATTGAAACGAATGATTACATTAAAACGAAATGGTTAGAAGAAATAAATAATGGAATGTGGATGAATGCGTCACCAGATCTGTTTGAAATATTAGAGACAGGTGTACCTGTAGATGATACTGAAGCTCCTACTGTCCCTGCTAATTTGTTTGCTGATTTAGTAACAGATACTTCTGTAAATCTATCTTGGTCCCCTTCCACAGATAATTACGGGGTGTCAGGATATGATATTTATAGAGATGGAAATTTAGTAGGGTCATCTAACAGCACTCATTTTACTGTAACTGGTTTATCTCCAGATACAACTTATACCTTTACTATCACAGCGAAGGATGTATCAGGAAATGTATCAAATGAAAGCATCCCATTATTAGTGACTACAGCTGGGCCAGACATAGAACCACCAACAATACCAACTAATTTAGCTGCAACTGTCATAACACAATCCACTGTTAATATTTCATGGAATGCATCGTCAGATAACCTTGGAGTTTTAGAATATGATGTATATATGGACTCAAATTTCATTGGATCAACAACTGATACCTTTTATGTGGTGAATGGACTTAATGCAGAAACAAATTATGTATTTACAGTTTCTGCAAAAGATGCAGCTGGAAATAAATCTGGGGAAAGTGAGCCATTAAGTGTTACTACAGAATCACCAGATACAGAACCACCAACTGCACCAACCAATTTGAATGCTAGTAACGTTACTCAGTCAAGTGTCAATATTAATTGGACATCATCAACTGACAATGTAGGTGTTGCTGAATATGATGTATATATGGATTCAAGTCTTGTAGGTTCTACAAGTAATTTGACATTTGAAATAACTGGTCTAAATGCTAGTACAACTTATTCATTTACAATCATCGCTAAAGATGCGGCAGGTAATAGCTCTACAGAGAGCATTGCACTTAATGTAACTACAGATGAAGCACCAGCGGGAGATTTCTCAAAAGGCGTAGACACATTAAGTAACTCACAAGTACAGATATGGTTTGTTCCAAACGGCTACACACCAAATTTTGTGACATTACACTACAGAATAGATAATGGTACACAACAGAATTATTTCCTACAATATAATGGAACAAGTGATCGATGGGAGTATACGATTAACAATGTTCCAGTAGGTTCTTCAATTAGTTATTATTTCACTTATGAAATGAATGGGCCTCAATATGAATCTCAGACCTATATATTTGAACATGAGGGTGACGGAACACCGAATATTGATTTCACTTCTAATGTAGAAGCTATTACTGATTCACAAGCTCTCATTTCATTTGAACCAAACGGTTATACTCCAAATTTTGTAGTAGTGCACTACAGGGTGAACAACGGAGATGAACAAAACTATTTTCTAAATGATGTTGGCGGTGGAGATCGTTGGGAATATACGATTTCTAATTTATCAACAGGGGATGTAGTGGATTATTATTTCACATATGAAAAGAATGGACCTCAATATGACTCTGAGCATTATGAATACACACATTAAATGTAAACAACTCATATCATTAAATTAAAATAGTTAAAGAACTCCTGTGCAAGCAGATAAAATTCTGTAGCATAGGAGTTTTTTTGTTGAAAAAATATAGTATATTTAACACTTTTGTTTGTTCTAATTTAAATTTGTAAATAATAAAAACGACTTAATTTTTATGTTTCTGAAATAAAAACAAGTAAAAGTCAGAAATTAGGAGCAGGCAAATTGGATAAAAGAAGGATCTTACTCATATTATTATGTTTTACATTTATAATTGGAATATTAGTCTCAAGATTGTTCTGGATTCAAGTGGTTGAGACCAGAAGTTATTCAACTATGGACATTAATCTTGTTGAGCGTTCCGTTAATCAAAGAGAATCTGGAGTTATACTATCCTCTGGAAGAGGTCACTTTTATGATCGTAATGGAGATTCATTAACAGGAAGGTTGGTACATGTTGTAGCCGTCTTTCCAAATCAAAGTCATTTCCAGGGAAATGAACAAAAAATAAATAAATTAGTAAGTATATTAGACATTACATTAGAAGAGTGGACTGAATTCTTTAATAGTATAAATGAACCTGTCATTTGGAAGGAGGATCCAACTGCAATAATTCCTTATTTATTAACAGCCGATGAGGTAGCACACATCAATGAACTCCATTTACCAGGTATTCAAGCTATCCAATATGAACTAAGATACCCTGATCCTTATATTGCAAGCCATTTAATTGGTTTTGTAGGTGAAAACCCGAGTAGAATAAAAAATTTATACCCAAATAAAATTGATCGTGGAGAAATGTCCATAAATACATTAATTGGTGCTAGCGGATTAGAAAAAACATTTGACTCACTAATTCAAAGTGTAGAAGATATATCACTTTCATTTTTCACAGATGGGAAACATCGAGTGATTCCTGGATTAGATTTAAGGCTCATTCAGTCTACTAATCCATTTTATCCTTTAAAAATTCAGACTACGATTGATAAAAATATTCAACAGAACGTGGAAAGGATACAAGCCTCATATACAAATCAAAATAGTGCTGTGGTTGTTTTAGATACTCATAACGCTGATGTTCTAGCAATGTCCAGTCTTCCTGGTTATGATCCTAATCGGGTAACCATGACTGTAAATCATTGGGGCAATCAAGCTTTAAAAGCGCAAATCCCTGGTTCCATTTTTAAAATCATTGTTGCAGCGGCAGCAATAGAAAACGATTTAGTAGATCCAAAAGAAAAATTTGAATGTAACGGTCATCTTGGAAAATATAGATTTACATGCTGGAGAAAGGAAGGTCATGGTACAATTTCATTCGAGGAAGCTTTTGCACAATCTTGCAATATTACCTTTGCAAAAGTAATGGAACGAATGAGCTCTGACATGTTAACAAAAACATTTAGGAAATTAGGTGGTTTACAAAAAAATGGATGGTTTCAGATTCAAGGAAAATCTGTATTTTATCAATTTGATCATGAGGAGGTAGGGCAAATTTTTTCAGCCGATACTGATAGATATGATGAAGGTGTGAAAGCTCAAACCTCAATTGGTCAAAGGGATGTATTGATGACACCACTGCAAGCCGCAAACCTTGTTGTCACCTTGCTTAATCAAGGTGAAGTAAAGCAACCAAAGGTAGTAAAGGAAGTTCGTTACCAAAATGACTCTTTTAAACAAGCTTTTGATGATCAGTTTCTAAGTACGGGAGAACATAATATTTCATTGCAAACTTCAAATTTATTATTGCATTGGATGGAGGAGGTTGTACAAGACGGTACTGGAAAAAGTTTAAAAAGCAATCCCTGGAAACTAGCAGGAAAATCTGGGACTGCAGAAGTGATTGTTGATGGGAAAAATGGAGAAAATCAATGGTTTATTGGCTACGGTCCTCATAAAGATCCTAGATATTCGATCGCTGTATTTGTTCAAAATCCTTACGAAGGAGCACAACATATAGCTACGAAAATTTTTGGAGAGATTATGAAGTGGTTAGCCGAGAATGGTTATTAGTCATGTTTGGCTTATCTAGTTCTTTTAAAATAAATAACCAACTTCAAATATAGAATCTATTTTGACAATTTTTTTCAAAATGGATTTTTTTGTTTACCATAGAAAATGGATTTCAATGAGGAAGAACTGCAAACATGTGAATTGATGACAGAGGCTAGTTTAGATGAAATAGATTTATTCTTTTTTTTGTCTTGCCAATAACCCCCCAGGGGGGATATAGTGAATATAAGAGGTGATAAAAATGTCAGATCATCATAAACATCGAAAAAGTGTGGTAAACCGCTTAGCTAGGATTGAAGGACATGTTCGTTCTGTTAAAGAAATGGCAGGTACAGGAAGGGATTGTGGAGATTTGCTCATTCAGCTGGCAGCTATAAGATCAGCTTTAGATAGTTGTGGAAAATTAATTTTAAAAGATCATTTAGAAGGATGTGTCGTAGAAGCAATTAAAGAAGGTGATGAAAAAGTGATTGAAAAATTAAACGATGCGATTGATAAATTTATACGTTAGAGAGGAAAAAGCCTACTATGGAACATCCTTTAGGTTCACCCCAATCCAATAGTCAAATAATAAAATTCATACTGGTTCTAGCCTTGCCAGCAGTGATAGAAAATTTTTTTCAAACTATTCTTGGTTTTGTAGATACTCTATTTGTTTCTAAATTAGGACTAATAGAAGTTTCAGCTGTTGGTGTAACTAATGCCATATTAGCTATATATTTTGCAGTTTTCATGGCACTTGGAGTTGCAACAAATGTTTTTGTAGCTAAAAATATTGGGGCAGGGAAGAAAGACAAAGCGAGCCAAATCGGACAACAAGCTATTATTTTATCTATTTTTGCAGGAGTATTGTTTGGACTTATATCTTTATTTTTTGCTGAACCACTTTTGAAACTTATGGGTGTAGATAAAGATGTTCTTGCTCATGCCACGACTTATTTTCGTATTGTAGCTATCCCCTCTATTTTGATTTCATTAATGTTTGTTCTTAGTAGTATTTTAAGAGGGACAGGAGATACAAAAACGCCGATGAAAGTTAGTATTATGGCAAACCTATTAAATATTTTATTAGATTATATACTCATCTTTGGTTTTTTCTTCATCCCTTCATTTGGTTTAGCAGGAGCAGCATGGGCTACGGTTCTATCTAGATTAATTGGAGTGATTGGACTATCTATGTACATGTTTAAATCAAAATCCATACAAATTTTAAAGGAAAATTGGAAGATTGATAAGCAATCACAACTAAATTTAATGAGATTAGGTACTCCTGCTGCAGGGGAAAGACTTGTGATGAGAGTAGGGCAGGTACTCTATTTTGGAATGATTGTAGCAATTGGAACCAATACATTTGCAGCTCATCAAATTGCAGGAAATATTGAGATTTTCTCTTATATGATTGGGTACGGATTTGCAACAGCTGCTACTACTCTAGTAGGACAAAAACTAGGTGAAAATGATTATGAAGGAGCAAAAAAGTACGCAAATATGTCTATGATCCTAGGTATAATTTTTATGAGTATTTTTGGTATCTTGTTATTCTTTTTAGGAAACTGGGTTGCGTCTTTCTTTACAAGTGATCTTGTTGTAATGAAGCAAATTGCACTTGCATTAAAGATAGATGCTTTCATTCAACCCGTTCTTGCAATCGTTCTTATTTTAACGGGAATCTATCAAGGAGGAGAAAATACAAAATTTCCTATGTATATTACGGCAATTGGAATCTGGTTAATAAGAACAATTGGGGTTTATTTTTTAGGGATATACCTTGGGTGGGGGATTGCTGGAATCTGGATAGCAATAGGTCTTGATAACTTATTTAGAGCTATCTGTTTATGGATTCGTTATAAAAATAATAGATGGATCGTGAATACATAAATTTAAACTACACTTAAAAAAACAAAAAATCATTTAATTTAAGGTTTATAACAATCCCTGAAAAAATGGATATTATTGTGAACATCCCAATATTAAAAATCCTTCCTTCAAGCCTTCATTTTTACTATTGTGGCAGAAAGCCTCTTTAAGAAAAATTTCTATGGTTTTTTCATGCCGATGACCTTCGTTTAAGGAAATCGGCACTTTTTATTAAGATTTCATTTTCCAGTATAATGGAGCTTCTTTCCCTAAAGCACCTTCAACTTCTCCACCTTCATTACGCCAATATTCAATACCCCCTATTAATTCTTTTACTTTAAAACCAAGTTCTGCAAACTTGGCTGCAGCTTTTGTTGCTCCATTGCAAGCAGGTCCCCAGCAATAAGTGATCATTACTTTTTCCTTAGGAAATGAATCTGTTGTTTTTGCATTTATCTGATTCGTAGGTAAAGAGATCGCTCCAGGTATATGACATTCTTCGTATGAACTAGGTTCTCGAACATCAACAAGAATGAAATGATCACATCCTTTTTTTAAATCAATTAAGAGATCGGCTACATCTTTCTCAAATGCAAGTTTTGATGTGAAGTGTAGAAACGCTATTTTTGGGTCAGCTGCTTCAGATTGTAATACCAATGAAAATTTAGGTTTTGTGTTCATTCTTTTTTCCTCCCAAATTAAATTATTTCGTTTTCATTTTACTTTATTTTCTGTATTATAGTTATAGATATTTAATGATGTTAATTATCAGAATTACTGATAAGGCGGTGAAGAGTAGGTGGAATTACTATATTTAAAAACTTTTTGTGAAGTCATAAAATGGGGTACTTATACAAGAACAGCTTTAGAACTAGATTATGCTCAATCTAGTGTAACTAATCATATTCAGAAACTTGAAGAATCATATGGCAATGTCAAGCTCCTACAGAGAAGAGGAAATGTTATGGTACCTACAGACACAGGAGAAGTGCTTTATGATTATGCAAAAAAGATTCTATCATTACATCAGGAAGCAAAAGATAAAATTATAAAACAAGACACTGGAATCATTACAGTAGGAACAGTAGAGACATTAGCAATATATTATCTACCAGAAATTTTAGAGGAATTTAAAAAGAGTTATCCAGAAGTAAGGGTTCGTATTATACTAGATACTGAAACTAATATTATTCATAGATTAAAATTCAAAGAAATTGATTTTGGTTTAATATTAGATGTTCCATACTCTTCAAAAGACATAAATACCATTCCTATAAAAAAGGAAAATATGATCATCTTAATGGACTTAGATCACCCTCTTTCTAATAAATCAATACTTACAATCCAGGATATAGAGAATAAGAAATTAATTTTGACAGAGGAAGGTTGCACATATCGTGCACTCCTAATAAATGAAATGAATAAGCATTTTATTACTTGTAATATTTCATTAGAACTAAGCAGCGTTGAGACGATAAAAAAAGCTGTGGAACATTGTTGGGGAATTGCTTTTTTACCACATTTTTCGGTTGAGAATAATATAGTAGATAGGGGTTTGAAAGTGATACCTTTTATCAACCCTAACATAAATTTCTATAGTCAATTGATTTACAGGAAAGATAAATGGATTTCAAAGGCTTCTCAAAAATTTATAGATTTACAAAAGGTTCATTCGAATTGATAGGAATTATTTATAGTTTTTTAAACATTGTGTATATAGAATAAGTGAGAAGAAGGTTAAAAAAGTGATTGAAATTAAAGAAATAACAAACAAGATAAGAAATTAAGTTAAACAATTAGTTACAGAAAACTGGGGTTCTTCTATGATGGTGTCAAGGGGGAAAGTGCATTTTATTGATAAGTTGCCAGGTTTTGTAGTGTACTCCGATAGTAACATCATTGGACTTATTACTTACATCATCCAAAACAAAAAGATGGAAATTGTATCATTAGATAGTTTCATTGAAAACAGAGGAATTGGGAGTCAGCTGATTAATAAAGTGATAGGAAAAGCAAGAATGGAAAAATGCAAGCAGGTTTGGCTAATTACAACAAATGATAATACTAGAGCAATTTCGATTTTATCAAAAAAGAGGATTTAAGATGAAAGATTTGCATTTGAATGCCGTTCAGGAGTCTAGAAAATTAAAACCACAAATTCCTTTAACTGGTTTCAATGATATTCCTATAGAACACGAATTAGAATTTCACTATGATTTATAAGTTATGAAACATCAATTTTTTAAACATAAGGAGAGATTTATGGACAGAAAATACATTTTGACCGATTTAGATGGAACATTACTTCGATCAAATCAAAGCATATCTAAATATTCAGTAAGAGTACTTACAGAAGCATTAGAAATAGGTGTTACCATTAGTTATGCTACAGCAAGAAGTTATAGGAGTTCAATGGAGATTCTTTCAGATATTCCTTGGAAGTTTCCATTAGTATTGTATAACGGAGCATTATTATTTGATCCTGTTCAACAAAAATTAATAGATGGGTATTTTCTAGATACCATTATATCCAATGAAATTATCAGGATAGGTGAGCAACACAATATATCTCCTTTTTTATTTTTTCTAGATGCAAATGATGAAGAAAAGGTATTTCACAGATCATTATCAAGAGGGAGTGACTTACAATTTTATAAGAGTAGATTAGGTGATCCAAGATTCAATCAAGTTGACCGTTTATTATTTCCAAAGGATTCAAAAACAATCATTGTTACATTTATAGGAACCTATGAAGAGATGATTCCTATTTTTCAAATTGTGAAAGAGACTTTTAGTGATCTAATTCAAATCCACTTTATGGAGGATAGTTATATTACAAATAACTATTTTTTAGAATTTAGCCATCCTTTGGCCAATAAAAAAAGAGGATTAGAACTATGGTGCGAGCATGTGGATTGTAACAAAAAGGATGTATTGGTTTTTGGAGATAACTTAAATGATTTAGGAATGTTTGAAGAAGCTGGATTGAAAGTAGCTGTTCAAAATGCACATGTAAATTTAAAAGGATTAGCTAATGAAGTGATTGATCATCATGATAGTGACTCGGTAGCTAAATATATAAAGAGATTTGTAGTCCAAAATTCTGGTTCACCTTAGGGGGAGGATACTTATGAAAATGTTTAGTTTTGATAAAGAGGTAGGAAAGGAAATAACAGCCTTTGATAGTAAAAATATAACCATGTCTAGAATTCTACACTCTAAAGAAACCCATCATATTGGGTGTATGTTCATTGGTTCTGATGGTGTTGTAGGTCATCATCAAGCAGTAGGTGCACAATTATTATTAGTTGTAAGTGGTGAAGGATTTGTTCGTGGTAAAGAGGATGTAAAAACACCAATTAAAGCAGGTCAAGCTGCTTTTTGGGAGCCTGGTGAATGGCATAAAACAACCTCAGAAAAGGGAATGACAGCTATCATTATCGAAGGAGAAAATATAGATACTTCAGCTATAGTAAAACTTAAATAATAAAATAAACAATGATTGAATCCTTGTAAGAAGTAATGGTAAGCTTTTTACGAGGTTTTTTGACTTGTAAATACAATAATTAGAAAAATTTATATTCCAATAAATAATGCTTCTAATTTCAATTCTTCAATTCTATCTTTTGATGAAACTTTATTAACAAATTTACGTATAATCCATAGGAAGTTAATAGAAAAAGTAGTAGTTTAATAGATCATTAAATAAGTCATTTCAAAACATTATGAGGATAATGATTAACCAATGTATGTTTTTGATCATAATATGATTGTAAACGAATTTGGTTAAAAGTAATCAAAAAGACCATTTAAGGAGCGCAGGAAGATGAGCATGTTAGACAAATTGAAGAAAGGGTTCTCTGAAGCAGGCAATAAAGCAAAAGAAGTGATTGAAATAAACCAATTAAAATATAAAATTTCTGTGAAACAGAAAGAAATAGATAATAAGTTGATGTACATTGGAGAAAAAGTATATGATCAATATCAAAATCAAGCTCTAATTGAATTGGATCAGGACATGGAGATAATGTGTAAAGATATTGAGCAATTAAAAAATGAAATCAAACAAATTGATTTACAGGTGAAAGAATTATCAAATAAAAAAGAATGCAGCTGCGGTTATTTAGTAGATATTGATAACAATTATTGCCCAGTTTGTGGACACAAATTTGAAGTTAAAGTTGTACAGAATGTTTATGGTACAGATAATATTTATAGTAAAGACTATGAATATACAAATATCAAACCAGTAAACGAGGAGCAGTTTACTTGTTCCTTTTGTGATGAAGAGTTAGAGTGCGCTGTTGATGTTTGCCCACAATGTGGTCATTCAACGATGAATTTATAAAGAAAAATAAACCAGCAATTCTGCTGGTTTATTTTTCTCACATTTATATGAGATTTGTAATGGTTTGTAATAGCTGTTCAGAGTACCTTACTTAAAAATGATTTTGTTCTTTCGTGAGATGGAAAATCAAACAATTTTTCAGGTACATTTTCTTCAATTATATACCCTTCATCCATGAAAATCACTCGATCTCCAACCTCACGCGCAAATCCCATTTCATGAGTTACGACTACCATTGTCATGCCTTCTTTGGCTAATTGTTTCATGACATCTAGCACTTCTCCAACCATTTCTGGATCAAGGGCAGAGGTTGGCTCGTCAAATAACATGATTTTAGGTTCCATGGCTAAAGCTCTTGCAATGGCAACACGTTGTTTTTGTCCCCCAGACAATGAATCTGGATAAGCATTTGCCTTTTCAGATAAGTTAACTTTTTCAAGTAAATCTAATGCCACTTTATTTGCTTTTTCTTTCGACCATTTTCTAACTTTTATCGGTGCGAGAGTAATATTTTCAAGAACAGATTTATGCGGAAATAAATTAAACTGCTGAAATACCATCCCTACTTCTGTACGAATTTGATTTATATCTGTGTTTTTATCTGTAAGATTAACACCTTCAATATGAACTTCACCAGCTGTAATAGACTCTAACAAATTCATACAACGTAAACAGGTTGATTTCCCTGATCCTGAAGGTCCTATAATAACAACGACTTCTTGAGGCTTAATTTGAAGATTAATATCTTTTAAGACTTCGTTATCTCCAAAGGATTTTTTTAGATTATTAACGGTTATCATCGATATTCCACCTCTTTTCGATGTAATTTAATAAATAAGTTAAAGATAAAGTTATGACTAAATATATTAATGCAATAAATAAAAGAGATTCCCATACGATAAAGAATTTACCATTTACTGCACGTGCCCAATACAATAACTCTGGAGCTGCAATAACAGATGCTAAAGAAGAATCTTTAATTAATGTAATAAACTCATTTCCAAAAGGAGGTATCATTCTTTTAATGGATTGAGGTAATACAATATAACTCATCGTTTGAACCTTATTCATTCCCAATGATCGTCCAGCTTCAACTTGCCCTTTATCAATAGATTGAATACCTGCTCTGTATATTTCTGCCAAATATGCTGCGGAATTTAGTGATAGGGCAATTATGGCTGAAATTACGGCTTTTATAGGACTTGCACCAGCTATGAATAGAGGGGTAACACCAAAATGAATAATTAAAATTTGTACGAGGAGAGGTGTCCCTCTAAAAAAATTAATGTACCAAACGAATGGTAAACGAATTGGCATTAAACGTGACATTTTTCCAAATGCAATGATTAATCCCAGTATACATCCAATTAGAATACCTGAGATTGAAATACCTAAAGTATATAGTGTTCCTTTCATAAACAATGGGAAATATTCTATAATTACATCTATTCGAATACCTGAGTCGTTCAATATCCAATCATATAAACCTTGCATAAACTCACTCCATTTTCTTCATATAAAACATATCATTCGTAATAAAAAAGAAAAGCGTACCGCTTATTGCGCTACGCTGGAATTTTAAGCCTTACTTCAAACTATTCCTGCTCTAATAATGTTTCTAGATTAGGTGTTGAACCAAACCATTTTTCATATATTTCAGCGTATTTACCATTATCAATGATTGTTGTTAAAGCCTTATCTAACGTTTCTTTCAACTCGCTACCTTCTGGAACCATCATACCATAGTATTCAGCTTCGAAGTTTTCTGGATCTGAAACAAGCTTCACATTATCTTCTGGATTGTTTTTAACAAATTCAGCTGCTACTGCTATATCTGTAACTACTGCTTCAACATTTCCTTCCTTTAAAGAAGCGAAAGCCAACGCTGTTGTCTCAAATAGTTGTAGGTTTGGATTTAATTCACCTACGATTGCCTCTGCTGCAATTTGACCTGTAGTTGCTGTTTGAACTCCTATAATTTTTCCTTCTAAATCATTTGCGCTTTCAATATCTGTTCCTTCATAAAAAGCAATCATATGAGTAGATTCAAAATAAGGACGTGTAAAGTCATACTCTTGATCACGTTCTTCTGTAACAGTTATTCCAGAAATTGCTAGGTCAATGCTCCCATCCTTTAATGAAAGAAATATTGGGTCCCATCCAATATTGTTCAATTCATATTCAAGACCTGCTTCTTCCATTACTGCATCTAATAAATCCACATCAAAACCTACAATGTCTTCTCCATCCAGTGATTCAAAAGGTGCAAAAGCTGCATCAGTACCAACAACTAATTTAGTTTGTTCTTCAGGTGTAGCTGGTTCAGAAGTTTCTCCAGTTGAACCATTTGTAGGCTCCTGACTTTCATTTGAAGGATTAGCGCCACAAGCTGCTAAAATTGCAACCATACTAATCAATAATACAATGAATAAGTTCTTTTTCATTTTTATTCCCCTTTTTGAATAAATTATATATATTTATTTAATAGTATAACCTATTAAGAGAATTTCTCAACCATTGTTTTAGAAATGCAATTTTACGATTAGGATTTGAAGTTTATTTAACAACTGTGATATGTTGGGGCAAAACCTCAATTTTATATTTATTCACTATAATCGTTTCTCCATCTGCTTGAGTAGTAAGGTAATGATTTGGTTCATATTCTATGTTTTCTCCTGCAAAGAAACTCACGGCTTTATGTTTGGCATGTTTTCCAAGATATACGAGTGGGAATAGTGTTAGAAGTTGCAAACGATTGATATTGCTAACAATACAAACCTCTGCTTTCTCGTCATTCTCGTTTGCATTTGGATTAATGATCATACCACCCCCATAGTATGGGAGATTGGAGACAGCGATGAACCATACATTTTTGAGTTGTTTTACTTCTCCATCTATGGTTAAAGCAATGTCACTGGTTCGAAAAGAAAACAATACTCTAAATAATGAAATTACATAAGCCAATCCACCAAGGCGGAGTCCATTTAACCATTTTTTATATTTTGCTTCGTTCGTAATTTGAGCTATTTTTCCATCTAAACCTGCACCAATAGAACATACCGCAACTTTATTATCAATTTTTAATAGATCTATTGATTTACGTTGAGTTGAGTTTAAGATGACTTCAAGCGCTTTCAAGTGATGTCTTGGCAATTTTACTCCCCTTGCGTAATCATTTCCAGAACCAGAAGGAATAAAACCAAAATGGACTTTGTTCTTAATTTCAGCTTGATAGATCCCATTGATTACTTCGTGTACGGTTCCATCACCTCCTACTGCTACAATGATATTTGGTTCATACTTTTTAATTAAATCCATTGTACAAGCAACCCCAGAACCTGCTCTATTCGTAAAACTTTCAACATAGTTTATGTCTTTTTCATTTAATATATTTTTAATTTCATGCCAAACTTTAAGACCCCTGCCATTTCCAGAAACAGGGTTCACAACAAAACCTATCATATCGAACCTACTTTCTTCTAAAGATGCTAATTGTGTCTAATTCTATTCATTCATATTAACTTACTAGATTCATTTCCTCAATAAAAAAATGTCATATTATATCAGTGATTTAAAAGTAAAAAATTCTTGATATTACCAGTCATTTTCATAATGATCAACTTTAAATTATAAATAAACAATCAGGGTAAATATAAGCTTTAGTGAAATTATTTTATATTTAATATAGAAAAAAAAATCGGAATATGATAATATTTCAATAAATATATAACCTTACATCTGTGAGTATAGATGTGGATAAATATTCAGAAATTAATTTATTCACATATAACTTCTTGTGTACTCCAGTAGATTTGACCTCCTTAGAACATTTAAGAGATTTATATAAAATATCAAATCAACTTCAGAAATTTATTTAACTTCACTACTTTCGTTTACACAATATTAAAATTAAATTCACAATGTGAATTATTTTGGTACTATTGATTTTTTTATCTATGAAAGGCTATTACTTATAGCAATATTGCAAGAAGGGAATGAAGCGCTTTCATTGAATGGAATTGTTCTAACTAAATAAATTTAATATCATACGATTTAAATGCTATTAGCGATGGTTTTATCCAACTCATATAATTTAAATTGTTAATTTCTTGGGGGTAATGAAATGAGTGAAACTTCTGTATTACAGGTAAATGGACTGAAAACCTCTTTTTTTATGGATAAATCCGAAGTGCCAGCTGTTGACGATGTTGATTTCAACTTAAAACAAGGGGAGATCATTGCCATAGTAGGAGAGTCTGGATGCGGCAAAAGTGTTACTTCCCTTTCTATAATGGGACTAGTACCTCATCCTCCCGGTAAAGTTGTGGGCGGTGAGATTATTTTTAATGATGAAGATATATTAAAAGCTTCAGAATCAAAGATGAGGGATATACGTGGAAATGAGATAGCTATGATATTTCAGGAACCTATGACTTCTTTGAATCCGCTTTTTACCATTGGTAATCAAATCATCGAAGCAATCTTAATACATCGTAAATGGAATAAAAAACAAGCGAAAATAAAAGCCATAGAATATTTAAAGTTGGTCGGACTACCTCGTGCTGAGGAATTGATGAATGAGTATCCTCATCAGTTATCTGGAGGAATGAGACAGAGAGTTATGATTGCAATGGCAATGGTTTGTGAACCGAAAGTATTGATAGCTGATGAACCTACTACAGCTTTAGATGTTACAATTCAATCACAAATCTTGGCTTTGATGAAGAGATTAAATAAACAGCTAAATACATCTATTATACTTATTACTCATGATCTTGGCGTTGTATCAGAAATATGTGAGAGAGTCATTGTTATGTATGCAGGGAAAATAGTTGAGGAGACGGATGTTAAAACGATATTTGAGAGTCCACAGCATCCTTATACTAAAGGTTTAATTCAATCTGTACCTGATATTCGTGATAAAAAGAGTCGTTTATACTCAATTCCAGGAAATGTACCGATTCCTGGATCTATTAAACAAGGCTGTCGATTTGCTGATCGGTGTGATTTTGTCATGGATAAATGCAAAGTAGAAACACCAGATTTAATTACAATTGAAACCAACCATAAGGTTCGTTGCTTTTTACATCAGGAAAGTGAGGAAAATACTTTATGACAAAAACACTATTAGAAGTTGAAAAGATGAAGAAGTATTTTCCGATTAACGGGGGAATTCTGGGACGGAAAATAGGAGAAGTAAAGGCGGTTGATGATGTATCATTTTCTGTATTTGAAGGGGAGACTTTCGGTTTAGTGGGGGAAAGCGGTTGTGGAAAATCTACAACTGGAAGAACACTTCTTCGCTTACACGAACCTACTGATGGAAAGGTCAAATTCAACAATCAGGAATTAACAAATCTCAGTCTAAGTGAATTGCGTACGGTTAGAAGAGATGTTCAGATGATATTTCAAGATCCATTCGCTTCACTTAATCCTAGGCAAACCGTTGAGAAAATATTAGAAGAACCTTTAATCGTTCATAAAATAGGCACCCCTAAAGAACGAAAACAAATGGTTATTGAAATGTTAGAAACAGTAGGTTTGAGCAGTTATCACGCAAAACGATATCCTCATCAATTCAGTGGTGGACAGCGCCAGCGTATTGGTATAGCACGTGCTCTAATGACAAAACCAAAACTCATCATAGCAGATGAACCTGTTTCTGCATTGGACGTTTCTATTCAATCACAAATATTAAATTTACTAGATGATCTGCAAAAGGCATTTTCATTAACCTATATATTTATAGCACATGATTTAGGAGTTGTTAGACATATTTGTGATCGAGTAGCTGTCATGTATTTAGGTAAAATAGTAGAATTATCGAACAGTGAAAAGCTTTATAAAAAACCACTGCATCCATATACCGAGGCACTTCTAAGTTCAGTGCCTATTCCTGACCCTACATATGAGAGGGAGCATATAGAGTTATCAGGAGAAATGCCAAGTCCTTCTAATCCACCAAAGGGGTGTTCGTTTCATACAAGATGTCCACATAGTATGGACATATGTAAAACAGTTCAGCCAGAGTTTGAAGAAATTGAGCAAGATCATTATGTTGCTTGTCATTTGTACAACAAGAACGAGCAGCTTTAGTGATAGATAAAAAAATTAGGAGGGTTAAAAAGAAATGAAAAAAAAGAGTCTTTTTCTTTCGCTAGTCTTTATTTTTATTCTAGGTATTGCATTAGTAGGTTGCAGCACATCTACTACAGAAAATCCGCCTGAACAAGGGGAGACAAATGATAACAATGAGGAGACTAATGATGATCAGAATCAACAATCAGAGGATAGTTCTTCAGAAAGTACTCTAGTGTTTGGTCGAGGTGCTGATTCAGTTGATTTAGACCCTGCTTTAGTCACAGACGGTGAATCCATTAAGGTAACTTTAAACATTTATGATACTTTAGTGAAATATGGTGATTTAGATACTTCTATTGAACCAAGTTTGGCAACTGACTGGACAACAAGTGATGATGGATTAACATATACTTTTAATCTTCGTGAAGGAGTAAAGTTCCATGATGGAACGGACTTCAATGCAGAAGCAGTTGTTTATAACTTTGAGCGTTGGGCAAATGGTGATAAATCTTCATTCTATTATTATTCATCTATGTTTGGAGGATTTAAAGGGGATGAAGGTCATGTCATTCAAGAAGTAAAAGCGGTTGATGAGCTTACGGTTGAGTTTACACTAAGTCGACCACAAGCACCGTTTCTACAAAATGTAGCCATGCCTCCGTTTGGTATTGCCAGTCCTACAGCTTTAGAAGAGTATGGTGAAAGTTTCACAGAAAATCCTGTGGGAACTGGACCATTTGTATTTCAAGAATGGAAAAGAAATGATCGCATTGTTTTAGTTAAAAATGAAAATTATTGGATGGAAGGTTATCCAAAACTAGAATCGGTTATCTTTGTTTCTATTCCAGATAACGCAACAAGATTAAATGAATTGATTGCTGGAGAAATTGATATTGCAGATGGAGTAAGTCCTAACGACAATACAAGAGTTGAAGAGGAAAGCGACTTACAATTATTCGTTAGACCTTCTATGAATGTTGGTTATTTAGGCTTAACGAATACAAGACCACCATTTGATAATAAACTTGTACGTCAAGCTTTAAATCATGCAGTTGATAAAGAAGGTATTATTGCAGCTTTCTACTCAGGACAAGCAGTTCCAGCTAAAAATCCATTACCACCTGTAATTGCTGGATATAATGACGACATCGATCCATATCCTTATGATTTAGAAAGAGCAAAAGAATTATTAGCAGAAGCTGGATATGCAGATGGTTTCGAAATGGAATTATGGGCTATGCCAGTACCACGTCCTTATATGCCTGACGGTCAAAAAGTAGCTGAGGTAATTCAAAATAGTTTTGCACAAATTGGAGTTAGCGCTAAAATTGTATCCTATGAGTGGGCTACTTACTTAGAAAAAGCAAGAAATGGTGAAGCAGATGCATTCTTATTAGGTTGGACTGGTGATAATGGAGATGCTGATAATTTTATGTATGTCTTGTTAGATAAAGACAACATAGGAAGCAATAACTACGCTTATTACAGTAATGATCAATTACATGACATTTTAATTGACGCACAATCTAACCCTGATCAAGCAAAACGCGAAGAGCTTTATAAACAAGCACAGGAGATTATTCATGAAGATGCCCCATGGATTCCTTTAGTACATTCTACTCCAATCCTTGGTGGAAAGAACAATATTAAAGACTTTTTTGCTCATCCAACTGGTTCACAATCTTTAACAAAAGTTTATTTTGAATAAGATATAGAATTTCAAAAAAAGGGGAGCTAAAACCTCCCCTTTTTTCAAGCGTTGAAAATAAGTTTAACTTCGATACCTGCTAATTCATAAGGAACGAATTAAACAATTCACATATGTGATTTTATTAAGTGGCTCAGAGCCCTTTAAAAGTATTGGTAAAATCATCGGGCTCCAGAAGATAGAAGAATGAATTTCTTCATTTTATTCCGGGGGTCCCTGAAAAGTACTCGGCAATCACATCCGTGTGCATACTTCACTTTTTAGGGTAAATATGGGTATATGAAGAGGTGATCATAGTGTTCAGTTATACCATTAGACGACTTTTAATGTTGATACCCGTTTTATTTGGAATGACGTTTATCGTATTTTTTATGATTCGAGCGATTCCAGGTGATCCTGCTCAAGTGATTTTAGGTCAGCTTGCTACAGAAGAAGCTATTAACAGTTTAAGGGCAGAACTAGGGCTTGACCAACCATGGTTTACTCAGTATTTTGAATATTTAAAACAGTTATTCACCTTGGATTTAGGTGAATCACTAAGAACCAAGACAGAGGTAAGTGAGGAGATTTGGCCTTATTTAGCGGCTACTTTTGAGCTATCCTTCGTGGCTTTGATTATTGCTGTTGTTGTTGGTGTAAACGCTGGGATTATTAGTGCATGGTTTCAAAAATCTTGGTTTGATTATACAGCAATGGTAGTAGCACTCGTAGGGGTTTCTATGCCAATATTTTGGCTGGGTTTAATGGAACAGTGGATGTTTTCTGTTCAGCTTGATTGGTTACCTCCTTCAAAGAGAGAAAATGTTAAAAATCCTGTTGAAACCATTACTCATTTCTATTTAATTGATACGTTAATACAAGGTAGAATGGATCAGTTTATAGATGTGGTAAAACACTTGATTATGCCTGGTATAGCACTTGCAACTATACCTATGGCTATTATTGCCAGAATTACTCGATCCAGTATGTTAGAAGTTATGCGCTCAGATTACATTAGAACAGCTAGGGCTAAAGGGCAGAAGATGTTTTGGGTTGTATATAAACATTCTTTAAAAAATGCGGTCATTCCAGTGTTAACTGTAATTGGTTTACAAACAGGACTATTGCTAGGTGGAGCAATATTAACAGAAACTATTTTTTCCTGGCCTGGGATTGGACGATATATTTACAATGCCATTGAATTTAGGGATTACCCTGTCATTCAGTCCGGTATATTAATTGTAGCAACGATTTTTGTAATGATTAACCTTATTGTTGATTTATTATATGCATTAATTGATCCAAGAATTAAATACAACTAATATTCATTAAAATATGAACAACTCCTAAGGGGAGGATTATTACTTATGGCAGAATTAGCTCGAAATAACGCTCCACAAAAATCCTTAAGGGGAAATAGCTTTCTCTTATGGATAGAAGCTTGGAAAAGTTTTAAAAAAAATAAATTAGCCGTTGTGGGTTTATTTATCGTGATCGTCTTTATATTTTTAGCTCTTTCGGCTCCGTATATAACACCAGAAGGAATTAATGATCAAAAACTAGCGGATCGATTACTACCACCTTCAAGTGAACACTGGTTAGGAACAGATGACTTTGGAAGAGATATTTTATCTCGGGTGATACACGGTGCTAGAATATCACTGTGGGTTGGATTTGTTTCAGTTATAGGGTCTATTGTGGTTGGTTGTTTTCTGGGTATTTTAGCTGGTTATTACGGACGATGGGTAGACACTATCATTTCTAGATTTTTTGATATTATGCTTGCCTTTCCTAGTATATTATTAGCTATTGCCATTGTTTCAGTATTAGGTCCTTCATTAAGAAATGCCTTAATAGCTATAGCTATTATTAATGTTCCTAATTTTGGACGTTTGATAAGATCAAAAGTTCTGAGCATTAAACAAGAAGAATATGTTACTGCAGCAAAGGCGATTGGCATGCGAGATCGTAGAATTTTATTTTTTCACATTTTACCAAATAGTATGGCTCCAATTATTGTCCAAGGTACTTTAGCTATAGCAACTGCTATAATTGAAGCTGCTGCCTTAGGGTTTTTGGGGTTAGGAGCAGAACCACCAGCACCTGAATGGGGGAAAATGTTGGCAGATTCAAAGAATTACTTGGTACAGGCACCATGGACGATGTTTTTCCCAGGGATTGCAATCATGTTAACTGTACTTGGTTTTAATTTGATGGGTGATGGTTTAAGAGATGCTTTAGATCCAAGAATGAAAAACTAAATGTAATGTTACTATTGTTAGTGTTTGATATCTTGTGTTAAGATAGAAAAGCATCACCATTAATGATTGTGGAGGTATTCATTGGCGTGGCTCAAATATCTAGGAAAGACAGTGGAATAACATTACATTCAAAATCGAAATTATATAGTTTAGTTTTAGCTATACTAACACTTGCTATTTTTGTATTGTTGGTTTATTCATTAGATATAAACAAACCGTCATCTCTGGACATTCAGGTTATAGAATGGGTGGATCAACATGCTCCCAACTTTTTATCAGGTTTTTTAACTCTTTTAACTGAAGCAGTGACCTATTGGTCTATTCCAATCGTAGTGTTGATAGCGATGCTCTGGTTGGGATGGAGGAAGCGAGACTTAATAGGCGTAATTATTTTACCTATTGCTGTTGCGATAAGTGAGATTTTAAAAGGGTCAATTAAAGATTTTTTTCAAAGACCTAGACCTGAAATCAATATAGCAGTTGATGGAACAGGGTTTAGTTTCCCTAGTGGACATGCACTTGTGGGACTGGTATGTTATGGTTTGATTGCATATTTTTTAGTGAAGTATACAAAAAGAACAATAGATAAATGGATTATTTCTATCATTTTTATTCTTTTCATCGGTTTGTTAGGATTTAATCGAATTTATTTCTCAGTACATTATTTTACTGATATTATGGCAGGATATTTCTTAGGGCTTACAATTTTATGTGTATCTATTTTCATTTATGAAAGTATAAGTGAGTTGAAAATTCATAAAAAAAATAACTAAACACGAATAACAATATGAACTGCCCCCTGTCAAGTA
>NZ_SIJB01000026.1 GCF_009910845.1 Chengkuizengella marina | reverse complement strand
TTGATGCATCCGATGGCGCAGTTATGACAAGACTAAACACATACAGTTGAACTAAAAGGATAAATGAAAACTATAATGAATATTTCAAGTCAAAAATGTAAAATATTATATCTTTTTAAGTGGTATATTGTAATTATTATACTCGTAGTATTATAAATTTAGTTATCTTTAGTATGAAATTTAATATATAATAGTAAAAAAGATTCTCAATGAAATGGAGAGGATGATTCATCTTGAATTTTCATCAACTTCATATTTTTTTTACGGTTGCTGAAAAAGGCAGTTTTTCTGCAGCTGCACAATTTTTACATATGACTCAGCCTGCTGTAACGATGCAAATACAAGCGCTTGAAGAACACTTTGGTACTAAATTGTTTCACCGTACTACAAAAAAGGTAGTTTGTTCTGAAGCAGGTAAGACTTTATTGCCTTACGCTAAACAGTGCATTCATTTAATTAAAGAAACAGATGAGGCAATGTCTAAATTTACACACTCTTTAAAAGCTAGATTACAACTGGGTGCCAGTCTTACTATAGGTGAATATATTTTACCAAGAATTTTGGCCCCTTTCTCATCCGAATATCCAGATATTTCAGTTAGTTTAAAAGTGAATAATACAACTCAAATATTAGATGAAATATTAAAACATAAATTAACTTTTGGATTAATAGAGGCAGAGATTCAACATCCAGATTTGCAAACTCAATCTGTGTTAAGTGATGAACTTACATTAATTTTACCTTCAAACCATCCTCTTTTGGAGTTAGATATCTTAATGCTAGAAGATGTATTAAAATATCCATTTATTTTAAGGGAACAAGGTTCAGGAACTAGACAAGTTATGGAAAAAGAATTATCTAAACATGGGGTTGATTTAAGCTCTATGAATATTGTAATGGAATTAGGTAGTACAGGTGCTATCAAATCAGCTGTGGAATCTGGTTCCGGTATTTCTATACTTTCACATTCATCTGTAAAACATGAAAAAACATTAGGTTTGTTACACACTAGAACGATCCATGGTATTTCTTTTAAAAGAGATTTTTATTCAGTACATATAAATACTGCAATTTTACCGATTTCAGCCATCACTTTTTTGAATTTTCTTAGAGAACGTGATTTAGGTAAATGGCTATAATTTATCCTAAAAAAGTGAAGTCAGCCTTTGAAGAGTATTCCTATTACTTTTTCAGGGAACCGGGAGAAATTAAAAAAAGTATGGTGAAGCTTTAGATTAGTCCTATTTCTTTTTCGGGGCCCAAAGCCAATTAAATATAAATTGAAAAAGTGAAGAGAAACTCTGTAGATTAATCTTATTAGAATTTAAATATTGTAAATGAAAGTAGGTTTATCATGAGTAATAACAATCAATACGTAGATCTTCATACACATACATTAGCTTCTGATGGACTTCATCTGCCAAGCGAAAATGTAAACATGGCTAAAGAAAAAGGTTTAGCAGGTATAGCAATTACAGATCATGATACTGTATCAGGATTAAAGCATGCAATAGCTGAAGGTAAAAAAATTGGAATTGAAGTTGTTCCAGGTATTGAAATTAGTACTGTTGCGAATAAATTAGATATTCATATACTTGGTTATTATATAAATTATGAAGATACAACTTTTTTAAAGCGATTAGATCGGCTTCGTGATGTGCGATCTATTCGTAATGATATGATGATTAAAAAGTTGCAAGATCTAGGTATAGCAATTACGATGGATGATGTTTTAGAGCTAGCTCCAAAGAAAAAAACAAAGCAAACAGTAGGAAGACCTCATATTGCTGAAGTACTCGTCCACAAAGGAATTGTTAAAACGATTAAGGAAGCTTTTGAATTATACATAGGCAAAGATGGGAAAGCGTTTGTAAACCCTCCACGTATTCATCCTTCTGAAGCTGTTGATTGGATTAAACAAGCTGGAGGCGTTGCTGTAATCGCGCATCCCGGATTATATGAAAATGATCAATTGGTTGAACAGTTAATTCAGCATGGGGTAGATGGATTAGAAGTATATCATTCGGATCACAACTCTGAGCAAGAAGAGAAGTACCTTAGATTAGCTGAAAAATATCAATTAGTTGTAACAGCAGGTTCTGATTTTCATGGTGAACGAAATGGAGAAGTATTTCATGCTCCCATTGGTGGCCGAAAAATTAGCATAGATGTTTTGTTAGAGTTAAAGAAAAAATCAAATGATTGATTATCATTGAAGAACAAACATCAGGGTAAAAATATATTATTTAACTATTTCTAAAAGTAGAGGTTAAAAAATGAAATTAATGAAAGTTATCAGAGCTCATCAAAAGTGACGATTGCTCTTGATAGATTACGAGGTTTTAATATATGGTTTGTAGATGGGTTTTATTGGACGATGGGAATCAGTATTTACTTAATGAAGAAGCAAGTTGTTTAAGTTAGTAATGATTATACCATAATGGGTAATATAAGAAAGAATTTGATTAAAGGAAATAGTATGCCACTATTGACTGGGCATACTATTTATTTTTGTTTTATATTAAATATATCGTGTTATTTTACACTCTGTTCCAACTTTTTAATCAATTCTTCTTCAGGTGTAATAAAAACTGTTTTCTGATTGTCGTATATCACATACCCAGGTTTTGAACCATTCGGTTTACGTACATGACGAATAAGAGTGTAATCAACGGGGACTTGGCTTGACTCCTTTGCTTTACTGAAATAAGCTGCAATCATAGCGGCTTCTTCTAACGTTTTTTCCCCAAACTCGGTATTTTTGATCACAACATGTGAACCGGGTATATCTTTTGTATGCAACCATGTATCTTTGTAACTTGCAAAACGGTTGGTTAAATACTCATTTTGGAGATTGTTTTTCCCTACATAAATTTGAATTCCCTCACTTGAGGTATAACAAGTTAGAGTAGGTTTGTCATTTTTCTTCTTTTTCTTTCTCCCAGTATTTCTTTTTCTAATGTAACCTTGCTCCATCAATTCCTCTTTTATTTCGTCTATATCTGAGATAGATGCTGAACTTATTTGTTGAAGAATGGTGTCTAAATATTCTACTTCTTTTTCGGTTACTACAATTTGCTCTTTTACTACCGATACACTATTTTTGCTTTTTGTATATTTTTTAAAATAATATTGAGCATTTTCTGAAGGTGAAAACTTTTGATTTAATGGAATTTTAATTTTGCTCTGATCTTCATCATAATAATTGATGACTTCTATTTCTTTATCTCCACGATTGATTTCATGAAGAGATGCGGTAAGCAGTTCACCATAAATACGGTACATATCTGCTTCCTCAGCCTGCACTATCGTTCTGTTCAGTTTTTTAAGTTTCTTTATATTTTTATTTTTTTCATTTTGAATTAATTTTAGAAGATCCCCTACTTTTTGTCGTATAATATCTCTTTCAACTTTGCTTCCAAAATACTCGTCCAAGCATTGGTGTATGGAGTTGAAGGATGTCATTTTTCCCTGAACATGTGTAAGTTCTAAAATATTAAATAAAATTTTATTAGAGGTTTCTAAGATAGTAGGCTGGTATTGATTATTTTTTAATTGCTGCATAAGTGTTATAAATGTTTTTATCAATTTCTGCTTTTGTTGTTCGTTCTCTAGAAGTTCGTTTACTAAACAGCTTAATGGAATTTCACTTCGGCTGACGATTTCCTTAGCTGTAATTGGACTGATACCGCTAAAGAGGTTTAGGACAAATTGCCAAGTTTTTTCATCCTCTTGCTGGTCAGTATTTCTAAACAACTCATTCATTTGATCCTCTGAACAATTTAACGGATTTATTTTTCCTTGATCAGGAGGAGTGATATATTCTGCGCCTGGTAAAACAACTCTATGTCTATTAATTAGGGCATTAACGTGGTGGATACTATCTAAAATCATATTTTTTTCTATATCCAACAATATGATATTACTATGACGACTCATAATTTCTACTACTATGACTTTGCGATTAAAATCACCTAATTCATTTCTTTGCCTAACTTTGATATGAAATATTCGTTCAAGTTCTATTTGTTCAATAGACTCAATAATGCCATTTTCACAATGTTTTCTTAATAACATGCAAAACATCGGGGCTTCCATTGGATTTTGAGATGATCCTTCTGTTAAATGAGCTCTGGGATAGGTAGGGTTTGCCGATAAAATCAACTTTTGATTTTTACCCTGAGCTCGTATATGCAAACGTATGTCATGCTCGTTTGGTTGATATATTTTATTTATTCTTCCACCTACACAATTTTGAAGCTCGTGTATGAGCGCGTGAATAACTAGTCCATCTATAGCCATAATTTGTATGCTCCATTTCTTGTTTTTAAATCAATACTTAGTGGTAGTTTTTATTGCAATTATCTCCTTATTTTATACTATATTGGAAAGATTAAAAAGTTCATTATAAAAGTGATATTTTGTGGCTTGTCTGAATACATTTACCCTAGACAGGTTTTAGGGAGGGGGACAAGTGATGAGTCAAAGGAAATGGTACCAACTAAGCACAGATGAAACGTTAGAAACATACAGAGTAAATGCCAGAGAAGGACTTTCTGAAAAGGAAGTAACTAGGAATAAAGAAGAGTATGGGGAAAATGTGATCATCGAAAAACAAAAGATTTCACCTATTATTCTATTTTTAAATCAATTTAAAGATTTTATGGTGCTAGTATTAGTTGGTGCGGTATTGATATCTGGGTTGCTGGGTGAATTTTTGGATGCTATAACAATCATTGCTATCATTATTATGAATGGTATTTTAGGTTTTATTCAGGAATTTAGAGCTGAACGGTCCTTGAGAGCTTTAAAGGAAATGTCTGCACCTACAGCTAGAGTGATTCGAAATGGAGTAGAGATGAGTATTAAAGCAAGTGAGCTTGTACCTGGCGATTTGATTTTAGTTACTGGTGGTGATCGAATTCCAGCAGACATAAGGTTTATTAATACAAATGGATTACAAGTAGAGGAATCAGCACTTACTGGTGAATCTGTATCTGTGACAAAACACCATGAGGCAATTGAAGAAGATGAAGTTCCTTTAGGTGATCAACGAAATTTAGGCTTTATGGGAACCATGATTACGAAAGGAACAGCAAAAGGTGTTGTTGTTAAAACTGGAATGGATACAGAAATGGGTAAAATTGCAGATTTGATTCAAAATACAGAATCAGCTGAGACTCCACTTCAACATCGTTTAGAACAGTTAGGAAAAATATTAATTGCATTATCGATTGGGCTGACAATTATGGTTGTTGTTGCAGGAATATTGCATGGACAACCAACGTACGGGATGTTTTTGGCTGGTGTAAGTTTAGCAGTTGCGGCTATACCAGAGGGTCTACCTGCAATCGTAACGATCGCACTTGCACTGGGCGTACAACGAATGATAAAACGAAAAGCCATAGTGAGAAAACTTCCTTCTGTAGAAACGTTAGGGTGTGCTTCTGTTATATGCTCTGATAAAACAGGAACGTTAACACAGAACAAAATGACAGTGACTCATTTATGGATGGAAGATAAAATTTTAGAAGTGTCAGGAGACGGCTACAGACCTGCTGGAGAGCTAAAACATAAAGGAAAAACGATGGATGTACAAAAAGATTCATCTATTCGACGTTTAATGCAAATATCAGTCCTTTGTAATAATGCTACTTTGCAAAAAACATCTGATAAACAAAACAAAAAGAGAAACATAAAGCAACAAACAGACTGGACTATTGAAGGAGATCCTACTGAGGGAGCTTTACTTGTACTGGGTGCTAAAGCAGGTATGACGTATTCATCCTTACAAAACTTATATCAAAGAGAAAAGGAACTCCCATTTGATTCAGAAAGAAAAAGAATGTCTGTCATCGTAAAACATCAAGGTGGTAAGTTAATATGTACAAAAGGAGCACCTGATTTATTGTTAGATCGTTGTTCTTATGCTCTATGGGAAGGGAAAGTAACACCGTTGAATGAGACATTAAGAAAGAAAATTTTATCTGCAAACGAAGCGATGGCCAGATCTGCATTAAGAGTATTAGGTTTAGCATATAGAGATATAAGAACATCAGAATCGCAAGATGATGGTGAAACTTTAGAAAACAACTTAATATTTGTTGGATTAACAGGTATGATAGATCCTCCTAGAAAAGAAGTTCACGATGCTATATTTAAATGTAAAAAAGCAGGGATAAAAACAGTGATGATTACAGGAGATCATCAAACGACAGCAGAAGCGATTGCCAGACAATTAGGGATTGTTTATAAAGATGGTGGTCGTACAATCAATGGAAAACAACTTGTTGAATTGTCAGATGATGATTTAGATCAGATTATAGATGATGTTAATGTATTTGCACGTGTATCACCCGAGCATAAATTAAGAATTGTTAAATCACTTCAGAGAAAAGGTCACGTTGTCGCTATGACAGGTGATGGAGTAAATGATGCACCCGCCATCAAAGCTGCTGATATTGGAATTTCTATGGGAATAACGGGAACGGATGTTTCTAAGGAAGCATCTGCATTAGTATTAAGTGATGATAATTTTACTACCATTGTTTCAGCAATTGAGGAAGGTAGAGGGATTTATGAAAATATTCGTAAATTTATTCGCTACTTACTCGCTTCAAATGTGGGAGAAATTTTAACAATGTTTATTGCTATGATGATGGGAATGCCACTTCCTTTAGTTCCAATTCAAATTTTATGGGTAAATTTAGTTACCGATGGGTTACCTGCTATGGCTCTTGGGGTAGATCAAGCTGAGGATGATTTGATGAAACAAAAACCTCGCCCAGCAAAGGAAAATATATTTGGTAGAAGGTTAGGATGGAAAATTATTAGCCGTGGGATTGTGATTGGGATATGTACGCTTGCTGCCTTTTGGATTGTTCTAAGAGAAAACCCAGGAGATCCAGATACATTAGTAAAAGCACAGACAGTTGCTTTTTCAACACTAGTGATGGCTCAACTCATACATGTTTTTGATTGCAGAAGCTCACAATCCATTTTTCATAGGAACATTTTTCAAAATATGTATTTAGTTATAGCGGTAGTATCTTCCGTATTGTTATTGTTAGGTGTATTATATATTGACTTTTTGCAACCAATATTTAAAACAGTAGGTTTGGGCTTGAATGAATGGTCGTTAGTATTAGTATTTGCGGGAATTCCAAGTTTCTTCTTTGGTGCTGGAAGTATCTTTAAAACCATGTTTAGAAAAAAGAAAAAAATCAAATTTAGCTCTAAACCGATGGCAAGGTAATATATACCCACAAAAGTGAGGAAAATCCTAAGAAGATTAATCCTATTACTTTTGCGGGGCCAGGAACATAAAGTTCCAAAAAGTGAAGTAATACTTCTATGTTTATCCCCAGTTCTTGGATGAACTGGTGCCAGTGTTCACCACATGGACGTGGTGTGATCTTAACTGGCGAATACTTTTCGGGGACCCCAGAAAAACAATACCCACAAAAGTGAGGAAAATCCTAAGAAGATTAATCCTATTACTTTTGCGGGGCCCGGATCATAAAGTCTCAAAAAGTGAAACAAAGCTACGCAGGTTAATTAACTAAAGGACTTTCAAACTCACTGGGTAAGTGGTTAGGAGGTTCTTTTCTTATGAGGCCAGAATACACAGGTTTCCTAAAATGTAAAAAGTATTTTATTAAGTCGTTTGTGAATACAAAATTAATGTATTAAAATCTATTTTATTAGTTGAACAATCATGTTAAATTATTGTAGATTAGATTGAAGGAGTGATTATAATGGAATTTACAAAAATGAATGGTTTAGGCAACGACTTCATTATTGTTGTAGGGGAAACACAATTACCGGAAAATGTTTCGAATTTAGCTATTAAAGTTTGTAATAGATATTTCGGTATTGGTGCAGATGGTTTAGTTTATATTCTTCCTTCAGAAAAGGCTGACTTTATGATGCGTATTATAAATTCTGACGGGTCAGAGGCTGAGCAGTGTGGGAATGCGATACGTTGTGTGGCAAAGTATTTATACGATCATGGATTAACAAATAATATGGAAATTTCAATCGAAACCATTGGTGCGGGTGCACAAAAAGTATGGTTGAACGTAGACCAAGGTAAAGTAAAAACAGTTAAAGTGAATATGGGCGAGCCAATATTACAAGGTAAACAAGTACCAACTACGATTGATCAAGAGGTAGTTGTTAATCATCCAATTGAAGTTGATGGAAGGAAGTTTTATTTTACTGCTGTTTCTATGGGGAATCCTCATTGCGTTATATATGTGGATGATGCTGTGAATTTTGATTTAGATACATGGGGGCCAAAACTTGAGAAGCACCCAATATTTCCGAATAAAATTAACGTTGAATTTGTTACGGTAAAAAATAATTCTTTGATGGATATGCGTGTTTGGGAAAGAGGAGCTGGTCCAACATTAGCTTGTGGAACTGGAGCATGCGCAACTGTAGTTGCGTCTGTATTAAATGAAAAGTCAAATCGAAATGCCACTGTTTCTTTGAAAGGTGGAGATCTATTCATTGAATGGAATGAAGAAGATAATCATGTATACATGACGGGTCCAGCTGAAGAAGTGTATCAAGGGAAGTTTCTTCTTTCAATTTCTTAATTGGAAGGAGTAAGAGTAAACATCACTGGTCATTTCCCGGGTAAGCGCAAAACAATATCAAATATGATTTTTTTCGACAAATACAAAAACTCATTGAACCTTCAATAAAATTACTAAGTGGTTAAGGAGGTTCTTTGGGTTAATGATGTTTCAATGAATATCTTCATAACTTTAAACATGTATATAAAATGAATATTTTATGAACTTATAATTAACTGTGATAAATGTCACATCCTTACCTCTTGGATGCGTTTACAATTTAATAAGGAGTTACCATTAGTTTAAGGAGTGTGGGTGAGATGAGATTAAAAGAATTTTTAAGAAGTGGACATAACCCAACATTATTTGCTTCATTTTTATATTTTGATATTAGCTTTATGATATGGGTTTTACTAGGTCCTACAGGTACTTTTATTGTTGAGGATTTAGGATTGTCTGATTTTGAAAAGGGTATGATGGTTGGTATTCCGGTATTAGGAGGAGCTTTATTACGAATTCCCATGGGGTTAATGGCAGATAGATACGGTGGGAAACGTATTGGTCAAATCGGTATGATTTTAACAATGATTCCTTTAGCATGGGGATGGTTGTTCGCAAATAACTTACCTCAAATTTATATGTTAGGGTTCTTACTAGGTGTAGCTGGAGCTAGCTTTGCTGTTGCCTTACCATTGGCAAGTCGTTGGTATCCTAAAAAACATCAAGGTTTAGCGATGGGTATCGCAGGAGCGGGTAATAGTGGGACGGTCATAGCAACTTTGTTTGGCCCACGTTTAGCTGAAATGTACGGTTGGCAAGCTGTTTTTGGTATAGCACTTATACCTTTATTCATTGCGTTTGTGGTATTTACTGCATTAGCAAAAGATAACCCTCAGGCTGTTAAACCTATGAAAGTTACAGAATACTTGCATGTGATTAAACATAAACACACATGGTTGTATAGTTTTTTTTATAGCTTGTCTTTTGGTGGTTTTGTTGGTTTAACAGGTTATTTAACTTTATTCTTTTATGATCAGTATGGTGTAAGTAAAGTTACAGCTGGTGATTTTGTTACAATATGCGTTTTTGCAGGTAGCTTTATACGTCCTATCGGAGGGTTTTTAGCAGATAAATACGGAGGAATACGTTTATTAGTATTTCTATTTAGCGGTGCGATGATTACATTATTAATAGTAGGAACGCTTCCACCTGTTTATGTTGCTTTAGCTATGTTGTTTCTAACTTTACTTTTTTTAGGCGCAGCCAATGGAGCACTTTTTCAAGTTATTCCTGTACAATTCCCTAAAGAGGTCGGGCTTTTAACTGGCTTTGTTGGGGCTGCTGGTGGTTTGGGAGGTTTTTTCCTACCAAATATATTAGGGACTTTCAAAGAACTTACTGGAACATACACCTACGGCTTCTGGTGGGTATCAGCAACTATTTTAGTGGCAATTGTTATATTAGTAGTCATGCAAAGAGCAAGTCGAGTTAGCAAAGCTCAAGTTATGGTTAATAAAGTTTAGAAGATTGATTACGGTTTATTGATGATTTTCTAAATAAGGTGTAAAAAAAGGATTGTCTTTAAGGTATGTTAAGTAACTATTTAATACCGAAAGACGTCCTTTTTTGCTGCAACATAATTTACAACAAATTATTAAAGATTTAGTATTTTACTTATCTTTCTGTCCGTTTTATGATACATTATAATATAATATTTTAAATGTGGGGGATGGAAATGAAACCAGATTTGCGCGAACTACTAAAAAACAATATCATTACCGGTGATGGCGCAATGGGAACTTATTTATATAATCTTGGATTTCCTGTGGGTATTTCGTATGAAGAGTTTAATATCATTAAACCTGATGTCATAGCGGAAGTACATCGTAAATATTACGAGGCAGGGGCTCGTTTGATTGAAACGAATACGTTTACCGCAACTAGAGAAAAGTTATCTAAATATGGTTTAGAAAACGAAGTGAAAGCCATTAACCGTGCGGGGGTAGAAATCGCGCGAAGTGCTGTTGGAGAGGATGCATATGTTGTTGGGGCTATTGGCTCCATTCGAGCTGGTCGTCGAAATAACATTTCTACAGAACAATTAAGAAAAGATTTTGAAGAACAAGTTGATGCTTTATTAAATGGGATAGTAGATGGGTTTATGCTAGAAACTTTTTTTGATTTAGACGAAGCAATTATACCTATACAAATTATACGTTCAAAAAGTGATCTTCCAATCATTTGTCAATTTGCTATAGAAGATGCAGGGCGTACTTCTGATGGATTTTCAATATCAGAAGCATTTGATCAAGTTAGAGAGCATGGCGCAGATATCGTTGGATTAAACTGTCGAAGCGGTCCTAATTTGATGTTAAGAACATTAGAGAATGTTACTCTAGAGGAAGTTCCGTTATCTGTTTTTCCAAATGCAGGAATACCTGATTATGTAGATGGGGAGTATACTTACATGGCCTCCCCAGAATACTTTGCGCAAAGTGCATTGCGTTTTGCCAAGTTAGGAGCTAAAATTATCGGTGGTTGTTGCGGAACTACTCCTGAGCATATTGCAGCAATTACTGATGCACTAAAAAGTTTTGATCCACTGGATTACATTCCATATACTAGCAAAGCTACTAAGGATTTAAGAACTAATCATAAAACTAGCAATTTTAACAATATATTAGAAGAGAAAAAACCTACCATAGTTGAAATTGTTAAACAAAGACATACAGTCATTGTTGAGTTGGATCCCCCAAGAGATCTGGATATAAGCAAATTCATGTTAGGGGCAGAAGCTTTAAAACAAGTGGGAGCAGATGCCGTGACCATGGCAGACAATTCATTAGCAGTAACAAGAATGAGTAATTTAGCATTAGGGCAATTAATTAAAGAAAAACACGATATCCGTCCATTAGTGCATATTGCTTGTCGTGACCGTAATTTAATAGGATCTCAAACTCATATGATGGGACTGCATGCCCTGGGCATTGATCATGTTTTAGCAGTAACAGGTGACCCGGCCAGATTTGGTGATTTGCCAGGTTCTAGTTCTGTTTACGATACTACTTCCTTTGAAATGATTAGAATGATTAAACAGCTTAATGAAGGTATATCTTTTTCCGGAAGACCATTGAAGCAAAAGGCAAATTTTGTAGTAGGGGCTGCCTTTAATCCAAATGTAAAACATTTGGATAAAGCGATAAAACGACTTGAAAGAAAAATTGAGGCTGGAGCAGACTATATTATGACTCAGCCAGTTTACGATCCTATATTAATTAAAGACGTTTATGAAGCTACAAAACATTTAAAAACTCCCATTTTTATAGGGGTTATGCCACTTGCAAGCGAGCGGAATGCAGAATATCTTCACAATGAAGTACCCGGTATACAATTGTCAGATGAAATAAGAAAAAGAATGGTAGGGTTATCAGGAGAAGAGGGTAGAAGAGAAGGGGTAGAAATTGCAAAGGAATTATTAGATACAGCTGTAAGTTATTTTAAAGGTATTTATTTGATCACTCCTTTTATGTCTTATAAAATGACTACTGAGCTAACCCAATATGTATGGCTTAAAACAAATCATGATAATTACTTGTACCCAATCTCAAAATAAATTAAAATAAAATATTGGATGTGTCTAAATGTTACAAAGTATGACTGGTTTTGGTCAAGCTATCAGGTTGATGAATGGTTATCAAATTCAAGTTGATATAAAAACAGTCAACCACCGTTATCGTGAAATTAAAATAAAAATGCCTCGTGAATGGTTGGCACTTGAAGAAAAGTTAAAATCAATCATTCAAAAAAGGATTCAGCGCGGTCGTGTAGAAGTATTTATGACAATAGAACAGCAGGAATCCCATATTGAAGAACAAGTGGAGATTGACTGGCAACTAGCAGATCGTTACCTTCAAGCTGCTGATCAGCTTAAAACTCGTTATAAACTAAATGATTCATTATCGTTAAAAGATCTTATGCTTATACCTGATCTAGTATCATTGCGTAAAGATTTACCTGATCAAGATGAAGTGATGAATCAATTCATTACAGATTGTTTAGAAGAAGCTTTGCATCAATTATTAGAAATGAGATCTAAAGAAGGGAGTCATTTACGCAATGATTTAATAAAACGAGTGCAAGTGATGGAAAAGCTCCATACACAAATTCAGTCTATGGCACTTAGAGCAGTTGAACAAATGCGTGAAAAGTTATTTCAGAGAATTCAAGAAGTTTTATCTGACAAACAATTAGATGAATCTCGTCTAACTATGGAGGTTGCCTTACTTGCAGAACGTGCTAATATAGATGAAGAGTTAACCCGTTTGTTAAGTCATTTTGAACAATGTTACACATTGTTTAATCAAGTTGAGCCTGTTGGGCGCAAGTTAGACTTTTTGATTCAAGAAATGAATAGAGAAGTCAACACAATCGGATCAAAGTCTAATTTTACCGAAATCACAAACAAAGTCGTTGATTTGAAAGCAGAACTAGAGAAAATTAGAGAACAAGTTCAAAATATTCAATGATAGCCAAGATCTTCATATGTATATCATAGAGGATATCTGTGAATAGGTAATAGGGAGGAACTGAAATGGGCATAAAACTTATTAATATTGGATTTGGTAATATTGTTTCTGCAAATCGTATTATTTCTATAGTCAGTCCAGAATCTGCACCCATTAAAAGAATTATTCAAGAAGCACGTGACCGTCATATGTTGATTGATGCTACATATGGACGTAGAACCCGTGCTGTTATTTTAACAGATAGTGATCATGTGATATTATCTGCCGTACAACCTGAAACAGTAGCCCAAAGACTTACAAGTAACAAAGAAGATGAACATGACGAATAACGATGGAGAGTGTTATGGAAAAAGGATTATTAATTGTATTGTCCGGCCCTTCTGGTGTAGGAAAAGGGACAGTATGTGCAGCATTGCGTAAACGTAAACCTGAACTTATTTATTCAATATCAGCTACTACTAGAAAGCCCCGTCAAGGTGAAGCTGATGGTGTTAACTATTTCTTTAAAACAAAAGAAGAATTTCAAAAAATGATTCAAAATAATGAGCTTTTAGAATGGGCAGAGTACGTTGGGAATTATTATGGAACTCCTATTGAATTTGTGAAAAAAACAATTGACTCTGGTGAAGACATCATTTTAGAAATCGATGTACAGGGTGCCTTAAAAGTAAAGGAAAAATTTCCCGAGGCTGTTTATGTATTTCTAGTTCCCCCATCTATTGATGAGTTGAAAAATCGTATAGAAGGAAGAGGTACTGAGACAGCTGATAACATTAAACATCGATTATCGATGGCTCAAGAGGAAATTGAATTATTGAAGCATTATGATTATGCTGTAGTTAATGATAAGATAGATAATGCGTGTTCAAAGATAGAGTGTATTATTGTAGCAGAACATTGTAAAAGGTTCCGATTTATTGAGAATAAAACGAAAGAAGGGGTGTAATCATGTTATATCCGTCCATTGATGAAATTGTTGATAGAATTGATAGCAAATACTCACTTGTTGTAGCTGTTTCAAAAGAAGCGAGATTGCTTAGAGATGGCAAGCATGTAAAGTTAGAAAAGGTAAAATCAAGTAAGTATGTTGGTAAGGCATTAGAAGAGATTTATAATGATCACATTTTAATTATAGAGAACAATTAAGTTAATACTTCATATTTTAAACAACCTAAGGGTTGTTATTTTTTTGATTATTCATTACCTTTTAGAAAGATTCTGATTGGAGTTATTGATATTAGAAATTAGGGGAGATTTATATGTTGAAAAGTAAAACAGTCGTACTAGGCATTAGTGGAGGCATTGCAGCATATAAGGCAGCTTCTTTATGTAGTAAGTTGGTTCAAAGTGGTGCGAATGTTCATGTTATTATGACTAAATCTGCAACTCAATTTATTCAACCACTGACATTACAAACGTTATCTCGAAATCCTGTTACCGTGGATATATTTGATGAAAAAGATGCGGCTGTAGTTTCTCATATTGACTTAGCAGATCGTGCAGATATAGTTTTGGTTGCCCCAGCCACAGCAAATATAATTGCAAAAATGGCCCATGGGATAGCAGATGATATGTTGAGTACAACACTATTAGCTACAACGGCCCCAATTATGATTGCACCTGCAATGAATGTACATATGTATGCTCATCCAGCAGTACAACAAAATATACAAATGTTGAAGCAACGGGATATTCATTTTGTGAATCCTGGATCAGGTCAATTAGCCTGTGGGTATGTAGGTGAAGGTAGATTAGCTGAACCAGAAACCATATATGAGGCAGTTCAACAGCATTTTTTGACTTTTGAATCTTCACAATTATTAAAGGGGAAACGTGTGTTAGTTACTGCTGGAGGAACTTTAGAACGCATAGATCCAGTTCGCTACATTACAAATGATTCCTCTGGTAAAATGGGGTTTGCCTTAGCAGAAGCGGCTTATAAAATGGGGGCTAAAGTCGTGTTAATATCAGCGAACACTCAATTAAAAGTGTTACAGGGACTGGAAAATGTATGTGTCAAAACAACAGAAGAGATGTATGAAGCTGTATTAAGTCGTTATGATGAAATGGATATGGTGATCAAAGCTGCTGCAGTTGCTGATTATCGCCCAATTAAACAATATGATAAAAAAATAAAGAAATCAGATGATACTTTAACAATAACACTTCAAAAAAATCCAGATATATTAAAAAAATTAGGTGAATTAAAAACAAATCAATTTTTAATCGGTTTTGCTGCAGAAACAAATGATTTAGAAAAATATGCACTTGAAAAACTGAAAAATAAAAATTGTGATTTGTTAGTTGCTAATGATGTGACAGCTCTTGGTTCTGGTTTTGGTACAGATACAAATAAAGTGAATTTATATGATAAAATGGGACTTATTAAAGAATTACCACTCTTAACCAAAGAGCAGGTTTCAGAACAAATTCTTAAAATGGCTGCTTCGAAAATGTCATAAGGTGGTGATTTTTAAACCATGTATGCTCGTGTCATCGTTGATGTTCCTTCAAAACAAACCAATCGCCCATTTGATTATAAAGTGCCATTATCTTTATTTGAGTGGGTAGAAATCGGGAGTAGAGTTGCAGTTCGGTTTGGCCAGAGAATGATACAAGGTTTTGTTGTTGAGTTGTTAGAAGAAAGTGACGTTGATGATCGTAAGATAAAAAGCATTGAACATGTATTGGATCTTCAGCCTCCTTTAACACAAGAACTTGTAAAGTTAGCTAAATGGATGAGTCGTAAATATTTATGTAATGAAATAACAGCACTACAGGTCATGTTGCCAAGTGCATTGAAAGCGAAATACGAAAAATATATTAAATTAACTGACTCAACATATGAAAATGAATTTGTGTCAAAAAATGAGATAGAAAATGAAATTATACATTTTATAAAAAGCAAACAAACTGTTGAAATGAATGAACTACTTAACCGTTTTCCAAATGCAAGCTTAACTATAAAAAAAATGATTTTAGGTGAAATATTAACGGAAACTCAAAACATTAAAAATCGTGTATCTGCTAAAAAAGTGTTAATGGTAAAACCTCCACAAGATATATCATTGTTAGAAGAGTATAAAAAAGAGTTATCTAAAAAAGCACATAAGCAATTGGAAATTTTACAGTTTTTTTTGAATCATCCTAATTCAATACAACTATCTGAGTTATCTAAAAGACTAAATACTAGTTCCTCCAGTATCAAAGCTTTAGTGAATAAAAAGTGGCTACAAATAGAAACAACTGAAATCTTTCGTGATCCTTTTCAAAAACATAAATTTATAAAAAGCCATCCACTGGAATTTACTGAAGAGCAAGAAAAGGTATATCAATCTATTAGTCAGATTATTCAAGAAAGAAAACAGCGTCTTTTCTTATTACATGGTGTTACGGGGAGCGGTAAAACGGAAGTTTATTTACAAACAATACAAAAGTGTTTAAATCAGAATAGAGAAGCGATTGTACTTGTTCCAGAAATATCACTAACTCCACAGATGGTAGAAAGATTTAAATCTCGTTTTGGGGACTTAGTTGCGGTTCTACATAGCAGATTGTCTCAAGGTGAACGCTACGATGAATGGCGTAAAATTCAACAAAAAAAAGTGAAGGTTGTCATCGGCGCAAGATCTGCAATATTTGCTCCATTCACAAATATTGGACTAATTATTATTGATGAAGAGCATGAAGCCTCATATAAACAACAGGACAACCCAAAATATCATGCAATTGAAATTGCAAAAAAGAGAAGTGTGGCACACCAGGCTGTGGTCATATTAGGTTCAGCGACTCCTTCTTTAGAAACTTATTATGAGAGTCATCAAGCCTCTATGGATTATTTATCATTGCCCACAAGAGTAGCGGGACGTGTTATGCCTCCAGTACATGTCGTTGATATGCGAGAAGAGCTAAAGGAAGGCAATCGTACCATGTTCAGTCGAATTTTACATACATTGATTGAAGATCGATTAAACAAAAAAGAACAGATGGTTTTACTCTTGAATCGTAGAGGATATTCGACTTTTGTGATGTGTCGTTCTTGTGGCCATGTTGTTAGTTGTCCTCATTGTGATATTTCTCTGACTTATCATATGAACACTCAGCATTTACGTTGTCATTATTGTGGTTATGCTGAAAGAGAAAATCATACTTGCCCATCATGTTTAAGCGAGCACATTCGATACTTTGGTACAGGAACTCAAAAAGTGGAAGAGAGCCTCACCAGCTTTTTTCCTGGCATTAGAGTAATACGTATGGACGTCGATACTACGACGGAAAAAGGTTCTCATGAAAAATGGTTAAATCAATTCCGAGATCAGAAGGCAGATGTATTGTTAGGTACACAAATGGTAGCCAAAGGTCTGGATTTTCCAAAAGTGACCTTAGTAGGTGTGATTGCGGCAGATACGGTATTAAATTTACCAGATTTTAGAGCTTCTGAAAAAACATTTCAATTGCTTACGCAAGTTTCTGGACGTGCTGGAAGACATGAGCTACCTGGAGAGGTCGTAATACAAACGTACAATCCAGATCACTACAGTGTAATTAGTGCAAGTCAACATGATTATTTATCTTTTATGAGAACAGAACTTCAAACGAGGAAAAAAGGGTTTTATCCACCTTATTGCAAATTGATTTTAATTACTTTTTCTCATGAAAATATCAACCTTTTAGTACGAACAGGTGAGATATTTTCAAAATATATTAAGAGGGAGCAACTTCCAACTGTTATAGATGTTCTTGGACCTGTAGCTTCGCCTATTTCGCGGAAGAAGGATAGATATCGTTTCCAATGTTTGATAAAATATCGAGGAGGATGGGAAACGATAAACTTGGTTCATAAAGCGGTTGTTTCATTAGAAGAAACTATAAAACAAACGAAATTACAGATAAGTATAGACGTAGACCCACAAATGTTAATGTAATAAGTTCAAAAACATAAATTAATAAAGAATTTATAAAGGTAGGTGTTTGACATGGCAATTAGAGTCATTGTTAAAAATCCTGATCCGATTTTAAGGGAAAAGTGTAAACAAGTTACAAAATTTAATAAAAATCTTCACAAATTATTAGACGATATGGCTGAAACGATGTATGATGCACCAGGGGTGGGACTTGCAGCTCCTCAAATTGGAATATTGAAACGTGTGATCGTACTTGATTCGGGTGAAGAAGATGGACCGGGGCTAATTGAGTTAGTTAATCCTGAAATAATTAAAACATCAACAGAAAAAGAAATAGGACCAGAAGGTTGTTTAAGTATTCCATCTATTAGTGGAGATGTAAATCGCTTTAAGGCCATTACAGTGAAAGGTCTTGACCGAAATGGCAATGAAGTAGAGTATGAAGCTGAGGATTTTCTAGCTCGAATATTCCAACATGAAATTGATCATTTAAACGGAATTTTATTTACAGATATAGCAGAAACCATATATGAAGGGGAACAGCCAAACAATGTCATTGATTAATCAAATTCGTATCGTATTTATGGGAACACCAGATTTTGCTGTTCCCTCTCTTCAATATTTACTTGAAGAAAAATTAAATGTAGTAGGAGTAGTAACACAACCAGACCGTCCTAAAGGGAGAAAGAAGATTTTCACACCAACTCCTGTAAAAGTAGAGGCTTTAAATCATCATATTCCAGTGCTTCAACCTGAAAAAATGAAAGCTCCAGAAGCCATACAACTGTTAAAACAATTACAGCCTGATTTAATTATCACTGCAGCATTTGGACAAATTTTACCCAAAGAGGTATTAGAACTCCCTCGCTTAGGTTGTATTAATGTTCATGCTTCTCTTCTTCCAAAGTATAGAGGAGGTGCTCCTATTCATCATGCTATAAAAAATGGAGAAACAATAACAGGAGTGACCATTATGTATATGGCAGAAGGATTAGATACGGGAGATATGATTAGCAAAATAGAAGTTCCAATCCTTGAAAATGACAATACAGGAACAATGTTTGGAAAACTAAGTATTGCTGGAGCAGAGTTGTTAAAAGAAACTTTGCCTAAATTAGTTCAAGGAAATATTCAGCCAGTAGCTCAAAATCATGAAGAAGCTACATTTGCTTCAAATATTAAAAGAGAGGATGAGCTCATTAACTGGAAAAAATCTTCTAAAGATATTTTTAATCATATTCGTGCACTAAATCCATTTCCAGGCTCTTATACTTTATGGAATGGAAAAGTGTTAAAGGTATGGGAGAGTTTAAATCCTTCTGACATCTACTCAAAACCTGTCAACCATAAGGATGATATATCACCAGGTACAGTCATTCAGATGACCACAGATGGTATAGAGGTGAGAACAGGGAACGGAACAATTTGGTTAACACAAATTCAACCTGCTGGTAAAAAAAGAATGGACGTTGGGCAATTTAGCAAAGGAAGTGCCATCCCTGAAGGGACACAATTTGGGAGATGATTTAGATGAGTTCATCAAATACAAAAAAGACATCCAAAAAGAAAATACCTACTGCTCGAGAACTAGCCATGGAAATTCTAACAAAGGTTGATGAAAAAAAGGCATATAGTAATATATTATTGAACGAATCATTGAACAAATTTAAATTAGAACGACAAGAAGTTGCTTTAACTACTGAAATCGTATATGGAACCATTCAAAGAATGAATACGATTGATTATTTTTTAGACCAATTCTTAAACAAAAAGGTAAGGAAATTACAACCATGGGTACGTAATTTATTACGTTTAAGCTTTTATCAGTTGTATTATTTAGATCGGATTCCAGATCATGCTGTAGTTAATGAAGCCGTAAACATATCTAAGCGTAAAGGACATCGTGGGATTTCAGGGATGGTCAATGCAGTATTAAGAAACATCATAAGGAAAAAAGATCAAATAGCATTACCCAGTACTTCAAATATTGTACAGCATATATCCTTAAAGCACTCGCACCCAGAGTGGATGGTTAGACGTTGGGTACATCAGTTTGGTGAAGAAATAGCTGAGCAAATATGCAAAGCGAATAATGAAACCCCTCATGTGAGTGTAAGAGTAAACACCCTTAAACAGGATAGAGATTCTATAGTAAAAGAAATGCAACAGGAAGCATTAAAAGTATCTCCTTCATCTATTTCTGCAGATGGCATTGTTGTTGAAAGTGGAGGGAATATGGCGCATAGCGCATGGTTTAAGGAAGGTAAAATTTCTATTCAAGACGAAAGTTCGATGCTAGTTGCAGCAGTAATAGATCCTAAGAAGAATGAAACGATTCTTGATTGTTGTGCTGCTCCAGGTGGAAAAACAACACATATTGCTGAAAAGATGGAAAATACAGGTGTTATTTGGGCTAATGACATTCATCAACATAAGAAAAAATTAATTGATGAACAAGTAGAGAGGTTGCATTTAAAAAATATCAAAACATCGGTTGAAGATGCTGCTCTATTAATAAAAAAGTTTGAGAAACAATCCTTTGATCGTATATTATTGGATGCTCCATGTTCTGGATTAGGTGTGATCCGTAGAAAACCAGATTTAAAGTGGGTAAAAAGTGAATCAGATATTGAGGAAATAACTCAAATACAATTAGGTATACTGTGTAAGATTGCTGACTTAGTTAAACCTGGAGGTGTACTAGTATATAGTACTTGTACGATAGAAGCGTCAGAAAATGAGCATATTATTAAAGCATTTTTATCACAAAATCCACAGTTTTCCACAGATTCTTCTATTGACAAATTTTTGCCAAAGGAGGTATATCATCAAATCAAGTTAGAGGAAGGAATGCTTCAGGTGCTGCCGAATTATTATCATTCAGACGGTTTTTTTATTGCCCGTTTACATAAAAATGAGAATGTATGATAAAATAGACCTAAAACTTACCCAAAAAAAGTGAAAAATATCAATCACAGGTGAATTTACAAATGATTTAGTAAGATTTTAGATAATTTAAATTATCACAATATAAACAAGGTTGTGTGAAAATGAAACCCTTTATTTATGATTACACCCTAGAGGAATTACAATCATGGGTAAAAGAAAATAAACAACCGACATTTCGGGCAGAACAAATTTACGATTGGTTATATGTTAAACGCGTAAACAGTTTTGAGGAAATGTCTAATATACCAAAACAACTTCGCGTAAAACTAGAAGCGGATTTTAACTTTGTTACATTAAATGAGATTACAAGATTTGAATCGAAAGATGGTACAATCAAATTTTTATTTGAGCTGCAAGATAAAAATGCAATAGAAACTGTCATTATGAAACATGATTACGGCAATAGCATTTGTGTAACGACACAAGTTGGTTGTCGAGTAGGTTGTACTTTCTGTGCATCTACACTAGGAGGATTAAAAAGAGATTTAACAGCGGGGGAGATCATTGCACAAGTTGTACAGGCTCAGCAAAGATTAGACAATTCAAACGAACGAATTAGTAGCATTGTGATTATGGGTATTGGAGAACCTTTTGAAAACTATGATCACATGATGAAATTTTTAAAGACGATGGTACATAAACAAGGTCTAAACATCGGGCAGCGTCATATCACTGTTTCAACGAGTGGAATTGTTCCGAACATCTATAAGTTTGCAGATGAAAAAACACAAATTAATTTAGCGATCTCTATCCATGCTCCAAATGATGCTCTTCGTTCAAGTTTAATGCCTGTAAATCGACGTTTTCCGCTGCGTGACTTGTTGAAAGCTTGTAAATATTATATCCAAACAACAGGTAGAAGAATTACCTTCGAGTATGCTTTAATTGGAGGTAAAAATGACAGACCAGAGCATGCAGAAGAATTAGCAGATGTGCTGCAAGGCATGTTATGTCATGTGAATTTGATTCCTGTGAATCATGTACCAGAGCGGGGTTATATTAGGACACCTAAAAAAGATATCTTTGAGTTTAAAAAGATTTTAGAACATAAAAAAGTGAATGTGACCATTCGAAGAGAGCAGGGGCATGATATAGAGGCAGCTTGTGGTCAATTGCGTGCTAAACATATGGAGTCAAGTACGAGGTGATATAATTATGAAATCAACCAATAAAACAGATGTTGGACGTACTAGAGCAGTTAATGAAGATCGAGCTGCGGTGCAAACAGAGTTAAATGGGTTTACACTTGCAGTTGTGGCAGATGGGATGGGAGGACATCAAGCTGGAGATATCGCTAGTCAAATTACGATAGAAACCATTCAAGAAAACTTGCAAACATTAGAGTCTGATATGACTGTAGAAGAATGTGAGATGTGTATCCGAGAAGCCATTTATTTAGCAAATGCAAAAATATATCAACTTGCTTCAGAAAATGAAAAATATATGGGAATGGGAACTACTGTTGTGGTTGCACTTGCTACAAGTGAGTTCATACTTATTGCACATATCGGGGATAGTCGGGCTTATAAATTTACTCAAGAATCTATAATACAACTAACAGAAGATCATTCTTTAGTAAATGAATTACTTAAAAGTGGACAAATTTCTGTTGAGGAAGCAAAACAACATCCGAGACGTAATTTATTAACTCGTGCTTTGGGAACAGAAGAATATGTTAGTATAGAAATTCATCGTCATGAGTGGCTTCGGCATGATTTATTAATGTTGTGTAGTGACGGATTAAGCAGCTTAGTAAGTCAGCAGGACATGGTTGATATTTTAATGCAAGAACAAAATCTCGAATTAAAGGCTAATGAATTAATTCAGCACGCACTTGATGCAGGTGGAGATGACAACATTACTGTTGTTTTATTAGAAAATGAGTAAGTTGAAAATGCTGAAATTAATATACACAGGTAATGAGGTGAAAAAATGATTGGACAGCAATTAAGCGGTCGATACGAAATATTAAATCGCGTTGGTGGGGGCGGAATGGCGCTTGTATTTAAGGCACATGATAAATTGTTAAACCGTATGGTTGCCATTAAAGTACTTCGTCAACAATTTGTTTATGATGAAGATTTTATTCGTCGCTTTCGTCGAGAAGCTCAATCTGCTGCATCACTTTCTCATCCGAATGTTGTAAGTATTTATGATGTAGGACAGGAAGATGATATTCATTACATTGTAATGGAATACATAGAAGGTAGCAATTTAAACGAAGAAATTAAAAATAGGGCTCCATTTCAAGTAGAGGAAGCTATTCATATTACTAGTCAGATTTGTGATGCATTAGATCACGCTCATCAAAATCAAATTATTCATCGAGATATTAAGCCGCATAATATTTTAATTGGAAGAAATGGACGTGTAAAAGTTACGGATTTTGGGATTGCACGTGCAGCTTCGTCATCTGAAATTACTCAGACAGGATCTGTTCTAGGATCTGTTCATTATTTTTCTCCTGAGCATGCTAAAGGGGTGACTCAAGGGGCTAAGTCTGATTTATATTCACTAGGTATTGTATTGTACCAAATGCTTACGAACAAACTTCCTTTTTCTGGGGATAGTCCAATTAGTATTGCATTAAAACATATACAAGAAAATGTTGAAGAACCTCGAAAAGTGAATCCTTTGATTCCGCAGAGTGTAGAAAATATTGTACTAAAATCAATGCAAAAAAATCCTGAACAGCGTTATCAATCTGCTAGTCAAATGCTATACGATTTAGAATCATGTTTATTACCTGAAAAATTGAATGAAAACAAATTCCAGTTTAATGACGAATTAGATGATGAAGAACATACGAAAATTATGCCTGTGATTGGTTTAAATCGAAAAGTGCAAGAGACAGATCAGAATGAAACTATCATTCCAGAACATAATGAAGATGAAGATTACAAAAAAACAAATCGTCTCTTTTGGTTAAAACCAGTTATTTGGACTTTTACTACAATTATTATTTTATTCTCAGCTTGGTTTGGTGTTAAAGCAGTACTGGGTATGCTTGATGTATCTGATGTAGAAGTTCCCAATGTTGTTGGTTTAACTTTAGAAGATGCAACTAAGGAGCTGGAAAGTGTTCAATTAACAGTACGTGATCCTGTTCAATATGAGTATGATGATCAAGTAGAAGAAGGGATCGTAATAGATCAATCTGATAAAAATAAAATGGTAAAAGAAAATTTTCCTATCACTCTGACCGTTAGCCAAGGACAAGAAACAAAAATTATGAAAGACTATAGAGGAATGCAGTGGGTGAATGTTGAAAATGCTTTGAGAAAAATTGGATTTACCGATGAAGATATTAAGATGGAAACAATACTAAGCGATGTACCTGATGGTGAGGTAATCAGCCAATCTCCTCAAGCAAATAAGGAATACAATCCAAATGATGTTGTTCTCTCCTTTACAGTAAGTGAAGGATTAGGTAGTGTTGAAATGCCTAATTTAATTAAACTTAGTGAAGAAGCAGCGGTTTCTATCCTTGAACAAAAAGGACTTAAAGTTAATATTGAAAAAGATTTTGATTTAAATGTAAATGAAGGTTATGTATTTAAACAGCATCCTTATGATCCAGGAGATACCCTCAAAAAAGGTGAAGAAATTACTATATTTGTTAGTAAAGGTGAACCTGAAGATGTAAGGAGAACAAATTATCCCATTTTTGTTGAACCAGAAGTCAAAGGTGAAGATTCAGTTATCGAGTTTAAAATAACAGATGCCTTAGGTACGGATCGTATTGGGAACACAAAAACGATAAATGAGGAAGAAACTTTCTTTGTACCAGTTGTATTAACTCCTGATTTACCTGATGGTAAAGCTTCCATTAGTGTTTATCGTGATGCTAAGCATTTAGGCACATACGAAGTGAAATATGATGATTATAAATAATAGGAGGGTTTTGATTAATTTATGCTAGAAGGAAGAATTGTAAAGGCTTTAAGTGGATTTTATTATGTGAAACCTCATCAGGTTGGAGAACCATTGATCCAGTGTAGAGCTAGAGGTATTTTCAGAAAAAGAGAAACTTCACCTTTAGTTGGAGATTTTGTAATGGTTGAATTATCAGAGAATGGTGAGGGTACAGTTCATGAAATTCTTCCTAGAACTAGTGAGTTAATCCGTCCCCCTATAGCTAATGTTAATCTGGCAGTACTTGTTTTTTCATTAGTGGAACCAAAACTAAACTTGCAGTTATTAGATAAATTTTTAGTTCATATTGAAAAAGTAGGACTCGAGTCAATCATCTGTTTTTCAAAATATGATTTATTTCAGGATTCAAAGGAAAAGTCTATATTTTTAGATAAATTGATTCAATATTATGAAACCATTGGTTATCCGGTATTATTAACGAGTAAAACAACAAGGGAAGGTCATGAAGAACTTTTAGGGTATATGGCTAACAAAACGAGTGTGTTTTCTGGACAATCAGGTGTAGGGAAGTCCTCTCTTTTGAATGCTATTATCCCAGGGTTGGAGTTAGAAACGAAACAAATTAGCTCCAAACTAGGAAGAGGTAAACATACAACTAGGCATGTTGAATTGATTGAATTGAGCAATGGGGGTATCGTGGCAGATACTCCTGGTTTCAGTTCATTAGATTTTACGAATATTGACCAGGAAGATTTAGGTTTTTATTTTAAAGAATTTAAACAATATATTCCTGACTGTAAGTTTAGAGGTTGTTTGCACCAGCAAGAACCTAAATGCAAGATTATTGAAGCAACAAATGCAGGAAAAATTTCATCTAAACGTTATGAACATTATCTAGGATTTTTAGATGAAATTAGCCAGATGAAAAGGAGGTATTAACATGTTACGTATTGCTCCATCAATATTATCAGCAGATTTTTCAAAATTAGGACAAGAGGTACAAGAATTAGAATCCTCCGGTGCAGATTGGATTCATGTGGATGTTATGGATGGACATTTTGTTCCTAATATTACAATGGGGCCTTTAGTTCTTGAGAGTATCCGTCCACATACTTCACTTCCTCTAGATGTTCATTTAATGATTCAAAACCCAGATACATATATTCCTGATTTCGTAAATGCAGGCGCTGATCTCATTAGTGTACACGCTGAGGTATGTCCTCACTTACATCGTACGATTCATCATATTAAAGATCATGGCACAAAGGCAGGGGTAGTTTTAAACCCAGCTACTCCTTTATCTGTCATTGAACATGTAGTTCATGAACTGGATTTGGTATTATTAATGACAGTTAACCCTGGATTTGGGGGACAAAAATTTATTTCATCTACACTCCCCAAGATTAAACAACTTAAAGAAATGAGTTTAAAACAAGGATTAAAGTTGGATATTGAAGTGGATGGTGGAATCAACAAGGATACAGCTCCTTTAGTCATAGAGGCAGGTGCTAACGTGCTTGTTTCAGGTAGTGCAATATTTAATCATGAAAATAAAAAAGAGTCAATTGAACAACTCAGAGGGAAAAGTAATTCTATTTAATTTCTATAGGTATGTTGGAGGCTTATCTTACATATATAATGAATAGTGCTAAGTCTTTAGATTTGTGTTTTATTTTTTTAAAACCATAGTCAATTTTTTGATGATTATGAATATACTATATTTAAAGTCCATGTACTATGGTCAGTTCATTATGTATCCTGGGAGGGGTAGGGATGAGATTTTATACCTTTAAACTACCAAAATTTTTAGGCGGGTTTGTGAGAATTATTTTGAATACGTTTAATAAAAAATGATCAGTTTGTAAAGAGTTTTTAATGTACTATTATGAACTGAAAAAAAGCACCCCGCAGAGGTGCTTTTTGTCAATGTCATTTTCTATACACGTTCAACTAATCCAGATTTTAATGCTTTTGTGCTTACATAAACGCGCTTTGGCTTACCATCTACAAGGATTCGCACCTTTTGAACATTGACTCCCCAAGTACGTTTCGTTTTATTGTTAGCGTGAGATCTGTTGTTTCCCACACCTCTTTTTTTACCAGTAACATAACATTTGCGTGACATTCCTACACCCCCTTTAAATAACCCACAAAAAGTGAAAATAAGCTATGAATTCCCAGCTCATGGAAGAACCATTGTGCAGATGCCACATTCGACATGACAATGAATGACGGTTCAATTACTTTTGCGGGGTTAAGCCAGAAATAACGATGGAAAGATATAGCTTTCTTTACGTTAATTTTATTCTGGAACATACACGTAATCATAAACACTTTTACTATAATATCACAAAAAAAATGAGATAGTCAATGAACTTTATAGAAAAATGGATTTATTTATAGGACAGGAAAGTATAAAATAATATCATACTTACTTTGCTGTTTTTCATGGACGAACTGATGTACACGTGAATCACATTCGAAAAAGTCACCGATAGGGATTTTATTATATTCATGATTATAGTACAATGATAAAGTCCATATTTCTATAGAAAAAAGGAGTGGATTGAAGATGACAATTCAACTTGATAATGAGTATGGAAAGATTATGATGACAAGTGAGGTCATAGCTACCTTAGCAGGCTCAGCTGCATTAGATTGTTATGGGTTAGTAGGTATGGCTTCTCGTAGTCAGCTTAAGGATGGGATTGCTGAGCTCCTAGGTAGAGAGAATTTATCTCGTGGTGTATTAATTAGGCAAGAGGGTGAACAAAATGATATCCATATTGACCTGTACATCATCGTAAGTTATGGTACTAAAATCTCTGAAGTTGCACATAACATACAAAACAAAGTGAAATATGTCTTAAATGATCTTATAGGACTTGAAGTTCAAACTGTAAATATATATGTGCAAGGGGTTAGAGTATCCCAATAGAAAGGGAGAATCACATTGAGTAAAGTTTTCATTAATGGTACAGATTTTATGAATATGGTTTTGTCTGGGGCAAACGTCCTACATTCAAATGTAGAAAAAATAAATAGTTTGAATGTGTTCCCAGTTCCAGACGGTGATACAGGTACGAACATGAATATGACTTTAACATCAGGTATTGAGTATATTCAGTCTAAATCTTCGGACCACATTGGGGAGATGGCAGAAGCTTTTTCTAAAGGCTTATTAATGGGAGCGCGTGGTAATTCTGGTGTCATTCTTTCACAGTTATTTCGTGGATTTACAAAATCAGTTCATGAACTAAATGAGATCAACGCTGTACAATTTGCAGCAGCCTTGCAACAAGGTGTAGATACAGCATATCAAGCTGTTGTAAAACCGATCGAAGGTACGATCTTAACTGTTGCAAAAGAATCTGCTAAACACGCTTTATTTGTATCTCACCAAACAGATCATATTATTGAGTTATTAGAGGAAGTGATCAATGAAGCGAAGAAATCGTTAGCTAGAACACCCGATCTACTTCCTGTATTAAAACAAGCTGGAGTAGTGGATTCTGGTGGACAAGGATTGGTTTTTATTTATCAAGGATTTATTGAAGCTCTTAAAGGGAGTTTTAATGTGGATTCTAATGTAATGCATCATACTGATTACCAGAAAATTACAATTAATAAACCAAAACCAGCTCAATCTAATATAGCTACGGAAGATATAACTCATTTTTATGATATGGAATTTTTTATTCATTTATCCAAAGAAGTCCATTTTGATGAATCTGTATTAAGAAAAAAATTAGCTGAGATTGGGGATTCCATCGTTTTAATTCCTGATGATGACTTTGTAAAAGTTCACGTTCATTCAAATTCCCCAGGTGATGTATTAAATTTAACGATTCAGTATGGGGAGTTAACTCGTCTTCACATTCAAAATATGCGTGATCAACACCGAGAAATTGTGGAAGAAACCAATAGTATTCAAGAGGATGAAACTTTCAATGAAAAAGATGAAACATCCATTACATCCGTTGAACCTAAAACCTTTGGCATGGTTACTGTTTCATCAGGTGATGGAATTTCGGATGTGTTTAGTAGTATCGGAGTTGACTATGTTCTGTTTGGTGGTCAAACGATGAATCCTAGTACTGAGGATCTTGTGAAGGCTGTAGAAAGTATTCATGCAAAATATATATTTATTTTACCTAATAATTCAAATATCATTTTAGCTGCTCAGCAAGTAAAAAATCTAATTGAGGATAAAGAAGTCATCGTTATTCCATCAAAAACGATACCACAGGGATTGTCAGCAGCCTTGGCATTACAAGACATGAATGATGTAGATGAAAATGAACATTTAATGAATCAAGCAATTCAGGATGTTCAATCAGGTTGTGTTACGATAGCTGTAAGAGACTCGCAAATGAATGGAATCTCAATCAATGAAGGGGATTATATAGGAATACAAGAAAATCAAATTGTAACTGCTTCCAATGAAATTATAGAGACATCTAAGGAATTGCTTCAACTAATGATCACGGAAGAAAACGAAATGTTAACGGTGTTTATAGGTGAAGGGATGGCAGCACAACATACAGATATATTAGTACAATTTGTTGAGGAATCTTACCCTGATATTGAAATTGAAGTCATTGAAGGTGGACAACCAATTTACGATTATATCTTTTCAGTTGAATAATTATTAAATGAGGTGATTGTATGTCTAAAATTCGATTTGTTACAGATAGTACATCGGATATTCCATTAGAAATAAGGGAAAAATACAACATTGAGATGGTACCGTTAAAGGTGCATTTCGGTCAGAAAGTGTTTTTGGATGCGATTACAATTCAGTCTAAAGAGTTTTATGAAAAATTGGCTGTAAGTAATGTCTTGCCTACTACGTCTCAACCGTCACCTGTAGATTTTTTAAACGTATATAAAAAAATTTATGAAGAAGATCCCAACTGTACAATTATTTCTATTCATTTGTCTTCAGCCATGAGTGGTACATACCAATCTGCTGTATTAGCAAAATCACTTCTAGATGAAGGGGTAGATCTGCACATTGTAGATGCGAGATCAGCTTCTTATGGAATTGGTGTACTAATGGTTGAAGCAGTAAAGGCTTATGAAAATGGGAAAAATAAAGATGAAATTCTGGAAATCGTTGCAAAACTGAGAGAGGATATCAGAATTTACTTTTTAGTGGATACATTAGAATACTTGCAAAAAGGCGGTAGAATAGGTAAAGCTGCTTCTGTAGTAGGTTCATTATTAAATATTAAACCCATTCTTTCGATAGATGATGAAGGTGAAATTACTTCAGTTGATAAAGTTAGAGGCAAAAAGAAAGCCATAAATCGAATTGTTGACGTTTTAAAAGAAGACTTTTCAATGACAGATGTAGACATGATCATTGTCCATTCAAACGATATTTCTAATGCTAAGGATTTTTCTCAACTATTAAAAGAACAATTTCAAGTACATAACGTAAAGTTAACTTCATTAAGTCCAGTAATAGGCACACATGTAGGTCCTGGGACACTTGGTATTATAATGCGACCTCGTTCCAATGAATAATTTGCATCAAATCCCGCTCCAAGATATTCATGGGTTAGGTGCGGCGAGGAGTAAAGATTTAAACGCACTAGGAATTCATTCTGTTTCAGATCTAATTGAGTATTTTCCTTTTCGTTATGAAGATTATCGTTTACGTGACCTCTCTGAAGTCGAGGATGGAGATAGGATTACAGTACAAGCAAAGATACATAGCTTACCGCAAGTTCAACGATATGGGCGAAATAAATCAAGAATGACTTGTAAAATGATGGTCGATGATCAGTTTATGATTACATCCGTATGGTTTAATCGTCATTTTCTTAAGGATCGTCTGATCATCGGTAAAGAAATCATTGTAACTGGGAAATGGGATTCTAAAAGGCAGGTTTTGACCGTTTCAGAATCTGAATTTCCTGGAACCCATTCCCCTCAAGCAGGTTCGTTGCAACCTGTTTATTCTGTAGGAGGATCTATCACCCAAAAGTGGATTCGAAAAATCATACATCAGGCACTCCAACAATATGGTGGACTGATTAGAGATCCTATCCCTGCATTTTATAGTGAAAAACATAATTTGATTCCTCGTAAACAAGCTATCATGTCCATTCACCATCCTCAAGATGCTTTAGATGGTACAGAAGCAAGGCGACGTTTAGTTTATGAGGAGCTATTTTTATTTCAACTTAAACTGATGATTTTTCGCTCAACATCACGTTCAAAAGCTGATGGTATTCAGCATATTTTTGATTCTGAGGATATACGTAAGTTTGTTCGTTCACTTCCGTTTCAGCTGACTGATTCACAGAAAAAAGTAATCGCCGAACTTCTTTCTGATTTACGACAGCCTTATAGTATGAACCGTTTATTACAAGGGGATGTAGGATCAGGTAAAACGGTGGTTGCAGCAGCAGCTCTTTATGCAAATTTTAAATCAGGTTTTCAGGGTGCGATGATGGTACCAACTGAAATACTAGCGGAACAGCATTATCAATCTTTACAAGATTTATTTGCTTCCTATGGGCTTGAGATTGGATTGTTAGTGGGTAGTTTAACGAATAAACAAAGAAAAGACGTTCTTGCATCATTACAATCCGGTCTCATTGATATCGTAGTCGGTACTCATGCTTTAATACAGGAAAATGTACATTTTAGAAGCTTAGGGTTGGTTGTAACAGATGAACAACATCGTTTTGGTGTAAATCAACGAACCATTTTCAGACATAAGGGCTTGAACCCTGATGTTCTCACAATGACAGCTACTCCCATTCCTAGAACGTTAGCTATAACTGCTTTTGGAGATATGGATGTATCTACATTGAAGGAGTTGCCAAAAGGTAGGAAAGAAATTAAAACTTACTGGGTAAAACACAATTTGATGAAAAGAGTGCTTGGTTTCATTCAAAAAGAATTAAAGGCTCATCGTCAAGCTTATGTTATCTGTCCCTTGATTGAAGAATCGGATAAGATTGATGTACAGAATGCTATTGATTTACATGCAGAAATACAAGCGTTTTTAGTTGGTTACAAAGTAGGTTTATTACATGGAAGACAAGCAGCTGACGAAAAAGAACAGGTGATGTTACAGTTTAGTGAAAATGAAGTACAAGTGCTTGTATCTACAACTGTAGTTGAAGTTGGAGTCAATGTGCCAAACGCTACTGTCATGGTCATTTATGATGCAGATCGTTTTGGTTTATCACAGCTTCACCAATTACGGGGCAGAGTTGGAAGAGGACAAGCCCAATCTTACTGTATACTAATCGCCGATCCCAAATCAGAGATGGGACAAGAGAGAATGCGTTCTATGACGAAAACAAATGATGGATTTGAAATCGCTCGTATGGACTTAGAATTAAGGGGACCAGGTGACTTTTTTGGTACAAAACAAAGCGGAATGCCTGAGTTTCGCGTGGCAGATCTAGCTCATGATTTTGAAGTATTAGAGATGGCGAGAGAGGATGCGGCAGAGTTAGTGAAGTCAGAAGAGTTTTGGACTGCTGCAAAATATTTGCCACTTCGTGAGCTATTGGATCAGGATCAGTTGTTAGAGAAGGAATTAGACTAGAAACAGAAAAGCGACTCGTTATTCCATTCAATGTGAATTGAAGGAATTTGTAGTCGCTTTAGTTATTTTGTGATTGGTTCTATATATGTTACGGCAAAGTAATTTTGTTTATCTGTCCAGAAATTACGCATGCAAAGTCCTACTTTGAATAGCGTTTGTTCGAATTCTTTGAGATTGAACTTATAAGAATTCTCAGTGTGAATCGTTTCTTCTGAAAGAAAAGAAAAAGTCTCATCGCCAATCAATACTTCTTGATTCGTCTTGCTGATAAGGTGCATTTCGATTCTATTTTTAACATTGTTGAAAAAAGCATGATGTGTGAATTGTTCCACTTGAAAATTGGCATGAAGCTCTCTGTTAATTCTGTGAAGTAAGTTTTTGTTAAATGCAGCCGTAATGCCTTGTGAATCGTTATAAGCTGCTTCTAATAAAATGGGTGATTTTATGAGATCAATGCCAATAAGTAAACCATCATGATGGTTTAGATTATTGGATAATTGGTGTAGAAGCTTCTCCCTATCATTTCCATTCAAATTTCCAATCGTTGAACCAAGAAATAAAATGACTTTTTTTTCTTTTGACCCTTGACATAAGAACGATAAGGCTTGTGTATAGTCAGCACGAATTGCTTTTACATCCAATAAAGGAAATGAATCAAGTAATTTTTCAACAGTACTGTTTAAAGCTTCTTGTGAAATATCAATGGGAACATAACGATTTCCGCTTTGTAAAGATTCTAAAATTAGTTGTATTTTTTCTTCATTACCGCATCCTAACTCAAATAATGGAGAACGATGACCAATTAGAGCACAAATATCAGAGTGATTGTTTGTTAATATTTCTTTTTCTTTACGAGTTAAATAATATTCAGGTAAAGTAGTGATCTGATTAAAAAGTTTGCTTCCTTGTTCATCGTAAAACCATTTGGGATGTAGCTGTTTTTGATCTTGTCTTAATCCCTTTAAGACTTCTTCTTTTAAAGAGGAAACAGGAGGATTCAAATCAACGATCATTTGCTTTGGTTGCAACATGTTATCGTTCCTCCTTGGCTAAACGAATGCCACTAAATTGCCATCTTTTATCCGGGTGGAAAAAATTACGGTAAGTTGTTCGAATATGATTGCAAGGAGTAGCACTGGACCCACCACGCAAAACCATTTGGTTACTCATGAATTTGGCATTGTATTCTCCTAAAGCACCTTCTTGTCTGGCACTTTGTGGATAAGGAGTATAAGGGCTTGACGTCCACTCCCAAACTGTACCGAAAATTGTTTTATCTGATTCGTACCTTTCATTAAAAAGAAGATTTTCTAGAAACTTTCCTTCCACTGGCGTATTTTGAAATGCATGTTCCCACTCTTGTTCGGTAGGGAGGCGGTAACCGATCCATCTTGCATAAGCATCGGCTTCATAAAAGCTAATATGTGTAACAGGTTGTTCTTTTACAATGGGTTTTAATCCAGAGAGTGTAAATTGAAACCAAGTTCCGTTTATACATTCCCAATAAAGTGGTGATTTCCACTTTTGTCTTGTGACAGTTTCCCAACCATCAGAAAGCCAGTTTATGGCTTCCTCATAACCGTTATCTTTGATAAATTCAAGATACTCACCATTTGTTATGGGTCTGTTGGCGATCGAAAAAGGATATAGATAGTGTTTGTGAGCAGGTTGTTCATTATCGAATGAAAAATTATTGTTATTAGTTCCAATCGTCGTAGTTCCCCCCTCAAAATACATCCATTTTAGAGGCAGGATAGACGAATAATCCGATGGGTTATCAATACCTTCTTTATAAGCAGGTTTTAAAGGGTTAATTGAGAAATTATATTTAAGATCAGTAATTAAAAGTTCTTGATGCTGCTGTTCATGGTGAATACCTAATAGAATTAAGGAGCAGAGCTTTTCATCTAACTCATCACTTTGCTCTAATAGTGCAATGATTTCTTCATCGACTGCACTTCGGTAATCTAATACTTCTCTTACAGTTGGTCGAGAAATAAGACCTCTTTTTGATCTAGGGAACGGTTTGCTCAATGTTTCATAGTAGGAATTAAACAACCTTCTTGCATCTTTTAAGTAATAGTTATAGCCAGGTTTATAATTCATTAAAATAAAGTCTTCAAAAAACCAGGTTGTATGGGCTAAATGCCATTTGGGAGGACTTACATCTACCATCCCCTGCATACCAAAATCCTCAATTTCTAAGGGTTTAACGATATGTAGTGTTAAGTTTCTCGTATACTGGTATTTTTCTAACAAAAGATTATTTCTATTTGTTTGAATATGGATAACGACCCCTCCTTTTGGTAAATTGAATTAACAGCATATAGTAACTAAGAGAATATATGAATTCTACACATATATTATGAACAAATATATAATCTTACTAAATTACTATGAAGGTTGAAGTACTTAATGCTATGTTACATCATATCCAGCATTCTCATAATGGCTTGGTAACTTAAATGAAGACCAAATCCTAGTATAATGAGACTTGCAACAAGTGAGATCCTTTTCAATGTGCTTGGGTTAAGTGATTTTCTTCCAAAGTGAACGATGAGAGCTAAATTTAAGTTCCACAATCCGATCCCTATAAAAACAGCACTACTGATAAAAAATGCCTTTATTTTGTTGTCATCGTTAAAGGTTTCACTTAACACTGATCCATATATACCCAACCAAAAAAGAATATTTAGGGGGTTAAAAGCAGCAATAAACACTCCTGTTAAAAATGAATTCATTAATCCAGTACTAGAGTTGATAGAGTGCCATTCATTAGTCATTATCGATTCTTTTTGTTTTATTAAACTTTGTAGACCTGTATGCATCAATACCACCGCTCCGAAAATAATGAAAGTAAGCTGAACCCCATCTAAGGTTAATAGTCGAGCAAGTCCTTGATACATGAAAAACATTAAGGCACAATCAGCAGTCATTCCTCCTGCACCTACAAAGAGTGACGGCCAGAATCCTTGAGATAATCCTCTTCTAAGAATTTCAATATTAATTGGCCCAATGGGTGCTGCGATGGATAACCCGAGAATTATATGTTTAATTAAAAGTAAGGACATCTTTTTACGCTCCTTTATAGCCTGTCTTTATAGTAACTAGTTATATTAGAAGATTGTAATATTATGACAAGAAACAATCATAAATTGTATGACCATACCAACAAATGCATTAAAAAGGTGGTTAAATAGATGTGATTTCACTTTATTAGTAATTTGTTTTAAATTTTTTGATTTTTTCTTTTCATTTATAGGTACATATTTAACACCTTCATCATAAACATTGCATTATGGAGGTGTGATTAATGGGCTATCAAGAATATGGAATACCCGAATCACTAGTAGAACGTGTGAAGAAAAAATTGCAAAACGATGTATACTTAGAACGAGTAAAAAAAGCGTTAGATGGTGTAGCAAAAAAAGATTTGCAAAGTCGTACAAAAGTGAAATCTCTTTTACAAAAAGTATCAAGAATTTTAGGGATCAAAGTTGACACAGCAACAAGCAATAAAATCATTAATTTTGTAATTGATCAAAAAATTGATCCGAATAATACATTTCATATGATAAAGTTGTGGGGAATGTTTAGGTAAGAACTAATGAAATAATGACCATTTATATCCCTCTTATGTGTTTGATAGAGATGGTTTTTTTTAAAAAAACCCGTAGATTCATCTTTCCTTCTTGGAATACTTACAGTCAAACCAATACCTTATCTTATTACATCCATTTGGATGTAATTTTTTTTATAAGTAAACAAATCGAAAGAATGTTTGACATTCTACAGACAAATAAATATAATGTTTATAAATATATAAACAAAATAATAATAAATCTATATATATTTAGATAATAATGAAAGGTGTTTATAAAATGAAAAATTTAGACCTATTTTGGAATGCGCCACTAGAAGAAATGAAATGTGGATTTAAAGAAGAAGAGGAAAATTATAAATGTTTGCTTTGTGGGGAAAAAATTGAGAAAGGAATTATTTATCCCAACGAGGGGATTTTGTATGATGCTAGTAAGTATATACGCATTCATATTGATCAAGTGCATCAATCGGTATTTCATTATTTAATTGCTATGGATAAAAAAATTACGGGTTTAACCGATCATCAAAACACATTACTGCGACTCTTTTTTGAAGGGAAAAATGATAAAGAAGTTCAGAAGGAAACTGGAATAGGAAGTACTTCAACGATTCGAAATCATCGTTTTGCTTTAAAAGAGAAGGAACGTCAGTCAAAAGTTTTTTTAGTGATGATGGAGCTTTTAAAAGAAAATGAAAAAAATGGATCTAATTTTGTTATTCCTCATAAAACAGCAACCATGGTGGACGATCGTTATGTTGTTACTGAAAAGGAGAGCGCAGATATTATAAAAAAATACTTTTCTGAAGGTACTGATGGTCCTCTAAAAACATTTTCAATGAAGGAAAAGCATAAATTGGTTGTCCTTAGAGAAATCGTTAAAAAAATTGAAAGTAAACGAATCTATACAGAGAAGGAACTGAATCGAATTTTGTCTGCAGTGTATGATGACTATGTAACTTTAAGAAGGTATTTAATTCAATATGGTTTTTTAGACAGAAAATCAGATGGAAGTGAGTATTGGCTGAAGGAGGGAGAAGAGATGTTGAATAGAAAAGAAGCGGTACAAACCTATATGGATACAAAATTGGAAGCGGGTGTGTATCAGATTAAAAATAATCAAAATCAAAAGGTTTTTATTGGTAGCAGTATGAATTTGAAATCTATGAACGGGAAACAATTTCAACTGGATATGGGCAGTTATCCTATTAAAAAATTGCAAAATGATTACAAAAAGTATGGGAAAGAGGCGTTTTCTTTTGAAGTATTAGAGCTTTTAGAATATAAAGAGGATGAACACTTAGATAAATGGGATGCCTTAAAAAAACTTGAAGAAAAATGGCTGAATGAATTACAACCTTATGGAGATAAAGGGTATAACACGAAAAGGTCAAGAAAATAATTTAACAGAAAAATTGAATTCTATCAAATTGTGAAAGGAGGTGAAAAAATAATGAGCACAGGACAAGAATTAATTTCAGAAAAAGAAGTGAAGGAACAAAAAAATGAAAAGGAACATGATAAATTAACAAAAAGTATATTTGACGGTCCGATTGTCCCCATTAGTTTAAAACTAGCGGTTCCTATATTAATCGGTAATGTTGTAATGACTAAGAAATCCCGTTTTATGTTTTTGTGACATTCGGGATTTCTACATTTAACAGTATGTTAATGCTATCTCTTTTGTTTTTTCATTCTGTTTTGTAATTTCCGCACGTCTAGGCATTGGATCCCATTCTTCTTTTTTATCTAACCAAGTATTTGGAAGTATTTTTGGACTTTCTTTTTGCCATTGTTGAATCCACGCTTCAGGCAGTATAAGGTTTGGTTTTTCTATAAGAGAATGGATTAATGGGTGTTCTGACATCACCATCCATAGCAGACTCCAGGCCCTTGGTACAACACGATAAATATCGTATCCTCCGCCACCAAGTGCGATCCATTGTCCGTTGCAGTATTCATGAGCCAGGTTATGAATGATTTGAGGCATTTTTAGATAAATATCCATGCTGCAATGTATGTGTGAAAGAGGATCATAAACATGGGCATCACAACCATGTAAGCTGACAATGACATCTGGTCTGAAGCTTTTCACAATTCTTTCCAATGTTTCACTGAAACATTTCAGCCACGATTCGTCCTCTGTATACGGTTCCATAGGAAGGTTTAAATTAAATCCAAAACCGCTATCTTCTCCTCGTTCGGTAACATACCCTGTACCTGGGAATAAGTATTTCCCTGTTTCATGTATTGAGAAAGTGAAAACTTCTGGATCTGCGTAAAAAGACCATTGAACTCCATCTCCATGATGAACATCTGTATCTACAAACAATACCTTTGCTCCATAATTTTTACGGATGTATTGAATGGCAATTGCAGCATCGTTATATACACAAAAACCAGCAGATCTATCTGGCATCGCGTGATGCAATCCTCCTCCTAAATGAAGAGCGTGTGAATATTGTCCTGACATGACTTGTTTACTTGCTTCTATTGACCCTCCAGCTACAATAGATGTAATTTCATGCATGTTTATAAAATAAGGTGTGTCGCCTTTATCAAGTCCAAACTTTTCAGCTTGTGACAATGCTTTTGTGGATGGGGAGGGTGAACTTAATCCTTTCACGGCTTGAATAAATTCAGTTTGATGTACAGCATGAATAGATTCATCTGAAGCTGGATTTGGAGTGATTATATTCTCTTCATTTAAAGCACCGGATTTTTTTAGTAGATCTATCGTTAAAGTTAGACGCTTCTGATTAAATGGATGATGTTCATTAAATTTATAGTTTAAGGTCTGAGGATGATAAATAAATGCTGAATTTATACTCACTTTACTTAGCTCCTTTTAGCTTCTTTTGGTTATTGTTCTACGAAATTTCTAACTGACAAAGTTCGCTTCACTTTTGTGGTTTTAGGTTTATGGGGTCCCCGAAAAGTATTCCCCAGTTAAGATCACACCACGTCCATGTGGCCAATCATAAACTGTCACCTCCATGTGACAATTCTGGCACCAGCACATCCTTGAGCTGGCTGAACACTGGCACCAGTTCATCCAAGAACTGGGGATAAACATAGAAGTATTACTTCACTTTTTGGGGTTTTGCTATGTGTCCGGCCCCCGCAAAAGTAATAGGACTAACCTACAAAGCTTCTCTTCACTTTTGTGGGTATCTTAGTACATGAAACGTCGTTGGAAACGGACTTTATCAAATTTTTCCTCTGAACTCATTGGCACGTTTTTTCCTATGCGTACCATTAAACAGTTTGCAGGATGTGAACAGATTTCAGGATCATCTGTGGCGTACCATGTCATTCCAGCAGATTCCATCAATCTCTCCATCATTTTTCTATAATCCCAAACACTTAAGCCGCTGCCTTTTAAATCCCAGTGCCAGTAATATTCTGTCGTAAATACTATATAGTTTTCCATTTGATTTTCAAAAAAAGCATGTTGAATCATCTTTTTACCCAAACCGTAAGATCGATAGGGGAAAGCGACTTCTATAGCACCCAGTTCTATTAAATCTTCCATATTTCCTTTTGACCATCTTTCTAATTCATCAGCATAGTGGAAGGTAACGTAACCTACGACGATATTTTCGTTTCGAGCAATGATGATTCTACCTTCTGGCAAATCGGTAATTTCTATTAGTGCTTTTTGTTGTTCTTCAGGCTCACGAAAGGCAACTAAATGTTCATGCATAGTTAACTCTCTTAATTCGGCTGAAGAAACTGGACCTTCTATGTAAATTGTTTTATCTTTAAATTTTAATTCTTGTTGATGAGGGATTTTTATATGTTCCATACTGATTCCCCTTTCAAAAAATAAATCCTTATTATCATTTTACAGTTATTTTATGCAAATAGGAATTAAATTTAATAAAAGAATGTATACAATCATATTGACCAATAAACTTTCATAGACTAAAATTATATTAATCGTAATGATAACGATTAAGGGGTGGAATGTTTGGTATTTGAGTGGGGAGAAAAAAATATAACGATGTTTCAAAATTTTAAAACTATTTTTTTGAGTATTCTATTAGAAGCATTTCCTTTTATATTACTAGGAGTTTTAGTGTCTTCGCTGTTAAGTGTGTTTGTTTCTGAAAAAATGATTGCCAAAATGATTCCTAAAAATCCAATACTTGGGGTTATTGTTGGTTGCTTTCTTGGTTTAATTTTTCCACTTTGTGAATGTGGAATGATTCCTATCGTTAGAAGGTTGATGTTGAAAGGAATGCCTCTTTACATAGGTACAGTATACATATTGTCAGGACCTATCATTAATCCTATCGTATTCGCTTCCACATATATGGCGTTTCGCAATCAACCAGAAATAGCTTATTCTCGTATGGGATTAGCTTTTGTAACTGCTTTTATCATAGGACTAATCATATATAAATTTATTAAAATAAATCCTTTGAAAAACAAGCGGTCTTTAAATGTCAATGAACATTTACATATACATCATCATCATTCCCAAAATGTTAAAAGTAAATTTATCTCTGTTTTAGCTCATGCATCAGAAGAATTTTTTGAAATGGGTAAGTATTTAATTTTTGGTGCTTTGATTACAGCTATCATCCAAGTTACTGTAAGTCGTGCTGAGCTTGTTGAAATTGGACAAGGACAATGGAGTTCCTATTTATTTATGATGGGATTAGGGTATATTTTATCGTTATGTTCTACTTCAGATGCATTTATTGCTTCTTCTTTTGCAACGACTTTCTCTGCAGGTTCATTATTATCATTTTTAGTATTTGGACCGATGCTTGACTTGAAAAATACACTGATGATGTTATCAGTATTTAAAACAAGATTTATTGTTGTATTATCTTTACTTATCTTTATCATCGTTCTCTTTAGTTCTATTTTCATTCAGCATTTATTATTTGCTTAGGAGGGGGTTTAGTAAATATGAGTCGTATTCATCATTTTATTAAAGGGTTTATATTTTTAGGATTTTTTGTTTATATTGTATTTCTTGATAAAAAAGGGGACCTTCAGTTGTATATTGCTCCCCGTATGGAAATCTATGTAAAGTTAGCTGCACTTGGATTGTTTATTGTTGCTTTATATCATATTTATTATTTTTTCATGAAGAAAGATCAACATGGTGTTCACTGTAACTGTGGGCACAGCCATACAACTCCGTCTTCTTTTAAAAGCTTGATTGTTTACTCCGTTTTTTTAATGCCCATTCTTTTAGGTTTTTTAACTCCCGATACAATTTTAGGAAGTCAAATGGCAGAGCAAAAAGGGGTTAATTTTAGTTCAGCAAACTCTTTAAAAACTGATGAATCTAACGAAATAACACAAAAAGTGGAGTCAGAAGATATATCTTCAAAGAATGAAATGAATAGTGATGATTTCAATAATGCAAATCCCAAAAATGATATGTTAAATGGAGTAGAGATTATTATTGAAACATCATACCCTTACACAGACGATGAGACGGAGGAGTTAACAGAAGTACAACCCCAAGAAAGCATAGTGGATCCATCATCAAAAACAATGACAGAGCAGTCTGAAGAAGATTTAGATTCATTATTTGCTTCTGAAATCTTCACAGAAGTGTATGCAAATTATGGAAAACAAATTTATACCCAAGATATCATCCAGGTGCAAGAAGACATTTATATTGAAACCTTAACAACATTGGATTTATTCTTGGATGCGTTTATAGGGAAAAAGATTGAAATCAGTGGATTTATATTTCGAGCGGATGGTATGAATGAGAATGAATTTGCTGTAGGTCGTTTTGCAGTTCAATGCTGCTCAGCTGATGCTTCACCTTATGGTGTGTTTTTGGAATATAATGATGCAGAAAGTTGGGCGGATGACGAATGGGTTACGATTATTGGAACGATTGATAAAACAACATTTAATGACTTTGAGATTATGAAAGTAAACGTGAAGGAAATCATTAGAATTGATACTCCTGCTGAACCGTATGTATATCCTAATTATAATTTTGGTTTATAGAATGGTTTTCTTATTTTTCCACATTTGTTTATATAACTACCACTTTTCCGTTGATTTTTGGTCAAATTTCCGTAAAGTGTATGCACGTAAATAAGCTTTGCTACATATGGGTTTATCGCTTTCTGTAAAAATTAACCGGTTGAATTAAGAATATATGTTCGATATATTGAATACAATAAGTATAGGAACATATATTCTATTTAGGGTGATGAAGAAATGCATAAAAAAGAGCGTGTAATTATGCTGGTTGACTGTCAGTCATTTTACGCTTCGGTTGAAAAGGCAGCACATCCGCAATATAAAAATAAACCTGTTGTAGTGGCCGGAGATCCTGCACGAAGATCAGGTATTGTTCTGGCAGCTTGTCCATTAGCAAAGAAAAAAGGGGTGGTGACAGCGGAACGATTGGGGGAAGCGATGGGAAAGTGTCCCGATTTAATCGTGTTAAAACCTCAAATGCAATTCTATATTGATGTTTCTTTTCAAATTACTCGACTTTTGGAAACTTTCACCGATTTAGTTGAACCTTATTCTATTGATGAACAGTTTCTAGATCTTACAAATACACAGCATTTATTTGGCGCACCAGAGTATATAGCTGAGCAAATTCAAGAAAAAATTATGGATGCTACGGGCGTATACACCAGAATAGGGATCAGCTATTGTAAGGTAGTTGCAAAAATGGCGTGTGATAACTTTGCTAAAAAAAATAAAAAAGGAATTTTCGGGCTTCCTAAAAAAGATTTGCAAGCTGTGCTTTGGCCCTTGCCCATCCACAAACTGTTTTTAGTAGGTTCTCGAATGAATACACATTTATTGCGTTTGGGGATTCACACCATAGGAGATTTAGCAAATACACCACTTTCTAAACTTCGAGAAAAATGGGGAGTGAACGGAGAGTTACTTTGGAAAATTGCTAAGGGCCTGGATGCTTCTCCAGTAACCCCTCAAACCCACGAAATGCAAAAAGGAATTGGACACCAAATGACATTACCGAGAGATTATTGGAGCAAAACTGAGCTTGAGGTAATTTTACTAGAGTTAACAGAGTTGGTTTGTCGCAGGTGCCGCACGAAAGGTTATATGGGATCTGTTATTTCTGTAGGATGCAGAGGAGCTAATTTTGATCGTCCTACTGGGTTTCATAGACAGAAAAAAATAGCAGCTCCAACAAATGTAACGAATGAAGTATATGAAACTGTTCGCCAGTTATTTTATACACATTGGGACGGTTCACCTATACGTAGTCTCGGGGTTTCTTTAACGCAGTTAGTTAGTGATCACGAATTTCAATTGAGCTGGTTTGATCCATTTGAAAAAGATCGTTCGTTGGAAAAGGCAACAGATGGGTTAAAGGACAGGTATGGGGATGCCATTATTATGCGAGCAGTTTCCGTGGCTGAAGCGGGTCAAGCTAAAGATAGAGCGGCTAAGATTGGAGGGCATTATAAGTGAGTAAAAAGTTAGAGGGAAATGGCTTGTGGGAATCTAGCCGAATGATGCTTCCAGAGCACAAAGAGCGTATTAATTTGTATAATGAACAACGTAAGAAGAAAAAGAAACCACAACTTATAGACGAACAAGTTGGGATCATATCACAACGTTTATCAGATTCAATGATGGATGATGAAGAGATTACAATAGAGATATTTAATGAAAATGGAAAAAATCAATTTGTAACAGGAATAGTCAGCAAGATGGATTCTGCAATAAGGCGTATTAAATTACAATGTTATAATGATGATTGCCAATGGATTCAATTTGATAACATCATGGATGTGAAATGAAATAAATAAGTTTCTTTTTTTGACAAAAAACATTTGTAATTGTGGAAATTTATTATATGAATTCAGGAGAAGTCTTGCCATCAGACGTTGCGGATTTGTAATAAAAATATAGTGGTAATAAAAGAGCAGTTCTGTTATTCTAATATTAAGTGATTCACGTGAGTCAATTTTACTAGATTTGACTTATAAAATGGAGATATTTCTCTAAAACTCATGTACATCAATTTTCGACAAAAATGAACCACGTGAGTTGGATGAATCAAACGGTTTTTTATTTTTTCCCCATTAGCTGCTGACACTTATGTTAGTAGCTCTCTTTTTAAGTTTTAGATGGTTATTTTGAGGATACAGAAAAAACGCAGGTATTATCCTGCGTTTTTTTCTTTTGGTACCTGTTCTCACAGGTACCTCATGGGAGAGGAGAAACCGGATGAAGAGCTTATGGGGAAACGTAAGTCTTCTCCGCGGTTATCTACGACATTTTTGATGCCGTTAATTTTAATTTTTGCCCTTTTTTGAGAAAATATACATAAGAATGACCAACTATTTGTGCATGTATTTTAAAGACATGCAGAATATGATACGATAGCAACGTACATATTTAATGAAAATGTAATAAGCAGGTGAATGTGTTGAGAGTGATATCGGGAGTCTCTAAAGGTAGAAAGTTAAAAGCGGTTCCAGGGATTCATACGAGGCCAACTACCGATAAAGTAAAGGAAGCAATATTTAGTAGGATAGGTCCCTATTTTTCAGGTGGGACTGTATTGGATTTATTTGCAGGTACAGGAGCATTGGGTATAGAAGCGATCAGCAGGGGGATGGACCGAGGAATTTTTATAGATATTAACCCAAAAAGCATAGAAGTAATTAAAGGAAATATTAGTGCCGTAGGGCAGACTGGACAAGCAGAAGTGTATCGAAATGATGCAAAAAGAGCTCTGAAGGTTTGTGCAAAACGTAAATTGAAATTTGATTTAGTATTTTTAGATCCTCCTTATAAATTAGAAATGACGGAGGATATTTTGCAACAAATGGACTCGCTTTCCCTTTTTCAAAATGGTGCTATCGTTGTTGTAGAACATGATGCGGTACATACATATAACAGTCACATAGGAAAACTAAAAAACGACCGTAGGTTAGTTTATGGTGATACTGCTGTTACGGTATATGATTATGATAGTGAATGAATAAAATGAGGTGTTGAAAAATGCAGAAGAAGCAAAGTATAGCTGTATATCCTGGGAGTTTTGATCCCGTTACATATGGACATCTAGATATTATACACCGGGCTGCCAAGCAATTTGAGACTTTAGTAGTTGCAGTGTTGAATAATGCTAAAAAAAATCCCCTTTTTACTGTGGAAGAACGGAAGAATTTACTTTATCATGCTACTCGTGATCTGCCTAATGTAGAAATTGATAATTTTCACGATTTACTGACCAACTATATGAAATCAAAAAAAGCACAGATCATCGTTCGAGGTTTACGAGCGGTTTCTGATTTTGAATATGAATTGCAAATGGCCTCTACAAATCGAAAATTAAACGAGAACGTGGAGACCTTTTTTATGATGACAAACCCACAATATTCTTATTTAAGCTCAAGTATCGTAAAAGAAGTGGCTAAATATGATGGGGCAGTTACTGACCTCGTCCCAATAGAAGTGGAAATAGCAATGAGAGAAAAGTTTAAGCACACTAAAATGTGAAGATGTTTTTAATTCTATTGTAATAGTATGATTGTGGGAATGATCGTTTCTTGTCAAACGAATTTATGGAAAACGGCTTTAAAAATTGAGATTATTATAGATAGAAAGAGCATTGTGCACAATAGGATGAGTATAAAAATAAATGTACTTTCCCAAATAGACCAAACTGTGTTAGAAGTTTCCACGTATTTAGGAGCGGTGTTTAAAAAACTAGGTTCAACATTAGAAAATAAGATTTGATACGGTTTCCAAAGTAAAAATGTTAATGCAAAGGAAAATAGTGCTTGCAACATTCTAGATACGAAAAACGAACGATAACGTAAATCTGTATTTTGAATGAGGCTTTTAACCTGTAGATGAACGGAAAAACCGCTCCAAGCTAACAAACTACAAATCAAAGCAATTTGCCAAATAAAAGGTATCGATTGTGCTGTGCTAATTTGATATGCACCAAGATTTAATTCAAACCATCCGGTAGTGATGGAAGCTAATGTATTATCAGAAAGATTGGTGATTTTAAAAAAATGTGTTAGTAACTTATTTATTAGAAGCAAAAAGTTTGTTAAGGTAATCATCTTGATAATTACGGCAAACAACATCATGGTGCCACCGATCATTAACAAGTTTTGTATAGAGGAAATAACAGCATCACCAAGTAATTTACCAAATGTTCTTCCATCCTGTTGATGTGCTTGAAACATTGCCCTTATACTTCTTATAATGAAATGATTGTTCTCAGTCAAAAGTTTATTTGAAGTGTCTCCATAATATAATCGGAGTACAAATCCTAGTAATAATAATGAAATAAAATGAATGGTCATAATGAATAAACCAAGCTGCATGTGATGAAAAAAACCTATAGCAATGACATTGATAATAAATATGGGACTGCTTGAGTGAGAGATAGCAAGTATTTTTTCACCTTCATCTCTTGTTATTAGATTTTGTTGTCTTATATTTGATGTGATCTGAGCACTAGATGGATATCCTACAGTCCACCCCATTGCAAGTGCCCATCCTCCTACCCCTGGTACTTTAAATAAAAACCTCATTAGTGGTTCCAACCAAACTCCAAACATACGAATTACACCAAACGCGATTAAAATTTCAGATAAAATGAAAAAGGGGAGTAGTGATGGGAAAACAATTTTCCACCAAATATTTAATCCTTGTAATGAGGATTGAAAAGCCTCTTCTGGAAATATAATAATAAATAGAACAAGGAAGGCTGCACACATGGCTAGTAAAAATGTAAAAAAGCGATGATTCATGTTAAAATTCAATCGTGACATGCTTTTTCACCTCATTTGCTTTACAATGGTACATGTTTACGCTAAAGTTTGTCCAAATAGACCATCTGGGAGGAAATTGAAAATGGAGCATCAGAAACATAAAAATAGGGATATGAAAATTTCTAAAAACATCAAGTTTTTTCTCATCGCTTCCGCCATTTTATACATTATATTTTTAATGCCAACACCCTATGTTGTTTATGAGCCAGGATCTGCTGAAATATTAGAACCGATGGTTAATGTGGAAGATGGTTATGTTGATGCAAAGGGGGCATTCATGTTAACTACGGTGCGCATGAATTACAGCAATGTTTTTTACTATTTATATTCTTTTGTTAATCCTCACGCAATAGTGGTGAAAAAAGAAGATATCTTTAGAAATGAGACAGAAGAAGAGTATTTGGAAAGACAAACATTTAACATGATTAATTCACAAAGCAATGCTATTAAGGTAGCTTACAATAAGGCAGGAATTGCTTATGAATCTATTATAGATGGTGTTGTAATTTTAGGCGCAGTGGAGGGGTTTCCTGCGGATGGTGTATTACAATCTGGGGATAAAATAATATCAGTTAATGATCAACACATTAAAACCACTGAGGATATATATTCAAGTGTTGGAAGAAATCAGGTCGGTGATTTGATCTCAATTACATATGAAAGAGAAGAGCAGAATGAGACAGTTCAATTAACATTAGTGGATCTTCGGAGTGATAATGAGGTTTCAGAAGGAGTCAAAGAAAAACCAGGCATAGGCATTTATTTAGCTGACTTACAGCACATTATTGATTCAGGTAATATTAGAGGACCATCTGCAGGGTTAATGTTTTCACTTGAGATATATAATCAGCTAGTACGTGAGGACATTACACAAGGTCTCCTCATAGCTGGTACAGGTGAGATTTATGCAAATGGTCAGGTTGGAGCTATCGGGGGAGTTGATCGTAAGATTGTAGCGGCTGATAAGGAAGGGGCCGAAGTGTTTTTCGTACCTGAAGAGAATTTTGAAGTAGCTTCTGAAAAAGCACAAGAAATTAAGTCAGATATGGATGTAGTAACTGTAAAGACCATGGAAGAAGCGCTGGAATATTTATACCAGCTATCTCCTAGTCACCCTTAAAGGGTAGTCATTCATTGCTTCAAAATGAGTGGCGGTTGATAGTAATCCTGGAACATCTCTTTAGCAGATGGATTTTGATAAGAAAGTGAATATATGGAGGTTGCACGTATGTCCATCTCTAAAAGTGATGTATGATTTTTATTTACTTTTGTTATAATGGGTACTTTTGAGGTTTTCTTCATTTTCTTTAACAAATGTTGTCCTTTATCTGAAAATCCTAGTACCCTTAAATAAGGGGTGCCTTTTTTCAATTTATCGATTGTGATATCAGTTTTGTAATGATTGAGTAATATGCGAAGCAATGTGCGTTGCAGCTTTGTTCTTGTATATCGTTTTGTTTTTAATAAATCTAATAATTTTGTAACTGAAAAAGATGAATCAGAATGTAGTTCAGGCAATGTTTGTTTGAGTCTGTTTTCTAATCCTTCTGTGACTTCAAAATAATGTGAACATTCAGTTGGTGTAATACTTAGTAATTTATATAATAATTGATCCTTTAAACACTCCCAATCGATAGGTCCGCGACCAGATTGAAATTCACGTTGCAGCACCTCATAAGTATAATTTGGCATATATTGAGAAAAGTAAGATTGATTTTGTTTTTCAAAAATGAGTTTGCGAATAGCCGTAGCACTAGCAATTCGTTGGTCAGTCACCTCTTGTTGATGATAACCTGCTTTCTGTCTTGTTATAGTTAGAGGTTGGATACTACTATTTAAGCGTTCAATTGCAATTAGGTAATGTAAACCTAAAGTGTTATTAGGCTGAGATAAGTCCATATGTTCAGATTTTTCAAAAGGTAATATTTTTTGAATGGCTGAAGTATATGCGGCTGGATAATTTATTCCTTTTTTTAATTGCTGTTTTACTTCTACTCCAAATCTAACGGGTTCTTCCTTTAATTTTTTGGCTAATGTCTGTAATATTTCCAACTCACCACTTTCACTGCCAAAACATAAATGATCTACGATCCCTGTCGCATCCAAGGCGGAAATTGCACCGAATGCAAACCATTCAGCAGGTTGGGAAGAATAAATAACAGGAAGTTCAATGACTAAATCAGCCCCCATATGTAAAGCCATTTCTGTACGAGCCCATTTGTTTACTATCGAAGGCTCACCTCGTTGCAGGAAATTTCCACTCATTACTGCAATTACAGCATCTGCGTTAGATATTTTTTTAGATTGTTCAAAGTGATATTCGTGTCCATTATGTAATGGATTGTATTCAACTATAATGCCAACGGTTGTCATATACTCCCACCTTCAATTTATAGGAACTTATAGTCCTAAAAAGCATGTTTAATTATGTTCTTAGATATTTCATCACTTTTTAGGGTACTTTTAATATAACATGGAGGAAATATTGTTGACAAAACACAAAATAAATCGCTATAATAAACTTTGTCTGTTTGAGGTGGTTCTTTATGTCAATAATGATTAATTTACGTGATCTAGTTACAAAAAAAGATCCAATAGTCATACAACAATCTTTGTCTGTTGCGGATCTAATTTCAAATCACAAAGAAATTTTGGATATTACACCTTTAGAGGTGGATTTACAAGTGAAAATGGATTTTGAAGTGGCTCGAGTATGGGGAATATGTAATGGTCAAATTCGTTATGTTTGTTCCAGATGTTTAAAAGAATATAATAAAACACTTCAAATTAACATACAAGAGGCTTTAACACAAAATTCAGAAATTGCAAAATCTGATCCTGAGGAAAGTATTCAGCTAGTTACATCTGATGAGGTTGATATTGAACCTTACATTAGAGAATCATTTTTATTGGAGCTTCCATATGCACCGATCTGTGAGGAAACGTGCGAAGGGTTGTGCCCTACATGCGGGATTAATAAAAATGAATCATCCTGTACTTGTAAACAGGATCAAATTGATCCTCGTTTAGCTAAATTAAAAGACTTTTATGTCGAATAATGAATGACATCGAATTAAGGAGGTGGAGAATCATGGCAGTACCTCAAAGGAGAACATCTAAAACTCGTCGCGATAAGCGCCGTACTCATTTTAAATTAGAAGTTCCAGGTATGGTGAAATGTGAACAGTGTGGGGAGTTAAAACTTTCTCATCACGTATGTAAAACATGTGGAACGTATAAAGGAAGAGAAATTGCAGCAAAATAATTTTATTTTTATAAAAAATAGTACTTCATTACGTTGAAGTACTATTTTTTTCTTCACTTTTGTGATAAATTTATATATACTACTTTTAGTATCAGGTAATAATTTTTGGTGGTGATGAGAATCGGACGGATTCCAAAACAGAAGCGGTTATTGGAATTAGCAAATGAAATTGAACATAATCCATTTATAACCGACGAACAACTTACAAAGAAATTTAATGTTAGTATCCAAACAATAAGGTTAGATCGGATGGAGCTTGGTATTCCTGAGCTGCGAGAAAGAATAAAATTAATGGCAGAAAAATCGTATGATAAAGTGGTTTCACTTCAAATTGATGAAGTCATTGGGGAAGTAGTTGATTTACAGTTAGATAAAAGCGCAATCTCCATTTTTGAAATCAATGAAGAACATGTTTTTGCCAAAACAAAAATAGCTCGAGGTCATCATATATTTTCACAAGGTAATTCATTAGCGATTGCAGTTATAGATGATGAGGTAGCATTAACGGCGTCAGCGGATATTCGATTTGTACGATCAGTGAAATTAGGAGAAAAATGTATTGCTAAAGCTTATGTACGGAATGATTCGTTGAATCGAGACAAAGTAAACGTAGATGTGTTTACTTATGTAGGCAATGAGCTTGTTTTTGAAGGAAATTTTGTCATCTTTCGTTCAGATCATAAAAAATAATTAATGAGGGGAGTGACTCCGATGAAAATCGCGATTGATGCGATGGGTGGAGATCATGCACCTGAGGTAAATGTAAGGGGCGCGATGTTAGCCACTAAACAATGGAAAGATATTGAAATTATTTTAGTGGGTGATTCTAAACAAATTGATCCATTACTCGATACGACTTTTCCCAATATTACAGTTAATCACACTGATGAGATGATTTCAGGGGATGAAGAGCCTGTCAGAGCAGTACGTCGTAAAAAAAACTCATCTATGGTATTAGCAGGGAAAATGGTAAAGGATAGAAGTGCTGACGCGATGATTTCTTCAGGAAATACAGGGGCATTAATGGCAACTGGATTGTTGGTTATGGGTCGTATTCCCGGTGTTGAAAGACCTGCTTTAGCTCCTATGTTACCTACGATGGACAATGTTGGTTTGCTTGCTTTAGATTTGGGAGCCAATATGGATGCTTCAGCAGAGCATTTAGTACAATATGCAATAATGGGAAATATATACAGAACAAAAATTCATGGTATGGACTCTCCAAGAGTTGGACTGCTTAATGTAGGCACCGAGAAGGGAAAGGGGAGTGAGATTACAAAAGAGGTTTATCCACTGCTTGAGCAACTTCCCATTAATTTTATAGGGAATGTAGAAGCAAGAGATGTATTGAATCGAAACTGTGATGTACTTGTATGTGATGGATTTGTAGGTAACATATTATTAAAAGCGATGGAAGGTACAGCGAGTAATGTTTTTTCTGTTTTGAAAGTTGAATTAACGAAAAACTTACTGCGAAAAGCAGCTGCAGCTATTTTAAAATCCAGTTTGAGTGCTTTTAAAAAGAAGATGGATTATACCACTTATGGTGGTGCACCCTTATTAGGAGTAAATGGTGTATGTATTAAAAGCCATGGTTCCTCAGATGCAAATGCAGTAAAAAATGCTATCGGTCAAGCTAGAAATGCTATTGAAAAAAAGCTAGTGGATTCAATTGCCTCTGAAATTAGAAATGAGGGTAATAATAGATGATTTCAGTTGGAATTATTGGAACTGGAAAGTATGTTCCTGAAAAAATATTAACAAACAAAGATTTAGAGAATATAGTTGAAACGAATGATGAGTGGATTAAAACACGTACTGGAATTGAGGAAAGAAGAATAAAATCTGAAAACCAAGCAACTTCAGACCTTGCATTAAAAGCAGCTGAAGAAGCTTTGAAAAATGCAGGAATAAATGCTGAGGATCTTGATCTTATCGTTGTTACAACAGTGACACCTGACATGATTTTTCCCTCTACTGCTTGTATATTACAAGATAAATTAGGGGCCAAAAAGGCAGCGGCTTATGATTTATCTGCTGCCTGTTCAGGATTTATTTATGGCTTAGCGAATGCGTCTAATTTTATTGCGAATGGTACATATAAACATATTTTAGTAGTAGGTGCAGAAAGTTTGTCAACATTAACAGACTATACAGATCGTAATACCTGTGTTTTATTTGGAGATGGAGCAGGAGCTGTTGTACTTGGACCTGTTGCCAATGATAGAGGCTTTCGTTCTTTTGAGCTAGGAGCTGATGGCTCAGGTGGCGATTTGCTAAAAGTTGAAGGAGGGGGCTCGAGATATCCATCTTCTATACAAACAATTGAAAATAAATTACATTACATTTCGATGGAAGGAAGGGAAGTTTTTAAATTTGCAGTTCGAATTATGGGTTCAGCAGCTGAAGAAGCTTTGAAAAAAGCAGATTTAAATAAATCGGACATTGACTTATTAGTTCCTCATCAAGCCAATATCCGTATCATACAAGCGGCTTTGGATCGATTGGAATTGTCTGAGGAAAAATGTGTTGTTAATTTACAAAATTATGGTAATGTATCCGCTGCTTCCATACCTATTGCCTTAGCTGAAGCTAATGAGCAAGGAAGAATAAGCGAAGGTGACTGTATTGTACTTGTTGGTTTTGGTGGTGGATTAACATGGGGTGCTTCCGTAATTATTTGGTAAGAAGAAAAACCCCCCTTTCTCGGTGAAAACGGATCTTTTTAACACCATATTTTTAGGAGTTGATTAAATGGGAAAAATTGCATTTGTTTTTCCAGGACAAGGTGCCCAAACTGTTGGAATGGGGTTAGATGCTTATGAACAACATGAGGGCGCTAGGCAAATTTATGATAAAGCAGATGAAATATTAGATTTTAAACTGACAGATTTAATATTTGAAGGTCCTGATGAAAAATTAAGACTTACTTATAATACCCAACCAGCTTTGCTTACGACAAGTATGGCATTGTATGAAGTTTTTAAAGAGGTGGGAGTCCATCCTGATTTTGTAGCAGGACATAGTTTAGGAGAATATACCGCTTTAGTTGCTACAGAGGTAATGAGCTTTGAAGATGCCGTAAAAATTGTACGCTTACGTGGTGAGTTTATGGATCAAGCAGTACCTGAAGGTAAAGGAACGATGGCAGCAGTTCTTGGTTTAGGGAGAGAGCAGTTAGAGAAATTATGTAAAGAAGTTAGTGAAAATGTAGGATTAGTTGAAATGGCAAATATTAATTGTCCTGGACAAATTGTTATCTCTGGTACAACAGAAGGTGTTCAAGAGATTATTGACAAAGGGAAAGAAGCAGGAGCTAAAAGATTGTTACCGTTGGAAGTAAGTGGACCTTTTCATTCTTCTCTTATGAAGGACGCAGCTGATAAGCTTTCAGTGGAATTGAGTCAAATCACCCTGAATAGTCCAAAAGTGCCTGTTGTAGCAAATGTAACGGCGAAAACGGTAACACATCCAACAGAAATCCAAAAGTTATTAGTTGATCAAGTATATTCTCCAGTACTTTGGGAAGACAGTATTAATTACCTACTAGAACAAGGGGTTGATACGTTCTTTGAGATTGGTTCTGGAAAAGTACTAGCAGGATTAATTAAGAAGATTAATCGTAAAGTGAAAGTGATTTCTATTAATAACATGAAATCATTAGAAGATTTTAAAATGGAGGGATTACATGCTTAAGGGGAAAGTTGCTTTAGTAACAGGGGCTTCTCGTGGTATTGGGAAAGCCATTGCCTTATCTCTAGCAGAAGCAGGTGCAGATATCGTTGTCAATTTTGCAGGAAATGAAAAAGCAGCTGCTGAAGTTGTAGACACTATAGAAGATTTCGGGCAAAAAGCGATTAAAATTAAAGCGAATGTTTCTCAGGTTTCTGAAGTTAGTGATATGTTCAAAAAAACGATAGAAACATTTGGTAAGATTGATATTTTGGTGAATAATGCTGGCATAACAAGGGATAATTTGTTAATGCGTATGAAAGAAGATGAATTTGATCAAGTCATTGATATCAATTTAAAGGGTGTCTTCAACTGTATCAAAGCGGTATCAAGACCTATGATGAAACAGCGTTCAGGTAGAATTATTAATATTTCTTCCGTTGTAGGGGTATTAGGGAATGCAGGGCAAGCTAATTATGTTGCTGCAAAAGCGGGTGTTATCGGTTTAACTAAATCAGCTGCTAGGGAATTGGCTCCACGTGGAATTACTGTAAATGCAGTCGCACCTGGGTTTATTGAAACAGATATGACAGATCATTTAAAAGGAGATTTGGAAGAAGGGATATTAAGTCAGGTTCCACTAGCAAGAATGGGACAACCTGCTGAAATTGCAAATGCAGTAAAATTCCTAGCTAGTGATGAATCTTCTTATATTACTGGTCAAACATTACATGTAGATGGTGGAATGTATATGTAAATAAAAAGCATATGGAAATTTTAGTTGATTTTAAGTATAATACCATGGAGGAGGTGAACTGAATGTCAGAATTAATGGATCGCATTAAGAAAATTATTGTTGATCGTCTTGGTGTTGATGAAGCTGAAGTTACTCCCGAAGCATCTTTTAAAGATGATTTAGGTGCAGATTCTTTAGATGTAGTTGAGTTAATCATGGAATTAGAAGATGAGTTTGAAATGGAAATTTCTGATGAAGATGCTGAAAAAATTAATACCGTAGGTGAAGTTGTGAATTACATAGAATCACATAAATAATTGAACCTTATATAATTTAATTAGAATCTTCAAGTCCCGTTCATTAACGGGACTATTATCTATCATTTTATAGTTGTAAATGATGTGAATGAGGGAAAAACTAATCGGGATCTGTGAAAGGTCATGAATAGATGATTTTATATTTGTAATAAATGTATATAGCGAACTAACGTTTGTGACAAAGTAACTTATATGGTATAATTAACCTTATGGCATTAAATTACATATACTTAGGAATGTCTAAGTAATCATTTATTTTCTACTAATTTAGTAACATATTTCATTAACAAGAAGCTCTTACCGTTAATCAACTGCATTGTTGACGAGAAGCTTACTATGTTTTATATAGAGGTGTGAATTTTATGAAGCAAAGAGTTGTGATCACAGGTTTGGGTGTAACTTCTTCCCTTGGTTCTAATTTAGAATCATTTTGGAACAATCTATTAGAGGGGAAATCTGGAGTTTCTATCATCGAATCCATCGATGTCAGTGATTTGAGTACTAAAATTGCTGCTTCTATAAAAGACTTTAATCCTGAAGATTATATGGAGAGAAAAGAAGCACGTAAAATGGATCGATTTGTACAATTAGCGATTGCAGCAGCTACCCATGCTTTAGAAGATGCTAATTTAAATGTCAAAGAAGATACGAATCCTGAAAGAACAGGCGTCATCGTTGGTTCAGGTGTTGGAGGACTGCAAACGTGGGAAGAACAACATACAATATTGCAAAATAAAGGTCCAAAACGTGTCAGTCCATTTTTCATCCCTATGATGATTGCAAATATGGCATCAGGTCAGATATCTATTCGTACGGGTGCAAAGGGACCTAATACAACTCCAGTTACAGCTTGTGCTACAGGGACACATTCTATTGGTGATTCCTTTAAATTGATTCAACGAGGGGATGCCGACGTCATGATTTGTGGTGGAGCAGAAGCTCCAATTACATTAACAGGTGTGGCTGGATTTTGTGCATTACGTGCAATGTCAACAAGAAATGATGAGCCTGAAAAGGCAAGCCGTCCTTTTGATACTGGTAGAGATGGTTTTGTCATGGGCGAGGGCGCTGGAGTTTTGATTTTAGAGTCTTATGATCATGCTGTGAAGCGAAATGCAAAAATATATGGTGAAATTATCGGTTATGGAATGAGTGGAGATGCATATCATATCACTGATCCTAATCCAGATGGTGCAGAAAGATGTATGAAAAATGCACTGAAAGATGCTGATATTCAACCAAATAAAATAGATTATATTAATGCCCACGGGACCTCCACTCCAGTTGGAGATATCTCAGAAACAAATGCGATTAAAGAAACCTTTGGAGAACATGCGTATCAATTGGCTATAAGCTCCACTAAATCAATGACAGGTCATTTATTAGGAGCAGCAGGAGGCCTAGAAGCAGTTATTACTGCATTGACTTTAAAGCACGGTATGATTCCACCTACTATAAATTTAGATGATCAAGATCCTGAGTGTGATCTGGATTATACCGCAAATGTAGCTCGTAAATCTGAGGTTGAAGTGGCACTATCTAATTCATTTGGTTTTGGTGGACATAACGCTAGTATTATTATGAAAAAATATGAATGAAAAAAGTAGCAATATTTAGGACAGATTAGCTCTAAAGTTAAATCTTATATGTAGTTTTACTTTTAATCGTTTAGGTGGTGAAATATATGAATCAGGATTTGAAACAATTACAGACAAAGTTGGATATCTTTTTTAAAAATCAAAAATTATTGAAGCAAGCATTTACTCATTCATCCTATGTGAATGAGCATCGCTTATCTAAATACGAAGATAATGAAAGATTAGAATTTTTAGGTGATGCAGTACTTGAATTAACGATCTCTGAATATTTATTTCAAACCTATCGACGATTACCAGAGGGAGAGTTAACAAAACTAAGAGCTTCAATTGTTTGTGAGCCATCTTTAGAAAAATTTGCATCAGCTTTAGATTTTGGTGCATATGCATTTCTCGGTAAAGGAGAAGAGTTAACGGGTGGAAGAGCAAGACCTGCTTTGTTGGCAGATCTATTTGAATCCTTTATGGGAGCATTGTTTCTTGATCAAGGATTAGAAGCAGTGAAATCATTTTTAGAAAAGTATATTTTCCCTAAGTTATCAAGCGAAGGTAAACCGCAATTAAAAGACTACAAAACACAACTTCAGGAATTTACACAACAGCATAATATGGGTGCAATAAAATATAAGATCATAGATGAAAGTGGTCCTGCTCATGAAAGATTGTTCGTATCTGAAGTTAGCATGAATGACACATCTTTAGGTAAAGGTACAGGGCGATCAAAAAAAGAAGCAGAACAACAAGCTGCTTCCAAAGCACTTATAAAATTAAATTATAAATGATTTTTTTTAAAATTCATCGATCGATGAGCGTTTATAGAAACCGTCAATTAAAATTTTATTAGAAGGGCTCCTCAAGTATAAAAAACTTGATGGTGGCTCTTTTCATTTTAAGACCCGCAAAAGTAGTCGGTCGATTAAAACCAGCCACGTCCATGTGGCTAACATCCGACACCAGTTCTTCCTAAACTGGGAACTCAAAACTTTTGGGCTTGTTGTTATGGGGTCCCCGAAAAGTATTCGGATATTACATCTATGAATCTAGTTCACTTTTTGGGGTGAAATTGTGTTATATTTATTCATGAGGTGAGACCTTTATATGTTTTTAAAAAGGATTGAATTAAATGGTTTTAAGTCTTTTGCCGACAAGACTGCATTAGACTTTGTACAAGGCATCACTGCTGTTGTAGGTCCAAATGGAAGTGGGAAAAGTAACATCTCTGATTCCATACGTTGGGTGTTGGGAGAACAAAAAGCCAAATCCTTGCGTGGGGGTAAAATGGAGGATATCATTTTTGCTGGTAGTGAGTTAAGAAAACCTGTAAATTTTGGTGAAGTTTCACTTACATTGGATAATACAGATGAGAAGTTATTGCTTGATTTTAGTGAAGTTACAGTGACTCGACGCATACACCGGAATGGAGATAGTGAGTATTTTATAAACAAACAAGCTTGTCGATTGAAAGACATTATAGAGCTTTTTATGGATACAGGTATTGGTAGAGAAGCTTATTCTATCATTGGACAAGGTAAAATTGAAGAAATTTTAAGCAACCGTTCAGAAGAGAGAAGAGGAATTTTTGAAGAAGCTTCAGGCATTGTAAAGTTTAAAACTAGAAAAAAAGAATCAGAAAGAAAATTGGCTGAAACTGAACAAAACCTGCTTAGAATTTACGATCTTATTGCTGAATTAGAAGATCAAATCGAACCTTTGCAAAAGCAATCTGAACAAGCAGTTTTATATAAAAAGTTAAAGGAGCAATTAAAAGCACATGACATTTCCCTTTATGTGTATAAAATTGAAGAAGCACATCAACATTGGGAAGCATCCTCACAAACTTTAAAGCAATTACAAAACAAACAAATTGAACTTTCCACAATTGTAAATCAACATGATGCAACGATTGAAAAAGACCGCATAGTTGCAAAACAACTAGAGGATGAATTGGATGCATTGCAAAATACCTTATTAAACCTTAGTGAAGAGGTTGAAAAAAGCGAGGGTTTTGGTGAGGTTCTTAAAGAAAGACAAAAAAATCTATTACAGCAAAAAACACAACATGAAATTTTAGTAATTGAAAAAAACCAACGTCATGAAAATGTACAAAATGAGCAGTATTCATTTGAATCTAAATTAGAGCAAATCCTACATCAACTTAAAGAAGCTGAGCACAACTTAGAAGAAAAGCAAGAACATTTATTAGGTATTACATCAGAGTTGAATATTGACTCAGATGAACAACTGCAAGAAACACTGTTAAAAGTAATTAATGAAATTGCACAAAGTCAAAATGAAATTAGTAATATTAGTCAACAACTAAGAATGAATGAAGAGAAGAAAGAAGAACTACAACGATTACATAAACTTTTGATTGAACAACATCATGAGCTTCATACTAATAATGAGGCAACAATAGCCTCCTTAGAACAAGTACAGAATCAAATTAATGATACGAAAAATAAATACTATCAAATCAGTGAGCAGGTTAAGAAGAAACAAAGATTACTGGAAGATATTTTATTAACTATACAAAAATGGCAGCAAAAATTAAATTCTTTAATTTCAAGAAAAGATACTTTCAAAGAAATGGAAAATGATTTTGATGGGTTCTTTCATGGTGTTAAAGAAGTACTAAAAAAGAGGGGACAAACTTCTGGAGGGTTAAGTGGTGTTCATGGAGCAGTGGCTGAATTAGTAAAAGTTCCTGCTAGATTAGAAACTGCAGTTGAGACAGCACTTGGAGGTGCTCTCCAGTTTATTGTCATGGAGAACGAACAAGACAGCAGACAAGCCATCTCTTACTTGAAACAGAGAAAGTTGGGTAGAGCTACATTCTTACCAATAGATATTATTAAACCTCGCACCATTTCTCAAAATGAAATTCATAAAATGAATAAAAATAAAGGTTATATCGGTATTGCGGCTGACTTAATACAATTTGATTCTTCTTATTCATCTATTGTTTCTAATTTATTAGGTCAGGTAATTATTGCTGATAGCTTAGAGGATGCCAATCGAATTGCTGCTTCTTGTTCTTATCGGTTTAAAATAGTAACTATAGATGGTGATGTTGTTAATGCTGGCGGTTCTATGACTGGTGGAAGTAAACAAAAGAAAAATACGAATCTCTTAGGTCGTAAAAGACAAATTGAGGAATTGGAACATCAAATTACAAATTCAGAAATTCAACTTGATCAATTACAGGAAAAAAGCAAAAATGTAAAGCAGGAAATTTCTAAAACTTCATCAGAACTTGAAGAGTTACGAACGCTGGGAGAACAGTTTCGTTTGCAGGAACAGAAAATACAATCAGAAATTCATCAGTGTCAGCAACAAATGGAGCATAAGGAATCACAAATTTCTTCAAATCAATTAGAGCTTGAACAATTATTACAAAAATCAGAGGAGTTAATTGAAAAAGAAAAAAGGGAACAAATGAAATTAACAGAATCTTTACAAACTGAAGAAAAAATACAACAAGTGATGAAGGAAGCAGAAGAGAGTAAAAAAACAAAACAATTTATAAAAGATGAAGTACAGAATGAATTAACGGATTTAAAGGTTAGAGTAGCTTCTATTACACAGGAGAAACAAGCCACTATGGAGCAGTTGCATCGTTTTCAACATGAGTTAACGCAGTTGCAGATAGAAATGAATGCAAATGATCAAACCAAACTACAGCTTGAAGCAGAGAGTGAAAAAAATGAAAGAGAGTATGTAGAACAACTTGAAAAATTAAATCTGCTTAAAATAAATAAACAAGAATGCAGCAACCAAGTTGCTTTTAAAAGAAAAGAACGTGCTGATGGATTACAGATGATAGAATTAAAAGAAAATGAAACAAAAGAACAAAGATTAGCTTTGAAACAGACAGAGGATAAATTACATCAAGTAGAAGTAAAAGTGAATCGGTTGGATGTAGAGTTAGAAAATTTATTAAATAAACTTTCTGAAGACTACGAACTCAGTTTTGAATTGGCAAAACAAAAATATTCTCTTCCTAATGATGTTGTTGAAACGCAAGAAATGGTAAAGCAATTAAAAAGAAAAATTACTTCGTTAGGTGAGGTGAATTTGGGTGCCATTGACGAATTTGAACGAATTCATAATCGATTTGAATTTTTGACTAAACAACAACAAGATCTTATTGAAGCCAAAGATACACTTTATCAAGTGATAGAGCAATTAGATGAACAGATGTCACAGCGTTTTATTACAACATTTGAAGATATTCGCAAAAACTTCGTTGTTTCATTTTCGAAGTTGTTTGGTGGTGGGAGAGCAGATTTAATATTAAGTAATCCAGAAAATTTATTAGAAACAGGTGTAGACATCGTTGCACAACCCCCTGGGAAGAAACTGCAAAATCTACAATTGTTATCTGGTGGAGAAAGAGCTTTAACAGCAATCGCTTTATTATTTGCAATATTACACGTGAAACCTGTACCATTTTGTGTATTGGATGAGGTAGAAGCCGCACTCGATGAAGCGAATGTTACTCGTTTCGCTGAATACTTAAGGGAATTTTCTTTACAGACACAATTTATTGTTGTTACTCATCGTAAAGGGACGATGGAAGAAGCTGATGTGTTATACGGTGTGGCTATGGAAGAAGATGGAGTATCTAAATTAGTTTCAGTTCGATTGGATGAAGAGGAGGATGGATTTTTCTCTGCATCATAAAGTAATATAAGAAGGAGGATATTTATGAGTTTTTTTAAAAAACTAAAAGATAAAATTTCTAAAAAAACAGAAGACGTAACAACTAAGTTTAAGGATGGGTTAAGTAAAACGAGCACTGCATTTACTGAAAAAATAGAAACATTAGTTCTTCGTCGTAAGAAAATTGATGAGGATTTTTATGAAGAGTTAGAAGAAATTTTAATTGGGGCGGACGTAGGCGTTAATGTAGTGATGGAGTTGATTGATGAGCTACGTACGGAAGTGCGCAAAAGAAAAATCGAAGATGCAGTTGACTTACAGCCAGTTCTTTCAGAGAAACTCGTAGAATTGTTATCTGGGAAAGAGGATAACAGCTTAAATATACAAGAGAGCGGTTTGACGGTTATTCTTTTTGTTGGAGTAAATGGAGTAGGAAAAACTACAACGATAGGGAAAATGGCCCACCGTTTTAATTCCGAAGGAAAAAAAGTTTTGTTAGCTGCAGGAGATACGTTTCGTGCAGGTGCGATAGAACAGCTTGAAGTTTGGGGAGACCGTGTTGGTGTAGATGTTGTGAAACAACAAGCAGGTTCAGACCCAGCAGCAGTTATTTATGATGCATTACAAGCAGCTAAAAAAAGGGAAGCCGACATTTTGCTTTGTGATACAGCAGGTAGATTGCAAAATAAAACAAACTTGATGGAAGAACTCAATAAAATATATCGTGTTATAAAACGTGAGGTTCCAAATGCTCCCCATGAAGTATTACTTGTATTAGATGCAACAACTGGACAGAATGCCCTTAGTCAAGCCAAATTATTTGGAGAAAAAACAGGTGTTACAGGTTTAGTACTAACTAAACTGGATGGAACAGCTAAAGGTGGTATTGTAGTAGCAATCCGAAATGAAATGGATATTCCAATGAAGTTTGTAGGTTTAGGAGAACAAATGGATGATTTACAGGAATTTGACTCAGAGCAGTTTGTTCACGCATTGTTTGCAGGGTTGATTAAAGATGAAGAGAAAAGAGAAGTAGAGGAATCTGTGGAATAAATAGCAAATATAAAATGACGGATGTTATATCGTATGATATAACATCCGTTCTTTTTAAACCGAATAATTAAGCTGCGAACTTATATAGTTATCACCTTTTTATCATGAATTTCATTTTATGAATTGATAACAGAAGTTGGAGAGGTGATGATATGAGGAAAGATTTAGTCACGATGTATAGAGGTATCCGTGTTCCTAAAAAAAAAGCAGATGAAATTAGAGAATATATCCTTCAAAATGGTATTTTCCACATGTGCAATAACAAGGATCATCCCTTTGAATTGAAATATCATCCTATCAAGTAAAATCACTTGACATTGTTTCTTAAATCCTTTATGATAATTAAAGTTTGACTGTAAGGATATATTCCTTGACAGAAGGAGAAGAGAATATGTCTGCTGAAAAAATGTTAGAAAAAACAAATCGAATTAATCTGTTATTTGATTTTTATCAAAACTTACTAACCGAGAAGCAGCAAACATACTTAAAGTTTTATTTTCAAGATGATTACTCATTAGGAGAGATTGCAGAGCAATTTCAAATTAGTAGACAAGCTATATATGAGCACATTAAACGGGCGGAACAAGTGCTTGATCAGTATGAAAGCAAATTACATTTAGTTTCGAACTATATAAAGCGAAATGAATTAATAAATCAATTAAATGATTACATTTTAGATTTAAATGACAATGATCAAATGTTAGACATTATACAAAAAGTTAGAAAAATAGATGAGATTTAATATTAAGGATTGGGGGGTGAAGGTGAATGGCTGCTTTTGAAGGATTATCAAATAGATTGCAAAATGTTTTTGGAAAGCTAAAAGGAAAGGGAAAGGTTTCTGAAAATGATGTAAAAGAAGCAATGCGTGAAGTAAGACTTGCACTTCTTGAGGCTGATGTAAACTTTAAGGTTGTTAAAGATTTCATTAACAAAGTAAAAGAAAAAGCAATCGGGCAAGAAGTGATGAAAAGTTTTACGCCTGGTATGGTCATCATCGATATCGTTAATAAAGAACTAACCTCATTAATGGGGGAAACACATAGTAAATTAAATAAATCCAATAAACCTCCAACAGTGATTATGATGGCAGGTTTACAAGGGGCAGGTAAAACAACCACAACTGGAAAACTAGCGAAATACTTACAAAAACAAAATCATAAACCACTCTTAATAGCAGCAGATATTTATCGTCCAGCGGCAATCAAACAGCTTCAAATTTTAGGAGAACAAATAGATACACCTGTATTTTCACTTGGAGATAAAGCCAATCCTGTAGAAATTGCAAAACAAGGTTTACAGCAAGCAAAAGAAAATCACAATGATTATGTCATCATTGATACAGCGGGACGTTTGCATATCGATGAAGACTTAATGAATGAGCTTAAGGATATTAAAGAAACTGTTAAACCAGATGAGGTACTGCTGGTTGTAGATTCCATGACGGGTCAGGATGCTGTGAACGTGGCAGAAAGCTTCAATCAACAGCTTGAGTTAACTGGAGTTGTTTTAACAAAATTAGACGGTGACACTCGAGGTGGTGCTGCGCTATCTGTAAAAGCTGTAACAGGCAAACCTATTAAATTCGCAGCAATGGGTGAAAAAATAGATGCATTAGAACCTTTTTATCCTGATCGGATGGCTTCTCGAATACTTGGTATGGGGGATATGCTTAGTTTGATTGAGAAAGCACAAACCAACATCGATGAAGAAAAAGCCAAAGAAATGGAACGTAAGATGCGTAAGGCTGAATTTACATTTGAGGATTTTCTGGAGCAAATGGAGCAAGTTAGAAATATGGGTCCACTTGATCAAATTATGGATATGATGCCTGGTATGGGTAAAATGAAAAATATGAAAAATCTGAATGTAGATGAAAAACAGTTAGGACGTGTAGAAGCAATCGTTAGATCCATGACAACAGAGGAAAAACGAAAGCCAGAAATTTTAAATGCAAGTCGTCGTAAACGAATAGCATTAGGGAGTGGAACCTCTGTAAAAGATGTCAACAGATTATTAAAGCAGTTTGAAGATATGAAAAAAATGATGAAGCAGTTTTCCACTATGATGGGTGGACAAGGTAAAAAAGGAAAAAAGCCCAAGTTAGGAAAAGGATTCAAATTTCCTTTTGGATAGGAAGTGTATTATACTAAAATAATTTTGTTATTTTGTTAAGGAGGTGAAAACATAATGGCAACTCGTATCCGTTTAAAACGTATGGGTGCTCACAAAGCACCGTTTTATCGTGTAGTAGTATCTGATTCTCGTTCTCCTCGTGATGGACGTTTCATCGAGGAAATTGGAACATATAACCCGTTAACTGAGCCTGCAACTGTTAATATTAATGAAGAGAAAGCACTTCAATGGCTTGGCACAGGTGCAAAACCTTCTGATACTGTACGTAATTTATTCAGTAAAGCAGGAATCATGAAAACTTTTCATGAGCAAAAGCTTCAAAAATAATATCTTCATACGGAGGGGCTTTTTATGAAAGAGTTAATTTTAACGATCGTAAAGGCATTAGTAGACCATCCAGAAGATGTTCATGTGAATGAAGTACAAAAAGATCGTGAAACAGTTTATCAATTATCTGTCCATAGCGATGATATGGGGAAAGTTATCGGTAAACAAGGTCGGATCGCAAAAGCGCTTCGTACAGTTGTATCATCTGCAGCTGTAAAAGATAAAAAACGTGTATACATTGATATTATTCAATAAGGTTAGGGGAACTATTTTTCCTAACCTTTTTTTATAGATATATTTACTTCCCTAATTATGGGTATATTAATGATGAATTTCTGTAGATGTTTAGGAGTGAATGATATTGGAGGAAAATAAAAAATACTATAGAGTAGGTAAGATCGTTAATACTCACGGTTTACGTGGAGATCTCAAAATTATCTCAAAGTCTGATTTTCCTGAAGTTCGATTTAAAAAAGGAAGTAAGTTATATGTCTCTCTTGAAAATGAAAATAAATACGAAGCTATGATTGTGGAAAATGCAAGACCTCATAAAGAAGTATTTATTGTGAAGTTTAGAGATTTTAATGATATCAATGAGGTTGAAAAATTAAAAAATCACATAATATATGTTTCTGAGGATCAACTTGTTGAACTACCTGATGAGGAGTATTATTTTCATGAAATTATAGGATGTAAGGTGTTTTCTGAAGAAAATGAAGAGCTTGGTGAAATTACAGACATATTAACAACTGGTGCGAATGATGTATGGGTAGCCAAACGAAAAAAAGGACAAGATTTGTTAGTTCCTATTATAGATGATGTTTTATTGAGTGTGGATGTGAAAGAAAAAAAGGTTATCATTCGATTGATGGAAGGAATGTTATAATCATGAAGATCGATGTTTTAACCTTATTTCCGAATATGTTTAGTGGTGTTTTTAATGAAAGTATACTTGGCAAAGCAAATGATAAGGGAATTGTCAATTTAAATACTATTAATTTTCGTGATTTTGCTAATAATAAACATAACACAGTTGATGATTATCCATACGGGGGCGGAGCTGGGATGGTATTAAAACCAGAGCCCATTTTTTCTGCGGTAGAAAACCTGATAACAGAAGGTGAAACAAATACTAAAATCGTTTTAATGTGCCCGCAAGGTAAAAAGTTCGATCAAAAAAAGGCTGAGGAGCTTTCCAAAGCTCAACATCTTATTTTTATCTGCGGTCACTATGAAGGTTATGATGAAAGAATTAGAGAACATTTAGTTACAGACGAGATATCTATCGGTGATTATATATTAACAGGAGGAGAAATTCCTGCAATGGTTGTCATTGATAGTGTTGTACGACTACTTCCTGGTGTGTTAGGGAATGAAACCTCTGTTGTAAGTGATTCGTTTAGTTCAGGGCTGTTAGAATACCCGCAATATACAAGGCCCGCTTCATTTCGAGGACTAGATGTACCTGATGTATTATTATCAGGTCATCATAAAAACATTGATGAGTGGAGATTAAAAGAATCTATACGTAGAACTTTGGAACGTAGACCAGAGCTTTTTGAAAAAATGAAATTAAGTAAGGAACAATTAAAATACATAAATGAACTTAAAGACCAAAGTACAAAAGAATAAAATTACATTGAGTTTTTAAGCATGATATGGTAAAATACATTCTGTTGTGATTGACTAAGGTGGTCCTCTGCTCGTAGAACATATAGGATTATTTCTATATTATAGACGGTATGAACATCTGTTTGGAAGGAGGAATTAACTCATGAATATTGTTAGAGAAATTACACAAGATCAATTACGTCAAGATTTACCAAGCTTTCGTCCTGGTGATACTTTAAAAGTACACGTGAAAGTAATCGAGGGATCTCGTGAACGTATTCAGGTATTTGAAGGTGTAGTGATCAAAAAACGTGGTGGCGGAATTAGTGAAACGTTTACAGTAAGAAAAATCTCTTACGGCGTTGGGGTTGAAAGAACATTTCCTATAAATTCACCTAAAATTGATAAAATTGATGTTGTTCGCCGTGGTAAAGTTCGTCGTGCTAAGTTGTATTACTTACGTGCTCTTCGCGGTAAGGCAGCAAGAATTAAAGAAATTAGAAGATAAAAAAGAAGGGGGGCTTGCTAAAACAAGTCCCTTTTTTTATCAGTTAATTACTCAACGACTATCTTATTATTTTTAAGGTTATTCAATATATTCTTACAAGTAGAAAGGTCATGGATATGGAAGAAAAAATAGATAATGAAAAAACAAAACAAGCAAGTTCCTTTATGAACACATCTTGGGAATGGGTCAAATCCATATTAATTGCAGTAGCATTGGTTGTTATTATTCGTTCTTTTTTATTTACACCAACCGTTGTGTCTGGGCAATCAATGGAACCAAGTTTTTTTAATAATGATAAGTTAATCGTTAATAAGATCCTTTATACTATTCGTGAGCCTGAGCGCGGTGAAGTGGTTATATTTAAAGCAAATCAAGAACAAGATTTTATTAAAAGGGTTATTGCTCTACCAGGTGAAACGGTGGAAGTCAAAGGTGATGAAGTATTTGTTAACGGCGAACGATTAGACGAGCCCTATATTAAAGAAGAAATAGAAAAAGCCAAACAAAATGGTGGGAGTTATAATAATTTGAATTTTCCTGAAGCTATTGTTCCAGAAGGCACAGTTTTTGTAATGGGAGATAACCGCCCCAATAGTCAAGATAGTCGAAGAATTGGTTTCATTTCATATGAGCAAGTTATTGGTCGTGCAGACTTAGTGATTTGGCCTTTACAGGATCTAGGAATTGTATCACATGAGGTTGGTGAATTACAATGACCATTCAATGGTTTCCTGGACATATGACTAGAGCACGGAGACAGATTGAAGGTAAATTAAAACTGCTTGATGTCGTGATTGAATTATTAGATGCTCGAGTTCCTCTGTCCAGTCGAAATCCAATGATTGATGAAATATTAAAGGATAAACCTCGAATTGTTCTTTTAAATAAAGCAGATTTAGCAGATTCTTCTGTTACTTCTGAATGGGTAAAATATTTCAAAGAAAAAAATTTAGATGCCTTACCTATCGATTCAATTTCTGGAACACATGTACAAGAAATATTGCCTCGATCAAAGCAGTTAATAAAGAATAAAATTGATGCCCAATTGAGAAAGGGTATTAAACCTCGAGCTATCCGATCATTAATTGTTGGAATTCCTAATGTAGGTAAATCTACATTGATTAATCGTTTAGCAGGAAAAAAAATAGCTGAAACAGGAGATAAACCGGGTGTTACAAAAGCGCAGCAGTGGATCAAAGTTGGCTCAGAAATGGAATTATTAGATACGCCAGGTATTTTATGGCCAAAATTTGAAGATCAAAATGTAGGGATGGGATTAGCAGCAACGGGTGCGATTAAGGAAACATTATTACACCTAGATGACGTAGCATTTTATGTTGTGAAATATTTTCTTGAAAATTATCCTGAACGACTAAAGGATAGATATGATATTAAATATATTCCCGAAGATTTAGATGATCCAAATGAAATTGTAACTGTTATGGAAGATATCGGACAAAAACGTGGCTGCATTAAACGTGGAGGAATCATTGATCTTGAAAAAACATCAAGTATCATTATAAGGGAAATGAGAGCCGGCACCTTAGGTAGATTTTCATTGGAAACTCCGGAGAAAATGAATGATTAGTTATGAAAAAACTTATTGGCAGCAGAACAAACAATACATAGCAGGCATTGATGAGGTTGGCAGAGGGTGTTTATTAGGTGACGTTGTGGCTGCTGCTGTTATTTTACCTATAGATTTAGTAATTGAAGGGATTAATGACTCTAAAAAACTAAGTCCTAAAAAAAGAGAAATATGTTATGAAAAAATTATGGAAAAAGCATTAGCCATTGGTATAGGCAAAGTGGATGCAAACAGAATAGACAACATAAATATAAAACAAGCTGCACGTTTAGCAATGGAACAAGCCGTTGAAAATTTACCCATCCAACCAGATTTTTTATTAATAGATGCTGAGAAAATTAGTACTCCGATCCCTCAGTTAGCACTCATCAAAGGGGATCAACTAAGTCAGTCTATAGCTGCTGCTTCCATAGTTGCAAAAGTGACAAGGGATCGAATGTGCTTGCAGTGGGATATGGAATATCCAGAATATGATATTGCTAAGCACAAGGGTTATGGAACAAAGCTACATAGAGAACACCTTACAAACTTTGGTCCTTGTCCAATACATAGACAGACTTTCCTTAAAAATATCATTAACATACAACAAACCCTTTTTTAAAGCAGTTTTAAACGTATGAAATTTATAACAAACAGTAATAAAATATGTACATAATTGAGTCCTAAAGTTAAAAGTGAATGATCCACTTATATTTTTGGGCTTTTTTATTTGTGAACTGGGAATAATCTTCAAGGGTTCTCTACACTTATGTGTGTATTTTACCGATAATAATTGGATAGGCTTACTAAGATTAATTGGGGAGATTATTATGAATTTAAGTGTTTTAATGCGTAATTTTTTAGGAGATTTTAAAATATCAGATAGTAAAACTCTTCAGTTAAAAGAAGGACAGATTGTGAAAGGCCTGGTGCTTCAGCTTTTGAACAATCAAGAAGCATTAATTCAAATTAATGGTATACAATTAAAAGCGAAATTAGAAATTGCATTATCACCAGGGGATCATAAGTTGTTGCAAGTACAACCAAAAACTCCAGGTGGCTTATTGCTTTTGAAATCCGTTGAACAATCTGTATTTCCTAATGCAAATGAATCAGTAACACAGTTATTAAATGTACTTAATATAAAGAACACAACGTTGAATAGAGAATTGATACAAACCTTACATAAAGAAGAAATTCCTCTTACTAAAGAGAATATAACACAGTTTCAATCTATCATTTCTAGTTCTAAGGATCGTAATTTAATAAAAAAATCCTTACAATCAGCGATTTTTCTGTTTAATAGAGGTTTACCTATGACTGAAACCACAATGGAAGCAATCCGGCAAATACAGCATGGAAAACCGCTACACGAGCTTATACACCAATTATATAAATCAGTGGCTGAATTCAAATCGAATTTACAAACAATAAAAGAACCTAAGCTTCAAGCAGATTTGTTAGTTAAATCCAATCTAAATCCCAATAATCAATCTAACGTATCTGTAATTTCTAACCAACCCAATATGGTTTCTTTGAAGTTATTAGTAAAATTACAGAATATGATGAAAAGCATAATGGTCCAGCAAGAGATTTCCGAGGTGATAAAATCTAATAATACTCAATCACCCGATGATAATAAGAACTTTGGTATTACTAAACCTGTTCAAAAGATGAATGCAGAGAATCCTGTTTTTCATCAATCAGAAATTAATGTTCAAAGAACAGAACTTTCATCTTTATATTTCAATAAACAAAAGTCCGCAGAATTATCTAATCAACAAAGACCTGTGGGATATATGACACAAGATAGTCAGTTGAATGAAAATTGGATTGCTCGATTTATTAACAGTCTTGGATTAGACTATGAGAAACAATTAGTAAATTCGATAAAAACATTTGAGTTTATATCAAATAAAATGAATCAATCTGTTATGAAAAATGCTAGTTTATTTGATTTAGAAACTTCCAATAACTTTCAAAACCTTAAAGGTTTAATGTTACAGTTATTATCTGCTGATGATCTTCCGAATCATATTAAAGAACAATCACTGCAGCTACTCAATCATATTACTGGACAACAGCTATTCTTAACTTCCAATCGCTCAGATATTACGACTCACTTTACTATTTTCATTCCTATTTACAATGATAGCGGAGGTCAGACTTCTTCGGTCAATATTCAAAGCCGTTATAATAAAAATGGTGAGTTAGATGTTAATCATTGTAGTTTATGGTTCGATTTAAATATGAAAACATTAGGTGAAACATTAATAGATGTCCAAGTTGTTAGCAATATGGTCAGCATACAAATTCATAATGATCATCCTAAAACAAAGGAGTTAATAGATTCGGGAATTGTGAAACCTATTATTGAAAGTTTGGGATTTCAATTTCTTTCCTTAAAACATTTCCCTATTCCAGAAAAGCAAGGAAAGTCAAGTGAAAGACATAACACAAGAGACTATATTAATTCTGCATATAAGGGGGTAGATGTTCGAGTATGATTAAAAAAGATCTAAAAACAGCAAAAGCTGTAGCTTTAAGTTATACATCTGAGAAAAATGATGCACCTGAATTAAAAGCTAAAGGAAAAGGTTTAGTCGCAGACAATATTATAAGAGAAGCAAAAAATTATGGCGTTCCTATTCAAGAAGATGCTTCCCTAGTAGAAGTTTTATCAAAATTAGAAATAAATGAAGAAATTCCCGCAGAATTATATCAGCTTATTGCTGAGATTTTTACAATGGTTTACAAGGCGGATCAAAAAGCAAAAATGATGAAAGTATTTAATTCATGAACAAAAATGTAAAGAATCAAAGATTAAAAATCGGACAAATAGGTGAACAATTAGCTGTTAAATATTTAAAATCAAATAACTATCATATTATAGAGACGAATTGGAGGTGCAAATTAGGAGAGATAGATATTATCGCTTATAAAAAAGATACTCTTGTTTTATTAGAAGTAAGAACAAGAAGAGATACAGGGAGGTTTGGTACTCCTCAGGAATCTATTGATTATAAAAAGCAAAACAAAGTCCGTTCAGCTTCACAGGTGTTTCTTCTACAAAATAATAAATTAAATGCAAAAATTAGATTTGATGCCATTTGTATATTATTAAATAAGAAGGGTGACACTTTGCTGTCAATTGACCACATAAAAAATGCATTTTAATTGCTATTTAAGTATCAGACTGTATGAAATCTTCGATCTAATGTACGATATTGGATAGCTTCAGCGATATGTTCACTTTTAATATGTGTTTGTTCATCTAAATCGGCGATCGTTCTAGCTGTTTTTATAATTCGATCATACGCCCGAGCACTTAATCCAAGGGCTTCAAATGAAACTTGTAAAAGCTCTTTTGCATTTGAATCCAATTTGCAATGTTCATAAATTAAAGATCCGTAGGTTTCCCCGTTAAAATGGATATCTGTATGTTGATATCTTTTACGTTGAATTTTTTGTGCTGCCTCAACACGTTCTATCATTTCAGCAGAAGACATTTGTTTTTCACTAGATGTTATGATGTTATAATCCATTTGTAGAACTTCTACATGCAGGTCAATTCGATCCAGCAACGGTCCTGAAATTTTAGATCGATATTGATTGATTTTGTGGGCACTGCAAGAGCAAGAATTTGATTGGGAATCAGATCCTAAATACCCACAAGGACAGGGATTCATAGCTGCTGCTAATATAAATTGTGAAGGATAAGTATATACGGCTTTGGATCTGCTAATTGTTATTTCCTTTTCTTCTAAAGGTTGTCGTAAAACTTCAAGAACATGACGATGAAATTCAGGAAACTCGTCTAAATACAATACCCCTCTGTGAGATAAACTCACTTCACCAGGTTTAGGTATACTCCCACCACCAATTAATCCAGCTTGAGAAATCGTATGATGTGGAGATCTAAAAGGACGTTTTTTCATAAGTTCTTGGTTATTTTTAAGTTTATTAGTTATACTATATATTTTTGTTACTTCAAGTGCTTCTTCGTTTGATAACATTGGTAAAATACTCGTTATTCGCTTCATTAACATGGTTTTACCAGAACCCGGAGGACCAATAAGCAAAATATTATGCATTCCAGAGGCAGAAATCATTAGAGCCCTTTTCTACACTATCTAATGCTGACCATCTTAAATGCTCAGACATCTCTTGATTTTGTACATACGTCGGATATTCTTTTTGGTTTAAATCATTCAAGTGAGATATAGGAATAACTTTACAATGCTCAATTAAGGCTGCTTCGGATGCATTATTTTTTGGTAAAATGACTTGGTGTAACCCTTGTTTATGTGCATAATCTACCATTGGAAGCACTCCAGGAACAGCTCTTAAAGTCCCGTCTAAAGCTAATTCTCCAATAATGAGTGTTTTAGATAAGTTTTCTACTTGGAGTTGATGACTTGCCACAAGAATGCCTAGAGCGATAGCTAAATCAAAAGAAGATCCTTCTTTTCTAAGATCTGCAGGGGCTAAATTAATTGTGATACGTTGAAGTGGAAATACAAAACCACAATTTTTAATGGCGGCTCTTACACGTTCTATGGATTCTCGAACAGCAGAATCAGGAAGACCTACAATATGAAAAACGGGTAAACCATTACTTAGATCAACTTCAACCTCTATTATTTTACCATCGATTCCATGTAAACAACTACTTAATAATTTTGCATACAAAAAAAACACCCTCCTCTTCTTATATCATGATAAAACAATAGAAAAAGGTGCTTCCATTTTTCCTGAATTTTCTTATTTATTATAATAAACACCATTATATTCTGCAAGTATTTCTTGTATTTTCCATTCCATAAAAATTAATCTAATAAAATTAAAGTTAGGTAATTATTCTTTCAAAACTACTATATTAAAGTGGATTTAATAAAACCAACTGTTTTGAAATATTTTTAATGAGGGATGGACATATTATAATTGAGGTGATAAAAATGGAAGAAAAACCATATTTTTGTCCAAACTGTCGTGCAAATCGAATTAAGTTTAACTTAATTGCTTCCACATCTTTACAAATGTTAAAGAACGCTTATTCTGGACAGATCGTTGAACAAGAAGAACCTACCTTGATTGAGGAGTCTGAACCAATGATTCAATGCAGAGTATGTAACTATAGCGGCAACGAAATGCGTTTTATCAAACAGGCTGAGCGGGAACCTAGATTTGAAAATGCAACTACATCTATGGATTGATTTGATTTGCGTAAAAGATAGATTTTTAGCACATGAAATTTATATTACTGAAATGAAAAAACCGTCCCTTGGACGGTTTTTCCATGCGACATAAATTGGCATGCACACCTAAACTGACAATTCCCGCACTGTCTTTGCCTTTAAGGACATTCGACAAGTTTCTTTATTGAACAATAGTGATAAATTTTTTTTATACCTACTTTAAAAAAAATGATATTGGTATGATTCGTGTGTTTTTTTAAAAGTAAGGTAATTGTCAAAAAAAAATGGTACAATAGTTTAGGATTTGTGATAAGGACTATATAAACCTGCTCCAATATATGGTTCTAATAGAGAATCGTTAATAAATAGACAAAATTGTCGACACTTTATTAAGGTGAATTTTGATAGGAGGAAAATAGAATGAATATCCATGAGTATCAAGGGAAAGAAATCTTGAGACAGTATGGTGTAGCGGTTCCAGAAGGGAAAGTTGCTTTTACTGTTGATGAAGCTGTGGAGGCTGCTAAAGAACTTGGAACATCTGTGAATGTTGTAAAAGCTCAAATACATGCAGGTGGAAGAGGTAAAGCAGGCGGTGTTAAAGTAGCAAAAAATTTAGATGAAGTACGTACATATGCTGGAGATATTTTAGGTAAAGTTTTAGTAACACATCAAACAGGACCTGAAGGAAAAGAAGTGAAACGTTTGTTAATTGAACAAGGATGTGATATTCAGAAAGAATATTACGTAGGAATCGTTGTTGACCGTGATACAGGTAGAGTTGTTATGATGGCATCTGAAGAGGGTGGTACCGAGATTGAGGAAGTTGCAGAAAAAACACCTGAGAAAATCTTTAAAGAAGTTGTAGATCCTGCTGTAGGTTTACAAGCATTCCAAGCTAGAAAATTAGCTTATTCTATAAATATCCCAACTAAATTAGTGAATAAAGCCGTAAAGTTTATGATTGGTTTATATACTGCTTTTGTTGAAAAAGATTGTTCTATTGCAGAGATCAATCCATTAGTTGTTACAGGTGACGGAAATGTCATGGCGTTAGATGCTAAATTGAATTTTGATTCAAATGCATTGTATCGACATGCTGATATATTAGAATACCGTGATTTAGATGAAGAGGATGAAAAAGAAATTCAAGCTTCTAAATTTGATTTAAGTTATATTGCATTAGATGGGAATATTGGTTGTATGGTTAATGGTGCTGGTCTTGCTATGGCAACGATGGATATCATTAAACATTATGGTGGAGACCCTGCTAATTTCTTAGATGTTGGGGGCGGTGCAACAACTGAGAAAGTCAAAGAAGCTTTTAAAATTATTTTATCTGACGATAACGTAAAGGGTATATTTGTAAATATCTTTGGTGGAATCATGCGTTGTGATATCATCGCTAATGGAGTTGTTCAAGCAGCTAAACAGATTCAATTAGACCGTCCTTTAGTTGTTAGACTTGAAGGTACAAATGTAGAACAAGGAAAAGAAATTTTAAATCAATCTGGTTTAAATATAGTAGCTGCAGATTCAATGGCAGATGGAGCTCAAAAAATTGTGGAATTAGTGAAGTAAAATCCATCCATATTATAATAATTTAGAAAGGATTTGAAAATGCGATGAGTATTTTAATAAATAAAGATACAAAAGTCATCACACAAGGGATTACCGGATCTACGGGTATGTTACATACAAAAGGTGCATTGGATTATGGAACACAAATGGTCGGCGGTGTGACTCCTGGTAAAGGAGGAACAAAAGTAGATATTGAACTTGAAAATGGAAATACAGCTTCTTTACCTGTATTTAATACAGTAATGGAAGCCGTTACAGAAACAGGTGCAACAGTATCCGTCATTTATGTACCTCCTGCTTTTGCTGCCGATGCGATTATGGAAGCCGTTGATGCTGAAGTAGAATTAGCTATTTGTATAACAGAAGGTATTCCAGTTTTAGACATGGTTAAAGTACAAAAATATATGGAAGGTAAAAAGACGCTTCTCATTGGTCCAAATTGTCCTGGATTAATTACACCTGATGAATGTAAAATAGGTATTATGCCAGGATACATACACACTAAAGGTCATGTTGGTGTTGTATCAAGAAGTGGAACGCTTACTTATGAAGCAGTACATCAATTAACGACTCGAGGTATTGGTCAATCTTCAGCAGTAGGTATTGGCGGAGATCCAGTAAAAGGAATGGAGTTTATAGATGTCTTAGATCGATTTAATGAAGATCCTGATACTTACGCTGTAATTATGATTGGAGAAATTGGCGGGACTGCAGAGGAAGAGGCTGCGCAGTGGATTAAAGAAAACATGAAAAAACCTGTTGTTGGTTTTATTGGTGGGAAAACAGCCCCTCCAGGAAAAAGAATGGGTCATGCAGGTGCCATTATTTCAGGTGGTAAAGGAACTGCTGCTGAAAAAACTGCAACATTAGAAGCTTGTGGAGTGAAGGTAGCTCCAACACCTTCAGATATGGGTGCTACATTAGTAACTGTTTTAGAAGAACATGGACTTTTAGAAAAGTGTATAACTAAATAATAAATGTAAAAAAACCTTCTATATC
>NZ_SIJB01000025.1 GCF_009910845.1 Chengkuizengella marina | reverse complement strand
ACCGTAAGGGGAGCATATCAATACCGCCTTTGGCGGTTTTTTGTTTTATAAGATAAATAGTAACACTATGTTCACTTATGTGAGTTATTTATTAATATTTTTCTTAATTCAGGTTCATTATTTAATAAATCATTTAGTGTATATTGATCTAATAATTCTAGAAATGCATTTAGCGCTTCGTTTAACACATTCTTTAATTTACAGACTGGACTTATAATACAAGAGTTATTTTCCGTATCAAAACATTCTACTATGTTAGATCTATTCTCAGTTTGTCTGACTACCCAACCAATATTGATATCTTTTGGATCAGAAGCAAGTTTAATTCCACCTCCTCTTCCTCTAGTGGTATGGATTAGTTTTAACAATCCTAATTCATATACTACTTTCATTAAATGGTTTTTAGAAATCCCATATGTTTCTGAAATTTCCTTTATATTACTTATTTTATCTACAGGTTGTGTCGCTAAGTAGAGGAGAACCCTGAGGGTGTAATCTGTATAATTTGTTAAACGCATTTCCATCACTCCAATGAATGTTGTTATTCTATTATACCTTTAATTATCATTGTAGTTCTAGTGAGCACTTTAATAAGTGCTCACTTTTTTTATTAAGTGTTACGGTTAACGACGATGTTCAAAAAGATCAATTACACCCAAAACTACGTGGGCTAATCCAAAACCAAAGATGGTGCTAGAAATCATTGGATTTCCTTTCTTAGTTTGCTTCAATGTGAGACCAGTTGCAGTTACTGCTGTTCCCAACAATGTTGGAATCAATCCCTCACGAATGTTCATTCCTATTTCCTCCTTCATTGGTATGATTTTTGAACATCAACATTATTTTTAACTTGTTCGAAATATAATATGAAAAGTAATTTGCTATGAAAAAATTACAATATTAAAGTGTTCGAAAAGTTGTAACTTAAAGATGTATTTTAAATACATTTTATAAACTATACTTAAAGAAGTAAATAAAATACATCTTTTATTAGGGGGAAGCTTTATGAATTTACACACAATTAATATCATTAAATCAACAGTACCAGTATTGCAGGAACAAGGAGAGGAAATAACAAGTCATTTTTATAAGATGATGTTTAATCATCATCCAGAATTATTAAATATTTTCAATCATGCTAATCAAAAACAAGGAAGACAGCAGAAAGCCTTGGCTGGATCTATATTAGCCGCTGCTGCAAATATAGATAATTTGGAAGCCATTCTCCCTGTAGTGAAAACAATAGGACATAAACATCGCAGTTTAGGGATTAAACCTGAACATTATCCTATAGTTGGTAAGTATTTACTATTAGCTATTAAAGAAGTTTTAGGAGAAGATGCAACAGATGAAATCATGGAAGCATGGGAAATCGCTTATGGTTTTATTGCAGATACCTTTATTTCAATTGAACAACAAATGTATGAGGAAGCAAATCTAAATGGAGGTTGGAAAGACTTTAGAAAGTTTGTGGTTTACAAAAAAGTTAAAGAGAGTAAAATGATTACCTCTTTTTACTTGCGACCAGAGGATGGAAAAGAAATCTCTAACTTTCTACCTGGTCAATATATTAGTATAAAAATGAATATAGAAGGGAAGAAACATACGCATATTAGACAATACAGTTTGTCTGATTCCCCTAATAAAAATTATTACAGAATCAGTGTGAAAAGAGAAGTGGGTTTTGATAATAAACCTGATGGTGTAGTATCTAATAATTTGCATGATCATGTGAATCAAGGAGATATTGTGCAAGTAAGTGCTCCTGCAGGTGATTTTGTATTAAATACAGAACATGATCTTCCTATTGTTCTCATTAGTGGTGGAGTTGGTCTTACTCCAATGATCAGCATGTTAAATACATTGATTAAAAAGCAGCCATCACGTCCAGTTTATTTTATTCATGCAGCAATCAATAGCGAGTATCATGCTTTTAGAGATCATGTACAGCAGCTTACAGAGAAACACGATTTGTTAAATTATTTAGTTTGTTATCAAACGCCAACAGAACAGGATAAACAAACAAGTAGTTTTGAAAAAGAAGGGTTTATTGAAATGGAATGGTTGAAGAGTATTCTACCTTCTCAAGCTGATTTTTATTTTTGTGGACCAGTACCATTTATGAAGCTTTTATATAAAGGTTTAAAAAAGTGGGGAGTAGATTTACATCATATACATTATGAATTTTTTGGTCCAAAAGCAGAAATAGAGGAATAGTTAACTTTAATTTCGACAAAAAAGCCTTAGGATTAAAATAATACGAAACTAAGGCTTTTAACACTTCATTGAGAAACGGGAGAAACCTTTTCTTCTTTAAAATATTTAATTAATTCATCCTCTGAGGTGTCTGAGTTGAGCCATTCATCAATCATTGTTTTGACTTTGGTATATTCTGTTTCATTAACATAATCGTACCAAATTTTTTGAGGATTATTATTTGAAGGAATCCCTTTTAAAGTATATGTTTGAATTTGTGGATTTTCAGATTTTAAATATAAGTTTGCTAACTCTTTTATCATGTATGGTTTCATATCTGTCTTCAAATTTTCACCGATAATTTCAATGACATCAAATAATTTCGTTATATTTGATGGTTTTTTTGCTTCTTCTATTATAGCGATAAGAACTTCTTGATGTCGTTCCATTCTTCCAAAATCACCTTGCGAGTCTGAACGAAATCTTGCAAATTGTAATGCTTCTTCTCCATTGTAACTTTCTTTACCTCCAACAACGATAATTTCAGCTCCTGAATATGTATATTTAATTAAATCTTTTTCTACTGCCAAACTTATCCCACCTAATGCATTTACAAGCTGTTTGAAGCCATAAAAATTAATTTTTGCGTAATTATGTATGGAGATATCAAAGAAGTGTTCAACTGTATCTTTTGCAAGTTTTACGCCACCAAATGCAAATGCATGATTAATTTTATCTTTCCCTCTCCGGCCAGGGATCTTTACATAAGTATCTCTAGGGATTGATAGTAGTAAAACTTTAAGGTCGGATGGTCTAATAATGGATAGGATTATACTGTCTGATCTTCCTTGTTCTTTTCCCCTTGCATCTTCTCCTAAAAGTAACATGGCAAATGGTTTAGTGTTTTCAATCGTGGTTTCATTTTCTTCTTTCTTTTCTTTTTTTAATTGTACTGTTCTTGGAAACAGCTGAAAGTTAATAATACCTGGATTATTTAGTTGATACGTTACATTTTCATTTGACTTTAAAATGTTTTTTGATTCTGTCAATGGTTCATATGATTGCTCTAATTTTTCTTCAAGGTGTTGAGCAAAAAACCAATTAAAAGCCATAAATTTAATTGTATTTTTTAGAAAATAGCTCGAGATAAAAACTAACAACACAGCACTTAATATATATATGTACTTTTTTTTCATGAAAAAACTCCTAAAAATCAATATCGTATTTTATATGTTTTCCGTTTATCAGGAAAATATAAAGGTAATTTATACGATTGTTTTAGAAGGATGTAAAAGTAGTTATTTTATAAAAAATGATTTGAAATATGACATCATTATCTATTTTGTCTAATTTTGAAATTTATGTGAATGATTTTACAACTAAAAAAGGATACAAGTAAAAATAGACAAATATTTTCCATATTTTGTTCATTTAATTGGTACATTATTCATTTTATTGAAATGCTACATTGTAGATAAGGAAATATTTCTTACAAAAGGGGTGAGAGGATGTTTGAAAAAATAAAGTCGCTTGATAAAAAGTTCATTTTATTATTAGGTATCTTGTTAGGTCTTATATTTACAATAGCAAGTGCAGAAACATTACATTACACTGATTCTGCTGAATTTTGTTCAACATGTCACCCTATGGATAGTGCTTATAGCACTTATTCTGATTCAACACATGCTAACTTAGATTGTAATACATGTCATGCACCAACTGATAACTTTGTAGAGAAAATATGGTTTAAATCAAAGGCAGGTTTACATGATATTTATATGAATACGTTAAACGTTGATGAAATTCCAGATGTCATTCATGCAAAAGATGCAACTGTTGAAGTCGTTCAAGAAAACTGCGTATCCTGTCACGAGAATTCTATCAATAATGTAAGTCATAATGTGAAAGGTACATGTGTTGATTGTCATCGACAAGTGCCTCATGGCAAAAAAGATAAAAATAAATCCGAGCAATTATATGAACCAGGAACGTACAACATTAAAGGTTTAATGAGAGTTGGAGGGAATGAAAATGATGGTTAATTTGAAACGTCTGTTTCCTTTATGTCTTGTTTTGATTTTGAGTGTTTTCATCGTGTCAGCTTGTCAATTAGATACAGAGGGAACATCAGAAGTAGCTCTAACAGGTCTTTCTCCTAATGAAATCAACAATGAAGCTTTTCAGGATCTTTTTCCTCTTCATTATGCTAGTTATCAAAAAAATTTAGAGATGTCAGATACAAAGTTTGGAGGTTCCGTTCTTGCGTCTAAGTTTGAACATAATAGAGAACCGTATGCACCTATATTATTTAATGGTTATGGATTTGCTAAGGAATATAATGAAGATCGTGGACACATTTATGCAGTAGAAGATAATATTTCAATCGCAAGAATAAATGATAAATCAATTGCTTCTTGTTTTACTTGTAAAAGTTCAGCCGTTCCAAGTATGATAGATCAATTTGGTGATGAGTTCTGGACTAAAAATTTCCGTAATGAAATTATCCCACTAGCAGAAGAAATGGGACATTCTCCGATAGGATGTTCAGATTGTCATGATCCTGAAACAATGGAACTTCAAGTGACTCGCCCCATGTTTGCTACAGCAATGTTAGAAAAGGGTGAAGATATATCTAATCCAACATTAAATGAAATGCGTACTTATGTTTGTGCGCAATGTCATGTTGAATATTATTTTGAACCGGAAAATAAAGCAGTTACGTTCCCTTGGTCAGAAGGTTATCAACCTGAGGAAATGTTTGAATACTATGAAACTATTGCAATGGAATCTGGGTTCTCAAAGGATTGGATACACAATGTCTCAGGTGCACCAATGTTAAAATCCCAACATCCTGAGTATGAGACATGGGCTGAAGGTACACACGGAAAGGCTGAAGTAAGCTGTTCTGACTGTCATATGCCGTATACTCGTGAAGACGACAGAAAAAAAATTACTAGTCATTATTGGACCTCTCCGTTAAAAACCATTGAACAATCTTGTCGGACTTGTCATGCTGATCAAACGGAAGATGAGTTAAAGGACAAAGTTGAATCAATTCAGGATATGAATAAAGATGCATTGGATAAAGCAGGAGATATTTTGCTTACCTCACATTACTATGTGAACAAAATGATCACATCAGGTGTACCTGAAGATAAAATCAAACAAGCGCAGGATTTAGTAAGAATGGGACAATGGTTTTGGGACATGGTTTCTGCTGAAAACTCAACTGGCTTCCACAATCCCCAAGGTTCAATGGATTCATTAAAAACATCTGTAGAAGCTTCGAATGAAGCGATCATTTTGGCAACTGAGGAGCTTGTCAAATTTGACGTAAACATAGATGAATTAAAAGAAGAAATCGAAAAAGTTAAAAAAGCTGTTTATGATGAACCTGATAATTTCAAGAAAAATGAACATGCAACCAATGATTATTTCCCTCCACAAAAAAACTAGAGTAATACATTGAGAACTGAAAAGTTATGAAGGGGAGAGGATTATGAAAAAAAATAAAAAGATGCTCATAGGCTGCAGTATAATTTTTGTTGCAACTATTGTCTTACTAATAGGAGCTACAACAAAAGCGAGTGGTTCTGAGCTTACTTTACAAGAGATTATACAAGAGCCTCATAAATTTCAAGGTCGTTTTATTATGACACAGGGTGACTTAATAGAAAAGTCAATTCAATGGGATGCTGATCTTATTCAACTTAGTTTCAAAATAGAAGATGAATTCGGGAATGTTTTGACCGTTGTGCATCAGGGTGTTAAACCAGATAATTTCAGTGAAGATGTGATTGTGATCGTTGAAGGTTTTATTCATGATGATGGTATTTTCACAGCTGAGAAGGTTCAGACGAAATGCCCTTCAAAGTATGAAGGAGAAGAGTACGATCCTGAGTTACATGAAAAAGAGATTGAATAGTCAGAGATTAACTAACAGTAGTGTTCATTGAAATGAGGGTATATTATGCATAATATCGGAGTTCTGACAATCTATTTGGGTTTAGCTATTTCTATTTATTCATTTATTGCATTCATTGTTGGAGTGATAAAGCAAGATCAAAAATGGGTGAATAGTGGCAAAAATGGAGTGTTGACATTATTTCTTCTTACAAGTCTAACAATAGTTCTTTTATTATATGTCCTAGCAACCAGTCAATTTCAATTTAAATATGTATCCATGTACACAAGTAGTGATCTTCCAATCGTATATAAACTCTCAGCTTTATGGGCAGGAAATGCTGGATCACTATTACTTTGGACATTTTTATTAACGATGTATACCACAATGGTTGCTTTCTCTAATAAAATGAAAGGAAATCCGATGGTTCCTTATATTTCTACAATAATGTTAGGGAACGCGATCTTTTTTTATTTTATTTTAGCAACGACTACAAGACCATTTGAATTAAACGATTTTATTCCTTCTGAAGGTAACGGTTTAAATCCAATGCTGCAGGATCCAGGCATGATTATTCATCCCATAACACTTTATTTAGGTTATGTAGGTTTAGCTGTTCCATTTGCATTTGCGATAGCTGCGCTGATTTTAAAAAACGTAGATTCCTTTTGGATACGAATGACAAGACGTTGGACTTTACTCGCATGGTTGTTTTTAACGCTTGGGAATTTATTGGGTGGATATTGGGCTTATTTGGAATTAGGCTGGGGTGGATATTGGGCATGGGATCCAGTAGAAAACGCATCATTTATGCCTTGGTTAACCGTGACAGCATTTCTGCATTCCGTCATGATACAAGAGCGAAAAGGGATGTTAAAGGTTTGGAATTTGTCTTTAATTATTTTGTCTTATGCACTAACGTTGTTCGGTACATTTTTAGTGCGAAGCGGTGTCCTAACTTCTGTACATGCTTTTGGAGATACAAATTTAGGAACTTACTTTTTAATTTTTATGGGCATAGCTGTGATTTTTGCAATGTATGTCATGATGAGTAGGTATCATTTACTAAAAAAAGATAGTGATCATTTTGAATCTTTTTTCTCAAAAGAAAGCAGCTTTTTAATTAACAATTTAATTTTAGTATGCGCAGCATTTGCCGTATTTTGGGGTACGATATTCCCATTAATTTCTGAGGCAGTAAGAGGTACAAAAGTAACAGTTGGCGTACCGTTTTTTAACACTGTAATGTCTCCGATATTGTTGTCACTGTTGTTTATATTGGCCATTTGCCCACTAATTGCTTGGCAAAAATCGACGATAAAAAACTTACAGAAGAATTTTTTAATCCCAGCATTATTAACCATCATTGTTGCGATTCTTTTATTTATTATGGGAATAAGAACTATTTATCCTATCATTGGATTTACATTAGTCGCTTTTATGTTGTTCACTCATATTTCTGAAATTTTTCGTGGGGTGAAAGCACGAAGTTCTGTGACACTAGAAAATTATCCAATAGCACTCATTCGCTTAATCTCAAAAAATCGTCGTCGTTACGGAGGTTATACCGTACATTTTGGGATTGCATTGATTGCAATAGGTATTATAGGTTCACAGAATTTTAGTGTAGAATCTATGAAAACTGTTGCTATTGGTGAAAAGATAAACATAGCAGACTTTGAGATTACATATGAAAATTTAGCTCAAAAAAGTGAAGGTCTCAACGATATCATATTTGCTGAATTAAAAGTTCAAAAGAATGGAAAACATGTGGGTTATATTCAACCAGAAAAAATCTTTTATAGTAATTGGCAACAACCTTCAACTGAAGTTGGAATGATAAGTAGTTGGCAAGAAGATCTATATATTGTGATCAGTGCATGGGAAAGAGACTTACGTGCAACTTTTGTGGTTCGTGTCAATCCGTTGGTAAAATGGATTTGGACTGGTGGAGTTGTTGTAGTCATTGGTACGTTATTTGCGATTTGGGGAGGCAGACAAAATCAAGTCATTCCAAGATATCGTGGAACTGTAAGAAAAGTAACTTGAGGAGGACGATGATGAAACGATTCGTTTTTTTGATCATTTTCTCATTACTATTATCAGTTAACGTGATTTTTGCAGAAGAAGATTTTGATTATAATTCTAAAGAATTTCAATCCATTGTGAGAATGTTGTCTATGGAAGGTCATAGTGGTGATGATTTAGCAACTTGTCCTGTCAAACAAACTTATTATAATGAAGTTGCTGGATTGTTGGCACAGGGGAAAACCAAAGATGAAATTTTAAATGACTACGTTGACCAGTTAGGAGAAGAAGCATTAACAGCCCCAGTTAAAACAGGTTTTAGTCTTACCGCATGGATTACCCCATTTTTATTATTGTTCTTAGCAACATTCTTTGTTTATTTCTTAATTAAAAAATGGGTAAGTCCAAATCAATGTGGTGATGACTTAAATCGAGAGTTTATAAATGAAACAGAAACTGAGATCTTACTATCTGTAATTGAAAAAGAACGTAAAAAGTATTTTTAATGCATGTTCAGAAAGTCCTGTTTTTAGCACCGAAAATGTGAAAGTCAGATTTGAAGTCGAGTAGACCTCCTGGAGATACTTCGTGATCACGATTGAAAATCAGTCACTTCCATGTGACTAATGTAGTACCAGCACGTCCTGTGCTGGCAAAAGGGGACTTTTTGAACAACCTCTATTAGGATGTGAAAAAGAATGGACTTTATAGTTATGCTAACAAGTGCTCTCATAATTATAGGTTGTTTATATATGGTTTTAGCTCCTTTTTTTCATCAGAAGATATTAACAAATGCAGATTTAAAAAAATCTTCTGATAACGAAGTGATAAAACAAGAATTCTATGCAACTTTAAATGAAATTGAGATGGATTATAAAATGAATAAATTGTCAGAATATGATTACAGACAATTGAAGAAAGAGGTTGAATTATTCTTTGTAGAATTATTAAGGGATCAAGATCAATTACCTGAATTATCTAAGGAAAAAGAAAATAAGCAAATTTTAGAAGAGATCCAATCAGAAATTCAAATTGAACTAGAGTTATTAAGAAAAGAACGAGGATTAAAGGGATAAATCTATGAAAGGAAGGTGAAAACCACTGTGATCTACTTCAGTGGGATAACATGCAGAATTTCTTTCTTTTAACAGAATCAAATGTGACTAGAAGCTCACCGAATTTTCACAATGAAGGTCATATTCGAATGTGGCACGATTCACCATTAAGAGAGTTTAATCCACACATTGTTTTAATTGTTTTTGCAGCTATTCTTTTTGCCTTTGTTGGTTATTATCTCTTTTTTAAATTGAATAAAAAAGAAGTACTGGAGCATGGAACACTGAACACGCAAAAGAAAAAACAAATTCAAGACTTACTAGAAAAACGTTCTATCATACTAGACAAAATGGTTGATCTAGAGCAGTCACATCAATCGAGAGAAATGAATCAATATGAATTCACAAAAAAATATGAAGGCTATAAACAGCAATTAATTCAAGTGAAAATAAAATTAAAAAAATTTACTGAATAAGTTAAAGGGGGTTTTACAGTGATTAAGACAGTAACTCTAAATAAAACAATTGCAGAAAAAACAATTTTAAATGATATTAATATCACTGTAAATCAAGGCGAAACAATTGGGATATTAGGTCCTAATGGTGCTGGAAAAAGTACAATTCTTAAAATTATTGGGGGATTAATGAAACCCTCTTTTGGTCATGTAATGATCGACAATATCCCAGTAAAAGAAAATAACTTAGAAATAAAAAAAAAGATTGGCTTTTTAGCACATAACAGCTATTTATATGAACACCTTTCTCCTGTAGAAAACTTGACTTTTTTCGGTAAACTATATCAAGTTAATCAGCTTGAATATAAAGTGAAAGAGTTGATTCGAGAAGTAGGATTACAGTTTTTTATGAATGAGCCAGTTCGTTCTTTTTCAAGAGGTATGATTCAACGTTTGGCCATTGTTAGGGCGATTGTTCATGATCCATCGATATTAATTTTAGATGAACCACATACAGGACTTGACCAACAAGCCAGCCGTATTTTAAATGAACTCATTTTAAAAAAGAAAGAACAGAAAACAACTATTTTAATGGTAACCCATGATTTAGCACAAGCAATCGAGACATGTGACCGATTTATTTTAATGAAAAAGGGTGTAATAATAGATGATTTTGTATTAGAGAATAAAAATGTACATCAATTAAAAGAAATCTATTTGAGACAGGTGGGCTAACCATGAGAGATTTAATAAAATCAGCCTTAGCTATCACCTGGAAGGATTTATATGCGGAATGGAGGACAAAACAAGTTTTTAGCACTATGTTAATCTTTTCAGGACTTGTCATTGTTACTTTCAGTTTTGCTTTTGATCCTACGAATAACACTATAAGAGCAGTTATTCCAGGCATGATATGGGTGATTACGATATTTGCTGGAATATTAGGTTTGAATCGATCATTTATATCAGAGCAATATAATGATAGTTTACACGGATTAATTGTTTCCCCAATTGATCCATCTAGTATATATTTTGGAAAATTTCTCTCAAATTTTATTATTGTTTTGTTTGTGCAGATGATTACAATTCCCCTTTTATTTATTTTGTTTGATTACAAAATGAATGGAAATATATTATTGTTTTTACTTGTTTTATTTTTAGGCAGTGCAGGATTCATTTGTGTGGGTACTTTTTTAGCAGCACTTTCGGCAAATTCACGAAGCAGTGAAATGTTGCTGCCGATCATTTTGTTTCCTGTAATTAGTCCAATTGTGATTGCAGCTGTGCAATCTACTCGAATCTTATTAATAGATGTAGAAGAAATTGAAAGTTTATTCTCTTGGATTAGTTTAATGGCAGGATATGATTTATTATTTTTTGTGTTTTGTTTCTTTTTATTTGAATTCATTATGGAGGTGTAATAAATATGCATCGATCCTTGATTTGGATACTCATTATTTTAATGAGTGTTGCACTTTATTTAGTGTTTATCTGGTCACCAATAGAAAAAGTAATGGGGAATGTACAAAAAATTTTTTATTTTCATGTTGGGTCAGCTTGGGTGGCATTTCTGGCATTTGGTGTTGTGTTTGTGTACAGTATTCTGTTTTTAATGAAGAGAAAAAGGTCTTATGATATGATTGCTGGTATTTCAGCAGAAATAGGCGTTTTGTTTACTGCGATTGTGTTAACAACGGGTCCTATTTGGGGTAGAAGTGCTTGGAATACATGGTGGACATGGGAACCTCGTTTAACAACCACATTCATTTTGTTTTTCCTTTATTTAGCGTACATTTTTATTCGACGTATGGATGGAGCGTGGGAGAAAAAGGCAAGATTAGCTGCTGTTTTTGGAATTATTAGTTTCATTGATGTACCTATCGTATTTATGGCCATTAGGTGGTGGAATTCCAAACTTCATCCGATTGTATTTGGTGACGCTCCAAATCAATCAGGAGGTGGGATTGAAGGAGAAATGTTAGTCACTTTACTTTTTTGTCTTGGTGTGATCACATTGCTATATATTGTACTACTTCAAAAGGGAATTTACATTGAAAGAACAAAACTAGCAGTTGAAAATGTTAAAAAAAATATACAAGAAAAGTTAATGAAATAAGTTACTATGCCTTAAAATGCGACATTAAGAAATACTAAGTGATTTGCTCTGTGAGTGACAAAAGAAAATTTTCATTTATTTGAGGAGGGTTAAAAAATGAGCTATTTATTTGCTGCTTATATGGTGATCTGGATTTTATTATCTGGTTATTTAGTGATTTTAGGTAAACGTCAGCAAAAGATTAATAAAGAAATTGAATTCATTCGAGAGCTTGAAAATACTCAATGATGATTTAAATTAATGGATTTAATGTTTTATTGAAGGAAGGGGTTTACTTGAATAAGAATGGAATATTGTGGGTTATTATCATTTTTGTTGTTGGTGTATTGTTTATCTTAGCAAATGGGCTTAGAGGTGTTGAGGTACCAGAAATAGGAGAGCTAGCTTATGATTTTAAGTTGTATAGTACAGATGATGAAATTTATAGGTTATCTGATTTTAAAGGTCAGTACGTTGTTCTAAACTTTTTTGCTACCTGGTGTTTCCCCTGCCAAGATGAGGAACCAGAATTAGAAAAATTCCACCAAACCTATGAAGAGCAATATCCTCTTCTCATCATTGATCGCAGTGAGCCTAAGAGTAGAATTCTAGAGTTTAAAAAAGAGTATGATTCTACAACAACTTATTTAATGGATAAAGATGATAAGGTTTCACAATATTATGGTGTTAGAGGACAACCAGAAACATTTATTATTAATCCAGAAGGGTTTTTAATAGAAAAAATAATTGGACCTACAACATCTGAGGATTTAGCTAGTAAAATTTACTTAGCTATATTAAATAACAAATAATATGAACTAATTATGAGGTGATAGAGTTGAAAGGGCATAAACCGGAAATGCAGCTTACAATTGATCATTTAGTAACAGTACAAGAAGAGATTAATAAAATAGTAACAGGTAAAAAAACGACAGTTAGAAGGCATGGTAAATATGCTGAAGTTGGAGAGATATTAACATTAGACGGTCAAAATTATCGAATCAAAAATGTATTTCAACAAGCTAATAAAGATATGACAGATGAAGATGCAACAAATGATGGTTATGAGAATCTAGAGGAGTATCGTATAAGTATACAAAAACATCATAATATCACTACATTAAAATTCAACCCTGAAAAGTATTTTTGGGTTCACGTGTTAGAAAAAATGAATGTTTAATAAATTAAGAGGAGCCCCGCAAAAGTTTTTGAACTCGTTTTATAAATGGATTTCAATGTTATAGTTTACTTTTGCGGGTTATTTTTTTACCCAGTTATTGAATCTTGAAAATCAGCTAAACATTTAATAAACCTCTCCCCATATTTTTGAAACTTTGCCTGTCCTACACCTTTTATTGCTAAAAATGCAACTTCATTATTAGGGCGTACCTCACACATTTCTACTAATGAAGCATCATGGAAAATTGTGAACGGTGGAAGATTTTCTTCATCTGCAATTTGTTTTCGTAAACCCCTCAGTACTTCGAACAAATCTTTGTCGTAATTGAAGGACTTTTCTTTTTTTGTAATGATCTGCACTTTTTGAAATACTTTCTCTTCACCTTTCAGTACCTGTATGGATTTATTGTTTAACTTGACTATTGGAAATTTACTTTCAGTCAATTCAAGAAAACCATCTGCGATGAGTAATTGGATAAGTTGTATGACTTCTTTTTCCTTTTTTTCTTTCATTAAACCATATGTGGATAATTGATCAAACTTAAATTGTTTTACTTTACTGTCAGCAGACCCTTTTAAAACCTTAGCTGTTAAAGTAACTCCAAATCTTTCCCTCATTCTTTTTACACAAGAAATTACCTTTAAGGCATCGTTTGTGATGTCAGTTAATTTTCGATCATCTTTACAGTTGCTACATTTATGACAAATATCATAAGTCTGATCCCCAAAATAACGAACGATATGTTGTTGTAAACAGTTACTTGTATGGCAATAATCGATCATTTGCTGTAACTGACTATATTCTTTTGCTTTATAATTGTCATCCTTTTCAGATTGTTCAATCAAATATTTCTGTGTAATGATATCTTGAGGTGAAAATAATAAAATACATTCCCCAGACTCCCCATCTCTACCAGCTCTTCCAGCTTCTTGATAATAAGATTCAATATTTTTTGGTAAATTTAAATGAATGACAAAACGGACATTTGATTTGTCAATTCCCATACCAAAAGCATTTGTAGCAACTATGATTTTTATGTCATCAAACAAAAAAAGATCTTGATTGGATTTTCGTACTTTTTCCGTTAATCCAGCATGGTATTTTTCTACACTAAAACCCAACTTCTTGAGATTTTCATAACATTGATCTACTTCCTTACGGGTAGATGCGTAAATTACTCCAGATTCATCAGTTCGATCCCGCAAATAATTTTGTAAAAAATCTTGCTTGTGAACCCCTTTTAGAACGGAAAAAGATAGATTATTTCTAGCATAACCTGTTTTCGTAATAGTCGGTTCTTGTAGTCTTAAGTTGCGTATGATATCTGCTTCAACTTTATCTGTTGCTGTGGCTGTAAACGCTGCAATAACTGGTCTCTTTGGTAGTTTGCTAATCAGTTGATAGATGTTCATATAACTTGGTCGAAAATCATGCCCCCACTGAGAAATACAATGAGCCTCATCAATAGCAATCAAAGGAATATGAATGTTTTGAAGTCGCACCATAAAGTATTCTGAATCTAACCTCTCTGGTGCGATATATACGAGTTTATATTTTTGTTCTGAAATATTTTTTAGTCGATTGTTCATTTCTTTCACTGAAACAGAGCTATTAATATATGTACTAGAGACTCCCATCGCATTTAGAGTATCTACTTGATCCTTCATTAATGAGATTAATGGAGAGATAACAAAGGTTGTTCCTTCAAAAATAAGAGCTGGTAACTGATAACATAATGATTTGCCACCTCCCGTTGGCATGATGGCGACAGAGTCTTTTTTTTGTAATATACTTTCCACCATTTCTTGTTGTCCTTGCTTGAATGAAGCATATCCATATACATCTTTTAGTTTTTCATATATCAAGCGTTTCATAATAAACTTCCTTTCATTGAAGCTGTAACTCATTCATATAATTATCCATTATCAAAAAAAATCATCATATCATAAAGTTTAACCTTTTTAATCATTCTAAAATATGGAATAATTAAATTACACTTATTATAGCAATTTTATCACTTACCTGGCTGTAACACATCCTCTAAAAGTCTCCTATAAGTGATTTTTTCCTTATTTAATTTCTTCATAAACTGTAGTTTATGAATCATTGGATTGAATTTATAAATAATGAATTGTGATATTTTCTTTTATTATTTAAAAATGGGGAAGGAGGGATTGTGATGTTAAATGAAGCTTTACTTATTGTGGACATGAGTAATGATTTTGTACATGAAAATGGTGCTTTAACAGCTGGTGAACCTGCACAGAAAATTGTTCCTTATATCATGGGAATAGCCCAAACTTTTTTAGATCAAAAAGGTTTAGTAGTTATCGCTATGGATGCTCATCAAGAGAATGATGAACATTTTGAATTATGGCCAGTTCATAACGTTGTAGGCAGTTGGGGTCAGAAACTTTATGGCGATTTAGAAAATTGGTATGAAGTTAATAAAAACAATAAAAGGCTGTTTTACGTACCAAAGGAAAATTATAATGCATTCCATGGTACAGATTTAAAAGTGATATTAAACGGTTGGAATGTGAAGAAGGTGCATATTGTAGGTGTATGTACTGATATTTGTGACTTCTTAACGATAGCAGGAGCGGATGCAAATGGATTTAAAACGGTCATTCATAGCAGAGGAACAGCGACATTTACCAAACATCAGGAATTATTTTTAGAACATGCAAAGTTATGTTTTCATACGGAGATTATCAAGTGAATAAAAGGAGATAGCATGAATACTAATTTGAGTATGTTTGCTGATTTATATCAATTTACAATGATGTATGGATATTACAAAACAGGAAAAATGGACGATGAAGTCGCTTTTGATTTGTTTTTTAGAAAAAATCCATTTCAGAATGGTTATACAATTGCTGCTGGTTTAGAGACAGTGATACAGTATATTCAAAATTTGAGCTTTTCAGAGTCAGAAATTGAGTTTTTAAAATCAACAGGGATATTCCAAGATGAACGTTTTTTTGACTATCTAAAAAATTTAAGCTTTACAGGTGACTTGTACGCAGTTCCAGAAGGTACGATCGTATTTCCGAATGAGCCAATCATAAAAGTGAAAACTAGATTATTTGAAGCCCAGTTTATTGAAACTGCATTGCTTACACAAATCGGTCATCAGAGTTTGATTGCCACAAAAGCGAATCGAATGGTTAAAGTTTCCAAAGGAAAACCAATTTTAGAATTTGGAGCACGCAGAGCTCAAGGTGTCGAAAGTGCAGTACTTGGATCCAGAGCAGCGATCATCGGAGGGTGCAGTTCGACCTCTAATGTAAAAGCTGGGAAGGAATTTAACTTAATGATCTCTGGTACTCATGCACACAGCTGGATCATGAGTTTTGAAAGTGAACTTGAAGCATTTCGTAGTTATGCAGAGTTATTTCCAGATCAACTCATTTTACTTGTGGATACTTATGATACCTTAAAATCAGGATTACCCAATGCTATAAAAATTTTTAAACAAGTGTTCAAGAAGCATGGTAAACCTCAAAAATATGGAATTCGATTAGATAGTGGCGATTTAGCATATTTGAGTAAAAAAGCTAGGGAGAGTTTAGATCAATCAGGGTTTTATGACGCTATTATTGTTGCATCCAATGAATTAGATGAATATACGATTAGAGAATTAGAATCTCAAGATGCAAAGATTGATGCTTATGGAGTGGGTACAAAACTAATTACTGCTTACGATCAACCAGCACTTGGCTGTGTTTATAAATTAGCTTCTGAGAAAATAAACAATAAATGGGTTCCGAAAATTAAACGATCTGAAAATCCTGAAAAAATAACAAATCCTTGTTTGAAAAAAGTAGTCCGCTTTGTAAATGAGGATAAAAATGAAGCTTTAGTTGATTTAATTATGCTAGAAGATGAAAAAATTCCAAGTCAACCATTTGAAGTGTTTGATCCAATTCACACGTGGAAAAGAAAAATAGTTCAGCAATGTAAATGGTTTGAATTGTTACAACCTATATATTTAAAAGGTGGATTGGTGTATCAATCTCCTTCTATCAGTGAAATTGTTGATAATGTTAAAGAAAATCTAGATCAATTTTCAAAGGAACATAAACGGTTTTCAAAACCTCATGTTTATCATGTTGATTTATCTCAAAAGTTATGGGATATGAAAATGAAATTATTAGCTGAAATAAAATGAAATGTGCATCTAAATGTATTTTTTGATAAAATGTAAGGACCATAAGATACAAGTATAATCATATGGTGTTTTTAAACTATTTAGGAGGTGAAACCTTACCCTGTTAGGCGTAAGGTACTTTTGTTGGATTATTTAAACTTATTTATCGTAGCACTACTTATTTTGTTAACAGCCTTTTTTGTAGCAGTGGAATTTGCCATTGTTAAAGTAAGAAGCACCAGAATTGACTCCTTAGTAAAGGAAGGAAATAAAAACGCAAAAGCAGTTAGAAAAGTCTTGAATAATTTAGATGGTTATTTGTCTGGGGCTCAATTAGGAATTACAATTACAGCCCTTGGATTAGGTTGGATAGGTGAACCTACGGTAGAAGTTTTATTGGAACCTATCTTTGAGTATTTTCATTTTTCAAGCACGGTTTCATCAACATTATCCTTTATTATTGCATTTAGCATTATTACTTTCTTACATGTTGTACTTGGTGAGCTTGCTCCAAAAACCGTTGCCATTCAAAAGGCTGAAATGGTTAGTTTGATGTTGGCAAAACCTTTAATTTTATTTAATGCTATCATGTATCCATTTATTTGGGTTTTAAATGGTTCTGCAAGAATATTTGTTCGTTTATTTGGAATAAAACCCGCATCAGAACATGAGCTTGCACATACGGAAGAAGAACTGCGCCTCATATTATCAGAAAGTTATAAAAGCGGTGAAATTAATCAATCTGAATTGCAATATGTAAATAATATTTTTGAATTTGATGATCGACTTGCAAAAGAAATCATGATCCCAAGAACTGAGATCAGCGTTATATTTAAAAATTATGATGTGAAAGAAAATTTAGCAATTATAAATAGAGAAAAATATACAAGATATCCCGTTGCCATAAACGATAAAGATCAAATTATTGGAATGGTTAATGTGAAGGAGATCTTTGGAGATTATATAAATGGTAAACAAGAGAAACTTGAACATTATATTCGACCAATTATTCAAGTCATTGAGACGATACCTATAAAGGATTTATTAGCAAAATTACAAAAAGAACGCATGCATATGGCAATTCTTGTAGATGAATATGGGGGTACTGCAGGTTTAGTCACTGTTGAAGATATTTTAGAGGAGATTGTAGGGGAAATTCGTGACGAGTTTGATGAAAATGAACAACCAAACATTAATAAAATTAATGAAACTAGTGCAATACTAGATGGGAAAGTACTAATTGAAGACGTAAATGAACTATATAATTTAAATATAAGAAATACAGATTTAGATACGATTGGTGGTTGGGTTTTATCTGAAGCTGATGAAATTGAAGATGGAGTTGTTATTAAAAAAGGCAGCTATGATTTTAAAATCATCGAACATGATGGGCATCAAGTGAAGAAAGTTGAAGTAAGAAAAAGTTCTTCAGACAAAGAAAATAAATAATTATTTATGTTAAGATCCAACAATAAAAGTCAGCTTCCAGTTATGTGGAAGCTGACTTTTTAAAAAAATTTATAAATCTTTCAGATTAAAAATTTTAAAGAATGAAGGAGATTAGCTAAGTCTTTAACTCATACAGAGTTTTATGTTAAGAATGTAATATGGCTATTTGTTTCTTTATGAAAAAATACGTTTTAATAAACCTTTTTTGTCAAAGTTAGCTGCTAATTCCTGTGCTTCTTCCATTGCAGTTTGTTTGCTTTCTTCAGCTTTCTCTGTTCCCAAAGCCAGTCCTTCAGCAATGATACTAGTGACATCAGTAACTCCAACAAAACCTAATACTGCTTTTAAGTGACTATCGGAAAAGTTCATTCCTTGTGCAGGTCCTTCAGAGTATATACCTCCAGCAGCTTGAATATGAACAGCCTTTTTCCCTTCTAATAATCCAACAGGTCCAGTTTCAGTATACTTAAATGTTTTTCCTGCTATTGCAAATGTATCAATATATGCCTTTAATGTTGGAGGATAACTAAAATTCCATAATGGAGTTACAAATACATAACGATCTGCTTCAACAAATTGATCTGTTAACTCATTGATGCGACCTAATTTAGATTGTTGTTCTTTTGTTAATGACTCAAAACTCTCTCCTTCACCTAACTTACCCCAGGCACTAAGTACATCTTCATCAAGTAAAGGAATATTTTCGTTATGAAGGTCTAGTTTAACAATTTCTACATCTGGATTTTTCTTTTTGTATGTTGCTAAAAATTCTTTCCCTATTTGCTGACTTACTGAATTTTCTTCAGATAATGGATGAGCTGTAATATATAATAATTTACCCACTAATCATCTTCCCCTCACTATGCTATTAATTACTTTATGTAAGTAATATTAAAATATTAATCAAGTTATGTCAAGTAATTATGTGATATTTAAATGTTAAATTTACATATATATTTTGTTATATTATAAAAAAAGGATGAGATCAAAAATAGTTCAAAAAAACAAGATTTATAAAAGATGGATGGTCTTGGTATATTTGATATTGCTAAAATGACTCACAATTCATAATTTCAGTCTTAAAAGAAGTTTGCTTTTAAATTCATTAAGTGGTATAGTTAATTTAAATCATTTACAAATATAATACAGATTTAATTTAGCTGTAACTTTTAAGGAGATAGCAGAGTTGAATCTTCTTAAAAGTTGCAGCTTTTTAAACGTTTTATATAGGTGAGATGATTAATTAAGAATATGTACTTAAGGTATATTTAGGAGGATTTTTTAATGCAAAACGGTACTGTAAAATGGTTTAATGCTGACAAAGGTTTCGGTTTTATCGAAGTTGAAGGTGGAGATGATGTTTTCGTACATTTCTCAGCTATCACTGGTGAAGGTTTCAAAACTTTAGAAGAAGGTCAAGCAGTTTCTTTTGACGTAGAAGAAGGTAACCGTGGACCTCAAGCTGTTAACGTAGTAAAAAAATAAAGATATAAAGCGAATAATCGCTTTTAAGCATATTTATTTCAAATCTAACGTTTACAACAAAGTAAATGAAAATCCCCATTAGTTCATTCTAATGGGGATTTTTTTATTATAATCATCATTTTAGTGAGTGATTTTACATTTCTTTTACAAATATTCGTACATTTCTAAACAACTTTTGGTACATTTAGTAGTAGATCATGGTGATTTTATTTTCATTATATTATGATCAAAAATATTTGTTGGGAGAGTGTTCTATGTTTTTTCAAACAAAGAAAAAAAAGTGGTACTCCGTAATTATCATTTATATTTTATTGTTTTTTCCTCTATTCGCAAATGTTCAAAGTCTTGCAGAAGGACCCAATGATCCAGCCCCAGAAATTCAAGCAAGAGGACAGGTAAATGGTAAATCTGTTTTATTTGATAATACCCATGGTCAAACGGCTGGTGCTGCAGATTGGGTAATTGATGGTGCATTTTCTGATTTTGCAAACGCGATTGCAGACCATGGATATGATGTAAAGGAGCTTAGAACATCATCACCTATTACATACGCTGATTTAAGTACTTATGATGTATTTGTTATCCCTGAAGCAAATATTCCTTACAAAGTTTCTGAACAAAATGCAATGATTCAATATGTTCAAGAAGGAGGAAGTATATTCTTTATTTCTGATCATTACAACGCAGATCGAAATAAAAATAGATGGGATTCTTCAGAGATTTTTAATGGTTATCGTCGTGGTGCATGGGAGAATCCAACAAAAGGAATGAGCACTGAAGAAGCAAACTCGACTGCAATGGAAAATGTGTTAAATTCTGATTGGCTTGCTGAACATTTTGGCATTCGCTTTCGTTATAATGCTATTGGTGATGTGACTGCAAATCAGATCGTTATCCCTGAACAATCCTTTGGAATTACAGAAGGTGTTCAGAATGTAGCGATGCATGCAGGATCAACATTAGCTATATTAGATCCAACAAAAGCTAAGGGTATAGTTTACCTTCCGCAAACCAATGCTGCATGGAACTATGCTGTAGATCAAGGTGTTTATAACAATGGTGGTTTAGAAGAAGGTCCATACGCAGCCATTTCTAAATTAGGTTTAGGAAAAGCAGCATTTATTGGAGATTCATCACCCGTTGAGGATAGTACTCCTAAGTATGTTAGAGAAGAAAATGGTCAGACAAAAACAACTTACGATGGTTTTTTAGAACAAGATGATGCCACACTCCTTATAAACATCATAAATTGGTTGTCTATTCAAGAAGATTATTCTAGTTTTGCCACAGTTGCTGGATTGGAGTTAGATCAACCAACTGCTTTGTTAAATATGGAAATACCTCAAAATTCAACTGAACCTGAATTTGAGCCTTGGTCACAGCCAGATGCTGGATACAATTGGTGGGATGCTTCAAGCTTTGCACAGGGATCATATGGTCACAGTACTGATTCAATTCCAACCGACCCTTCAATAGAAGATGGTATTTATTTCTCAGAGTATATAGAGGGAAGTAGTTATAATAAAGCATTGGAGATTTATAATGGGTCTGATCAAGATATCAACCTTTCCAGTTATAAGATCGAACTTTCCAATGTATCAACAAACATCTCATTATCGGGAACACTACAAAAAGGAGATGTATTTGTTATATCTCATTCTAGCGCAAACCAAACACTTTTGAATATTTCAGATATGACTACGTCCAACCTATCTTTTAATGGAGACGATTCAATTACTTTAAAACAAAATAATGAAATCGTTGATGTAATAGGAGTATCAGGCACACAATTTGCGAAGGATACCACTTTAATTCGAAATGAAGACATTACTTCCGGAACAACTATCTATAATAGTAATGAATGGACACCACACCCTAATAATACGTTTGATTATATCGGAACACATACATCTGTAGGTGGTGGCACCAATACAGAAAGCTTATTCTTTTCAGAATATATAGAAGGCAGTAGTTTCAATAAATCGCTTGAGATTTATAATGGAACAGGGCAAGATATTGATTTATCTTCTGGTTATTCGATTCAGCTGTCAAATACTTCAACTTCAATAAACTTAAGTGGCATATTACAAAACGAGCAAGTTTTTATCATTTCACATTCTAGCGCAGACCAAACACTTTTAAATGTTTCAGATATGACCACGTCTAATCTATCTTTTAATGGAGACGATTCGATTACTTTAAAACAAAACAATGAAATCATAGATGTTATTGGATTTATGGGCACACAGTTTGCAAAAGATATCACATTAGTAAGAAATGCGGACATTATTTCTGGGACTACAAGTTATAATAGCAATGAATGGTCATCACATCCCAATAATACGTTTGATTATATTGGTTTTCATTGATATAAAATAATTCATTATAATTTAGAAAGATCTTAGTGAATAACTAAGATCTTTTTTTTGTTCATTCATACAATTAGTGTTACCTGCAATATTAAAATGAATGATTGTTATAGTGACAAAATGAAACAAAAACAGTATAATGTAAAGATAAATAATGAGGAGCTATATTTTATGAGTGGAGTCGTTCTTAACTAATCAAAGTAAATATTGGATCATTATAAATGATGTACTTATTTTTTAAAAATAGGACGTTTATTTAAGTGTATTTATTTGATCCTGTACTTTAAGTTAAGAACATTGGTATAGTTCGTTATTTATATACGTACGACACATCTCTGTGCCAATTGCACAGTTTTTTTGTGCTATTTGAGTGTAACGTTTGACACAAGATCAAACATATAGAGCCCTCGTACATTTTATAAAGACGACAATGAATCTTTGTTCATTGTCGTCTTTTTTTATTTCAATTCATTTAAAACGGAGGAAAGAACATGAACCAACATACGATTGAAACTTTAGAATTTACTAAAGTGCAAAAAGAAATAATGAAGTATTCTTTATCCCAAGAGGGTAAACAAAAATTAAAGGCTATGAAACCAATATACCAGTTAAATGCGATTCAAAGTGCTTTAGCTGAAACAACAGAGGCAAAAACAATTTTAAAGAGAAACACAAGTGTACCTGTTCATAGCTTAAATGGAATGGAGCAATTAATGGGAAGGTTAAACAAAGGAATGATATTACGTCCCGATCAATTTAACAAATGTATTGAATTTTTAGATAGTGTAAAGAAAATGAAACAATTTATGAAAGACAAGGAAAGTATAGCTCCAAGAGTTAGCTCATATATTTATTCAACCTCAGATTTTTCTCATTTACATGAAGAAATAAATCGATGTATTCGCAATGGAAAAGTAGATGATAGAGCTAGCAAGGCAATGAGTAAAATACGAAAAAATATTTTAATACTAGAGGCAGAAATGAAAGAGAGAATTGAAAAAGTATTAAAATCAAAAAAATATGCTAAATTTATTCAAGAAAAGATAGTGAGTATGAGAGATGGACATTACGTCATTCCAGTGCGTAAAGAATATCGAAAGAATATAAACGGGGTTGTTTATGATACTTCTGCCTCTGGCTCAACTGTATTTATTGAACCAGAAGATGTAAGTAGGTGTCATCAAGAGCTACAATTATTGAAAATTGACGAGCAACTTGAAGAGGAAAAAATTTGTTCCATGCTAACCAATTTAATTGAAGAATCTGAACCAGAATTAAATATTGCAATTGAAATGATGATTCATTATGATGTTTTGTTTGCTAAAGCAAAATACAGTCAAGAAATAAATGGTCTAGCTGTTTCCATGAATGATGTTCAAATCATAAACTTGAAAAATGCAAGACATCCGTTACTAGGTGCGGATGCCGTTCCTTTAAATGTAAAGATAGGCGAATCATATGATGCTCTAGTGATTACTGGACCAAATACGGGAGGCAAAACAGTAACGATTAAAACAGTTGGATTATTAACTATTATGGCCCAATGTGGTTTGCATGTTCCAGTAGGGGAAGAAAGTGAGTTAAGTATATTTGATCATATCTTAGTAGATATCGGTGATGGTCAAAATATAGAGCAGTCATTAAGTACATTTTCTTCAAGAATAAAAAATATTATTGATATATTGTCTAAAACAACAGATAAAACTCTTGTCCTTATTGATGAATTGGGTTCAGGAACAGATCCAGGTGAAGGGATGGGATTAGCTGTTGCAATATTGGAAGAATTGTATGAAAAAGGAGCTCTCATATTTGCTACAACTCATTATAGTGAGATCAAGAAATTTGCATCAAAACATAAGGGTTTTGAAAATGCTTCAATGGAATTTGACCGAAAAACATTACACCCTAAGTATAAATTATTGATAGGCAAAGGTGGGGATAGTCAAGCTTTTCATATAGCTATAGGTTTAGGTATGCATCCAAAACTAATAGAAAAGGCGCATTTAATCACTTATAAAGAAAAAAAGTTTTATGAATCAAACGCGTCTGGGACAAGGGAATGGAGAAATCAAGAAAAACAATTAGCGTCAAAAAAACGTTTCAAAAAGATAAAAAAAGAGCAAAAAAGTAAAAGTGAAGAATTACCTAAATTTCATATAGGAGACAATGTATTTATACCGTATTTAAAACAATATGGTATTGTTTATAAGCCAGTAAATGAAGTTGGAGATGTCGTGGTAATGATCAAAGGGGAGAAAAAGGTTCTCAATCATAAACGAATTAAACTGCATATCAAAGCGGAAGAATTATATCCAGAAAATTACGATTTTGATATCATTTTTGAAACAAAAGAGAATCGTAAGAAACGGAATCAACTAACTCGAAAACATGTTGAAGGATTGAGTATTGAGTATGATCGGGATGAGGTATAGGAGCACAAAGAAAATTAAATTTCTTCGGTACTTGCACAGATAGGTAATCGCCCACATAAGATATAACATTCTCTTTTTATGTGGGGGTGTTAACACATGCCTGGTTTCTTTGCAGCTTTAGCGTTGTTTGCTAAGGAGTTAGTGTTTTTTGTTTCCTATGTAAAAAACAATGCTTTTCCCCAACCTTTAGCTGAAAAAGATGAAGCCAAACATTTACGATTAATGGCAGAAGGCCATCAGGAATCTAGGAACATTCTCATCGAGCATAATCTTCGTTTGGTTGCTCACATTGTAAAGAAATTTGATAATACTGGTGAAGACATTGAAGATTTAATTTCCATCGGAACAATTGGTTTAATCAAAGCGATTGAAAGTTATAAAGCCAACAAAGGGACGAAGTTAGCAACGTTTTCAGCTAGATGTATAGAAAACGAAATATTAATGCATCTTCGTTCTTTAAAGAAAACAAGAAAGGATGTATCTCTTCAAGATCCAATTGGAACGGACAAAGAAGGTAATGAAATCACGTTAATTGATATTTTAGGAACAGAATCAGATGAAGTAGTAGACAAAGTTCAATTAAAAATTGAAAAAAGTAAAATTTACAGCAATCTTCATATTTTAGATGATCGAGAGCGTGAAGTTATTAAGGGGAGATTTGGATTAATTCAAGGAGGAGAAGAACTTACACAAAGAGAAATTGCAAAAGATTTAGGTATTTCTAGATCCTATGTATCTAGGATTGAAAAGAGAGCTTTAATGAAGTTATTTCATGAATTTTATAGAGTGAAAAAGTTGTAAGAGATTCTCACTAGCTTCGATAAGCTTGTGGGGATTGGTTTTAGTACAAATAAAATCATGATGTGGTTGTAACTTCAAATTGTTATATTTTTCTTGACAATAAAAAAAGGAAGATGTTAAGATAGTTGAGACTTTAAATTAATGGGAGGTTACGTAACGTGAGCTTATACATTTATTTTAATCAAAATCAGAAAAAATCATATTACGTGACCTTAGCGGATCATTAACTTTTTATCTTATATTTATATATTGTTTTCAAAAAGAATTGATGATGCAGGTCACTTATATTATTGTGAGCTGCATTTTTATTTTTTGATAAATTCATTAAATAGACGTATCGTAGCTGCGATGTGTCTATTTTTTGTTTTTCATAAGTTTTACTAAGAATTGAATGAGGTGTTTATTATGAAGTGGAGAGACTGGGATCGGAATTTAAAAGTTAGGTTGTATGGAGAAGCTGTAATCAACATATTATTTTGGATGTATTTTCCTTTTATGGCTATATATTTTACAGAAGTTTTCGGTAAAGGTACAGCTAGTATATTAATGGTAACTTCTCAATGTTTAGGTGTTATTGCAAATTTATTTGGAGGATATTGTGCTGATCGATTCGGTAGAAAAAGAATGATGGTTTATTCATACTTAGGTGTATCATTTGCATTTTTAATGTTCCTTTTAGCAAATTCTCCCTGGTATGAATCACCTATTTTATCATTTATTTCATTTTCATTATTAGGGATTTTTGGTGCTTTTTATTGGCCAGCTAGTCATGCCATGATAGCTGATGTGGTTCCAGAAAAAGATCGCACTCAAGTTTTTGCTGTATTTTACATTATGATAAATATATCTGTAGTTGTAGGGCCAATATTAGGAGGTTTTTTCTTTTTTGATTATCGGTTTGAATTACTAGCTGCAGCGTTTATAACAAGTGTTATTTTCACAATTGTTCTTCAAAGGCTCATACGTGAAACAGCTCCAAATGTAATTGAGAAAACAAATAAGGAGAATAAAGATGAACAATGGTATTCTTTCTTAATAGAGCAGGGTAGAAATTACAGTGTTATTATTAAGGATAAAGCCTTCTTTTTATTTATAGTTGCAGGAATTTTACTGGCACAAACCTTTATGCAAATGGATTTGCTGTTGGTGTATATATATCTGAATCTGTACCGAATCAAACTTTATTTAACTTCAATAATTGGTCGTTTGATGTTTCAGGTAAAAAAGTCTTTAGTTGGATTCTTGCTGAAAATGGACTACTTGTTGTATTGTTTACACTTTATGCTACAAAAGTTGCCGAACGTTTCGAACCATATAAAGTGTTTATGGCTAGTGCATTTACGTATGGAGTATCTATTTTATTGTTTGGTCAGACGGTTCAAATTTGGGGATTGATATTTGCAATGTTCATATTTACAGTAGCAGAGTTAATGGCTGTTGGGATTCAAGAGTCCTTTGTTGCTAAGCTAGCACCAAAAGAAATGCTAGGACAGTATTATGCCGCTGCAAGTTTACGATATACAATCGGGAAAACCATTGCTCCATTATCTATATCTTTAACAACATGGATTGGTTTTCAATTGACATTTATGCTAATCGCTTTATTGGCTTTTATAGGTGCAGGATTATATTATGTAATGGCTGTTTTGATGAGGAAACAAAAAGGTTTAAATAAGAACTTAAACGGAGTAGAGATGAATAATTAATGATTTAAATATTGATATGCTAAGGGGCTGTCATACTAATAGCCCCTTAGATATATTTATTTCCGACTAATGGAATGTATTTTAGAAGTTGATCTAATATTTCATTTTGTTGATCATCTTCAATTGGGGACATATTTCTATTAAAACTACTTAATACAATTCTATCATCCAAATATATTTAATTTACTAAATCTTTTAATTTTCAAAAATTATAATGTGTAAAAAAAAAACATATGATAAATACGCTGTTGATTTTTAATGCATTCATAAACAATCTTTGACCTAAATGACCTGAACATATACAATGATGTAAGATCATTTTGTGTGTCAAAAATAAGTGGAGGATTATAATGAAACGTCAAATAGAAGATATAGAATTACTGGCACCTGCGGGTAATTGGGTTTGTATGAAAGCAGCAGTAGCCAACGGAGCAGATGCTGTTTATTTTGGAGTAGACAAGTTTAATGCTCGAGTAAGAGCTAAAAACTTTACAATAGAAGATTTGCCTGAGGTTATGTCTTTTTTGCATACTTATGGAGTAAAAGGGTTTGTTACGTTTAACATCCTTGTGTTTGAGGATGAATTAGAAGCAGCAAAACAGTTGGTTGAAGCCTGTATGGATGCAGGAGTAGACGCTTTGATTGTACAAGATTTGGGATTAGTTAAAATGATTCGTGATATCTCACCTGACTTTCCTATTCATGGTTCTACTCAAATGACAATTACTTCACCTGAAGCAGCAGAGTTTACGAAATCTTATGATATGGAAAGAATTGTTTTAGGAAGAGAAAATAATTTGAAACACATTCAACGAATTGGAGAAGAGGCCAAACTGCCAATGGAGGTCTTTGTTCATGGTGCACTTTGTGTTTCCTATTCTGGTCAATGTTTAACCTCAGAAATGTGGGGAGGGCGTTCAGCGAACCGAGGTGAGTGTGCTCAAGCTTGTAGATTGCCTTATGACATGATGGTTGACGGTGAACATCAACCAATGGGAGATGTCACTTATCTATTGTCTCCAAAAGATTTAGCAGCAATTGAAATCGTACCAGAACTGATAGCAGCAGGGGTTACTTCTTTTAAAATAGAAGGTAGATTAAAAAGTCCTGAATATGTTGCGAATGTAGTGAGTAAATACAGAAAAGCGATAGATCGGTATTTTAAAGGTCAAAATGCAAAACCAAATAAACATGAAATGCGCGAATTGCAGCAAAGCTTTTCACGTGGTTTCACATTCGGATTTTTAAAGGGGACAAACAATAAACAATTAGTAGAGGGGACATTTCCTAAAAGCAGAGGCGTCTTTTTAGGTGATGTAAAACAAGTAACTAAAAGAGGTGTTGTTTGTAAGTTAGAAGCTCCTTTGAAACGTGGTGATGGGATCGTTTATGATGCTGGTGACCCAACTAAAGATGAAGAAGGCGGACGTATTTACGATTTAAGAGTTGATGGTGTTAAGTTTGAGGGTGAGGCAAGAGAAGGACAATGGATTGAGATTATATTAGGTCGCAACGATATCAATTTACAAAGAGTGCATGTTGGTGAACGAATATGGAAAACGAATGATCCAAAATTAGATAAAACACTGCGTGAAACGTTTGAAACTGAAAAACCTTATCACATTTTTCCATTAGAAGTGAAGGTTTGTGGCAAAGAGGGAGAACCACTAACCGCAGAATTTACTGATATAAAAACCAAACATAAAGTTACAGTACAAACAGATAGGGATTTAGAAAAAGCGATCAAAAGACCTTTAGAGGATGAAATTTTACAGGATCAGCTAGGTCGTATGGGTGGTACAATTTTCTATTTGGAAAAAGTAATTAATCATTTACAAGGACAAGTCATTGTTCCAATCAAAGAATTGAATAAAGTCCGACGTGAAGCGGTTGAACAGTTAGTCAAAAGTCGTCAAAAACCTATCATTTATACAAAAAGAGAAGTTGATGTATATGCAGATGCTTTTATGAAACAAAAACCAGCTAACCAACCTAACCTTGTAATTCTGTGTAGAAGTTTAGAACAGGTTCAAGCTGTATGTGAAACACATATTGAATGGATTTACGCAGATTTTGAATTTATAAAACAATATCCAGCTGCGGTAGAAAGTGTCCGAAAAGCAGGGAAAAAGATTGCTCTAACTACACCTCGTATTCATATGCCAGGTGAAACAGGATACTTCAATCATATTTTAAGGTTGAGTCCCGATGCAGTACTTCTAAGAAATACAGGAGCTGTGTATGATTTTATAAAAAGAAAAGAGCAAAATCCGACTGAAGTATTCCCACAAATGTTCGGTGATTTTTCCTTAAACATGGCAAACCATAAAACCATTGCCCTTTTCCTAAATTCAGGATTGGATCGCTGTACACCTTCATATGATTTAAATATTCAGCAAATGATGGATTTATTAAACAAAACGGATACGTCTAAATTGGAAGTGGTAATACATCAACATTTGCCAATGTACCATACAGAGCATTGTGTTTATTGTACTTTTTTAAGTGAGGGAACAGATTATACGAATTGTGGAAGACCTTGTGAAGAGCATAGAGTTTCCTTAAGAGATCGAATTGGAATGTCACATCCTGTTCGTGTAGATGAGGGCTGTCGGAATACTGTTTATAATGCAATTGAACAGTCTGGAGCGGAATATTTAAAACATTTTATGAAATCTGGTGTATCTAATTTCAGAATTGAATTTTTAGAAGAATCTGCAGATAAAGTTAAAGAAGTAATTACCTTGTATGACAAAGCAATAAAAGGTGAGATCAGTGGTACTGAAGTGTGGAGAACATTAAAAGCTACCAATCAGTTAGGAGTGACTAGAGGTCAGCTTACAAAATAAACATATTTCTCGGGAAATAGACTGTTTTAGTTTTGATAATGACTAGGGTTTCTTTTCAAATTAAACCATATAAATATGTACACTAAGATAACTATCGGTCAGTTGTGCACAAATTTCAAATAAAAAAAGGACGTATGAAAATCCGTCCTTTTTTATCTATTTAATAAAACTAACTTTTTCGTAAAATACGTGCATCAAATAAAAACGGACCAAATGGAACAATCGAAGCAATTCCTGCAAGAAAAGCTATTTTCAATGGCCATTTATGTTCAGTTAAAACATATAAAATAGTAAGAACATAAATAATAAATAAACCTCCGTGAATAGCTCCAACAATGGAAACTGCTAATGGAACTTCAAAAATGTACTTAAGGGGCATTGCGATAAAAAGTAGGATAAGGAAAGATAATCCTTCTGCAAACCCGATATAACGAAAAAACTGAATTGATTTACTCAATTAAAATCTGCTCCTTTTTCTAAATTAAAATCATTATATCAAAAATGGTAGAGTTAAGAGGAGAAAAATGAATATTTTTCATGACAAATGAGCGAGATATTAGTAAATTGAAACTTTCCTCATTATATTTCCGTATATCTATAAAGAAACTTGCCAATTTGTGCACTTGTGCTCTAATTTAAAAATAATTATTTTAATAAATTATTAAAGTATAAAAAATTGGAGTTTGATTATAGGAGGGACATGCATGGAGCAATCATTAAAAACAAAAGTGGATGAAATGTTAGAGCTTTATTTTACAATTGAAAAAGACTTTAGGTGGGAAAACAATCTATCTCTTCACTTTGCTGCACTAACCTATACTCAAAAGCACATTAAATATGAAAAAAACAGAATAAAAAATACTAATGACTACATTAAAAATCAAACTAGACTGTTTTCAAGCTTTAGAAGTAATATGTTTATGATTTCCATGTTGTTGTGCAGTGAATTTGACGATCCAGAATCACAATTTTTAAAATTGTTAACTTATGAAAAATGGTTTAAAGAAGCAGGTTTTAAAAATAGTGAGTATATGCCTATTACTTGTTATGCATTATTGTTATCTTGTGAAGAAAGCATGATGGAAGAACGGATAAGGAAATCATTAGAGATATTTAAAGAAATCAAAAAGTATCATCCGTGGATTACAAGTGGTGATGATTACCCACTATGTGTGATGTTAGCTAATTCTGAATCACCTACTGAAAAAAGTATTCAAAATATCATTGAAATTTATAGAGCTTTAAATGAGCACGGATTTAGAAAAGGGAATGGTCTGCAGCTGCTTTCTCACATCTTGTCATTTAGCTATGAGAATATACAAATAAAATCTGAAAGATGTAAAAGTATATTTGATCAATTGAAGAAAAACAAATTGAAGATTGATTCACAGTATTATGCAGCACTTGGATTAATCACCTTATTAGATGATGATCAACATGAAGTTGTTACAAATTTAATTGAAGTTGCTAACTACTTAAAAAGGCTCAAAAAATATAAATGGTTAGGAAGAGGAATGAATGTACTTTTAGCTTCTGTTATCGTGAGTAAGCAATATATTGAAAATAAAACTGAACAAAACAAGTTGATTGACACAACATTAAGTGTATCAATTGAAGCATTAATCGCTGCACAGACTGCTGCTGCAGTATCTGCGATTGTCGCAACATCAGTAGCAGCATCAACTATAAATTCACAGTAATGATATTAGTGGTTGTTCAAAAAATCCCCTTTTGATCACGAAGTATCTGTAGGAGGTTTACTCAACATCGAATCTTGAAAATGTAGGTCGACTAAGATTACAACACATCCTTGTGTTGAACATCGACATCAGTTCATCCATGAACTGAAAGTCCGATGCTCATGTAGAATACCCTACACTTGCTATCCTCTAAAAAGTGAAGGGTGGCTTTTGAAGAGTAATCCTAATACTTTTCGGGGACCCCGAGGAACACTGGATTATGCAGGTTCAAGCCAGATTCTAGGTGTTGAAAAACTGAACTTTTTGAACACGCACTATTAGAAGAACACAATAAATAAGGAAATTCTATATAAAATTTTAGGATCATTGACCAAGCTTATGGAAAATGATCCTATTTATTTTTCTTTTACTTTTGAGTTAAAACACGTGGAAACAAAATATTGTTTTCTAAATGAACGTGTTGAAAAATATCTGATTCTAATGCTTCTAAACGTTGATAAACAAGTCTATAGGTCCCACAAGCTCCATTTGGAGGAGTAAAATCATTCGTAATTTCTCTCAATTCTTTTATACAATCACCTGCAACGTCATGCTCATCCTCTAAATCAATAATGGCTTTTTTTAATATTTGTAAATCTTCGTCAGAATGGGTGTCTTCATATGAAATGATTAATGGAAAAACTTCATTTTCTTCTTTTATTGTATGTTGTTCTAATTCAGTTTTTAGTTGATGAAACAAAGAATGGACTTTTGCTAAATGTTTTTGTTCAGTTCCATGAACTCTGAAAACTTTTGTAACATACGGACTTAATTGTGGTAACTCTTCATTTAAAAATCGATGATGGGTGTTGATAATATGATGGATTAAATCTGTAGAAGAAATGGCTGTCCAATCTTTGATGTTTTCTTTAGATTTTATCATATCCTGATACAATTCGTTCAAGGTTTTTAAAAGATCTTGTAGTAATACTTCTTTACCTTCAACAGCGTTTTTTATAGGTTTTTCTCCTCCACAACAGAAATCAATTTTATATTGTTTAAAAAAGTCAGCAGATTTGGGAAATTTCGTAACAATGTCTCTAACAATAGTTTGCTCATGAAAAGGTGCCTCCATTGTCTTACCCTCCTAAATAAAAGATTAGTACTTTCATATAAAAGATAACGTATAACAAGACCTTGTGTTGTGATTCGAATCACACCCACGATATGGAATGATTTAGCTGATATTTGCACACAATAAAATGATTTTAGTTCAAAATATTTATTATAAAAGGGTTGAATATATGATATATAAATCGATTTTAATAACCATAACTTCAATTGTATTTATCATGTTGATTCTTATTGCGGGTTTGGATCAAAATCCTTCTGAATTAAATAAAGCTGAATTAAATCTGAACACTTTAAACTATAATCTCTCGTCTTCAAAACCTGTAGTATTGATTATTGTAGACTCAATAATGGATGAATCATTACAAAATGCCATTCAAAGTAGTGAAATCCCTGCTATAAAATTTTTGATAGACAAAGGAAAGTACTTTCCGAACGTAGTCAGTAGTTATCCAACGATGTCTGTTACAATAGATAGCTCGATATTAACAGGAAAATATCCAGATCAACATCAAGTTCCAGGATTAGTGTGGTATAACGAGGAAGAAAAACGTGTCATTACTTATGGTAGTGGAATGATGGAAATTTGGAAACATGGTATATACGATATGATATTGGATGGTCTAAAGAATTTAAACGAAAAACATTTAAGTCCCAACGTAGAAACAATTTATGAGATTCTTTCAATGAAAGAAATGGATTCAGCTTCAATCAATGGTTTAATTTATAGAGGGAATAATACTCAAACACTCTTTCTGCCGAATACTTTTTCTCAATTTAGTGAATTGCCAGACAAAATTAATGTAAAAGCTCCTACTTTTTTTTCATTTGGCAGCTTGTCACAAATGAATCCAGAAAATCAAAACCATCATGTTTGGCAAAAGTTTGGTTTAAATGATCAATTTTCTACAAATGAACTTTTATTTTTAATGAAAAATCAAATACTGCCTCCTTTTTCAATGGTTTATTTTCCAAACAATGATCAAGTTGTACATAAAAAAGGAGTGGATGAAATTGAGGGTCTTAAAAAAGTAGATGATCAGTTACAAAAGATTTTAAATTTCTATCCAACCTGGGACGAGGCTATAAAAAAAGTAAATTGGATCATATTAGGGGATAGTGGCCAATCGAGGATAGGTAAAGATAAAGATAAGAATTTGATAAGACTAAAGTCACTGTTGAAAGAATACCAAATATATGAGTTAGGTTCAGAAGTTAAGGAGCATGACCAGATTTTATTATCTGTAAATGAACGGATGGCTTATATTTATGTCTTAGATGACAATATTTCTTTACAAAAAATAGCTGAGCAAATAAAGCAAGATAATCGAGTTGATTTTGTAGCTTGGAAAGAAGAAAAATCAATACATGTGCTTTCCCCAGATCATAATGGCAGTTTAAGTTTTGAACCTAATCATGTAATTCAGGATATGTATGAGCAATTTTGGTCAGTAGAAGGGAATTTGGAAATACTAGATCTTGATTTTAAAGATAATGAGTTACAGTATAACACTTACCCTGATGCGCTTGCCAGGTTGTATGGAGCTTTGCATTCACATCAAGGTAGGTTTTTAGTAGCAGATGCTAAAATTAAATATGAATTTACAGATGAATACTCACCAATACATATAGGAGGAGCAGGTCATGGCTCATTACATATAGATGATTCATTGGTACCAATGATTATAACAGGTCCAAACTCATCTCCTAAATATACACGGATTATAGATATTAAGGATTGGATTTTACAATTGATGGATATTAATAAGTCCAATAAATAAAAAAGAAGTTGAGCTGCATTTTCAACTTAATACATGTTGTAGGCGTTTGATACCTTTTTCCATTTGTTCAAAAGCTGAATATGTGAAATTTAATCTCATCGTATTTATTTCAGCTTGACCAGTGTAAAATACAGTACCTGGTACAAAGGCAACTCCTTTTTGTACTGCTTTTTTTAATAATTCTGCAGAGTTTATTGTAGAATCTTCCATAGTCAACCAGAGGAACATTCCACCTTGAGGCTCAACCCATTTGGCAGGAATTTCATATTCTTTTAATAGATGTGTCATTTGATCTTTTCGCTTTTTGTATTCACTACAAATAGTAAGGATATGCTGATCAAGATCAAAGTCTTTTAATAAAAAATATAATGCTTGTTGATCAATCATACTCGAATGAATATCCGCCGTTTGTTTTGCTTTTGTAATTTGCTGAATAATATTCTCATTACCAATAACCCAGCCTGTTCTTAGTGCAGGTGCTACAATTTTTGAAAAAGTACTTGTATAAAGAACTGGGTTAAAATCATTTGTTGTATGTAAAGAATAGATAGAAGAACAGTCTGTTGTTTTGTTAAACTGAATTTCTCCATATGGATCATCTTCAATTAATATGGTTTCAAACTGTTTACATATTTGTAGTATTCCTTGTTTTCTTTCTTTACTCCAAACACGTCCAGTTGGGTTTGCAAAGGTAGGGGTAACATAAATGAATTTAGGTTGATAACGTTTTATTTTTTCCGTTAAATCATTTAGATTCATCCCGTCATCATCACTACTAACTTCGATAACATTTGCTCCATAACCCTGAAAAACTTGTAATGCAGCTAAATAAGTTGGATTTTCAATCAGTATCGTATCACCACGATTTATAAAAACCTTTGTGATGAGATCAATGGCTTGTTGAGAACCCGTTGTAATTTGAATCTGATCCAAGTTCGCTTGAATGCCTTTTAATAACATCCTTTTACAGATTTCTTCTCTCAGTAAACTATGACCTTCTGTAATCCCATACTGAAGTGAATTCTTTCCTTGTTCAAATACTTTAACAAAAGCTGATTGAATTGATTTATCAGGGAAAAAGTCCTCTGCTGGCAATCCCCCTGCGAATGAAATGATATCATTGCCCTGAGTTAATTTTAAAATCTCACGGGTAGCTAACGTTTTTAATTGTTGTATTGACTCTGAAAAATGGAGTTTCATTCACAATTTGCCCCCTTTATATAATGTTATATTGATTTTTACACACAATAACAGAATATGGCAAGAACATTTTATATATGAGCTAAATCATTTCTTTCATTGAAATCGATTTTATTTCATTCAAGTATTGAGTTATAATATTAAAAATTAAAAAATGAAATAACTACCATTTAGGAAGGATGTAATAAACAAAATGAATCATAAAGATAAAAAAACGCGTGTTGTTGTCATTGGAGTTGGTGCAGTTGGTTCTACAACAGCATATACATTGTTATTACGTGAACGTATGACAGAACTTGTGTTGATTGATTACAATAAACAAAAAGCTGTGGGTGATGCGCTGGATATGAATCATGGCTTGCCTTTTACTGGTAAAACAAAGGTATGGGCTGGAGATTATGAGGATTGTGCGGAAGCCGATATTGTAATTATCGCTGCAGGTGCTGCACAAAAGCAAGGTGAAACAAGGCTGGATTTATTAAAAAAGAATGTAATGATATTTGATAGTATTATTGAAAATGTAACAAAGTATAATCAACATGGTATTTTATTAATTGCTTCAAATCCCGTAGACATTATGTCTTATTTCTCATGGAAAAAGTCTGGATTTCCTAAAAACAGAATTATAGGATCAGGAACGCTTTTGGATAGTTCAAGATTTAAATATCTAATTGGTGAAAAAATGAATGTTGATCCTCGAAGTATTCATGCAAAAATTATTGGTGAGCATGGAGATTCAGAGGTACCAGTGTGGAGTTTAGCTAATTTTGCTGGTATACCATTAACACTTTCTGATGAAGATAAAAAGCAAATTTTTGAAAATACCAGGGATGCAGCCTATCAAATCATTCAAGCTAAAGGTTCTACGTACTATGCAATTGCATTAGCTTTGGATCGAATATGTACAGCAATTTTACGAGACGAAAGCGCAGTTCTGAACGTCTCTACATATATAGAAAATTATCAAGGCGTTTCAGATGTTTATATCGGTGTTCCTTGTATTGTAGATCAATCAGGTATAAGAGAAGTTGTTGATATAACTCTAACGGATGAAGAGAAACAAAACTTTCAAGGTTCAGCTCGAAAAATGAAAGAACAAATTGAGAAAATAAATGCAGAGTTAGAGTAAAAATTGAGAAAATAAATGCAGAGTTAGAGTAAAAATAAAAAATAAACGATTAAAGAAACAATTTAAATTTAAGGAATAATTTTAAAATGAAGTTAGTTTGATCTTTTTGTAAACCGAGTAAATTTACATGTATATACTTATCATTTGGCAGTTGCAGATTCCCCTTCTGATAAGAAACAGACAATAGTTTGAATGATAGTAATTATAAAAAAACACCCTTAGGGTGTTTTTTTGTTCACTTATGGTAAAAAAAATCTTGGTTTTAATTCGTATTACCAGAACCATAGTCAGTTCCGTTGATGTATGCCGAATTTCGGAAATGTTCTTCAGTATTATCTTGTTTGCCTGTATTTATATGAGGTTGATCGGCTTTTTTTCTGTCTTCTTTTAAAGAAATAACAACTGCTGTTATGAAGAAAGAAAAAAGTATTGTGAAGATAAATATCCAAAGTAACATTTGAATCACTCCAATCATTTGATCTGAACTTTTTCTATTTAATACCATTTTATAACAGATTGAAACATATGTGCAATACTCAAATTTCAAGAAGTAGTGAGGATACAAAGGGAATATTTAATTTTTAAGCAAAAGTTATAGTCCTTTATACTGTGGTTCTTCATTTTCTAACTGTTGAACTCTTGTCCCGATTTGATCCACGACTTGTTGTGTGGTTTGTGCGCAATTTTCAAATAAAGTTTTTGCTGCTTGATTTTGAGTACTTAATGCAAATTGTTCCAGACTTGCTTGAGCACTCTTTAATGAAGCTAAACAAGTTTTTACATCTGATGCTACAGTCATATTTATACACCTCGTTTCCATTTCAACCTCATTGTATTTTACCCTATTTATGATTTTTCTAATTGGAAAAAAAATACGATTCATAACATAAGCCAACATTGCAGATAATGTAAATATTAATCAAGATAAAGGAGTGGAACATTTTGCTGCCTGAATGGATTCAAATTGTTTGGAAGTCTTTAGCTGCGATTGTCCTTATGTTTTTGCTAACTCGCTTTTTACTTGGCAATAGACAAATTTCAGAATTAAATTATTTTCAATATATTGTCGGTATTACCATTGGGAGCTTGGCTGGATTTAGTTCCATAGATTTCTTGAATTGGGGTACTGGATTAATAGCATTAACTGTTTGGGTTGTAGTTGCATTTTTTATTGAGAAGTTGTTATTAAAAAGTAAAAAAATTCGGGATTGGATGGAAGGAAAAGGAACGACATTAATTAAAGATGGCAAAATATTAGAAGATAATATGAAGAGGGTCAAATATAATACGGATGATTTATTATCACAACTAAGAAAGAAAAACGCTTTTAACGTAGCAGATGTTGAGTTTGCAGTTTTAGAAACTTCGGGAGATCTATCTGTTTTATTAAAGAAAGAATATCAACCCATTACACCTAAACATTTTGGGTTGAATTTACCAAATGAGCAAGAATCACAGACGGTGATCATGGATGGAAATGTGCTTAATGAGCCATTAGCAAACATCGGATTAAATCGTGAATGGTTACATACGGAATTAGAAAAACTAGGAGTTACTATTGAAAATGTATTTTTAGCTCAAGTAGATAATTATGGTGAACTCTATGTAGATTTATATAATGATCAGCTTCAAGTTCCAGAACCTCAACAAAAGGCTATTTTATTGTCAACATTGAAAAAATGTGCAGCAGATATAGAACTGTTCTGTTTATCTACTGAAAATCAAGATGCAAAAAAAATGTACGAAACTAATTTAATGAAGTTAAACAAAATGATTTCTAGACTAACACCACTACTAAAATAAGGAGATGTTTTTATGGCGAATAAAAAGAAAAAAACGTTAACTCCTGTACAACAGCAATATCAATCATTTGCAAAGGAAAGAGAACCACAAAGACCCGTTATAAAAAATTCAATACGTGCATTTTTTGCTGGAGGTACTATTTGTTTGATAGGACAAGGTATTCAAGACGCAATGGTCCATTGGTTTCATTATGAAGAAGACAAAGCAGGAGACCCGACGGTTGCGATATTAATACTCATTTCCATTATTTTAACCAGCCTTGGTGTGTATGATAAATTTGCACAATGGGCAGGGGCAGGATCAGCAGTACCTGTCACAGGTTTTGCAAATTCAATGTGTTCTGCAGCTTTGGAACATCGTAGTGAAGGATACGTGCTTGGCGTAGGGGGTAATATGTTTAAACTTGCTGGTTCTGTAATTGTATTTGGTGTAGTTGCAGCCTTTATTATTGGAATTATTCACATCTTTTTAGGAACCGGAGGATCTTAATTATGTTGCAAGGTCATCAAAGTTGGAAGTTTGAAAATAAACCCGTTATTCTCTCAACAGCCACTATAGTAGGACCTGAAGAAGGAAAGGGACCTCTTGTGAATGATTTTGATATTATTCATGAAGATAATTGGATAGGTCAAGACAGTTGGGAACAAGCAGAGCAAAAATTTATGGAAGAGACTGTAAAATTGGCAATTAAAAAAGCAAATCTTACTACAGATGGGATCGACTTCTATTTAGGAGGTGACCTTATGAATCAGATCATCAGTAACAGCTTTACAGCTCGAACATTAGCCGTACCTTATTTGGGAGTATTCGGTGCATGTTCAACCTCAATGGTAAGTTTATCGCTATCTTCCTTATTGGTTAATTCTGGAGCTGCAAATCATATTGCATGTGGTGCTTGCAGCCATAATAGTTCTGTGGAAAAACAGTTTAGATATCCGACAGAATATGGCTCACAAAAACCTCCAACAGCACAATATACAGTTACTGGTGCAGGAGCTTCTATCATTGCCAAAGAAGGAAAGGGACCTAGAGTGACTGGGGCTACGATTGGAAAAGTAGTGGATATGGGAATTACAGACCCGTTTAATATGGGAGTAGCCATGGCACCAGCGGCAGTGGATACGATTGAGGCTCACTTAAGAGATTTTCAAATCTCACCTGATTATTATGATTTAATTGTGACAGGTGATTTAGCAAAAGTAGGCCATCAAATTGCTACAGATTTGTTTCACAAACATAAAATTCCGATAGATCAAACGGAATTTAAAGATTGTGGACTAATGATTTACGAACTTGATAATTATTTAATTATTGCAGGTGGTAGTGGATGTGGATGTTCTGCAGTAGTGACATATGGTCATTTAATGAAAAAATTACGAAATGGGGAACTAAATCGAATACTCGTTGTTGCAACAGGGGCTTTACATTCCCCTATATCTTATCAGCAAGGGGAGAGTATTCCTTGTATAGCACATGCAGTAAGTATAGAAAGTGAATGAGGTGATGAATTGATACAATATTTTTGGGCATTTGTAGTTGGAGGCGGAGTCTGTGTGATTGGACAATTTTTGTTGGATGTAGGAAGAATGACCCCTGCTCATACGATGAGTACACTTGTTGTAGCAGGTGCAGTACTTGATGGAATTGGATGGTATGAACCTTTTGAGGATTTTGCAGGAGCAGGTGCTACTGTACCGATTACAAGTTTTGGTAATGCACTGGTACATGGAGCTTTAGCAGAGCTGGAAAGAGATGGTTATATAGGTGTGATAACTGGAATTTTTGAGGTAACAAGTGCTGGTGTCTCAGCAGCAATTATATTCTCTTTTATTGCTGCATTGGTGTTTAAGCCTAAAGGATAACTGCATAAAAACAGAACCTGCTTCCTGATTTTTAAGGAAGCAGGGTAAATCTCATGTTTGTATTTTTTATAACATCAGCTGACCCCTCTCGTAATACTATTGTAGCGAGCACTTAGGGTGTAAGTGTCAATTCATTTGTTGCCTATTTTAAAATAACTCCTCTTTAAGCTTTTCAACATGAATCAAGAATCCTTGCTCGTTCTCCTGTATCAGGTTGTTCTTTTTAAATTTATTTAAAGTTCTATTGATGGTTTCTCTAGTAGAACCTATCATGTTAGCCAACTCACGATTTGTAAATTGAGTCGTAAGCTGTATGAAACCACCATCAGTCATTTCACCATGTTTTTTTCCTAGACGTAAAAGCAACATAATGATTTGCTCATAAGTATTATGTAAAGTTTTTTCTTCCAACTGATTTTGTAAATCAATGATCTAAAACTCTAAACAGCTTTATGCTAACCTCTGGGTATTGAAGTAGCATTTTTTCAAAATCTCTAATGGATATGACGAATAAATTAGCCTCTTCCGTTACTTCTGCATGTGCAGGAAAAGCACCTTGCCTAAAAAAACCTACATGAGGGAACATCTCTCCTTTTTGAAGTATGGATACGATTTGTTCTTTTCCATTTTGATCTGTTTTATAAATCTTTAACATCCCACTTTGAATAAAATATACTCGATCCAGTGGATTTCCTTGCATGAAAACTAACATTCTTTGTTTATATTTTCTTAGTTGTGTAATGTTTACAATGGCATCGAGTTCCTCATCATTTAGTTCCCTAAATAATTGTATTTGATGCAAAAAGGATTTGATTACCTCTATATTCATCTAATAATTGCTCCTTACCTTTCACTCATAAAATCCTATTCTTCTTTTAATATAAAGCAATGATTTTTTTATGTAAAATAAATTTCTAACTATATAGGAAGGAAGTTTAAAAGTTTTATTGATTCTTCAAAAGTGCTATTATGCAAATATTTTAATATAACATTTTGAAAAATAAGAAATTATTAGAAATTTTATTGTATATTTACAAATTAGTTCTGGAAAATATACTGTACAAAAATAAGGAATATTCATGTAAAATAAAAGAATACGTACAAGTGGGGGAGGAAATTGGAATGGAAACGTTTACGAATGAAGAGTTTTCTATTGCAAAATCGTTGAAGGAAAATTTGGAAACCTGTATTTTGGGTAAATCAGAGGAAATTGAATTATTACTCACTGTGTTATTAGCTGAAGGACATGTGTTGCTTGAGGATGTTCCTGGAACAGGTAAAACGGTATTAATTAAATCATTAGCAAAGTCAATTGATGGTCAGTTTCATCGAATTCAGTGTAACCCAGATTTATTACCCACAGATATTACAGGTGTTTCCATTTATCACCCAAAAGACGATTCATTTGTTTTTCGTCCTGGCCCTGTTTTAACAAATATTTTACTTATTGATGAAATCAATAGAGCAACTACGAAAACACAAGCTGCTTTATTAGAAGCAATGGAAGAAAAAAGTGTTACTGTGGATGGCGTCAGCCATGAATTACCGAAGCCATTTATGATGTTAGCTACACAAAACCCGATAGATTTTGCAGGTACATACCTACTGCCTGAAGCGCAGTTAGATCGTTTTATGATGAAGTTTAGTCTAGGATATCCAGATGAAGTAACTGAGTTAAACATGGTAAATGCATATAGTGAGAATAATCCATTGTTAGATTTAAAACCAGTTACTGATATGGAAACCATTTTAAACATACAAGAGAAGGTAAAACATATTCATATTGATCAGGCTGTGTCCCAATATGCCATTGCAATTGTCAGAAATACTCGTCAACACAAATCAATCCTATTAGGGGCAAGTCCTAGAGCTACATTAGCTTTGATTCAAGCAGCAAAAGCGTTAGCTTTTCTAAAAGAAAGAGATTATGTAATACCAGATGATATTAAACAATTAACGCCATACGTATTAAACCATAGAATGATACTGCAATCAGAAGTTCGTATGGAAGGAAATACTATTGAATCAGTATTACAGACTATTATGGAACAAGTTACCGTACCCGTTAAATTACGAATGGAGTAATCATTATGGTAAATTATTCTTCTAAGTATGCAGCGATATCTCCTAATCAAAAGTTCAGGTATTGGATCATTTATACGATCATATTTAGTAGTTTGTTATTTGTGATTTTTCAAGGCGGTAAATTAGCTTATATGATTTTTATTATTGTTGTCATTTTAGGAGCATATATTCTTTCTGGAAAATGGAGCGGAATTGAATATGTGAAAGGGAATAGACAATTAATGAATCAAAAAGGGGTAAATATACCTGGAGGCAGTTCAATCCATGTTCAATTAAATTTTGATTTTCCAGGTTTTTGGCCTATTCCCTATGTTATTATTAGAGATCAATTAGTTAGAAAAAATGGAGAAAGCTCTGTCTTTGAATCTACAATTATTCCTGATTGGAAAAGAAAAGGAGAATTACAATATGTTATTCCTTCTTTAAAAAGAGGTTTTTATCATTTTTCGAACACGACTTGTTCAACCGAGGATATTTTTGGAATTATAGAACATCAAGGTCAAATTAAAATGAGCCATTCATTTAAAGTACTACCCAAAATTATAGATTTGCCTCGTTGGCAATTCATTGATGATGTTATGAAAGGCACTCAAAATTCCTCCATGATTACGTTATCAACTAGAGGTACTTCCCAAATTAATGGAGTAAGAGATTATGTATATGGGGATCGCATTTCAAGAATACATTGGAATGCCACTGCTAGAACAGGTGCATTAAAATCGAAAGACTTTGAGCGTGAATCACTTCCACGGATTATGATTATTCTGGACTGTGACCAAGGCGTTTATGAAGATTCGAAACATTTTGAAACCGCTGTATCCGTAGCAGCTTCTATCTTGAAATATGGAGTTAAACATCAACGAATAGCTCAAGGGTATATTTCTTATGGTAGTAATTCTACCTACTTTGAACCTGCACAAGGAGAAGCCCATTATCAAAATATTCTAAACTATTTAATAGAAGTAGAGCCAGAAGGGCACTACAGTTTACTGGAAATGATGAAAAAACATAAACGTTTCTTCTCTGAAGGGACTTTGTGTTTAGTGATTAGTCCACGTAAAAATAATGACATCATTCAAACATTAAATTGGATAAAACATTCCGATATGATCAGTTGCCATATCTGTGTTACTGATCCATTTTATTCTGAGTCAAGCTTTCCTTGGTTTAAAACGATCCAATCTAAAGGATATTACGGTTTAGAAATAAAACATTTAGAGGATCTTCCAAGTAAACTAGGGGGTGAGACTTAATATGAAAATTTTAAAACACCCTCAACTTTTTACAAAATTAAGTTTAATATTATGGGCCGTTTTTCTTTTTCAATATCTTGAGTGGGTTTCAGTATATTGGTGGGAGGAAACGAACACTATCGTTTCTTACTCCTTTTTGATTGTTGTAGTTACAGAGGTATTAATCAACAAGTTGTTATATAAGCGATTGATACAAATTATTGGGGTCTTATCTATTCATTTTTTCGTACTTGGTATTCAAACCTTAGAACAAACAGATGGCATCCTATTATCATTGTTTCAATTTTTGTTTATGAACATCATCCACCTTCATCCATATTTATGGTTTAGTCTTATTGTTGCATGCATATATTTTACTTTAATTTTATGGGCAAACAATCTAAAAAGAATTAGTATGCTGATCATGATCACGATCTTTATATTTTGTTCAGTAGATTCATTTACAATTCATATTTTGTGGGATCAAGTTGCTTTCGTCATTTTTAGTGGTTTATTACTATTAATTATTAATCATTATCATCACTTTAAATCAAAACACCCTAAAAGTTGGTCTGAAATTATGGATTATCCTGAATCATTTGTGACCCCAATTATAGTGTTTGTTTCAGTGACTATTATTATGGGTACTTTAGCTCCTAACTTTGGTCCTATACTAACAGATCCTTATACTGCATGGAAAAATGCTAAACAAGCTGTTGCCATGGGTGAGGGTGAGGGAATAATTTTAGAGAATGCCACAGGTTCAACTTCAGGTTATGCTCGTTATAATGAAAGATTAGGATTTGGATTTGAATTTGACTACTCTCCTGTCATGGAAGTTGAAAGTTCCCAAAGAAGTTATTGGAGAGGTGAGACAAGATCATATTATAACGGTTTGGGATGGGAGCCCAATTTATTAGAAAATGAAATCAAAAAACTTGTATCTACAACAGATCATAATTTATTAGGTTCTGATGAATTTAATACATCAAAATTAAAAACAAAAAAAATAGAACAAAGGTTTAAAATGTTAAACAAAGAAAATTATCCTGTATTATTTGGAGCAGCATCTATCCATAAACTTTTGTCTGTGAACAACGAACAGATTGAAAACATGTCTGATGCTGTTATGTGGGATTCTAATCAACAATCTTTATATTGGAACAGGCTTGAATATCCAAACAGCTATATGATTGTTTCTGATGTCCCTGTGATTGAACCTTATAAATTAAAAGAAGCCTCCACAATGATTGAATCAGAAGTCGTTATGAACGCGTACCTTCAGTTACCTGAAACATTACCCGAAAGGGTAAGAGAGCTTGCCTTTCAAATTACTAAAAGTGAAACAAATGATTATGATAAAGCAAAGCAAATTGAGACTTATCTATCTGAAACGTTTCCATACAACAACAAGCCAGATGTAACAAAAGGAAAAAGTGTAGATTTTGTAGATCGTTTTCTTTTTGAAATACAAGAGGGTTATTGTGATTATTATTCAACTGCAATGGTTGTCATGGCACGATCACTGGGTATCCCTGCACGTTGGGTGAAAGGATATACATCAGGTGAAGAGAATTCAGATGAATTTGATTCTTTTGTCATGGAGCAGCTAAGACAACGAAATAATTTAGATGAATTTAAATTAGCTTATACTGTTCTAAATTCTAATGCACATTCCTGGGTCGAAGTTTACTTTGATGGCTACGGATGGATACCATTCGAACCAACAGCAGGCTTTGTAATCCCAGAAGTTTATTTATCCGATGGAAACTCAATCACAGATTTTAATACAAATAATGTACCTGAAAATAATCAAGTTTCAGACGGAGGATTTAAGGTTATTGAATTTGCGTTGTATACTATCGGGATGATTGTGACACTTATCATTCTGCTTTTTCTAATAGTGGTCAAATTCAAAGCAATTAAGCTTTACTTTAAAAAAGTGATTAATCGGATATTTAGAAGAAAAACAAATGATAAAGTGATTATTGAATTTGAGAGGTTTTTGAAGTTTGCATATAAAAAAGGTTTTGGTAAACAAGAACATGAAACCATTAGGGAATTGATAAACAGATGGAAATCAAATTATTATTGGTTAGAAAAAGATTTTAATGAACTTTTACTTATTTTTGAGCGGGCAAAATATAGTTCCTTCATCATTGATGCAGATGAAGCGAACAGGGCTTCAAAAATTATACGTCGATTAAGGAAGGGATTTTTTAAATAATAGTGGAAAGGCGCTTATATAAGCGCCTTTCAGCTTTTTTTGCAACAAAAAGGACATATATGGTATAGTTTCCGTATGAAATTAATTGAGGTGACAGAATTTGATTAAAAAATTTGTACCCTATTTACATGTGAATTCAATTTATGAAATTGATATAAATGCTTTAAAAAAAGCTGGTATTAAAGGAATTATTACTGATTTAGACAATACGCTTGTGGGTGCAAAAGTTCCATTAGCTACACCTGAATTAATTGAATGGTTAAAGCAGTTAAAAGAAATCGGTTTTAAAGTCGTGATAGTTTCCAATAATAATCATGCAAGGGTATCTAAATTTGCCTTACCATTAAATATCCCTTTTTTACCAAATGCCAGAAAACCAACTAATTTAGCATTCAAAAAAGCACTTCAATTAATGAGTTTAAAGGCATCTGAAACGGTGGTTATCGGTGACCAATTATTGACTGATGTGTATGGGGGGAATCGATTTGGTTTAAATACTATTTTAGTAAAGCCAGTTTCAATTGGTGAAGATTCTTTTTTTACAAGAATTAACCGAAGAATAGAACGAATCATTCTTTCCAAGTTAAAAAAGAAAGGTCTAATGCCTTGGGAGGATTAAATTGTGGATAAAATGAATATAGAACCAAATCAATTTGAATTTTGTTCAGGTTGCGGTGTTAAATTGCAACGGAATGATTCAAAAAAACTCGGATATGTTCCAAAAGAAAATGCAACGATATGTCAACGTTGTTATAAAATCAAACATTATAATGAGATCTCCTCTATTACTTTAGAGGAAGATGATTTTTTAAAAATTCTAAGCCATGTAGGACAAACAAAAAGTTTAGTTTTAAATATTGTAGATATATTTGATTTTGAAGGAAGTTTAATTTCTGGTTTGAAACGTTTTGTTGGTTCAAATCCTATTGTTATGGTAGTGAATAAAGTAGATTTACTACCTAGAAATATGAACTTGAATAAAGTGATGAATTGGGTAAAAAAACAAGCGAAAGAATATGGATTAAACGTTGTTGATGTCGTCTTGTGTAGCGCTAAAAAAAATATAGGTTTTCAAGATGTATTGGAAGTTTTAAGTAAATATAGAAAAGGCAGAGATATTTATGTGGTAGGTGCAACAAATGTAGGGAAATCTACTCTAATAAATCGACTCATCAATGATTTTAGTGATTTAGATGAAGAATTAACGACATCGAGATATCCAGGAACTACATTAAATTTAGTTAAAATCCCTTTGGAAGATGGTAAATATATTGTAGATACACCGGGAATTGTTTATACTTCACGAATGACTGAAATTATTTCAAAACATGATTTACAAAAAATAACACCAGAACAATCTTTAAAACCAAGAGTTTATCAATTAAATGAAAGACAAACATTGTTTTTTGGTGCACTTGCACGGTTTGATTTTGTGCAAGGTGAACGTCAATCATTTACATGTTTTATTTCAAATTCTGTGTATGTCCATCGTACGAAGCTTGATAATGCAGATGAATTATATGAAAACCAAAAAGGTGAGATGTTATCACCACCTTCAATCAAAGATCTAGAAACCCTTCCTTTATTTACAAAACATGCTTTACGTATTCCAAAGAATGAAAGACTGGATGTATTGATTTCTGGATTAGGATGGATCAAATGTAATGGTGATAATGGTGCAGAATTAGTGATTCATGTACCTAAGGGTATAAAAGTTATATTACGAGAATCGATGTTGTAAGTATTAGATTTTTATTCGATTTCAAGCATACGATATCTATATAAAGGCATCAATAATTGGCTAACTATTAATTGGGGAGAGCCATGTTTAAGTTTATTTTTATGGGGGAGGTAAACGATGCGATTTTTTTCAAAAATAAATACGAACACAAAAGTGTATGGTGTCATAGGAGATCCAATTAAACATTCTAAATCGCCTACTATGTTGAATCGTGCTTTTCAAGAGATGAATATAAATGCTATTTATGGAGCATTCCATGTAGAAGTAGGCATGTTAAAGGAAGCAATTGAAGGATTTAAAGCTTTTAAGCTAGGAGGGCTTAGCGTCACTATTCCACATAAAGTAGAAGTGATGTCTTACCTTGATGAGATTGATGAAAGTGCTAAAGTAATTGGTGCTGTAAATACAGTCGTGAATGATCAGGGAAAGTTGAAAGGTTATAATACTGATGGAATTGGTTATGTAAGATCTTTGAAAGAAGAAACACAACTCGATCTCAAGGGAAAAAGGATTCTCATTTTAGGTGCAGGTGGTGCAGCTAGGGGAGTTGCTTATGCGTTAGCTGGAGAAAATCCAGATCATATTTGGATTGCCAATCGTACTGTGGAAAGAGCATTAGAACTTGCGGAATCAATGCAATTGTTCGTGAAGTCAACAGGTATGGCTATTTCAGATATTGCAAAAATAAATCAAGAGGTTGATCTAGTTATCAACACGACCTCTGTAGGAATGCATCCACAGATTGAATATAGCCCGATTCCTTCCTTATTTATAAATGAAAACATGGTTTTTAGTGACTTGATTTATAACCCAAGAAAAACAAAGCTTCTTTCTTTAGCAGAAGAAAAGGGTTGTCAAATTCATAGTGGATTAGGTATGTTTATATATCAAGGAGCGTATGCTTTTGAGTATTGGACAGGTAAACCTGCACCGATTGAAGCCATGAAACAAGCGGTAGATTATTACTCAAAAACACTTTAATAAAAATCAAAAAAACAAAACAAAAATTTAATATTTTCATTTGAATAGAGGTTAAACAATGTTAACAGGAAAACAAAAAAGATATCTTCGATCATTAGCACATCATCTAACACCTATCTTCCAAGTAGGAAAAGGTGGAGTCAATGATCACTTAATACGACATATTAATGAAGCAATAGAAAATAGAGAGTTAATGAAAATAAGTGTACTGAGCAATAACTTAGATGATCGAAAAGAAATTGGAGCAGAAATTGCTACAGCTTCTAATTCTGAATTGGTACAAGTAATTGGGAATGTAATTGTGTTGTACAAAGAATCAGAGGACAACAAAACGATTGAACTTCCATAACTCTACCCAGTTTTCGGGGTCCGAACTAGCTTAAAAGGAAGATTCGTACTATTTAAAAGAAGAAATTTAATGGAGGTAAGAATGAAAATAGGGATTATGGGGGGGACTTTTGATCCCATTCATATAGGCCATATGATCGTTGCTGAGAGGGCTAGAATCGAAATGCAACTCCAAGAGATTTGGTTTATGCCTTCGTCTATCCCTCCTCACAAAAATAATACTCCTATTGCAACCCCAAAACAAAGATGGGAAATGGTATGTAAAGCAGTGCAAACAAATGAGTTTTTTTTGGTGAAAGATCTGGAGTTATTAAGAGAAGGAGTCTCTTATACAATTGATACGGTACGATATTTAAAAAAGCAATATCCTCTACATGAATTCTACTTCATAATAGGAGGGGATATGATACAGTATTTACCGAAGTGGTATCAAATTGATGAGTTGATCCAACTTATTTCTTTCATAGGTCTCCAGAGACCCGGTACAGAAATACATTGGGATCTAATAAATGAACAAATGAAACAAAAAATCACTATGGTAACAATGCCTTTGATAGACATTTCATCTAGTGAAATAAGAAAAATTAACGCTCAAAACAAATCAATACGATATCTCGTTCATGATAAAGTATATGATTATATTAAGGAGCATAAATTATATGAAACGAGATAAACTTGTTCAAGCTGTACAACAGCAAATGCCAGAAAAACGGTGGCTTCATACGTTAGGAGTCATGGAAACCTCTGTTGCTTTAGCAAACCAATTTGGGGCTGATCCTGTTAAGGCAGATTTAGCCGCTTTGTTACATGATTATTGTAAGTATTGGTCTATTGAACGGCAAAAAGAATGGGTTATTAAGGAACAACTACCGGTTGAATTATTACTCTATGATAAACAGTTATGGCATGGTCCTGTTGCTGCTGAATTAGTGCAACAAGAATTTTCTATTCATGATGAAGATGTGATCAATGCTATCCGTTATCACACTTCCGGTAGGACAAACATGTCAATGCTTGAAAAAATAGTATGCTTAGCCGACTATATGGAGCCAGGAAGAGATTTTCCTGGAGTAGAGAAAATTCGAGAATTATCTAAGGAAAGTATAGAAAAAGCTCTTATTGCAGGATTTGACTCTACAATCTGTTTTCTAATTTCCAAAGGAAAAAAGGTATTTCCTTTAACCATTGAATCTCGTAATTTTCTAATTGATGAAATAAAAAAATATGAAGGAGGAATAGAATGAGTTTAAGTTCAGAGGAAATTCTAACTATCGTAAATAATGCAATCGAGGAAAAAAAGGGGTACAACATTACATCTTTAGACATAAAGGAAATTTCATTGATCGCAGATTATTTTGTTATTTGTCATGGGAATTCCGAACCACAAGTTAAAGCAATTGCTGAGGAAGTGAAAAAAAGCGTTGAAAAAGGCAATGGAAATATTAAACGAATGGAAGGGTATGATACTGCTAGGTGGGTGCTTATAGATATTGGAGATGTGATTGTTCATGTATTCCATCGTGAAGATCGTGAGTATTATAACATCGAACGTTTATGGTCAGATGCTAAAGTGGTAGAGAGTGTATGAAATTAGAAGCAGGTACTTATGTGCAATTAGAAGTCGAAAAAGAGATTGAACCAAATGGATATTATTTAACAAATGGCTCTGAAAATGTACTTTTGCATTACAGTGAAATTGAAGGTGAAATTCAAATCGGAGATTGTATAGAGGTGTTTTTATTTCATGATACTCATGACCGATTAGCTTCAACGATGAAACGTCCTTTAATCAGTTTGGGTGAATTAGCATTATTAGAAGTTGCAGATGTTCACCCACGTATGGGATGTTTTTTGGAGATGGGGTTAGGTAGGCAATTACTGCTGCCAATAAGAGAACTCCCTGAGGAGGAGGAATTAAGACCTGTTGTTGGGGATCATGTTTTTGTTGTCTTGGAGCAGGATAAACAAGGAAGAATGCTTGCTAAACTTGCCGGTGAAAGAGAGTTTGAACCATATGTTTTTGCCGCTCCCACTACGTGGAAAAATCAGTGGTTTGATGCTAGAGTGTATAAAACATTAAAAATGGGCACTTTCGTAATTGTCGATGGTGGAGTATTGGGATTTGGGGCCATTGGAATGATACACTCTTCAGAGAGAACTAAAAAACTAAGAATTGGTGAGGTAGCTAAGGTAAGAGTTATTTTTGTTCGTGAAGATGGACGAGTAAATCTTTCATTAAGGTTAAGTAAGGAAAAGGGCAGGGATGAGGATGCAACGATCCTACTTCAATTTTTAAAGGAACGACCTAATGGGGCAATGCCATATTCAGATAAAACTCCTCCGGATATTATTTTACATAAATTTAACATGAGTAAGGCAGCTTTTAAACGAGCATTGGGGAAACTAATGAAAGAGGATTTGATCAGACAAGAAGAGAATTGGACCTACTTAAAAGAACAACAAATGAAAGATAACTAGGAGAGTAACTATGTCTTATGAAGGATTTGCTAATTATTATGATGCATTAATGGAGGACATGCCTTACTCTCAATGGATTGATTTTGCGGAAAGATGTTGGATAAAATACGGGAAACCAAAAACAATAGTGGATTTAGGTTGTGGAACGGGCAATATATCGATCCCTTTAGCAAAAAAAGGGTTTCAAGTATATGGAATTGATCTTTCTTCAGAAATGCTTACGGTTGCAAATCAAAAAGAATTAAATAACTTGCCTATTATAAATCAAAACAGTGGTTCTATAATATGGCTTGAACAGGATATGAAAGACCTTGAATTACCTTCATTTGTGGATTGCATCATATCTTTTTGCGACTGTTACAATTATATTACTGATGAGGTTCATCTTATTCAGTCTTTTCAAAAAGTATATGAATATCTTGAACATAAAGGTTTGTTTATTTTTGATATGCTAACAGAATCTCAATTTCAATTTTATGCTGAAGAACAACCTTTCACATATAATGAAGAAGATCTATCGTATATTTGGACTTGCGATTATGATGCTAAGCATCGAGAAATAGAGCATGATCTAACCATTTTTGCAAAACATAGTGATTCAAACTATATGAAAATCAATGAAATCCATACACAACGTGCTTATCCCATAGAATGGATTAAAAATCAACTAAGTCATATAGGTTTTATAAATATTAACGTTTTAGGGGATTTCCGATTTGAATCACCTAATGATGCAACGAAGCGTGTTTTTTTCCTTGCACAGAAGTCCTAAGAGTAAAGTTAAAGAACTTGACATGGATAGGATAAATTTATATAATCGAAGAAAATTTGCGAAAATTATTGGCATAGATTAGGAGCAGTAGTTTTTGTCCCATTTCCCAGAGAGTCGGTATCTGGTGTGAGCCGATAGATGGTAAAAGCGAACTTACCTATGAGCTAGATCGTTTCCCGCGTTAAGGGCTGAAGTGAGCAGAAAACGGAAGTGGACTGCTAATTAGGGTGGTACCACGGGAATAAACCTCTCGTCCCTAGCATTAGCTAAGGATGGAGGTTTTTTTAAATGGAAGAATCGTTTAACTTTCCATTTATATTGGTTAAGGGCCCTGCAAAAGGAATAGGTAGACTAAAATCACACCACAACCATGTGGTGAACGTCGACACCAGTTCATCCAGGAACTGGGACTGATTGTTGATCTTCACTTTTGTGGGTTGTTTATCGTAAAGGAGGATTTAAAAAATGTCACAATCAACAAATGAACAAGGCTATAACCCACAATCTTTTGAACCAAAATGGCAAAAGTATTGGGAAGAGAATAAGACATTTAGAGTAGAAAATAATGATGCAAAAGAGAAATTTTTTGCTTTAGATATGTTCCCCTATCCCTCTGGAGCTGGTTTACATGTAGGACATCCAGAAGGAATGACAGCGACGGATATCATATCTCGTTATAAAAGAATGAAAGGGTTTGATGTGCTTCATCCGATGGGCTGGGATGCTTTCGGCCTCCCTGCAGAACAGCATGCAATAAATACAGGTGAGCATCCAAAAGAATTTACCGTTAAAAACATTAATAATTTCCGCAGACAAATTAAATCTTTAGGATTTTCATATGATTGGGAACGCGAGATTAGTACAACAGATGAGGACTATTACAAATGGACACAGTGGATCTTCCTTCAGTTATATAAAAAGGGTCTGGCATATGTTGATGAAATTTCAGTAAACTGGTGTCCAGCTTTAGGTACCGTACTAGCTAACGAAGAAGTAATTGATGGACTAAGTGAGCGTGGAAATCATCCGGTTATTCGTAAACCGATGCGTCAATGGGTGTTGAAGATCACCGAATATGCAGAAAGACTATTAGAAGACTTAGAAGAATTAGATTGGTCAGAAAGTATAAAAGATATGCAGCGTAATTGGATTGGAAAATCTGTAGGTGCTGAAGTTTATTTTGATATCCAAGGTTTTGAAAAGGAAAAATTAACTGTTTTTACTACAAGACCTGATACATTGTATGGAGCAACTTATTGTGTGCTTGCTCCAGAGCATCCTTTTGTAGATCAAATTACTACTTCTGATCAAAAGGAAAGCGTAAAACAATATCAGGAAATGGCTGCACGTAAAAGTGATTTAGAAAGAACGGACTTAGCAAAAGTTAAAACCGGTGTATTTACAGGTGCATACGCATTGAATCCTGTAAATGGAGCAAAAGTTCCGATTTGGATTTCTGATTATGTACTTATAAGTTATGGAACAGGAGCCATTATGGCAGTACCTGGACATGATCAACGTGACTGGGAATTTGCTAAACAATTTGATATTGAGATCGTTGAAGTAATTCAAGGTGGAGATTTGGCAAAAGAGGCTTATACAGGTGATGGACAACATGTAAATTCCGATTTCTTAAATGGTTTAAAAAATACTGAAGCCATTTCAAGTATGATAGATTGGTTATCTGAAAATGGTAAAGGACAAAGTAAAACCACGTATCGTTTAAGAGATTGGTTATTTAGTCGTCAACGATATTGGGGAGAGCCGATTCCGATTCTTCATTTAGAAGATGGAACAATGAAAGCCATTCCCGTGGATCAATTACCATTGTTATTGCCTGATGTAGATCAGATTCAACCTTCAGGAACTGGGGAGTCACCATTGGCTACTGTAGATGAATGGGTGAATACGATTGATCCTGAAACAGGTCAAAAAGCCCGAAGAGAAACGAACACTATGCCACAATGGGCTGGAAGCTGTTGGTATTATTTACGGTATATAGATCCAAACAATGAAAATGAGTTATGTTCAAAGGAACTACAGGAAAAATGGCTTCCTGTAGATCTATATATTGGTGGAGCAGAACATGCTGTCCTTCATTTATTATATGCCAGATTCTGGCATAAAGTATTATATGATATTGGAGTAGTATCTACAAAAGAACCATTCCATAAATTAGTGAATCAAGGTATGATTTTAGGACCTAACAATGAAAAAATGAGTAAATCTAGAGGAAACGTTATTAACCCGGATGAAATTGTTGATGAATATGGAGCAGATACATTAAGAATGTACGAAATGTTCATGGGACCACTAGAAGCTACAAAACCTTGGAATACAAATGGTGTAGACGGAATTTATAAATTTTTAAATCGAGTATGGCGGTTATTTATCGCTGATAATGGGGCGTTGAATGATAAAATCGTAGAAGATGGAGGACCTGACTCGTTTAAAAAGATTTGGCACAGAACCGTAAAAAAAGTAACAGAGGATTATGAGGGACTTCGTTTTAATACAGCGATTAGTCAAATGATGATTTTTGTGAATGAAGCATATAAAACGGATGAATTACCAAAAGAAGCGATGGCTAATTTTGTTCAAATGTTAGCCCCTATTGCCCCTCATATTTCTGAAGAGTTGTGGCAACGTTTAGGATATGAAGGTACGATTACATTTGTGTCTTGGCCATCTTATGATGAAAAATGGATTGTTGATGATGAAATAGAAATTGTAGTGCAAATTAAAGGAAAAATTATTGATCGAATCCATGTACCTAAAGATTTAGATAAAAACGCTTTAGAAAAAATGGTTTTAGAACTTGATAAAGTAAAAACAGCAACAACCGATAAAACGATAAGAAAGGTCATTGCTGTTCCAGGGAAATTAGTAAATATTGTCGTTTAGATCAAAGTTAATTTTTGCTTGAATCGTAAAACATGGATTCTATTTTGTTGAGGTCCTCCTCATATTTTGCATGAGTGGTTTTGATGAGTTGATTGAATACTCCATGTAATTCGTTTGACATCATCTTTAAACCCTCTGCGGTTATTCCTCCAGGAACACTAACACGTTCTTTTAATGTTTCTGGAGTGAATCCCCCAGTGGTTAATAGCTTTCCAGTCCCCAAAACCATCTCACTAGCTAAGCGAGTTGCTTCTTCTTTTGGAATTCCAGTTTCCTCTACAGCTGCGTCAACAAAGTTTTGAATAAAAAAGGCTAAAAAGGCTGGGCCACAGCTAGAAATATCAGACGTGACTCTTGTAAATTGTTCAGAAATTCGTAATGGTTCACTAATGGATTCTAGTAAACTTTCTAACGTTTGTTTATCTTCTTCTGTTATTTTGTTCCCATACATGCATAGAGAGGCTCCACTGCGTTCATGATTTGTAATGCTTGGAATAATTTTTGCAATTTTACAAGGAAGCTGATCTTCTAGATGTTTTATTAAAATTGGACTAGTAATAGAGACAATGACTTGAGAAGGTAGTAGTACATTTTTGATTTCATCTATTACATTTTTAAATTCCAAAGGTTTTACACAAATAAATACAATATCACTTTCTAAAGCTACCTCAATATTTGATGGATAAATACGAAGCTCAGGGTATTTTTCTTTCAGTTTCTTCGTTTTGTCCTTCGTTCGATTACTTGCTGAAAGTTGCTCTGCTTTTAAGGCTTCGGATTGGATGAAAGCCTCTATTAATAAACTTCCCATACTGCCAGTTCCAATGAATCCTAAGTTCATCACGAAACCCTCCTAATTATGATTCAATTCATTTATACATATGGTCAAATGAATATGCTACCACTATATATATGTTTGTGTTTTAATAAACATGAGGGATTTTTTTGCTTTAAAGTAAAAGAGAAATTGTACTTAAGTACATTAATTATAAAGATTTGAAAAAATGCTTCATATGCACGTTAATCCTAGGTTTAATAATCAGTCTTTGACTTAGGCATGCATCTACATTATCTTGCAAAATTTTGAATAAAGTTACACAAATATATAGACTGCACACTAGTGATATGGTATATTTTTCAAAATGGAAACAAGAATTCTAGTAATTTGAATTGGATTAGTAGGTGATGAGTGATGAGTTTAAGCAAATTAAAAGAAATTCGTTCTATATTATGGATCATACTTATATTATGTATTGTCTTCTTTCTTTTACTTGAGATGTTTATATTACAGGTTGATGATATTAATGAATTAGAGAAGGTTAATGACCAAGTGGAAGATGTACTTTTACTAAATGATGTTGGAACTAGTCAAACAACAGATGAATTAGAAGATAAAGAAACAATCCTACCTGGAAAAATCAATGTTAACAAAGCAAGTGTTCAACAGCTAATGACTCTGCCAAATATTGGAGAAGTAAAAGCTCAAGCCATTGTTGATTTTAGGGAAGAGCATGGAAGATTTCTCACCAGAAATGAACTGATGAATGTGACAGGAATCGGAGAGAAAACGGTAGAAAAACTGAAAGGGTTAATCACATTCTAGTTATTGTGATTCTAAACTATTTAATTTTACTTTAAGAAAGTTACTCTGTGTAAACATCTTTGATAAATATATATTAGATTAACACATAGTGAATGTATAATTTTTAAAAATGAGGAGGAGTAATATTATGTTTGAAGAACGTAGGTTAGGTTTAGAAACGTTATCTGTACATGCTGGTCAGGAGGTTGATCCAACAACGATGTCACGAGCCCTTCCAATTTATCAAACGACTTCGTATGGATTTAAAGACACAGACCATGCTGCAAATCTGTTTGCTCTAAAAGAATTCGGTAATATATACACAAGATTAATGAATCCTACTTCAGATTCGTTTGAGAAAAGAGTAGCAGCTTTAGAAAGTGCACCTGCGGCTTTGGCAACAGCTTCTGGATCATCAGCAATAACGTATTCCATCCTAAATATTGCTGGTGCAGGTGATGAGATTGTGTCCGCATCTAGTTTATACGGTGGTACTTTTAATTTATTTTCAGTTAGTTTACCTAGAATTGGTATTGATGTGAAATTTGTAGACCCAAATGATCCTGAGAATTTTCGTAAAGCAATTACTAGTAAAACTAAAGCTTTATATGCAGAATCTATTGGAAACCCTAGAGGGGATGTATTAGATATAGAAGCCGTAGCTAAAATCGCACACGAAAACAGCATTCCTCTTATTGTTGACAATACAATACCTAGTCCTTATTTGTTACGTCCAATCGAGCATGGTGCAGATATTGTTGTACATTCAGCAACGAAATTTATTGGAGGTCATGGCACTTCAATTGGAGGAGTTATCGTAGACGGAGGTACATTTGATTGGGGAGGAAGTGGAAAATTCCCTGGATTAACTGAACCAGATCCAAGTTATAATGGAGTGGTATATACAGAGGCTGTAGGACCAATTGCATATATCATTAAAGCTCGTGTGCAATTGTTGAGGGATATGGGAGCTGCAATTTCACCATTTAATTCCTTTCTTCTCATGCAAGGTTTAGAAACGCTTCATTTAAGAATGGAAAGACACAGTGAAAATGCCCTTAAAATTGCTGAGTTTCTAGAAGGTCATGAGTTTGTAGATAGTGTAAGTTATGCAGGGTTGGAAAGCCATCCTTCACATCAATTAGCTAGAAAGTACTTACCTAAAGGACAAGGGGCTGTGATGACTTTTGAAGTAAAAGGTGGCTTAGATGCAGGGAAAAAAGTGATTAATTCTGTTAAAATATTTTCACACCTAGCTAATATTGGAGATAGCAAATCACTCATCATTCATCCTGCTAGTACAACACACGCTCAATTGCAAGGAGATGATTTATTATCAGCAGGCGTAACATCTGGAATGATTCGTTTGTCAATAGGAACAGAAACTATAGATGATTTGATTTATGATTTGGATCAAGCGCTAAGAACAAGTCAACAATAAATTAGAATTCATATTGCGATTGGTTACGATAGGAAAAATAACTATATCATTTGTTATTGTGTTTGTTATAATATGTTATATCATTCCAATTTAATTACAGTTATAAAAATAATAGTAAAATGATTCATATAATAAAGGAGCATCTACATGAGTAAAAACAAACGCAAAGATTGGGATACCTACTTTTTAGATATCGCTTATATGGCAGCTACAAGATCACAATGCCCTCGAAGAAGAGTAGGTGCTGTTCTCGTACAAGGAAAAAAACTGCTAGGTTCAGCATATAATGGTGCACCAATGGGAGTTCCAGACTGTTCAGAAGCGGGTTGTATGATAGCTGAAGAATATGAGTTGCAAAATGTAGATGGAAAAGACGAGATGGTAAAAAAGCAAAGGTGCATTCGTACAATTCATGCAGAGCAAAATTTATTATTATTTACAGATCGTAAGGATCGTGAGGGTTCAACGGTTTATGTAACAGATCAGCCATGTTGGACTTGTGCTAATATGCTTGCGAATTCAGGTGTTTCTGAAATTGTTTATCACCGTCCATACACAAAAGATTCAGATAAAGTGATAAACCTTATGGAAGTTAGAGGGATAGTGTTTAGAACACTTGAGCATTATCAGCCGCCTAAAGGTGTTATTGATGAAATAAAAGAATAAAAATAAATTCATCAATAATTTATATTAATATACTTGTTAATAAAGAGGAAGTACCTCTCTGAAAATATCAGAGGGGTTTTTTGTTTGAAAAAATATTTTTGTTCATTAAATAAGGCAGGTTATGTCAATGAAAAACTCCATATTATTTTTTGTGATTTCATGGACGATTGGAGCAACAATTATATTTTTGAACCAATCAAAAGCAATCGTTTTTTGCATACTCTCTCTTTGCCTAGTTTTCATTTTTTTAATGTGGAAAGCAGGGAAAAAAATGAAAATTATATTCATTTCCACATTACTACTTATTTGCTCAATTATTTATCACAATTGGTATGATTCAAAAAATGTATCCAAGATAGATTCAAGATGGGCAGAGTCTGGAGTTAGAGTTCAAGGTACAATCCAATCAACAATAAAAATAGATGGTGATCAAGTCAGTTTTGATGTAAGAACGAATCAACCAAGTGAAAAATTGAAGGTTTATATCCAACTCAACACAATGGATGAGAAATATGTAGTGGGAATGTGGGGAAGAGGAGATTTTATCGCTTTAACTGGTGTACTAAAACAACCTTCTACAGCAAGGAATTTTGGTGCTTTTGATTATAGAAACTACTTATATTATCAACACATTCATTGGATTTTGTCAGTTAAAGGTTTGGAAAATATTCAGGTAACAACAGGTTCATATCAATTCACTTTCAGTTACTTTTTGAGCTGGATCGATAAAATTAGAGATTATTTAGCCAATCAATTAGAATTAATTTTTTCAGAACAGCATCATGGGTTTATGTTAAGTTTGTTATTAGGATTACGTGATGAATTTGACCCCTTTGAATTTGAACAATTTTCTCAGATTGGATTAACGCATATATTAGCAATTTCTGGTCTGCATGTAGCCATCTTTTTGACTTGCTGTATGTACGTGTTAAAACTATTAGGGTTTACAAAAGAAAAACAGATCTATTGTTGTATGTGCATTGTTCCTTTTTATATTCTTATTACTGGAGCAGCACCTTCGGTAGTTAGAGCTGGTCTCATGGCTATGTTTGGTTTGTATGCACTCAAAAAAGGACGAAGTAAAGATGTCTTAAATTTTGTTGGACTTGCAATACTCCTCATGTTGCTTTGGAATCCCTATTATTTAGTCAATGTGAGCTTTCAACTTTCAGTGACCGTTACGTTATTACTAATTTTACTTGTCCCTATGATTAGCAAACTACTCCCCATTTCTTCAACTCTACTAAATGGAACGTTGTCAGTGACTATTACAGCACAGCTTGCCTCATTTCCGTTAACGATTTTTTATTTTAATCAATTTTCTCTTTTATCTTGGTTAGCAAATCTCCTTTTAGTTCCTCTAGTCCAGCATTATTATTTTACCACTTGGATTAGCGGCTTTGATTCTTAGTTTAGTTTCTACTCATGTAAGCTTTATCCTTACTTATTTGATTGAAAAATGTATAGAGATTTTATTTTGGTCTGTGCATAACTTAAATACATATTCAAAATTCAATCTCACTTGGGCTTCCCCAACAATTGAATTTATCTTTTTATATTACATGATGTTGTGGCTAAGTGTTTGGGCATTGTATAAAACAAATAGAAAAGATGAGTTCCTTCCTGAAATAGTTCGAGATCGAAGGACAATTTTTATTAAAAAATATAAACTTGCTCTTTATTTTAATTTCATGTTCTTTTTTCTTGTAATATTCTTTTATTTTCCTAATTTTTTTGATAAAACAGGTTTAGTACGTTTTATAGATGTAGGTCAAGGTGACAGTATTATTATACAAACTCCAAAAAATAAGGTGATTTTGGTTGATGGTGGAGGGTCGTTTTCATTTTCAAAATCAGATGAAGAATGGAGAAACAGAAAAGATCCATATGAAGTTGGCAAGGATGTTGTAGTTCCAATTTTAAAAAAACAAGGGGTACATCAAATTGATTATTTAATCATGTCCCATTTAGATTTTGATCATATTGGTGGGTTAATCGCTACGATTGAAAAAATACCTGTAAATCATATCATTTTTAACGGAACAATAAAAGATAATGAAACTGTTCAACAGATTTTCCGTTTAGCAAAAGAAAAGAAAATACCTTTATATCAGGTTGAATTCGGAGAGGTTTTGAAGTTGGATCAATATACGACCCTTCGTTTTTTACACCCTGCTGAATTAGATGAAGTTTATCTTGAATTGGAGCAAAACGAACAGTCTATCGTTTTTCTATTGGAAATGTATCAAACTAAACTTTTATTTACTGGAGATATAGATCAGTTTACAGAAAGAGAAATTTTAAGCCGTATGAATTCCAGTCAAACCCAAATAGATATTTTAAAAGTAGCACATCACGGAAGTAAATCCTCTTCATCAACAGAATGGCTAAATTATTGGCAGCCAAAAGCTGCGGTGATTTCAGTTGGTAATCATAATTTATATGGGCACCCACATCATGATGTATTAATGAACTTAGAAAATCACAATCTGGAAATTTATCGAACAGATAAACAGGGAGAAATACAGCTGGAAATTAATGCTAATCGGTGGGATGTAACTACAAAGTTGAAATAATGATAGTTTAATAAAAATGTTCATAAAAAATGCTATATTTAACCTGATTTCTGATATATTTGTAGTAGTACTATAGATAAAAAAAAATGCTACATTGTACTTACCATTGGTAATAACTTGTATAAAATAAATTACTGCAACATTTTTGATCTTTTCTACGTCAATATAGTTGTTAGAGAGGGGGCCCATTTGTGGTAGAGCCAGAAATAATTAAAAATGCTCAAAATGGGGATCGGGAAGCTTTAATACAAGTATTAAGAGAAATTGAAACCCACATATATCGCACTGCCTTTTATATATTGGGCAATGAACATGATGCGATGGATGCAGCGCAAGAATCACTTATTAAAATTTATTCTAAGATTCATTTATACGAAGAAAAAGCATTATTTAAAACTTGGATTCAAAGAATTGTTACAAATGTTTGTATAGATAAGTTTCGCAAGAAAAAGGTGAATGTCTCTATTGATGAGCACGAAATGGTGATTAAAGGTGATGATAATGTTGAGAAAGAAATTATATCTGCATATGTAGCAAAAGATATTGAAGAAGCGATTGCTAAATTACCTGAACATCACCGTACAGTTGTTGTATTAAGGTATTTGCAGGATTTTTCTTATAATGAAATCTCTACTTCTTTAGATTTACCTTTAAACACTGTGAAATCGTATTTATTTAGAGCTAGGCAACAACTACAGAAATTACTCCATGATTATCAGAAAGGTGGTGTACAAGGATGAAATGTCAAGAGGTGATACAACTTATGCAAAGAGATCTTGATGGTGATTTAAACAAAGAAGAACAACATCAACTGATGGACCATATAAATGGTTGTCATTCTTGTACAGAGATGTTTGAACGATTAAAACATATTTCAAGTGAACTAGAACAGTTGCCAAAAGTAACACCACCAGTAAGTTTAGTAGATCAGATATTACCTCAATTAGAGGAAATTGATCAGGTTAATATAATGGAAACACAAGCATATGATACGGGTGAAACAGAAGAAACCTCAACTACAAATACTAAAAGAACGTCATTTACAACTTTGTTCAAAAAGGCAAGACCCACGATTGCTTTTCTAGGCACTTCTGCTGCTGCAGTGATACTGATTGTAGTTTTAACTTTGAATTCGGAAGATACACTGTTCAATGAAGTAGCTGAAGAATCTGCTTCAGAAAACATTATGGAAGATAGTGTATTTATGAAAGAAAATACTGAGGAAATTTTTGATAACGATGTTGAGGAATTTGATGATCAAACAGCATTACGTATTGAAAGTGAAGATGCTAATCAAAGTGCTGGATCACGATCAGGAGATGGAGGAGAGTCTGGATCTGAGAAAGGATATGAATCAGAATCTGGAGAAGCATTTGAATCAGGATCTGAAGAAAGTATAAAAACCCCATTTCAAGAAGAAGAAATGACTTCAATTACATTTTCAGAAAGTTTCAATCATATGGAGGGAATGTTATCACCAGATGGTCAGTACGTTGTAAACATCCGTGTTGTAGAGGAAGGGGGAAATGAGCTTATTGTACAGAAAGTAAATGATCAAGAGATATTATTTACTTTAGCTATTGAGGATCACTTAACCATTACAAAGATAAAATGGTTAGAGGATAGTCAGTTTATCCTATTACAGACTTCGGACGGTGAAAAGCAATATAATGAACAAATCGATATTTTTAATCCAATGAAACCTTCTCAGTAGTGCAAACATAACTTTTTTTGAACACTTATCCAAAAAATTTAAGAATGTATTCACACTTTTTGCGTAAAATGTATATAGTATATTATTCATTAGTCAACAACGCGAAGTAACCGCGTTGCTGACCACTCCGGTAATAGGTTTCTAGGGCTTATTACCGAGTGTTTATATAGATTTTTTGTGGAAGAGATCACTTTAAAATCCAATGGTTTTGAAGTGATCTCTTTGTTATACTATTCTTGGCAGAATAGTTGAAATATCTTACCAGGAACTGAAAGTAAATGAGGGATAATATGGAATATAGACTAGCAGTAAAACAAATAAAACAAAAAAAATTTTTACCTATATATTTATGTTATGGCACAGAAAAATTTTTAATGAACGAATTTATTCAATTTTTAACGTATGAATTTATTGATCCTGTACATAAAGATTTTGCATTAAGTCATTTTGATTTAAATGAAACAAGTATTGATCAAGTTGTTGAGGATGTTGAAACTCTTCCATTTATGGTACCTAATAAATTAGTCATTGCTAAAAATGCAAATTTTTTGACCGGAACAAGAGATAAATCTAAAATTGAACATCAAATTGAGAAGTTAGAAAAATACATTCACTCACCAGTTGATTATTCTGTACTAGTTCTTTATGTTATTGCAGAGAAATTAGATGAAAGAAAAAAATTAGTGAAATTATTAAAAAAACAAAATAATATAGTTTCATTTTCTCCATTAAAGCCAAATGAATTATTAAATTGGGTACAAAATAGAGTAAAAAAAAATGGCAGTTCTATTTCAGAACAGGCTGCTGAAGCTTTTATTTTAAATGCAGGGACAAATTTACAATCTTTAGCTGCAGAGATTGAAAAATGTTGTTTATTCGCTGGAGCGGGTCAAGAATTAACCATAGAGATGATTCAACATTTAGTCGTACGTAGTACTGAACAAAACATTTTTATATTAGTGGATGAAATTGTAAAGAAAAAGCTTAATAAGGCTTTAACTATTTTTTATTCTCTGCTAAAACAAAAAGAAGAGCCAATAAAAATTGTTTCACTTATAGCCAGACAGTTTCGTATCATATTACAAGTGAAGGAATTATCCAGTAAAGGTTATTCCCAATATCAAATTGCATCACAATTAAGTATCCATCCTTATGCTGTCAAAATTGCTGATAGACAAGGAAAGTTATATGACGAGCAAAATCTAATTGACATTTTAGACAAATTAGCTGAACTAGATTTTCAGATGAAAAGTGGACAAGTTGAAAAATCATTGGGTATTGAGAAATTTTTATTTAAAGTGAATATGTAACTCATCTTCATACCAAAAAACCCGTCATGTGATGGCGGGTTTTGTTTTTCATAATTTAACCACAAGAGGTACTTGAATCAAAATCAAATATTTGACCTTTCACTCTATGAGTATTAAAGAGCATTCACTTTTTTAGTTAAGCGAGATTTTTTTCTTGAAGCAGCATTTTTATGGATTAATCCTTTGGAAGCCGCTTTATCAAGCTTTTTAATTGCATCATTTAAGGCTGCTTTTGCGCTTTCTGCATTTTGATCATCAATTGCTGTATCAACAGTTTTGATCGCAGTACGTAGTGCAGATTTTCTAGAAGCATTAATTAAACGACGTTTTTCACTAGTTTTTACTCTCTTAATAGCAGATTTGATATTAGGCATGTAGTTCACCTCCTAAAGACCTTGGTGTTACATAAGAAACCGTTCAAAGGTATTCCTAATGACAACTTTAAATATTCTATCATGCAGGTTATAAAAATGCAATACTTGTCATGATGTATAACGAAACAAAATCAATGACAAAATATAATGGACGATTTTTTCACTTCAAAATAGGTTTAGAAAAGGAGTAATAAGTTATGGACACATATTCAGAGCGTATTGACTTAGCACTAGAAGCAACCGAATTAGCATCCAAGCGTATGGGTGGACAAATTCCAGGTATACATACTGAAACTAGATCAGATGAAGGGGTTACCATAACCAAAATTAAAGTTTTAGATGAGGAAGGATCTAGAGCAATTGGAAAAATGAAAGGACATTATATTACCATTGAAGTTCCTGGGTTAAGAAAAAAGGATTCTGAATTGCAAAACAAAGTGGCAACAAAACTTGCTAAAGAGTTTGAACAACTTTTAGTAGACATTAGAATAGAGCCAACTGCAAAAATTTTAGTTGTAGGTCTTGGGAATTGGAATGTAACTCCAGATGCTCTAGGCCCGATTGTTGTTGAGAATATGATGGTGACAAGACATTTTTTTGAATTAATGCCGAATCAGGTTCAGGAAGGATATCGAGAAGTAAGTGCAGTAGCACCAGGTGTATTAGGAATAACAGGAATTGAAACTAGTGAAATTGTCCAAGGGATTGTAGAAAAATCTAAGCCTGACGTTGTGATAGCTATCGATGCATTAGCTTCTATGGCCTTAGATCGTGTAAATACAACAATACAAATTGCTGACACCGGTATTCATCCTGGTTCTGGAATTGGAAACAAGAGAAAAGGTCTAAATAAAGAAACGTTAGGTGTTCCATGTATTGCAATAGGAGTGCCAACTGTTGTATATGCTTCTACTATTGTAAATAACAGTATTCAGATGGCAATTAATCATTTTAAAAACCAAACTGAAAACACAGAATTTATATTTGGTGCTTTAGATAAAATGACGGATCAAGAGAGATTAAATTTAGTGAGAGAAGTTTTAAATCCCATGGGACATGATTTGTTAGTAACACCGAAAGAAATAGATGAATTTATTGAGGACATTGCAAATATTATTGCCAATGGCCTAAATGCATCACTTCATGAAGCAGTCGATACAGATAATGTAGCAGCATACACACATTAATGATTATAGGAGACATCCATGAGAAAAAAGCTACTATGTTACTTTTTTATTTTTTTATTTTTAATGTTGCCCAATAATTCCTTAGGATTTGAAATAAGTCCAAATCAGAGTTTAAAGCAGATCATCATACAGATTCAAAGCACAGAATCGTCCAATAATACTTCAAGTTTATCGATAAGATCTAAAGAATTATTTAGACAAGTAGAAAAAATGCTTAAAGATAAAAATACATTGAAAACCAAAATAAAATATCATCACATATCTGATGCTACTCTAATACTACAAAACAAGAATCAAACAAAAACTTATGTGATAAATGAAATGCTTAATCTTATAGATGAAAAACAAGGTGTTTTATTCCACTTACCAAGTGATTTAAAAATAAAAATAAATAAATATGTAAATATCGTTAGAAAAAAACATTATGGATATTTGTTAACTTGGGAACAGGCAAAAGAAAAATTACCGAAGTATTCGATCTTTACTGTCATTGATTTAGAAACAGGGTTAAGTTTTAAAGTACAGAGACGAGCTGGTAGTAAACATGCTGATGTACAGCCATTAACGGCTAAAGATTCCAAAATCATGAAACAGATTTATAATGGTCAATGGAGTTGGAATCGAAGAGCAGTACTTATACAAAGTGGAGATTATTCAATAGCAGGTTCAATGAATGGTATGCCTCATGGTGGGGACGGCATACCACATAATGATTTCTCAGGTCATTTTTGTATTCATTTTCTAGGGAGTACAACTCATCGTTTAAAAAATGTGGATCTGTCTCACCAGTCCATGTTATATAAAGCTGCTGGCATGTGGACAAAGTACATTCAAAGTGCCACTCCTAATGATGTTATTGACAGTTTTTTTATTGCATTGAATCAAAAGGATTTATTTTTATTAAAGACATTATTTCCCCATAAAAACCATGATCAAATTGAAACCTTTAAAGAAGAGATGGAAACCAATTCAAAAATTCGTAGATTATCTTCGTATGCTGAAGAAGAATATGATGATTTATGGTTAGTAATTCCAATACAAGCAGTTTTGACAACGAAGCATAATAAAAATCAAATTGTAGTTTATCATTTTTATTTACAAAAAAATGCTATAACAAATACATGGAAAATATACGATGTAACTAAAAACTATTAAATCTTATATTCTAAAGATCACCAAACAGGTGATCTTTTATTTTTGCTGACAGGAAGGCCTGTTCATATTTTTTATAAAGTTAATAATGCTTCAGAATCCTCCGAAATCAATTTAAAAATAGGTTCTATCTTTTTTTTAGATTCATAGATTATAAATAGATAGATTCAAATAAGACATGCTGCTTTGGAGGAGAGATTATGAACCAATCTACTATTTTTGGAATGATGTTAAGAGTTTTTATTACATTATCTTTAGGAACACTTACTATGTTTTTGATGCTATCTATTGGGAGTTATACTCAATCAAAAATGGTAACATCTCCAATTGTTTCAATGCAGGGGTTAGGTACTTCAGTATCAAGTCAATTTTTTGTGGATATGATGGCAGTTGAAATACCACAAATGAAAAGTGGATTAAATAGCTCTACATTTTCTCAAAAAAATGTTCTCAATTTTTTGTTTAGATATGTAACTAGCATTAATCCAAACGATCCAAAAAGTTTACTTGCAAGTGAGGTTCCAGGTCTTACTTTTGAAAAGGTAGTTTTACTTCGAGGAGGATCTAATATTGATGATATAAATGAACCTCTTGATTTACCCCCTACTCAATTTGATTTGGAAGCAGATAATAACGACAACCAGCAACAATTAGATCCAATTATAGAAACTCATCCAGGAGTTGATTCTAATGAACAGACTCAATCAGGTTCAGGTGAAGACAAGTTAAACATAGAAAATGAGGATGGATCTGGATCTAATCAAGATGGAGCAATTAATGTTGCAGCCGATGGTGATCCACTTGTTTTTATATATCATTCCCACAATAGGGAATCTTGGATACCAGAATCAGGTCAAGTATATGATGGGAAAACTAATATTACATCCTTAGGTAAAAGGTTAGAAAAATCATTAAAAAATTTAGGAGTTACTGCTATTAGTTCAGATAGAGATTTTCAGACAACTGTGGAAGATTATAATTATAATTTCTCATACAAGTATTCTTTAAAAACAGTAGAGGAAGCTTTTTCTGTAAATCCAACGCTAAGTTATTTCATTGACATTCATCGTGATAGTGCCTCAAGAGAAAATACAACGATAACGATTGATGGTAAGAGTTATGCACAATTCTTTTTCATTATAGGAGCAAACAACCCAAATTGGAGAGAAAATGAAGCATTTGCTATTAAGATCGATGAGGCTATGGAAAAAACACACCCTGGCATATCCCGCGGTATCTGGTCAAAGTCAAGTATTTATGGGAACGGTGAATACAATCAGTCATTTTCTCCAAATAGTATTGTTATTGAAGTAGGAGGCGTTGAAAATACAATTGAAGAATCTAATCGTACAATCGATCTTCTAGCAAAAGTCTTATCAGATATCGTTTGGGAAGCTGAGAAGGTAGATACTGGAGTGGGGAGGTAGTGATTTTATGGCTCGATTTAGTATTCAATTATTGATATTATTTTTTGTTGTAAGTTTTTGTGTTTTTTTTGGTGTTGAACTTGCAAAGCAAGGTATTGAAGAAATTCATGGTCCAATGGAGAATGTTGCAAAAGAGGTTTCCACTAGTGAAATTGAACCAGAAAATCAAAAATCAGATGATGGGATTTCTACTATAAAAGAAGAATCTCCAAAATTAAGTTTTGCCACTACTACTGAAGACTCAATTGGGTTAAGTGCTAAGATTGGAAACGCTCTTCAATCCACTGCTCATAAAGGTGTTGAAATCATAGTTTCAGTTTTCCATGCGTTGTTTTCCTAACCTCCTATTGTAATCAATGTTCACTTTACATACACTTGTGGTATAATAAAGGGTATGTATATTTGCAAGTAATTTATGGGGGTTTAGCATGACAGACGTACATGAAAGACAAAGTCGAATTCGAAATTTTTCAATTATAGCACACATCGATCATGGAAAATCTACTTTGGCAGATCGAATCTTAGAATTTACAGGCGCGTTAACCTCAAGAGAAATGCAAGATCAAGTACTGGACAAGATGGACTTGGAGAGGGAACGTGGCATTACAATAAAATTGCAAGCTGTGCGATTAAACTATACTGCAAAGGATGGTCAAGAATATATACTTAATTTAATTGATACTCCAGGACATGTCGATTTTACATATGAGGTTTCTCGTAGTTTAGCGGCTTGTGAAGGGGCTTTGCTAGTAGTGGATGCAGCACAGGGCACGGAAGCTCAAACTTTAGCCAACGTGTATTTGGCTTTGGATAATAATTTAGAAATTTTACCAGTTATCAATAAAATTGATTTGCCAAGTGCTGAACCAGAAAGGGTTAAGCAGGAGGTAGAAGATGTAATTGGTTTAGATGCGAGTGATGCTGTTTTAGCTTCAGCAAAGGCAGGCATTGGTATTGAGGATATTCTTGAACAGGTAGTAATAAAAGTTCCAGCACCATCAGGGAATGCTAACAATCCATTGAAAGCACTAATATTTGATTCACATTATGATGCATACAAAGGTGTTATTGTGTATGTTCGTGTCATTGATGGATCGATTAAGTCAGGGACTAAAATTAAAATGATGGCTACAGATAAAACGTTTGAGGTTATTGAAGTAGGAGCATTTAAACCCAACATGTCTATTGTAGATGAGCTACAAGTAGGTGATGTAGGTTTTATTGTAGCAGGTATTAAAAACGTAAAGGATACAAGGGTTGGGGATACGGTTACAGATGCAATGAATCCTGCACCTGAAGCATTGCCGGGATATAGAAAAATTAATCCTATGGTATATTGTGGATTGTACCCGATTGATACAGCTGATTATAATGATCTTAGGGAAGCTTTAGAAAAGCTGGAATTGAATGATGCATCTTTAAAGTATGAACCTGAGACCTCAAGTGCTTTAGGGTTTGGATTCCGTTGTGGATTTTTAGGTTTGCTGCATATGGAGATTATTCAAGAACGTATAGAACGTGAGTTTAACATTCCATTAATCACAACGGCACCAAGTGTTATTTTTAGAGTAACTCTAACAAGTGGAGAAATGATTGAGATTGACAACCCTTCAAACATGCCAGATCCGCAAAAAGTGGATTACATTGAAGAACCTTATGTAAAAGCATCAATCATTGTACCTAATGATTTTGTGGGTGCTGTTATGGACTTATGTCAAAATAAACGCGGTGATTTTATCAACATGGAGTATCTGGATACAAATCGAGTACAAGTGATATATGATATACCACTGTCTGAGGTGGTTTATGACTTTTTTGATATTTTGAAATCCAGTACGAAAGGTTATGCATCATTTGATTATGAGGTTTCTGAATATAAAAAATCCAAATTAGTAAAAATGGATATCTTGTTAAATAGTGAACAGGTAGATGCCCTGTCTTTTATTGTCCATAGAGATAAAGCTTTTTATAGAGGACGTGCAATTTGTGGTAAATTAAAGGATTTGATTCCTCGTCAAATGTTTGAGGTGCCTATTCAAGCGGCCATAGGGCAAAAAATTATAGCACGTGAAACGGTAAAAGCGATGCGTAAAAACGTATTAGCAAAATGTTATGGCGGTGACATTTCAAGAAAGAGAAAACTGCTTGAAAAACAAAAAGAAGGTAAAAAACGAATGAAACAAGTGGGAAATGTTGAAGTGCCGCAGGAAGCATTTATGTCAGTTCTAAAGTTGGATGAATAGTTAACGTGGACGGAGAAAGCAATAAACGAAAGGCCGAGAAAATGCTCTCGGTCTTTTAGTTGGAATGAATTATTTTTAGGCATTGATAATATGGGAGAGGTCTATATGGACATTTGGGAATTAGTTAAATATATGTTTTTAGGTATTTTACAAGGATTTACTGAACCTATCCCTGTTTCTTCCAGTGGACATGTTTTATTGGCACGTCATTGGTTTGGAATAGAAGTTGAAGGATTAAGTTTTGAAATATTAGTGAATTTCGCTTCTTTACTTGCAGTACTTCTTATTTATAGATCTGATTTGATTCATATTGCAAATTATAGCTTAAAATTTATACAAACAAAGGACATCAAATATAAAAAAGATTTTATGTTTGTTGTTTATTTATTGATTGCTACCATTCCCGCGGCCATATTAGGAATCACTTTGGAAGACTACATTTCAGAATTATTCAATGAAAATGATGTGAGAATGATTGGTGTGGCTTTAATCATAACGGGCATCGCTTTGTGGTTTATCAGAAATTTAAGGGGTAAAAAAAATGATCAAAATATAACATTATTAGATGCGGTCATTGTTGGTTTGGCACAGGCTATAGCATTAATACCAGGGATTAGTCGATCTGGGGCAACTATTGTTGCAGCACTTGCAAGGGGATGGAAGCAAGACACAGCGATGCGTTTTTCATTCTTTTTATATATCCCTATCAGTGTTGGAGTTATGGTTTTTGGAATAACTGATATGATCAACGAACCTAATATCGAGACAAGAATCATTCCCTATACTCTTGCTTTTTTAGGTGCATTAATTGCTTCTTATTTTTCCTTGAAATGGTTTATGGGTATTATGCAGAGAGGAAATTTAATTATATTTACAGTGTATTGTTTAATCGTTGGAACCGTTGTGTTATTGTTTTAGCCGTGTATACTTTTATTCGCTCCACTTAAAATGTGTGTGAAAGTCACTCAGAAGAGTAAAATACTAATATTAGTTGGAAAAACCAAAAGGATGTTGATCATGACTACTACTTTTAATTCATCTGCTGCAAAAGCTGTATATATTCATATCCCCTTTTGTAAACATAAATGTTATTACTGCGATTTTAATACGTATGCTCTTCCAGTACCACCTATTGATGAATATTTGGAAGCATTGGAAAAAGAACTACAAGCAACTGTTGAGAAGTTTCCACCAGAACAAATTGAAACGATTTTTGTAGGGGGTGGGACACCAACCATATTAGAACCTCAACAAATGAAAGCTTTCTTACAATTAGTGAATCGTTATTTTCCAAATCAACATGAACAGCTTGAATTTACAATGGAAGCAAATCCAGGTACTACGGATGTAGATAAATTGATGGTAATGAAAGCTGGTGGAGTAAATCGCATAAGTTTTGGAGTTCAGTCATTTCAAAATGATATATTAAAGGATATAGGCAGAATCCATGATAATTCTGAAGTATATGAAAGTATAAGAAATGCTAAAAAAATAGGTTTTGATAATTTATCCATTGATTTAATGTTTGGTCTTCCAAATCAAACGTTGGAAAACATGGAGGAGAGCTTAAAACAAGCCTTGTCATTAGATTTACAGCATTACTCTATTTACAGTTTAAAAGTGGAAGAAAACACAGTTTTCCATTCCTTATATCAGAAAGATAAATTACCTCTTCCTGCTGAAGAGGAGGAATTAAATATGTTTTTACTTATTATGAACCGGTTAGATGAAGCTGGATATCAACAGTATGAAATTAGTAATTTTGCAAGAGCTGGTTTGGAAAGCAAACATAATAAGATGTATTGGAACAATCAAAGCTATTACGGTATAGGAGCAGGAGCACATAGTTATTTACAAGGTACAAGGTATATCAACGTAAAAGGAGTACAAGATTATTTGCATGCCGTTAATCAAGGTCTCCCTATTAGTGAAGAACATCGAGTTAGTCAAAAAGAAGCTATGGAAGATTTTATGATGGTTGGATTACGTTTGATGGAAGGTGTAAACAAAGAAGATTTCTCTCAACAATTTTCACAGTCTATGGATCAAATATTTAACAAACAATTAAATAAATTGATCAATCATCAGTTGTTAGAGTCAACTGAAAGTGGATTTAAATTAACTAAAAAAGGAATATTGCTCGGGAATGAAGTGTTTGCTGAGTTTATTTCTTCACTATAGTTTTACCTTTTTTATGTTCATAATTTATAATGGTGGGGAAGAAGTTGGAAACAAACATTAGATTAGCTAAACAAACAGATATAAATGATATGTTTGAGATTATTGATTACTATGCCAATGATGGAATTATGCTACCTAGATCAAAGAATATATTGTCACATCAAATAGGTGATTTTTCTGTAGTTGAACTAGATGGAAAAGTGATTGCGTGTGGATCTCTTTGTAAACTAGGGGATGACCTTGTGGAAGTTCGTTCATTTGGGGTTTTACCGATTCATAAAGGAAAAGGAATAGGTAAACAATTGCTTGAATTTATCATACATGAAGCTAAATCTAGAAAAATTCCCAAGTTGATGGCTTTAACATATGAAGTTGATTTTTTTATTAAAAATGGATTTGAAGAGGTAGCAAAGGAAATTTTTCCAGAGAAGGTATGGAAAGACTGTATTTATTGTAAAAAACAAAACTGTTGTGATGAAATTGCTGTGTTAAAAAGATTGGATTTACTTGACAACACATGATTTGATTTGGTATTTTGTTATTAGTGATTAGCACTCGACTTGAATGAGTGCTAACGATATGGGAACAGTTTTTTTTCAGTAACAATAAGGAGGGAAAGTTATGCTAACAGAACGTCAGAAAATGATCTTAAGCGCGATTGTGAATGATTATATCCATTCTGCGGAGCCGATTGGCTCAAGAAGTATATCCAAACGCAGTGATGTTGGGTTCAGTCCTGCTACGATAAGAAATGAAATGTCTGACTTAGAGGAAATGGGTTTTTTAGAACAACCTCATACCTCGGCTGGTCGTATTCCCTCTCATAAAGGTTACAGGTATTTTGTTGATCATCTTATTAGTTTATCGAAGTCAAAAAATGAAGAGATAGTATCTATAAAAAATTATTTTAATAAAAGACTGAATAAAACGGAAGCAATTTTGCAAGAGGTAGCTGCGATTTTATCAGACATGACTCAATATACTTCCATTGCGCTTGGACCTGAACTATTTAATACAACTTTAAAACATCTTCAATTCGTTTCCATTAATGATAATACAGGTGTAGTCATTATTGTTACAGATACAGGTGAAGTTGAAAATAAGAAAGTTGAAATTCCAAAAGGAATTTCCATTGACGAAATTGAAAAGTGCATTAATGTTTTAAACAGTAAATTACGTGGGGAACCTCTCATTTCATTAAAATCAAAACTTTTCAATGAGCTTGGTAATGAATTAAAAAAATATGTAAACCAACACCATGAGTTGATGCACATGTTAGATGAAGTATTTGAAACAAACAAACAAGAGCGCATTTACATGAGTGGTACTACCAATATGTTAACCCAACCTGAATTTAATGATGTGTCAACCGTAAAAAATATCTTAGACTTAATCAATGAAACGGAAACATGGGTCGAACTATTTTCTAATGTACCCAAAGGGATTCAGGTAACGATAGGCCCAGAAAATGATGTGAAACAAATTCAAAATTGTAGTTTGATTACAGCTACTTATAAAATTGAAGGTGATTCAATTGGAACAATAGGTATCCTAGGACCAACACGTATGGAATACGAAAGAGTTATAAACTTATTAAATCATTTAACAGATGACTTAGTTAAATTTTATTATAGATAAGATTGAAGTAGATAGAAAATAAATAATATATTGGAAAATATTTTTATTTCACTAAGGAGGTGAATGTATGAGTCAAACAGATCAAGCAAAAACGAATGAAGATGAACAAACACTTAACGATCAAGAGAATGAAGAATTAGAAAATATGGCTGATGAAAATCTAAGTGACGAAGAAGAGCAAAACGTAGAAGAAAAAATACTTATGGATATAAAAGATATTGATGAGCTGAAAAAAAATGCTGATGAAAGTCAACAGAAATTACTTAGAACTCAGGCAGATTTTGATAACTTCCGTCGCAGAACTAGAATGGAAAAGGAAGAAGCTCTAAAATATGCTTCAAAGGGACTCATAGAGCAGCTGCTTCCTGTTATAGATAATTTTGAAAGAGCCATTTCATCAAGTGCTGAAACGAAAGATTTCGATTCTTTAATGAAAGGAATTGAAATGGTTTTTGATCAAATGAAACAAACATTTGATAGTGAAGAGTTAAAACCTATTGAATCAATAGGTCAACCATTTAATCCAGAATACCATCAAGCCATCATGCAGGTTGAATCTGAAGAATATGAGGAAGGTATCGTAGTGGAAGAAGTTCAAAAAGGTTACATTCTAAAAGACAAGGTACTCAGGCCTGCGATGGTTAAAGTAAGTAGTTAATCTACAAATCAACATGTTTAATTAAAATAAAAGTAGGATTATTATAAGGAGGGTTACTCATAGATGAGTAAAGTAATAGGTATTGATTTAGGAACTACAAATTCATGTGTTGCGGTTATGGAAGGTGGAGAAGCGGTCGTTATTCCTAATCCAGAGGGTAATAGAACTACACCGTCCGTTATTGGATTTAAAAAAGATGGCGAAAGAATCGTTGGTGAAACTGCTAAGCGTCAAGCGATCACAAACCCAGATGGAACGGTTATTTCAATCAAACGTCATATGGGAACTGATTATAAAACTACAATCGAAGGTAAAGAGTATAGCCCACAAGAATTATCTGCAATTATATTACAGAAATTAAAGTCAGATGCTGAAGCATATTTAGGATCATCTGTTACACAAGCAGTTATTACTGTACCAGCTTATTTTAATGATAGTCAGCGTCAAGCAACTAAAGATGCTGGTAAAATTGCTGGACTTGAGGTACTTAGAATTGTAAATGAACCTACAGCGGCAGCTTTAGCATATGGTTTGGAAAAAGACGAAGACCAAACGATTTTAGTATATGATTTAGGTGGAGGTACGTTTGATGTATCTATTCTTGAATTAGGTGATGGATTTTTTGAAGTAAAAGCTACGAGTGGGAATAACCGTTTAGGTGGAGATGATTTCGACCAAGTGATTATAGATCACCTAGTATCCGAGTTCAAAAAAGAACAAGGAATTGATTTAAGTAAAGATAAAGCGGCTGTTCAACGTTTAAAAGATGCTGCTGAAAAAGCGAAAAAAGAACTTTCTGGAATAGTGACTACTACCATTTCATTACCGTTTATTACTGTAGTAGATGGAGTTCCTCAGCATTTAGAAGTGAACTTAACTAGAGCGAAATTTGAAGAATTATCAACAGATTTAATTGAAAAAACGTTAGCACCTACTAGACAAGCAATCAGTGATTCTGGTTTAAGTGCTAGTGAAATAGATAAAATTGTACTAGTTGGTGGTTCTACTAGAATTCCAGCAGTACAAGAAGCTGTTAAAAAACTAACGGGTAAAGAGCCTCATAAAGGTGTAAATCCAGATGAAGTAGTAGCACTTGGAGCTGCAGTTCAAGCTGGTGTACTTACAGGTGATGTTCAGGACGTTGTATTATTAGATGTTACACCTCTTACATTGGGTATTGAAACTGCAGGTGGTGTATTTACAAAGATGATTGACCGCAATACTACAATCCCAACAAGTAAATCACAAGTATATTCAACTTATGCAGATAACCAGACAAGTGTTGAAATTCATGTTCTTCAAGGGGAACGTGCAATGGCAGCAGATAATAAAACATTAGGACGTTTTATGTTAGGAGATATTCCTCCAGCACCACGTGGAGTTCCTCAAATTGAAGTTACATTTGATATCGATGCAAATGGTATCGTGAATGTATCAGCTTTAGATAAAGGTACTGGTAAGAGTCAAAAAATCACTATCACATCATCCAGCGGTTTATCTGATGATGAAATTGAACAAATGACTCAGGATGCTGAGAAGTTTAAAGAAGAAGATGAGAAGCGTAAAGCAGCTGTAGAAGCAAGAAATGAGGCAGATCAGTTAGTTTATACTGCTGAAAAAACATTAAAAGATCTTGGAGATAAAGTAGATCAAGCAGAAATTGATAAAGCGAATGAAGCTAAGGATAAAGTGAAGAAGGCTTTAGAAGGTGATGATACGGATGAGATTAAAAAAGCCTCTGAAGAACTTACTGAAATTGTACAACAATTGTCAGTAAAATTATATGAACAAGCAGCTCAAGAAGCACAAGCAGCACAAGGAGCAGAAGGGGCACAAGGGCCAGAAGGACCAGACCCAGCCTCTGATAGAGATAATGTAGTAGATGCAGATTACGAAGTTGTAGATGAAAAGGAAAACAACAACAAATAATCATAAATAAAATAAAATGATTTAAAGAATAGTCAAAGTCAAGCTATGTCTTGGCTTTGACTATAAACTTGTATATACAACTGAATTTTTTGAACTTTTATTTAAAGATCGAAATGTTTTTAATTGAAATAGAATGGAGTGAAGTGATGAGTAAACGAGATTATTATGATGTTCTCGGTCTAGGCAAAGATGTTTCAAGCGATGAAATTAAAAAAGCTTATCGCAAGTTAGCTCGTCAATATCATCCGGATGTTAATAAATCTTCTGATGCTGAAGAGAAATTTAAAGAAGTAAAAGAGGCATATGATGTTTTAAGTGATGATCAAAAAAGAGCGACCTATGATCAGTTTGGTCATGTTGATCCCAGCCAAGGAATGGGCGGAGCAGGCGGTGCAGACTTCGGTGGATTCGGTGATATCTTCGACATGTTTTTTGGTGGTGGAGGCGGCCAGAGACGTAACCCAAATGCACCACAAAGAGGCGCTGATTTACAATATACGATGACGATTGAATTTAAAGAAGCGGTTTTCGGAAAGGAAACGGAAATTAAAATTCCTCGTACAGAGACATGTGATCGTTGTTCAGGTTCTGGGGCTAAACCAGGTACTAAAAAGGAAACTTGTTCTACATGTAAAGGTTCAGGTCAACAGGAAGTTGTTCAGAACACTGCATTTGGACGTATCGTGAATCGTAGAGTATGTACTACATGTAACGGTCAGGGTACAATCATTAAAGATAAATGTGGTAAATGCCATGGTTCAGGACAAGTGAAAAATCAAAGAAAAATCAATGTGAAAATTCCTGCCGGAGTAGATGAAGGATCACAAATTAGAATTTCAGGTGAAGGTGAAGCAGGAAAAAAAGGTGGACCTTCAGGTGATTTATACATCGTTTTACGTGTTAAATCTCATGAGTTTTTTGAAAGAGAAGGGGATGATATATATTGTGAAGTACCCCTTACATTTGCACAAGCAGCTCTAGGCGATGAAATTGAAATTCCTACACTAACTGAAAAAGTGAAATTGAAAATCCCTTCAGGAACACAGACAGGCACTTATTTTCGTTTAAAAGGAAAAGGTGTTCAGCGTGTTAGAGGTTATGGGCAAGGTGATCAACATGTTAAAGTTGTTGTTGTTACCCCTTCGAAATTATCCGAGGATCAAAAGAAACTACTACGTGATTTTTCAGAGTTAAATGGAGAGCATACTCATGAAAAACACCAATCTATTTTTGAAAGAATGAAAAAAGCTATTTTAGGTGACTGATATACATTTATCAATTGTTATTAAGAGAGTCAAAGACCGTGAGTGTAATCTTGCGGTTTTTCTGTTATTAAAGGGTGAGACTATGGAAATTAGACAAATTAGCAAAGAGCAAACTTGGCATTTGCGACATATAGTTATGTGGCCCAACAAAGATTTTGATTATATAAAATTAGATAAAGATGACTTAGGAATTCATTTTGGACTATTTAAAAAAGGTCATCTCATTAGCGTAGTATCTCTATTTATTGAAAATAATACTGCACAATTTAGAAAATTTGCTACACTACAGAGTGAGCAAGGTAAAGGGTATGGTAGTATATTGTTACATCATGTCATTGCCCAAGCAAAGAAGATGGGTATAACAAAAATATGGTGCAATGCAAGAGAAAATAAAACAAATTTTTATGAGAAATTTGAACTGAAGAATTCCAAACAAATGTTTCAAAAGAGTGGAATAAACTATATTATTATGGAAAGAGGATTAAATTAGAAAAAAGGAGAAAAGAATGGAATATGAAGAACTGAAGACATATAGTTTAAAGAAACAAGGAGCTGTTGAAGATTATCCTTTTGGACCAGAAACTTTGGTGATTAAGGTAAGCAATAAAATGTTTGCATTAATTTCAGAAGGGCAGGAGTATTCTTCCGTTAGTCTTAAGTGTGATCCATTTTTAGCTGAAATTTTACGTGAAAAGTATAAAGCAGTTACAGGAGGTTATCATTTAAATAAGAGGCATTGGAATACCATTTTATTGGATGACAGTATTCCAGATGAAGAGATATTAGAAATGGTGGATCAATCATACCAGTTAGTATTTAATAGTTTAAAAAAGGCAGATAAACAAAAAATCTTAAATTCTTAAAAACTCACCAATCGGTGAGTTTTTTTGCTGAATAAAATTTCTTATTGTAGTAAAACATATATGGAGTTTGAGGAGATATGGAAAGGAGGATTAAGATGGATCAAAAAAAGCCCGAGAAAAGGTTACCTATTGCCAAAAATGAAGATGTGGAATTTTCAGAATCATTAGCAGATGAAGATGATTTGGAAGCTCAAAAAAGAGCAAAGGAAGCTGATCAAAGACAAATTAATAAATAGGGAGTTTTTGTTATGAATAATAAACATATAATTGCTTATTTTGACACTGAAGATCAGGCCGAAGACGTGGCAATCAAATTGCAAAAATTAAAAACAAAAGATATCTCTGTAGAAAGAATACCCACAGATAAGCAAGTAATAGATAATTTTCCAGCTATGCCTCAGAGTCTTGGGAATTATTTTCAAGGAACATTAGGTTTTGTTTATCCTGCTGCATGGGGATTCACAGACATAGGAAGCGAAGACCTAAACTCAAAAAATATTATGCTTAGTTTTGTTGCATCACAAGAATCAATCAATGATGCAATTGATTTTATTCATCAGGGACGGGGTCAAATAAAATGACAGAAAAAAGCATATTAGCGTATTTTAATTCCCCAGAGCAAGCAGAAGGGGCTGCAGTGAAATTACAATCATTAAGGGCAAATAACCTTAATATAAACCGCTTTAGTAAATATCAAGGGGAAGGAATAACTAAAATATCAAATCCAGTGAATGGGGATATTACCAGTATAGGAAAGTTGTCCTTACATGCTGATTTTAGTGAGCCAGATGTTGGTATTTTAGCCGCGGCTGATGTAAGTGCAAGCGGAATGAGTGATGGAGGGCAAGGAACCCCAACAGGTATGGATATTTTATTAACAGTGAACATAGATGAGACTCAATATCAACATGCGCTTCAAGTTATTGAAGCTTGTGGAGGAATGGTATAGAGACTAATCTAAGTAATGTGATTACTATTTACATTTCTAACTGTCAAAAGCCCTACTAACACTAAGCAGGGCTTTTTAACCTTGATGGTCGGAAGTTATACAACTTCCATTTGGCAACATAAGCATCAGCACATCCTGAGCTGACAACTAAGCTTCTGCCTTCGCCAAATGGCTTGTCAATCAGCAAGTTTTCTTTACTCTGTTAAATTTTGTTCTAATAACTTATCTAAAGATGTTGCTACTTCATTTGAATATTTATAATTAGTTTCCTCTAGATTGTGTAAATATTCTTTTATAATTAGAGTGGTACGTGAATCAGGATATGTTTCAATCCATTGTGTATAACTATCTATAAGTTCTTGGTTAAATTGTTTTGTTTCTATATCATATGCTGGTGAGTTAGGTAGTCCTTGTAAATACGGAATTAAATAATTTAAATACATTCTTTCAACGATACTTGCTCTCACAGATTCCGGATAAGAGGTTAAGAATTTCTCCGTTTGAGCTAAACGAGATGAGAGTTCCTCCCACGGAATGGTTAACGTTAAATCTTTCTCATATAGTTGTGAAGATTCTTTGGCTTGTATATTCATATATTCAGACATTTCTTCAGTCACATTTGGTTTATATTTTTCCATTTGCGAATAATCTATTTTAACTGAATAAATTCCTTTTAATAATTCGATTTTATATCCATTCTGTATGATTTTAGTTAATTCTTTTCTTAAAGCTTCATCTTGTATTTCTTCTATTTCAAAAGTGTTTTCATTGGATATTTCCTCTAGTTTTAATTGAACCTCATCATCTTCAAGTACTTGACTAAAGTCTTCCATTTGTGCTGATAATTGATCTTCTACAGTTAATAATAAGTTTGTAAAAACTTCCCTAGGAATTTCTTCTAATTGTTCATCTATGAACCCATATAGTTGAGCTGGTTTTGCATTATCTTCAATAAGTTCTTGAAATTCGATTGTTATTTTAAAGGACTGTTCATCAGCCTGATTCTCTTCGCCAGATTGATCTTCATGAGTACAACCTGTAATCGTCATTACAAAAATAACAAATAAAGCAAAAAGCAAGTTTCTGTTACTCTTTAACATGGTGTCTCCTCCTGATGTTTCTATATCTTTCTTCCTGATGTAGGATTTTACCACGATTGCAAACTATTTTCAATACAATTCATTATTCCATTTTATACACAAAAATATGAATGGAAATAGATTTTGTCTTAAGATAAAACTATGATAAAATAATAGGTCAGATAATTTAAGTACGGAGGGTTAATGATGAACTGGTACGAAATATGTATTTACACAACTGAAGAAGCTAGTGAGCAAATATCTAATTTTTTTCATGAAAATGGAGCTGGTGGAGTTTCAATAGAAGAATCTGGTTCTTTGAATAAAGAAAGAGATACTTCTTTAGGTCAATGGTATGAAAAACCATTAAATGATTTCCCAGAAGGAGATGCAGAAATTAAAGCTTATTTTCCAGAAGAGGTAGATATGGATGAACTTCTAAAAGGTTTAGAACGTTTCGTTAAAAATTTAATAGAATTAGATATCAATGTAGGAAAAGCAGACATGAAGCTACAAATAGTAAACGAAGAAGATTGGGCAAACGCTTGGAAACAATATTTTAAACCTGTTCGTATTACGGAGAAGATTACGATTAAACCTACCTGGGAGGATTATGATGCAGGTGAAAATGAGTGTGTGGTAGAGCTTGATCCAGGAATGGCTTTTGGTACAGGGACACATGCCACTACATCCTTATGTTTAAAAGCATTAGAAAAAGCACAAGTTGAAGGCAAAAATGTAATCGATGTGGGGACAGGCTCAGGTATATTATCCATCGCAGTGATGAAATTAGGAGCGAATAAAGTGTTAGCTTTGGATTTAGACCCCGTTGCAGTTTCAAGTGCTAAGGAAAATGTACGTATTAATCAATTAGAAGAAAAAATTAAAGTTCAACAAAGTGACTTGTTGCAAGTGCTTCGAATCACTCAAGATCATACTAACCAAGTAAAGACTCAAATTGTTGTAGCAAATATTTTAGCAGAAATCATATTGACTTTTATAGATGATGTATACAATGTTTTGGAGCATGATGGTTTATTCATTGCCTCAGGAATTATTAAACAAAAAGAAGATGATGTATTAGAGGCATTATCAAAATCACAATTTGAAATTGTTCAGAAACTTGAGCAGGAAGATTGGGTAGCCATTACTGCAAAAAAAAGATAGGAGAGAGTTATGGAGTTTTTAGATCGTTTGATTTTTTTTGATTTATATGAACTGCCATTTGTTTTATTAGCATTTTTACTTGGAGTTACAATACATGGATTTACACAGGCTTTCACATCGAATAAATTTAATGACCCAACTGCTAAAAAGCAGGGAAGACTTACACTAAATCCGCAAACTCACCTTGATTTTATAGGGATGTTACTATTCCTTTTTGCTGGTTTTGGTTGGGGTAAACCTGTTCCAGTTAATCGACATCATTTTAAAAAACCAAAACTCATAGGAGTATTCATATCTCTAGCTGGACCATTCAGTAATTTGTGTTTTGTTTTGATTGGTTTTTTATTTTGGTATTTATTATTTATGGGATCAATTCATGTATGGTTTTCACCTGATGTTTTTAATGCTATTAATACCTTTTTAGAATGGTTTATACGCATTAATATCTTGCTATTTGTAGTTCATTTGATTCCTCTGCCACCGTTGGATGGTTATAGAATAATAGAGGATTTAGCACCAAATAATGTCCGAGCAAAAATGGCAAAATTTGAACTATACTCTATTTACATCTTTTTATTGCTAGCGTTAATTCCGCCTCTTAGAATGGTGACTATCCAACCGATATTGAACTTGCAATTTGTTATATACAATATAATAAATCGGTTTTTTTCAGTGATTTTTTAAACTTATGGTAAAACTAAACAAATGTGGCGTAAACAGCTTTGTTTGTAGTAAGATATATTTTGGGTATTTTATATAGAAGAGGTTGTTGTTAACATGCAACGATATTTTATTTCAAAAAATCAATTTGTTGAAAATAAAGTTCACATTTTAGATGATGATGCGTTTCATCTCATTAAAGTTATGCGAGCAAAAATAGAAGACCAATTTATCGTTAGTGATGGAGAAACACGCGACGTTTTAGTTGAGATAGAACAGATAACAAAAAATAAAGTTATTGCTTCAATCATCAAAGAGCTAGATCGGTCCAACGAACCCACTATAAACGTTTGGATTGCTCAAAGTTTACCTAAAGGTGATAAAATGGATGCTATCATCCAAAAAAATACCGAAATTGGTGCAATACAGTTTATCCCCTTTATTTCTGAGCGTACGATCGTACAGTATGATCAGAAGAAAACGAATAAAAGAATGGAACGTTGGTATAAGATTGCAAAAGAAGCAGCTGAGCAGGCTCATAGAAACCGAGTTCCTGAGATTAAAGTAATTAGTACTTGGCGGGAACTTTTAAATGTCATTCCTAAAGTTGATGTTAGTTTTGTTTTTTATGAAAATGAAGATCAGATCTATTTAAAAGATAAAATAAACGGTAAAAAAGTAGATAATGAAACTACTCATACTATTTTAATGGTAATCGGACCTGAGGGTGGATTTACAGCTAAAGAAATATTAGAGCTAGAGGAAGCAGGCTGTCAATCTGTTAGTCTAGGAAAAAGAATTTTAAGAACTGAAACAGCTGCTATGGTAGGGCTGACTTGTGTGTTATATGAATACGGTGAGATTGGAGGATCATAATATGAAAAAAGTTGCGTTTCACACATTAGGTTGCAAAGTGAATTTTTATGATACTGAAGCGATTTGGCAGCTTTTTAAAAATGAAGGATACGGACAAGTAGACTTTGATGATACAAATGAAACAGCAGATGTTTATGTCATTAATACATGTTCTGTTACAAATACAGGTGATAAGAAAAGCAGACAAATGATTCGAAGAGCTATTCGTAGAAATCCAGAGGCAATCATAGCCGTCACAGGTTGTTATGCTCAAACGGCATCAAAAGAAATCTTAGAGATTGATGGTGTTGATCTTGTCATAGGTACACAGGATAGAGAGAAAATAATGGATTATGTTAAAGAAATCCAAAAAGAAAGACAACCCATTAATGCTGTCAGAAATATTATGAAGACTCGTAACTTTGAAGAGTTAGATGTACCAGATTTTTCTGATCGTACTAGAGCATTTTTAAAAATACAAGAAGGCTGCAACAATTTTTGTACTTTTTGTATTATCCCATGGACACGTGGGTTGAGCCGCAGTCGAAACCCTGAGGATGTAATCAAACAAGCAAGGAAGTTAGTAGACTCTGGTTATCAAGAGATTGTTTTAACAGGGATTCATACAGGTGGTTATGGTGATGACCTAGACAATTTTAAATTAGCTGATTTATTATGGGACTTGGATAAAGTAGTAGGATTAAAACGAATTAGAATTAGTTCAATAGAAGCCAGTCAGATTACAGATGAAGTGATTGAAGTATTAAAAACGTCAGATAAAATGTGTCGTCATTTACACATCCCATTACAAACAGGCGATAATGATGTTCTAAAAGCGATGCGCAGAAAATATACGATTGAAGAGTTTGGAGAAAAGATTAATAAAATTCATGAAATCATGCCAGACGTTGCAATTACGACAGACATCATTGTAGGGTTTCCAGGGGAAGATGCAGAAAAGTTTAATAACAGTTATAAGTTTATAGAAAAATGTAAATTCTCTGAGTTGCATGTATTTCCTTATTCTAAACGTACAGGTACTCCAGCTGCAAAGATGGATCATCAGGTGGACATGGAGGAGAAAAATCGACGTGTTCATGAATTGATTGATCTTTCAGAAAAAATGCAATTAGAATATGCAAATAAATTTGTGGATCAAGTGATTGAAGTTATTCCAGAAACAGTCAAAGAAAGTGAAGGCAGTCTTTCCATTATTGGTCACTCAGATAACTATTTGCAAGTGATTATGGAGGGCACTGAAGATTTACTAGGAAAAGTGTGTAAAGTGAAGATTGTGGAAGCTGGAGTGAATGAATGTAAAGGGAAGATCGTAAGGGTTTTAGAGTCTTCAAATGCTAATGCTGTATAATAAAATAATGATCAAAAGTTGTTGAACCCCACAAAAGTAATAGAGTTACGCAATATAGTGATTCCTAGCTGTTGTGGGGTTTATTCAATTTGTTGATGGAGATGGGGTGAAAGATGAATGAGAGAAGTATCAGCTGGTGGTGTGGTATATAAATATGAGAATGGTAAATTACTCATACAAATGATACAGGATCGATTTGGAATAATGACTTTAGCAAAAGGCAAGATGGAGCATGGGGAAATCATCGAACAAACTGCCCTTAGAGAAATTGAAGAAGAAACAGGGATGAAGGGTATAATTAAGGAAGCTGATCCTTTAATGGTTGTAAATTATCAATACGATTCACCTCAATTAGGCATAGTAGATAAGGAAGTTCACTATTTTCTAATTGAAGCCAAAGAGGGAGTGTTACAAGCTCAGGTAGAAGAAATATCTGGAGTAGAATGGTTGACTCCAGAAGAAGCTTGGCACAAACAAATACATAATGGGTATGATAACAATAACGATGTTTTACAAAGAGCATTATTAAAACTAGGATATGAGGTGCAAGAGAATGAGTAAACCTTTTGATGTATCACAGTTGCCAAAGTTTATTGATCACACATTATTAAAAGCAGATGCAACGAAAGCTCAGATTACAAAGTTATGTGAGGAAGCCAAAACACACCAGTTTTTCAGTGTTTGTGTGAATAGTTACTGGGTAGGGACTTGTAGGGAACTTTTAAACGGTACAAATGTGAAAATTGCAGCAGTTGCTGGTTTTCCTTTAGGAGCTAATTCAAGTGAGACTAAAGCTTTTGAAGCTGCTAATTGTGTAGAAAATGGGGCTAAAGAAATTGATATGGTTCTTGCAGTAGGTTCTTTGTTAGAAGGTGATACTGATACGGTATTTAAAGATATTCAAGCAGTAACAAAGGCAGTTGAAAATGAAGCGATTGTGAAAGTGATATTAGAAACTGGTTTTCTAAATGATGATCAGATTAAGGAAGCTTGTCAATTATCTGAGCTAGCAGGAGCCCATTTTGTAAAAACTTCAACTGGTTTTGGACCTGGTGGGGCAACTGTGGAACATATACGTCTAATGAAAGCTGCAGTTTCAGATCATATGGAAGTGAAAGCTTCTGGTGGAATTCGAGATTTAACAACGGCTTTACAAATGATCGAAGCAGGTGCCACTCGTTTGGGAGCAAGCTCAGGTGTTGCAATTATGAAAGGAACTTCTGGAACGAGTACTTATTAAATTCTGAAATATTTAGAGTGAAGAATGCGTCTCTGAACTGCCCCCTGTCAAGTA
>NZ_SIJB01000024.1 GCF_009910845.1 Chengkuizengella marina | reverse complement strand
ATAAAACGTTAGATAATTTTTTCTTTCGCTTTTTCTCTAGTACAGCTTTTTCTTTTTCGTCCAGTTCTTCACTACTTATCTTGTCTGGATCTTCTCCTGTAGGAATTGCAAAGGAACGTAAAAATAAATATTTAAATGCATATGTCATTGCCTTTCCTACACCTTTATCTTGTGTATCTGATCCAGTACCACTTGATACTAATATTTCAGATTCTCCTGTTTCGGCATCAACTATCTTGTATTTCACATCTACGGTGGATAGTGTCCCTTCTCTCTTATGAATCTGCTCAATAGGGAAAACTATTAATTTATTTTCAATTAATTCTTGTCTAACTCTTGAGGTTACTTTTTCTTCTGTAATTGCTTTATAATCGTTTTGTCCAAACTGTATATGATCATCTTTTACAAGGTAGTCAATGGCTTGCATTACATTCAGCATTTTTAAATGTAAAGACAAATTTCTCACCGACTTTCAAAATTAGTATATTAATGATATAATGACCTCGAATTATTTTAATTTTTTAAGCGTAGCTGTTGCCGCAGCTCGCTTTTTCTATTCGTTCAATGTGTCTTCTAGCAGTTTCTCTTACCTTTATAGCTGTATGAACAGTAGAAGTATTTTTTTCATAAATCTGTTTCCATACCTCATATTGGCTCACGCCACAACACCCCTTTCATGTTCATCATTTAGAATCATTTGTTCTTCAATTCTTACATCATCAATATATTTTTGAACCCTTCCTTGTACCATTTCTATCATTTGTTTACTCAATTCTTGTACAAATATTCTTTCACTAGAAACTCCTAAAAATAATTCTATATAGTTACATAATTGAATGAACGAAAATACAGCATGTTCATATTGAAATGTCATGTTGTCGAAAGGTTCTAGCTGCATCCAATACTCTTGATTTTCCACTATATTAATAAGGGCTAACTGAGGTACTGATGGAAAATCATGAATGTATTCATCAATCTGACAAATTACTTGTTTACTAATGCGATCCAGTGTATCCGTAACAATATCTTTCGTATTTACACACATAAGTATTGCACCTCCACTACATCACCACATTCAGTAGCTTCTTTAAAGCACTCTGGACAATGTGGTTGTCTATCTTTATAAACTAACCATTCTGCTTGATTTCCACATCCGCATGTATTTAAGTTATCTACTGTTTCAAATACTGGTGATTCATTACTTCCTGCAAATCTATCCAAATTCATCATGCTATCTCTCCTTTCTCTTCGTCTTTCTTTTTAGGAACCCAAGCGTTGATGTAGGTAATAACGTTTTCTAAGTCTTTTCTTAATACATCCCTATAAGATGGAATTCCCCAACGGTCATAAATTTCTCTGTATAGTTCAGGAAACAAATACTTTCGTTCTTCTTTATCGTCAGAGAACTTATAAACCTTCCTTTTTACTTCTCTTTGTAGTTTTCTTTGCTCCCATTGGGTTAGTGTTATCTGCTTGTCCACTTTTTGGTCAACTTCTTCAATCTTCTGTTCAAGTTGTGGTATCTTAACAATCATGTCTGCTGTTCTGCGGAAAAGTAACGCTTCTGCTTCTTCTTTAGTTAAAGTTGGTATGTTTTCTTTAACTGAGTAGTAATCATCGACCAACATTTCGTAAGCATCCCAAGCTTCATCTGTTTTTAATGATTTTGCATGTAACCATGCTCCTTTTTCTGTCCAGAGGTAAAGTTTATTAATGTTTGGCAAAAGGTCAATTTGACATGTCGCCCTAAAATCTTTTAATTCCTTACCTTCTAATGCTAAAAAGTGTTTTCCCTCTTTGTACCTTTCTTTGTTGCGATTAAAATTTTTAGTAATACGTTCAGAATCAGTTCCGTATGACTCAGCCAGTTGTGAAGTTATTAACACTCTTTGACCATCTTGACTAATTATTTGTAATTGATTCATTCTTTCACCTTCCTTTATTCTGAGTATTTTTTTAAATTCTCCTGTTTCTTCTCTTTAATCCAGTTAAGAAAATCTTCTTTTACAACTCGATGAGAATTACCTATGCTAAAATTAGGTATCCCTCCATACTCTGGGTTCAATTGATATAATTCATATACCCTTCGACGTGAGATTTTAAGATAATCTGCCATATCTTGAGCGGTTAATATTTCTTGCAATTCATCATTATGATTCTCTTCTTTGTTTTCATATTCTTTTAAATACTGTTCTTCCTTTTGTTTTGATGCTATCAATTTCTCTGATATATTAACTCCGGTATTTTCAACATTCTCTATAACATTTGTTACAAGCTCATTGATAGACTGAATCATTTCCTCTGAAAATTGGACTTTAATAATAATTTCTTTCATGTTCATCCCACCTAATTGTTTTTAATTAGTATGGGCTACATCCATATTGAAATATTTAATTCGTTCATTTTCTCTTTCACCTTCCCTTATATTGATAGTTTCATATTTGTTTTCATAGATTAGAAAGTAAAAAAATATAGAACTTTATACTTCATCTTTTTTTTCAACCAAGGTGTAAACACACTTCCATACTGCTTGATAGAATCTATTAAGAATTTCTAATTCCTCCTCTTTAGTCTTGTTTACATAAGCGTCATCACAGAAAATCATTCTGGTATTACCTGACATATACTCCTCCACAACATTACCTTTGATTTCCATAGCCACTTCACCTCCCTTATAATTTTTCAATCATTTCTACTTTAAACTATCTATTACTGATCGATTGTTTTCGATATAAACTAATTGACTCATTCTTTCACCTTCCTTTATTGATAGATTGTTATTGAACTTTTTCACTTTTCATATAATTCAATATCTCTTGTTCCCTCATCCAATTATCAAGAGTGCTTGTCCTAAATATTATTCTTGGTTTTTGAGAATCTTTAGCACCAAGCCTTATATGTGGTATATCTCCTTCTTTACACATTCGATAAATTAATTTTCTTGAAATACCAGTGTATTCTGCTGCTTCATCGACATTAAGTCTTTTATCCTCTCTTGGATTTTGTTGAAATTCTTTTATTAAGGATTGCTTTACCTTTCTGGCCACATCTTGGACTAATTCTTGATAAAATTCTTCAATCATCTTCATAAAATCTCCCCTTCTCCTATCCAGCTTTTTTGATAAGTTCAAAAAGTGATTTAGGGATGAGCTCTTTTGCTGCAGCAAGACGAAATTTTTCAGAATCAATATTCAAAACTTCTGCTAATGCAATGTTTACTTCATCTCTAGCTGGAGGGCACTTACCATTTTGTAACTTGCTTAAAATTGCCTTGTCCATGCAGATGTCCTCTTTTGCTAATTTAAATATAATTCTTGATAGTGAAAGTCCACTTCTCTCAGTTGCTTTTTTTAAAATCTCTGCATAACTCATTATATTTTCACCTCCTGTAATATTGTGATGACTTTTTAATCATCGTTGATTATTTAGTCACTATTTAACTTAATATTAGCAACACCCTCATTTATTGTCAATGACTTAAAAGTCACAATTACAAAAAAGTGTTGATTAAAAAATCAACACTGTGGTAATATTAATAATGAAAACGAAGTGTGAAGGGTTGGTATTTAAAATGAATTATTCAGATTTAATATATGATTATATTAAGAAAAGTGGATTAAGCTTGGCAGAAATAACAAGACGTCTACAGGAAGAAAAGAATATAAAAATAGATCGCTCGTATCTATCCAAATTAAAAAACGATCCAAAATATCCAGCTACAGATGAAGTCAATCGAGCGATTGCGGAAATAACAGGAGGTGATCCAAAAACACTTGTTATGGCAGGATATCGTGAAAGAGCACCGATTGAAATTAAAGAGGTTCTAGATAAAACTATTTCTTATGAAAGACTTTTAAAAGGCATATTAGAAAACCGTAATTGTGACAAAAAAACTAAAGATCAATTAGAAAAACTTACTAATCTTGCACCTTATGAGTTAGATGAATTATTAAATAAAATTCTGAATGACATTGAACTTGATAGTTTTTTAAACATCTATAAATCCACTAATTCTTTTAATCAATTTAATAATGATGAAAAAGACCTAATTAAGCTTAAAAAAATTAGAGAGTCTCAAAATATCTCAATATCTCAAATGGCTAAACAACTTGGAATGACCGAGGATGAATATCAAAAATTCGAACAATTTGGAGGTATACAATCAGACAAAGAAGCAATAAGAAAAGTAAATGATCTATATAAAAAAACAATTAATGAACTAGAAAATAAAATATCAGAAGAATCTGTTGGATATAAAATATCAAAAGAATACCACATAGAAAACAATGATATGTCTGGAGATAGAATAATGAAAGGAGATGAAGTAATTATTTCTGTACAAGATTCCATCACAGAAAAAGATATTGCATTAGTATCTATTAATAACGAACAAGAAGTTTTAAGACGTGTTAAACAAGTAGGTAAAAATTGTATGCTCACACCTTCAAACCCACATATACAACCAGAATTAATACCTTGTGAAGATATAAAAATAATTGGGAAGGTTGTTGAAGTAAAATTTAAACTTTAAAAAATTATTAAGGAGGCTTAGTTTATGGCATCTATTGAAAAACGGGGGAAAAAATCTTGGCGACTAATTGTAGAAGTTGGATATGGTCCTAACAACAAACGTATAAAAAGAAGTAAGACAATCCGTATAGAGGATGAATCTTTATTAAAAACAAAAAAAAAATTGAGAGATTATCTCAATGAGGAGCTAGTGAAATTTAAAATTGAAGTTGAAGCTGGCGAATATATTGCCCCTGAAAAAATGAAGTTTAAAGACTTTGTCGAAGAATGGAAAGAGAAATATGCTTCAGAGAAGCTATCACCAAAGACATTTAAAAACTATAACGATCACTTGAAATCTCGTATTATTCCCAGTTTTGGACACAAACGAATTGATCAAATTACATCAATGCAAATTGTGACATTTTTAAAAGAACTTCAGAAACCAGGAGCAAGAAAAGATGGGCGTGGAGATTTTTTAGAAGTTAGTACTATTCAATACATATACCGTATTTTAAAAAACATCTTCTCTCGCGCAACTGAATGGAAATTAATCCCAATAAATCCTATGAAAGATATCAAAAGCCCCATCCTTTCAAAAAAAGAGGCAGTAAAAAAGAAACTTAGTTCAAAAGAAACTCTGCATTATTACGATGAAAATGAAGCACAAGAAGTGATATCAGCGCTCTATAAAGAATCCTCTAAATGGAGACTTTTAGTTCTTGGATCAATGATCGGTGGATTTCGTAGAGGGGAGTTAGTAGGGCTAGAATGGTCTAATGTTGATTTTGATGAAAATGTTCTAAGAATCAAAAATAATATAGCATTAACCGTTAAAGGGATAGCGGTTGAAGGCGATCCAAAATCACTTAGTTCTATCCGCTCTGTAGATATGCCTGGGTGGTACATGAAGGAATTAGAACAATATTATGATGAGTGGATAGAACTAAAAGATGAACTGGGCAATAAATGGATAGGTGGAGAAAGAGAATTTGTTTTCCATAATGGATATGGAAAGACATATTATTACGAACACCCTTCAAAGTGGTGGAAAAGATTTTGCAAAAGACATAACATAAGATATATAAAATTTCATGGGCTAAGGCATAGCTCTGGGACATTATTGATAGAAGATGAAAGCGGTGAAAATGTAGACTCTTTATTAAAAGCAATACAGGAACGTCTTGGACATTCACGATATCAAACAACTGCTGATATTTATGCCCATGTGACAAAAAAAGTGAGAAAAAGAACCGCAGGTAAGTTTGATAAATTTTCTCCAGAAAAAACCGTCCCCAATTCGTCCCCAATTTATCATAACTCAGATAATATCCAGTCATCACTTAATATTCACTAGCAAAAAAATCCCTTGATAAACAAAGGATTTGGACGTTTTAATTATGGTGACCTGAACAGGGTTCGAACCTGTGACCTCCACCCTGTCAAGATGGCGCTCTCCCTGCTGAGCTATCAGGTCATTTAAATTTTATGCTTTTAGTATACTTATACTATCAAGGATGAATTAAAAGGTCAATCATAAATTTAAAAACTACTTTTTTAATTGATTAATAAATTTTTTGGTTTCTTTAATTGCTTGCTCCAATGGTTCAGTGGTTCCCTGAAAAGGATGTAAAGAATTAAACGTATGATTGCCTCCTGTAATTTGAATCAAATTAATTTTGGGTTTTTTTTCAATTAGCTTTTTAGATCCTTGAATTAATCGGTCATGATCCTCTGTACCTTGGATAAGTACGATAGGTGTTTCCGTGTATTTTACCCTTTCAATAATATTATACTTTTCTTCATTCTTTTCCATATCTTCCAGTATTTCCACATTTAAAGGCATTTGCTGTTTTGTACGTGCGTTATATACAAAAGATTTTCCTGTTTGCTTCATTTCTTCTTTTTGATCTCTGGTGAATAAATCTACGTTTGTTATTCCATTCCAGCACACTATACCTTGAACTGCTTTAGGATGATCAAAGTTATATATTAAACATATTCCTGCCCCTCTACTGTGACCTAATAAGTAAAGCTGAGATGTATTCATATCTACATCAATTGGGAGTTTCTGATTTTGAACAGCATCCATTACTGTGTTTAAATCCTCTAACTCTCTTGCATATGTATTTTGTGCAAATTTATCTAATTCCGTAAAATCAAGTAGATTCTCACCAACACCATTGTAAGAGAAATTGAATGTAACTACATCCAAATCATCTGCTAATGTCTCTCCAATATAAGGAAACATCCCCCAATCTTTAAAACCCTTAAAACCGTGGCATATAATGAGGGTACCTTTAGAAGGGTTTTTAGAAACATAAACATTCCCTCGTAACACCCTACTCTTTGTCTTTGTAATATTAATTTTAAACGGGATGGACAATAGAATTCCTCCTTTGTATTAAACTATTTCTATTCTTTTTCGAGCCTTAGCAGATTCAATACAAGCTGTAACTACCTTTATATTATAATGAGCATCTTTAGATGGAAATGGTAAAGGTTGTTTTTGATATACACTTTGTGCGAAAGAATCTACTTGTAATGTATATTGATTAACTTCAGGCACCTCAATAACTTTAGAAATACCTTGTTTTGTAACTATAAAATGATTCTTCCCATCCATTGTAATAAATGCACTTGGCACTTCAATTTTTCCGTCAGAACCTACAATCTCTATGCTGTTTCTAAATTCTGCCCACATCCCACAGTCAAAAGTTAATGATATTTGATTCGGAAATTCAATTAATCCAGACGCCATCATATCTACTTGATCATGTTGTGAGGAGAAAAAGGCATGTGTAGTTACCGCTTCAGGTTCATTTTCTAAAATCATTCTTGCAGCACTAATAGGATAGCAACCGACATCATATAATGAACCACCACCCATATGTTGCTTGTATCTAACGTTTTCCATATCCTCTGCATTATTAAACGTAAATACACTATGTATTCCTCGTATTTCACCAATTTCACCCGATCTTATCGTCTCTTTTAACTGTATGTAACGAGGGTGATATCGATACATAAATGCTTCGGCTAAATAAACATTAGCTTTATCACAAGCTTCTATCATTTCCTCGACTTCTTTTTCATTTAGTGCTAATGGTTTTTCACATAGTATATGTTTACCTGCTTGTGCTGCTTTGATCGTCCACTGTTTATGTAAATGATTCGGAAGGGGAATGTAAACTGCTTCTACGTCTGGATCAGCTAATAATTCCTCATAACTTCCATATGCTCTTGGTATGTTCAATGCAGATGCTGTTTTTAAAGCCTTATCCTTTCCTCGACTAGCAATGGCCGTCACTTCATTTGATATTGAATTCTTTATGGCAGGTATGACTGAATTTATAGCTATGTTGGCACAACCTAAAATTCCCCATTTCATTTTCCTCGTGTCTATTGTGACCACTCCTAATTGCTTTTTTCTTGTAAAAGAACCTTATTTTCTGTATATTAAGTAAAACTACAATCATAAAAATACTCCACTCTTTATATTATGGAGTAGGAAGTACTGTTAAACAAGTAAATAATAATAAATAAAAAAATATTTTTTGCAACATTTCTGCCTTCTAGTTCGTCTAATATTTAAATCAAAAAATGAAAGAAGGGTTTAAATTGAACAAAAAAATATTAACAGGCTTTTCCGTAATTTTCATGTTTATTTTTGCAGTTGCTGGATCAGTTTTTGCATTTAGCGACTTACCTGAAGGAACAAATAAAAACATAATTATGGAATTAAAGAGAAATGGAGTTGTAAGTGGTATGGACGAAAATAATTTCGCTCCTAATGGAAAACTTACCTATGCTCAAGGTATTGCCTTAATCGTAAAAGGATTAGATTTGAACTTAGCCCATATGACCTTTGTCAAGCAACCTTTAGCAAGTGATTATTTTACAAGTATATCAGATGAATCCTGGTATGCGGATTATTTTGTAAAAGCCTACTTAAATGGTGTAGAGATAGAAAAGGATGTTAATCCAACCAAGAAGATGACGAAAGAACAATTTGCACATGCCTTATTTCAAGCAATGGATGCAAAAGGAGACTATAGCTTTATAGAAATTTTCTTAACGATAAAAGATGCTGATAAGATCAATCCAGAATATATGGATAGCATTCAAAAAATATTACTTTCAGAAGTTGCCTTATTAGACCAAGCAAATAACTTCCATCCGACACAACTTGTCAAAAGAATTGACGCATCAGTGATGATATTTAAAGCAATAAACTTTGTAAATGATAACCATTCAGAGGATGAACCGCCAGTTGACATACCGACACCTATTCCTGATGAAGAAGTTTCCTTTAAAGTAGAAAAAGTGAATGAAGAAGTGAATAAAGTCACTTTATCATGGGGTGAAAAGCCAAATGCAGGTTACTCTATAGAAATTACATCGGTGGACTTTGTAAATAATGAAGCTGTCATTCATTATCAACTTCATTATCCAGTTGAAGGTATGATGTACGCTATGGTAATTACAGAACCTAAAGCAGAAACTTATATTTCAAATTCATTAACAGCTAGTATTCAACAAGAAAAATAAATCACTGTTCTGAACAAAAACATTTCTAAACAGCTCCTTACATTTTCACAAAAATGATGAGGGGTTTTTATTTTTTTCTTAATAACTTGATTAAAAAAAATTTTGGAAAGGCAAATATAAATAAAAAGGACGCTTTAAGTAAATGATAAATATGGAAAAATAAACTTTAATGACATGAATAGATTCAATTCTAATTTAAGATAAGAAAGGATAACTTCTTTTGAAACCATTCATACCTCAACTTGTCTATTTTGAGCCTAACGCATTAGAGTATCCATTAGGAAAACAACTTTGGCAAAAATTCACCGATATGGGATTAGAAATAAGAAAAACGACATCACATAATCAAGTAAGAAATATTCCAGGTGATAATGAGTTGGAGAAATATCGGGTTGCTAAATCAACATTAGTTGTTGGTATTAGAAAAACATTAAAGTTTGATACATCCAAACCCTCAGCTGAATACGCCATTCCTTTAGCTACTGGATGTATGGGACATTGCCATTATTGCTATTTACAAACTACACTTGGAAGCAAACCTTATATTAGAACCTATGTTAATCTAGAGGAAATTTTTAATCAAGCACAAAAGTATATCAGTGAACGAGAACCTGATATTACACGTTTTGAAGCAGCTTGTACGTCTGATATAGTTGGAATTGATCACCTAACCCATTCCTTAAAAAAAACGATTGAATTTATCGGAAAAACCAATCTAGGCAGACTTAGATTCGTCACAAAATATCATCATGTTGATCATTTGTTAGATGCTGAACATAATGGTCATACTCGTTTTAGATTTAGCATTAACTCAAAGTATGTGATTAAAAACTTTGAAGCAGGTACTTCACCGTTAGAACAACGAATACAAGCAGCCAAAAAGATAGCTCAGGCTAAATATCCACTTGGATTTATCATTGCTCCAATTTATATTCATGAAAATTGGCAGGAAGAATACACTGATTTAATAAAGAAACTGTCTGACGCTTTAGCCCCAATAAGTGTTCCTGATCTAACCTTTGAATTAATTCAGCATCGTTATACTAAACCTGCAAAAAAAGTCATTCAAGAACGTTATCCTAATTCAAAACTAGAAATGAATGAAGAGGATAGAAAATATAAATGGGGAAGATATGGAATAGGAAAATATGTTTATCCTGATGATGAAGCAAATGCGATTAAAGATTTAATGCAACTAAATATTAAAAAATATTTTCCACAAGCTAAAGTTGAATATTTCACTTAAATTACAATAAGTTAAAAACTCCCTTCTTCCTACCACTTTGGATAGAAACAAGGGAGTATTTGAGTGGTGCCGAGGACCGGAGTCGAACCGGTACGGTAGTCACCTACCGCAGGATTTTAAGTCCTGTGCGTCTGCCAATTCCGCCACCCCGGCACACTTTAGTTGGTGGGCCTTGAGGGACTCGAACCCCCGACCAATCGGTTATGAGCCGATTGCTCTGACCAACTGAGCTAAAGGCCCAAACTTGGTTGCGGGGGCAGGATTTGAACCTACGACCTTCGGGTTATGAGCCCGACGAGCTACCAGACTGCTCCACCCCGCGTTGTTAGCTTGTATAATAGCGACAAGAGTAATCATACACAATGCTAAAAACAAAGTCAAGGTTTTTTTTATAATCTATATTTTCACAATGTTTAGAAAATTTATTTTTATATTATATATCGCACACCATACCTACCTTTTTGCGATTTAAAAACCTCAACTTCCGTTGGATATTCGAAGCCATATACCCACCAATCTTCCTCCATTCTTTTCGCTAAACATCCCGCTTGAAATTTGGAATCATACAATTTAACACAGTAAATCCATTTCATATTCTCACCTCATAAACTATTTAAGAATAGTTTTAGATTAACCGTTTTTCTCACATTTATTGCAACTAAACAGATATTTTTCTAATTTTATTATTGCATTAGATTTCCTTTGCATGGTTATTCTAAATATCATGAGAATAAAGTTTATTGGATAAAAACTTAACAGCCCGTTTTAAAAAAGATAATTACAAATGAATGTTAAATTATGATTCAGACTGCTGTTCTTCCTCATCACGATATCGATGAGCAAGCCTGCTGGAAGCTGATGCAGCAATACTTGCGACTAAATCATCTAAGAAGGTATGAATACCATTGTTTCGTTTTGTATCTAATTTTTTAATAATTCCTATTTTATTTTTATCTAAATGCCCAAAAGTTGTTAAGGCAATACTGCCATATGCATACACTGAACCGATCGCTAACGTTTCATCACAACCAAATAATCCTTCATCTGTTTCAATAAGTGATTGTAAGGGTTCGGATAACATCCCTTTTTCGCATAAAACATCCATCTCAATTCCAACTAAAACAGCATGTTGAACTTCTCTTTTTTCTAAAACAGCCTCCACACTTTCTATGCAGTCGTCAATATGAAGATCCTCATGATAAGCTGACTGCATCTCATATACAATAAAAGCGATATCCTCTATTTTTACTCCACGCTGATTTAACTTTTCAAAAACTGCAGTTCTAACTTCTTTACTGTGTACTTGTCTTTTCATTTAAAATTCCTCCCCTTTGAAAAGATTCCTACATTATATCATACTTCACAAAATAGCCCTTATTAAAATGGATAAAAACAGCTATAATAGAAATTAGAAGTAAATAAGATACGTTATCATATGCAGCGTGTTCATTTTTCTTGCAAAACTCCTGTAGTCTAATTTAATAAGGAGGTATATAATAATATGAATTTTGGAATTGTAGTGTTTCCAAGTAAAGAAATTCAAGATTTTTCTAATTCTCATCGCATGAGGTATGATCCACACTATAAACTTTTACCTCCTCATATCACAATCAAAAAACTTGAATCATTTGATGAACAAAAAATGGATGAAATTGTTGCTCATCTTGAGGATGTCACTTCTAATTTATCACCATTTGAAATCACATTTAATAGAGTATCAAACTTTTTCCCATTAAGTAATGTAATTTACCTTGCACTTGAGGAAACAAACAAAATTACAACTTTATACGAAAGTATTAATACGGGTATCTTAAGAGAAGTTCAACCCCAGTTTCCTTTTACTCCTCACCTGACAATTGGTCAAAATTTAAATGAAGATGAGATGTTTGATATTTTTGCAAATTTAAAAACCTATAATATCCACTACCGTATGAAAGTGGATCGCATTCATATGCTTTATCAACTTGAGAACGAAGTATGGACTGCATACCAGAGTTTTGTTTTAAAAGATAAATATTAAATTTACAAAAAAAAATGTAGAAAATATTTAATACCTACTCCATATCTAAATGAATGGAGTAGTTTTTTTGTGGATTTCCAGTATTTCGTTTAGAAACTTTAAGTTTATTACATCGTATAAATAAGGAAGTTCTTAAATAGAAAAAGGGGAGATTTTTAATGAATTTACCAAATCAATCTTTTGACATCATGTTTACGATTGTTCCGATTTTTATAGGCATCATTTTTATTATTGTATTTGGAGGTATTATTTTTACAATAATTAAAGTTGCTTCTCAATGGAACAATAACAATAAACAACCCGTACTTACTGTAAATGCTAAAGTAGTTAGTAAAAGAGATGAAGTGAGCAGTAGAAGGAGGCATAATGATGATCATGTCTCTCATCGTACATCAACAACATATTACACAACATTTGAAGTGGAAAGCGGTGATCGGATGGAGCTTCAAATGAGCGGTGAACAATTTGGTATTTTAATTGAAGGAGACTTAGGTAAATTAACTTTTCAAGGAACTCGTTTTAAAGGTTTTGAAAGAGTTATAAAATAAACGTACATACATAACTTCATTTCATTCATTGCCTATACTATTAAACCTCCCTGCTTAAACGGGGGAGGTCTGTCTAAATAGTATATGGTGATTATGACTCAACTGCTTCTAAAATTTTACTTAACAAATCACGATTTTCATCTAGTTTTTTTTGAAACTCTTGTGGAGAAAGCCCGATTTTCTCAGCCAAACACACCGGTATTTTCTCTGCTTTTTCTTTCAAATCGATACCTTTATTTGTTAAACTGACAAGTACTTTTCTTTCATCATCTCTAGAACGTTCTCGTTTAACAATATCAGCTTCTTCCATTCTCTTTAGAAGTGGAGTCAAAGTTCCTGAATCTAATAATAAGTTTTCCCCCAGCTGTTTCACTGTCAATTCATTTTGTTCCCATAAAACAAGCAATACTAAATATTGAGGGTATGTTACATTCATATCCTTCAAAAATAAATTATACAATTTTGTAAACTCCTTAGACAATGCATAGATAGAAAAACATAATTGATTTTCGATTTTTAATGGTTCATCCATCAATATTCACCTACCCGCTAAGTTATCAATGAAATATTATCGTAACAAAGTTCAAATGTAAACCTAGATAACCATATATAGAGCATATTCTTTACTTTGACAGTAAATAAATCATATGTTAAATTTTAATTGTGCACAATTAAATTATACAAAATTAATATATCAAAATCTAGTCTATTCTATAATTGAACCAATAAAATAAAAGAAAAGAGGAGTAAACATGATAAAATTAAGTGTTCTGGATCAATCCCCAGTTTCTGAAGGCAGCAATCCACAAGAAGCTCTTAAAAACACAGTAAAGTTAGCTCAAAAAACAGAAGCATTAGGTTATCATCGTTTTTGGGTAGCAGAACACCATCATACTGAAGCATTAGCAGGTTCATCTCCTGAAATTTTAATTGCACACTTGGCCTCAAACACATCCAAAATAAAAGTAGGCTCAGGTGGCGTAATGTTACCTCACTATAGCTCTTACAAAGTTGCTGAGAACTTTCAATTATTAGAATCACTTCATCCAAATCGAATCGATTTAGGTGTAGGTCGAGCTCCTGGTGGTATGCCGTTATCAACAATTGCTTTACAAGAAGGTAAAAAAAGAACCGTTCACCAATTTCCTCAGCAAATAGATGATTTATTAGCTTACATTCATGATGATTTAGATGAAAATCATCAATTAGCTGGTTTAAAAGCTACTCCTTTAAGTCCAACAGCACCAGAACTGTGGATGTTGGGTTCAAGTGGAGATAGTGCAGTTTTAGCGGCGAAGAAAGGATTACCTTATACATTTGCACATTTTATAAATGGACAAGGCGGATCACAGTATGTAGAACATTATAAGCGGATTTTTAAACCTTCTAAATACTTAAATAAACCTAAAAACATTGTAGCTATTTTTGTAATTTGTGCTGAAAGTGATGAAGAAGCAGAGAGAATAGCAAAAAGTCTAGATTTATCCTTACTGTTGATTGAAAAAGGAGAGAGGACGGGGAAGGGAATTCCCAGTATAGAAACAGCAGAATCATACATTTATGATGAATTCGATTTAGAACGTATACGTCAAAATAGAAAACGAATGATCGTGGGATCACAAGAATCAGTGACTCATCAACTTCTACAGCTAAGAGATCAATATGGTACAGATGAATTAATGATAGTCACCATTACTCATAACTTTGAAGATAAACTGCGCTCCTATGAACTACTTGCAGAGGCATTTAGACTGTAAAATCATCTTTGATAACGAATTTTTGTTTCATTATACATTAAATTTTCTAAAAATATTAAATTAGAGGGAATGGGTATAAGCCATTGATTCCCTCTATTATATTACCAATCACACAAGTAAATAAATGATATACAGGAATGGTAGTTTAATCTATCAAATACTGATCAGGATTATGACGCCAAGATTGAAGCAATTCTAAATCTTCACTATCTACTTTGCCCATGTCTGACGCAATTTGAATAAGTGCAGTATAATTTGATAAAGTGTGTAGTTGAATATTTTCTTCAACAAAAGTTTTTGATGCCTTTTCAAATTGATAAGTAAATATGGCTACAACCGCTTGCACATATCCCCCAGCTTCTTCTACTGCTTTTGCCGCTTTTAATGAACTGCCACCTGTAGAAATTAAATCTTCAATTACAATTACTTTTTGATCAGGTTTTAAAAGACCTTCAATTTGATTTTTCTTTCCATGACCTTTTGCTTTATCACGAATATATATCATTGGCAGTCTTAACTTATCAGAAACCCAAGCAGCATGAGGAATACCTGCTGTTGAAGTTCCTGCGATGACTTCAACATCTGGGTATTTTTCTTTTATAACTTGTACAAACCCTTCAGCAATGATATTTCTAATGTGAGGATATGACATCGTTAAACGATTATCACAATAAATAGGTGATAACAACCCTGAAGACCATGTAAAAGGATCTTTAGGTTGAAGATTCACTGCACCAATATCCAATAGTGATTGTGCAATTTGATTAGCTAGCTGAGAATTCATAAATTATTCCAACTCCTCTATAATACTTTCAATTGACTTACGTGGATCATCAGAAGCCGTTATTGGCCTTCCAATTACAATGTAATCTGCACCTTCATTAAATGCTTCCTTTGGTGTCGTGACTCTAGATTGATCCCCTATATTTGAACCTATTGGACGAATACCTGGAGTTACAGTTACAAAATCTATTCCGTTTTGCTCTTTTATGTTCGTTACTTCTAGAGGAGATGCTACAACTCCATCTAAACCTGCGCTCTTTACTAAATTAGCATATTGCAATACCGATGACTCAACTGATCCAGAAATCCCAATCTCTTTATTTAAAGTTGTTACATTTGTACTTGTGAGTTGTGTAACTCCGATCACCAAAGGTTTAGGATTAGATGGATTTACAGCTTGATCTACTCCTTCGAGTGCACTTTCCATCATTTTTTTCCCACCTGCAGCATGAACATTAAACATATCCACACCAAGACGAGTAATGCTAGCTGCTCCGCCCTTCACTGTATTCGGTATATCATGCATTTTTAAATCTAGAAAAACTTTATAACCTTGTTCTTTTAATTTCAAAACAAAGGATGGACCAGCAGCATAAAAAAGTTGCATACCTACCTTCATATAACAAGGAATACCTTTTAATTGATTTAATAGCCTTTGAGCTTCATCAGCTGAAGCATAATCCAGAGCTACGATTGTTCTGCCTATGATTTTTTCCCTTTTCCCCAAATCATCAACCTCGCTTTTTATATAAAAGTTATAAACGTTAATATTTCAAGTGAGGGTTATTAACACCCTCACTTATTTTAGTTTACACCTGAAGTCCAATTCTTAACTTTTTAACTTCAGATATATCCTCACCCATGACTGGCATTGGTGTGGATGCGTAGTTAATCGTTTGTAACATTGTAAGAAGGGCTCGAACTGTATCAAGTGAGGTTAAACAAACAACACCATTCTCTACAGCTTCTCTACGAATCCTAAATCCATCTCGTTCAGGAGTTTTTCCTTTTGTTAATGTATTAATTACAAATTGAGCTTCCCCGTTTCTTATTAAGTCTACGATATTTGGTGAGCCTTCTTTTAATTTATTGACTTGTTGAACTCTCATACCAGTATCCTCTAATGTTTGAGCAGTTCCCCCTGTAGCAATAATTTTGTAACCAAGATTGTAAAAACCTTTAATTAATGCTGTAGCTTCTTCTTTATCTTTATCTGCAACAGTTACGATAATAGACCCTGATTGAGGTATTTTCATCCCTGATCCAATTAATCCTTTGTATAGTGCTTTAGCATAATGAACATCTCGACCCATAACCTCTCCTGTTGATTTCATTTCAGGTCCAAGAGAAGTATCTACTCTACGAAGTTTAGCAAACGAGAATACAGGAACCTTCACTGATACATAATCATCCTCAGGCCATAATCCACTCTCATAACCTAAATCGGACAATTTTTGGCCTAGAATTACTTTTGTCGCTACATTGGCCATTGGAATATTCGTCACTTTACTAAGGAAAGGAACTGTTCTTGAAGAGCGCGGATTCACTTCAATCACATATACTTTCTCTTTGAATATAACAAATTGAATATTTACTAACCCAATCACTTGTAATTGTCTTGCAATCTTCGTTGTAATTTCGATAATTTGTTCTTTAATATTTTCAGAAATAGACTGTGGAGGATACACAGCAATGGAATCACCAGAATGAACTCCTGCTCTTTCAACATGTTCCATAATACCTGGAATCACTACAGTTTCTTTATCACAGATTGCGTCAACCTCTACTTCTTTTCCTAACATGTAGCGGTCGATTAGTACAGGATGATCTGGATTGATTTTTACAGCCTTGTCCATGTAATTCAGTAATTCATCATCAGAATATACAATTTCCATCGCTCTTCCACCTAAAACGTAAGATGGACGGACTAAAACAGGATATCCTAATGATGAAGCGGTTTGAACTGCTTGATCAACTGTAGTGACTGTACTCCCTTTTGGCTGGGCAATCTCTAATCTTCTTAAAAGAGCTTCGAACTCTTTTCGATCTTCTGCAGCATCAATGTTATCTATACTGGTTCCAATAATATTCACACCTGCTCTAGATAAAGGCTCAGCTAAATTAATTGCTGTCTGACCACCAAATTGAACAATAACTCCTATAGGTTGTACCTGTTCAATAATGTTCATCACATCTTCAAAAAACAATGGTTCAAAATATAATTGATCAGACGTACTAAAGTCTGTAGAGACTGTTTCAGGATTGTTGTTGATAATTACCGCTTCATACCCAGCATCTTGTATTGCCCATACTGCATGTACAGTTGAATAATCAAATTCAATCCCTTGACCGATACGTATAGGTCCAGAACCTAATACAATGACTTTCTGTTTATCTGATTGAATGGCTTCGTTCTCAGTTTCATAAGTAGAATAATAATAAGGGGTTGTAGCTTCGAATTCAGCTGCGCAAGTATCAACCATTTTGTAAACTGGTTTAATCTCATATTTTCTTCTAAGTGAACGGATATCTTGTTCTTCTGTAAAAGAATAATTTGGATTGGACGATCTTCGCAGTTCTGCAATCGCTCTATCAGTAAACCCTTTCTTCTTTGCTTCTAACAACAATTGTTCCGTTAACTCAGCGTCCATCAATTCTTTTTCAAACTGAATCAATTTTTCTATTTTATTCAAAAACCACCAATCAATCTTTGTAAGGTCTTGAATTTGTTGTAAAGTATAACCTCTTCGATAAGCCTCAGCTATGATAAACAGACGTTCATCATCTGGTGTTTGTAGACGGTTGTTAAGAACGGAATCATCTAAATCCTCTAGCTCTTTTATAAATAAACGATGTACATCAATTTCTAAAGAACGAATAGCTTTATGAATGGATTCTTCAAAAGTACGCCCAATAGCCATAACTTCTCCAGTTGCTTTCATTTGTGTACCTAATTTTCTGTTAGCACTAATAAATTTATCAAATGGCCAGCGAGGAATTTTGCTTACGATATAATCAAGTGTTGGTTCAAAACAGGCATAAGTTTGACCCGTTACAGGATTTTCAAGTTCATCCAATGTATAACCGACTGCGATTTTTGCTGCCATTTTTGCAATTGGATAACCTGTAGCTTTTGAGGCAAGGGCAGACGAACGACTTACTCTTGGATTCACTTCGATCACGTAATATTGAAAACTAAATGGATCTAACGCAAGCTGAACGTTACAGCCGCCTTCAATATTCAAAGCACGAATGATTTTTAATGAAGCTGAACGAAGCATTTGATATTCTCGATCCGATAATGTTTGACTAGGTGCTACTACGATGCTATCACCAGTGTGCACTCCTACCGGATCAAAATTTTCCATGTTACATACGACAATACAGTTATCGTTTGCATCACGCATCACTTCGTACTCTACTTCCTTCATGCCTGCGATGCTCATTTCAATTAGGCATTGACCTATTGGACTATACCGTATACCTGCTGCTACAATTTCTCTTAAATCTCCCTCTGAATCAGCAATTCCTCCGCCAGTACCACCCAATGTATATGCTGGTCTAATAATAATGGGATATCCAACTTCATTTGCAAAATCAACAGCTTCTTGTACAGTTGTAACAATTACACTTTCAGGAACTGGTTGTTCTAATTCACGCATAAGTTCTCTAAATAAATCTCGATCCTCAGCCTTCTCAATAGAAGATAATTGTGTGCCTAATAGCTGAACATTTTCTTCTTCAAGAACACCTCTTTTGGCTAATTCAACAGCCATGTTTAAACCAGTTTGTCCCCCTAATGTCGGTAACAATCCATCTGGTTGCTCCTTACGAATAACCTGTGTAACAAATTCAGGTGTAATCGGCTCAATATATACTTTATCGGCCATATTGGTATCCGTCATGATCGTTGCTGGATTACTATTAATAAGTACTACTTCAAAACCTTCTTCTTTTAAAGCTTGACATGCTTGTGTACCTGCATAATCAAATTCTGCCGCTTGTCCTATGACGATAGGACCTGAACCTACAACTAATATTTTTTTCAATGAAGTATTTTTAGGCATTTTGCATGTCTCCTTTCTTCGCTTTTGCAACAATTTGCGCTTGGCGAGGCAACTCAGGGGTTTCTGCTTTGGTACGACGAATCATTTCGATAAAATCTTCAAATAAATAACTAGAATCAAATGGTCCAGGAGCCGCTTCAGGATGGTATTGTACTGAAAAAGCAGGAAAATGTTTGTGTTTTAGACCTTCCACTGTTTTATCGTTATTGTTGATATGTGTGATTTCTAGTGGTGTATTAGATATAGAATCTTCCTTCACTGTATAACCGTGATTTTGTGATGTAATATAACAACGGTTGGAGGATAACTCCTTCACAGGATGGTTTCCACCACGATGCCCAAATTTCAACTTTTCTGTATCGGCACCACAAGCTAAAGCAAACAACTGATGACCTAAACAGATACCAAAGATAGGGAATTGACCTAACAATTCGTGTATCATTGTCACAGCTTCAGGGACACTTTTAGGATCACCAGGTCCATTGGATAATAAAATCCCATCTGGTTTTAATCTTCTAATTTGATTCGCTGTTGTATTATGAGGAACGACAATAACGTCACAATCACGTTTATTTAATTCTCTTAAGATTCCACTTTTTGAACCAAAATCGACAAGAACAATTCTTTCTTTGTTTCCAGGTGAACTAAAAATGCTTTTTGTAGAGACTCGAGTCACTTGATCTGTTAATAAAGAAGTACCCTTTATTTGCTCCATCAATTCCTCAATCGAATGATTCCCTGTTGAGATAACTCCTTTCATCGTACCGTAATGTCTAAGTTTACGGGTTAACATACGAGTATCAATCTCACTAATACCTGGAATATCATATTCTTTTAGTAAGCTATCCACTGTATACTGTGCTCTCCAATTACTTGGTATTTCCTCATGTTGACGTACAACAAACCCGTGAATATAAGGACGGACAGCTTCAAAATCATCACGTGAGATACCATAATTTCCAATCAAAGGATATGTCATTGTAATAATTTGACCGCAGTAAGAAGGATCTGACAATACCTCCTGATAACCAGTAATTCCTGTATTAAAAACAACTTCACCTATTGCATTTTTCTCACTTCCAAAAGATTTACCTGTAAAAAGAGTTCCGTCTTCTAATAATAATTTAGCTTGCATAATGTCCTCCTTCTGTAATCTTGTGACAAACCTTTTAACTTTAATCTGACCAAACTACTTTTCCACCTACGAGTGTTTTGACTGGCCATCCTTGCAACTTCCACCCTTTGAAAGGAGTATTTCTACCTTTAGATAAAAATGTTTCTGGATCTACAGTTTTTGTCGTTTCTAAGTCAATAATGGTTAAATCAGCATCTGCTCCAATAGAAACTTTTCCTGAATCTAACTTAAATACTTCAGCTGGTTTCTCTGTCATTCTTTGGATTAAAAAGTCTAAAGTCCATTTTCCTGTTTGTACAAATTTTGTATACAACAATGGAAATGCTGTTTCTAACCCTACGATTCCAAAAGGTGCTCTTTGAAGCTCTTGAGCTTTTTCATCTTCACTATGTGGAGCGTGATCGGTAACAATCATGTCAATAGTCCCATCCTCTATAGCTTCAATCATGGCTTCAACATCTCTAGGTGTACGAAGGGGTGGATTCATTTTCCAGTTTGCATCTAATGCTGGAATATCTTCATCTGATAAAAGCAAGTGATGTGGGCATACTTCTGCTGTTACTTTAATTCCTATTTGTTTTGCTTGCCTGATTAAACGAACAGATTGTTCAGTGCTCACATGGCATACGTGGTAATGAACACCTGTAGTTTCAGCTAGTAAAATATCTCTTCCAACATGAATCGCTTCGGATTCGTTTGGTATTCCTTTCAATCCATGTTTTTTAGCAAAAGCACCATCAGTTACCGCAGCACCGACGACTAAAGTATTATCTTCACAATGAGCAATCACTGGCATATTCATAGCAGCTGCTTTACTCATTGCATCCTTCATCATTTGTGCACTTTGTACACCTACCCCATCATCTGTAAATCCAATAGCTCCTTTATTTTTTAGTGCATCAAAATCAGTTAAGTCTCTCCCTAATTCATTCTCCGTAATTGCAGCATATGGAAGTACACGAACTATTCCTTCTGTCTCCGCTTTATCTAAAACAAGTTGTAAAGTTTCAACATCATCTACAATCGGTCTAGTATTAGGCATACATGCTACTGTAGTAAAACCACCTTTTGCAGCAGACTTTGTACCTGTAGCAATCGTTTCTTTGTATTCGAATCCAGGCTCACGAAAATGAACATGCATATCGATAAAACCTGCTGATACTAATTTCCCCTCTGCATCAATCACTTCATGTCCATCAACCTGTGGTTTTTCATGACTTTGCATGATTTTATTTATTTTTCCTTGTTCAATATAAATATGTTTTGTTTCTAACTCCTTGTTTGCTACATTTAACAACTTTCCATTTAATAACCACGTTCCCAATTTCAAACCCTCCTATTTTAGTTCCTTTTAATTTATGTTAAAGCTCTTTCAATGACTGCCATTCGAATAGGTACTCCATTACTTATTTGTGAGAAAATTTTTGATCTTGGATGTTCTATTAGGGAATCATCAATTTCCACGTTTCGGTTTACTGGTGCAGGATGCATAATAATGGCATGATCTTTTAAATTTCTTTCTCGCTTCTCTGTTAAACCAAATAATTCTCTGTACTGTTCAGCTGATTTAATCATGCCTTGATCATGTCTTTCTAATTGTACACGCAGCATCATAACGACATCTGCTTTTATTGCTTCTTCTATGGAAACATATGGGGCGAATTCTGCTAATTCTGGAGCTTGCATGTTTCGCGGTGCACAAAAGCTTACTTTTGCACCCATGGCTAGTAACCCCCAAAGGTTGGAACGAGCCACACGACTATGTAAAATGTCACCTATGATAGATACATGAAGACCTTCAATATAACCAAAATGTTTTCTCATTGTATAAATATCTAATAATGCTTGTGTAGGATGCTCATTATTTCCATCCCCTGCATTAATGAGAGGAATTTTTATTTTGGGAGCCAACTCTTGTAAAACTCCTATCGGCTTAATACGAATAACACCGGCATCAATACCCATTGACTCTAATGTTTTTACAGTATCGTATATGGATTCACCTTTTTGTACACTAGAAACTGCTGCTGAGAAATTTAGTACTTCAGTGCTTAGTCGTTTTTCTGCCATTTCAAACGAAAAACGAGTTCGTGTACTATTTTCAAAAAACATATTTGCAACAAAATGCCCTGACAAATAGTTTGTTACTTTTGTGGGGTAGTTTTCCCAATAAGATGCACGATTTAATATACCTAAAATTTCCGTTTTACTTAATCCTTTTAAACCTAATAAATGTTTATCTAATCCAACCTTCAGTTGATGCATAAATATCTAACTCCTTTGTTGTTTAATTACAACCTGATCATCAGAATCAACTTCTGTCAAAGATACATTAATATTCTCCAATTTAGAGGTAGGAATATTCTTTCCAACATAATCGGGTCTAATAGGTAATTCTCGATGACCTCTATCCACTAAAACAGCAAGCTGTATCATTTTGGGTCTTCCCATATCAATCAATGCATCCATTGCAGCTCTTACTGTTCTTCCCGTATATAGAACATCATCAAATAATATAATCTTTTTATCTTGAATAAATGAACTTGTAAATGTTTGATGCTGTTCCTTCGTTTTTTCGTTGGAAACATCATCACGATAAGAAGTAACATCTAATTCAGCCATTGGAATAGGTATACCTTCAATTTCCCCGATTTTATCAGCGATTCTTTTTGCTAAATAAATTCCTCTTGTTCGAATACCTACAAGCACACAATTTTCTACGCCTTTGTTTTTTTCCAATATCTCATGAGCAATTCTTATTAGTGCTCTTCGAATTGCAATTTCATCCATGAGTACGTGTCCTAAACTCATTATCTCACCACCTAATCAGCTTCACTAATGTATACAATCCATCATTAGAGGTACTTTTTGTTTAAGTTATAAAAAAAATCCTTACCCATTAGGGGCAAGGATTTACATATACAAACAGATTAGCATAATCATGCAATTTTTTGTATAAAAATACAAGCATGTTTTTTGCTATTTGTATAAATCGTTCACCTTGCCAGCCTCACGGGACTGTTTTTAAAGGTTCATATCAATATTCATTTTTAAAATTATGACATTATTCGATGATAAAGTCAATAGATAATAATATAGATTATTACCTAAAATATAAATTCAACATCCGATAAACGAAGCTTAATTTCATTAATAATTTCAATTTCCTTTTCAACACCAGAAGCATTAAAAGTTACAGAAAATCTGACAAAACGTCCTGCATCATCCCATGGAACTGTAGAAATTAGTTTTTCACGAATTAAATATTGGGAGAAATCCTCTCCTGTTTCGAAAGTCTGCCCACCTTTAATCGCCTTAGGTGCTTCCACATACATAAAAAACGATCCTTTTGGTTTTTCTGCGTTAAATCCGACTTCATTCAAGGCTTTTGCTAACATATCATGACGTCTTGAATATTTTTCTGCAATTTTCTCAGTAATTTCTGGATGCTCTAAACCATATGCAGCTGCTTTTTGAATTGCAATAAATTGACCAGAATCATTATTATCCTTAATATCTTTAAATGCTTTTACAACTAAAGCATTACCAGCAATAAATCCAATTCTCCAACCTGTCATATTATAAGATTTAGATAAAGAGTGAAATTCTATACCTACTTCTTTTGCACCCGGGACAGAAAGGAAACTAAATGGTTTTACACCGTCATAAGTTAATGCTGCATAAGGAGCATCATGTACGATTACGATATCATATTTCTTAGCAAAGGCAATGACCTTTTCAAAGAATTCGACTGTTGCACCAGCACCAGTTGGATTATTAGGATAATTTAAATAAAATAATTTTGCTCTTGTACAAATTTCTTCTGGGATTGAATCTAAGTTAGGTAAAAAATGATTTTCTTTTAGTAATGGTACATTATAAACTTCCCCTCCAAGGTATTTTGTATGTGTTCCTAATACAGGATAACCAGGAACAGTCATAATCGTAATATCCCCAGGATTGATAAATGCGCTGGGCAACATTGCTAAACCTGGTTTGGAACCAATAGAATGATTGATTTCTAGATCAGCATCAATCCCATCTACACCAAAAACATTTTTTAAATAATTAGCTGCAGCTGTTTTAAATTCATGAATCCCATTATCTGCATAACCTCTATTTTCAGGCTTAGCTGCTTCATCAGCAAGCTTAGCTACAATGCCAGCATCTGCCATTTCATCAGGTTCGCCAACACCCATATCAATTAATTCTATATTTGGATGTTCAGCTTTAGCAGCTATTTTTGCACGTTTAATTTTTTCGAATTTATAAATTTCCGTATCTTTTCCATAATTTTTTCCACCGATTCTTTCTGCGAAAAGATTCTGTATGTAATTTTCCTCTATCATTATAATTCAACTCCTTTAATCTACATAATTTATCATGATGAATTAAATAAGAAAATAGACTTTTATACATTATTTTTGTACTCTGAAACAAATAAAAAAATTATTGACTCTTTATTTTATCAATAACACTATTTATATCGTCAGGAACAGGTGCTGTGAACATTAAGTTTTCCCCTGTAATAGGATGTACAAAACCTAACTCTGCTGCATGTAAAGCTTGCCCTTCCATGGATATTCCTTTATTTCGTCCATAGGTAGGATCTCCAACAAGATGATGACCGATAAATTTCATATGTACTCTGATTTGATGGGTACGACCTGTTTCTAATCTTAGCTCTAATAAAGCATAGTTTTTGAATTGTTCCAAAACAACAAAATGTGTCACCGCTTTTTTACTATTTTTATTTGTTACCATATAACTTTTACGATCTTTAGGATCTCTTCCAATTGGTGCATTTATCGTTCCTTGTAAATGAGATAGCTTCCCATGTACAACAGCTATATATTTTCGATGAACGGTATGATTTTTTAGTTGCTCAGATAATCCAGTATGAGCTACATCATCCTTTGCAGAAACTAATAACCCTGATGTATTTTTATCAATACGATGTACAATTCCTGGTCTCAATTTCCCATTAATACCTGATAAGTCCTTACAATGAGCTAATAAAGCATTTACTAAAGTGCCTGAATAATTTCCTGGAGCAGGATGAACGACCATCCCCCTAGGTTTATTCACAACGATAAGATGTTGATCCTCATATACAACGTCCAACGGAATGGATTCTGCAGTAATTTCTAACTCACTTGGAGCTGGAGCTAATAATTTAATTTCATCCCCATTTTGTATTTTATAATTGGCTTTAATGGATGATTTGTTTACAGAAACATGTCCTTCTTTTATCCATTGCTGTATTTGTGTTCTAGATATGCCCTCAAACTGTTCTGATAAAAACTTATCAATTCTAATACCATCTAAATTAGGAGTACCTCTCCAGATTAATTCATTATCATAGATGTCTTCGTATAACATGAAGATTAAACCTCACCTTTCTTTACACTGAAAAAGGTAATTACTGCTGCTAAAATTGCACCAACCACTATTGCTGAATCTGCAATATTAAAAATGGCAAAAGGATAGTCAACTTCAAAACCAAATAAAGTAAACTTAAAGTTAAAACTTAAAAAGTCAACCACTTCACCCATTCTTACCCTATCAATAAAATTCCCAATTGCCCCACCTAATATTAAACTAAGTGCTACACACAATACAGGGCGATTTTCTTTTTTTGATTGTTCCAAAAACCAAATAACCATAACTACAATAATAATTGTAATAATAATAAAAAACAATTGTTTATTCTGTAAAATACCAAAGGCCGCCCCTTTATTACGATGAGAAGTGATTTGAAAAAAATCTCCTATAACAGATATACGATCCCCTATTTCCAAATAATTTATAATCATCCATTTAGAAATTTGATCTAATAAAATCATAATAAAGGCAATCAGATAATACCTCAAATAACATATCCTCCTAATCAAAAAAAATAATACACCTTACATTCGATAATTGTAGCATAGCATAGAACGTAAAGTCTATGAAGTACATGAGCATTCCCATCAATACATGGAATTACCTCTTTAATTTCATGAACCTTTGAGAAGAATAAAGTCATGAACAACAACCTCTAAAAAGAAACTCGAAACTCACAGAAGAGGAGCTTATAGAATGTCTGGTCTAAATGAAAATCAATTAAATATGTTATATCAACAGCTACTTCAAGAAAAAAACAACCTACAAGAGCAACTTAACGAAAACGATCATTTTGGCCTGTCGCAATCTCAAAAAGAATCCACTGGAGAATTATCAAGTTACGATAATCATCCAGCTGATTTAGCCACAGAAACTTATGAACGTGGAAAAGATATTGCTTTAAATGAAAATACAGAATACCATTTAGAAGATGTCATTAGAGCGTTAAAGAGTATTGAAAATGAACAGTATGGAGTTTGTATCACTTGTGGGAAAAATATCCCCTTTGAGCGATTGCAAGCTGTTCCTACCACACAATATTGTTTAAAACATTCTCAAGGAAAACATACTTCCCATCAAAGACCTATTGAAGAATCATTTTTAAATCCACCATTTGGACGAACGAGTTTAGATGAACATGAAGAACAAAATCAATTTGATGGAGAAGATGCTTGGCAAGTTGTAGAAAGCTGGGGAACGTCAGATAGTCCAGCGATGGCAGAGGAACAAGAAATTCACGATTTTAACCACATGTACGTTGAATCCGATGAAAACGAGTATGTGGAACCCATTGAAAGTTTCTTAGCCACTAATTTATATGGTAATCATACATCTGTCATTCGAAATGTAGAATACCAAAAATATATGGCAAATGGTGAAGGAGATCACGAATTAGAAATGAATGGAATGGATTGAAAATACCTATTTTATTTATAAAATTTATAAAATAAAAACGAGCCTTTAATCTGGCTCGTTTTTTCTTTAAACGTTTTTATTATTCATTACGCAATAATGGATGCACATCTTTGACATAATGTTGGATGAGTTGTGTCCTCCCCTACATCTGTTGTAACCATCCAACATCGCTCACATTTTTCACCATCAGCTACTGAAACCTCCACTTGAATAATTCCTTCTATTTCACTTGGTTTATGGACAGAAACGTCAGAAACGATAAATAATTCGTTTAGATTAGGAAATTGTTTGAGAAGTTCTGAAGTAGCAAGATTTGGATATAAATCCAATGCTGCAGCTAAAGAATTCCCAATAATCTTATCTTTCCGTGCTTCCTCTAATTTTTTAAATACTTCCTCACGAATTTCCATGAATTGATTCCATTTATGTTCAAGTTTCTCTTCAAATACGTCTGTATTAACGACTGGAAAGTTTGCTAACTGTACACTTTCCAATTCAACGTCAGGAATGAACTTCCATACTTCATCTGCTGTATGAGGTAAGATTGGAGCAATTAATTTTGCAATCACTACTAAAGCTTCATATAATACAGTTTGCACTGCTTTTCGTTTTGGATCATTTAAGTCATTAACATATAAAGTATCTTTTACGATGTCTAGATAAAATGCACTCATTTCAACAGAACAAAAATGATGAACAGATTGATACACAACATTAAGATCATATCTATTATATGCACTAGAAACCTTTTCCAACATTTTATTTAAGCGAATAAGAGCAAACTGATCTAATTCACTCAATTGATCATAGGAGACTTGATCTGTTGCTGGATTGAAGCCTGTTAAATTTCCTAAGAAAAATCTCAACGTATTTCTAATTTTTCGATATACTTCAGATGTTTGTTTTAAAATATTGTCTGAAATTCTTTGATCCGCTTGGTAATCCACAGAAGATACCCAAAGACGTAATATTTCAGCTCCTAGTTGATTACTTACTTTAATTGGGTCAATCGTATTCCCTAATGATTTAGACATCTTACGACCGTCTCCATCTAAAGTGAAACCATGACTAAGCACTTCTTTATATGGTGCAATACCATTTACCGCAACACTTGTAATTAAAGATGAATTAAACCATCCACGATATTGGTCAGATCCTTCTAAATATAGGTCTGCTGGATAACGTAAGTTGTCTCTAAATTCTAATACAGATTGATGACTAGATCCTGAATCAAACCAAACATCCATAATATCCGTTTCTTTTTTAAATTCATCATGACCACATGATGGACATGTCGTTCCATTAGGCATTAATTCATTCTCATTTTTAATAAACCAAGCATTAGAACCTTCTTTGGAAAACACATCAGCAACAAAATGAATAGTTTGGTCATTTAACAACTCATGATTACAACTTTTACAATAAAAAATTGGAATTGGTACTCCCCATGTTCTTTGGCGTGAAATACACCAATCTCCACGATCTCGGATCATATTATGAAGGCGGGTTTCCCCCCATTCTGGTGTCCATTTTACATTTTTAATTTCTTCAAGCATCACGTTTCTGAACTTATCTATAGAAGCAAACCACTGTTCTGTTGCTCGATAAATGACTGGTTTTTTTGTTCTCCAATCATGAGGATATTGATGCTGCATAAATTCCAATTTTAATAGGTGGCCAGAACCTTCTAACTTTTCTGTAATGATTTTATTCGCTTTATCATAGAATAATCCTTCGAACCCTGGAGCTTCTTTAGTAAATTTCCCTTGATCATCAACTGGACAAAGCACATCTAATCCATACTTTGCTCCGATCTCAAAGTCATCTTCACCATGTCCAGGGGCAGTATGAACACAACCTGTACCTGCTTCCAAAGTAACATGTTCGCCTAGCATGACTAAAGATTCACGATCATAGAACGGATGTGAACATGTGATATTCTCAAGTTCATTTCCCTTAAATTGATCAATAATACTAAGGGAGTCCCAATCTAGTTCTTTTTTTAATGAATCTAATAAACCTTCAGCTACAACATATTTTTTTCCGTTCACATCTACCATCAAGTAATCAAATTCAGGATGTAAAGAAATTCCTAGATTTGCTGGCAATGTCCACGGTGTTGTTGTCCAAATAACAATAGAAGCATCCTCTGGTAAAATTCCTTTTCCATCCTTTACTTGAAATGCTACGTAAATAGAAGGTGACTTCTTGTCGTGATATTCAATTTCAGCTTCTGCTAAGGCACTTTCAGAAGAAGGAGACCAATACACACATTTTAAGCCCTTATAGATATAACCTTTTTTCACCATTTCACCAAATACACGAATTTGCTCTGCTTCATATTCAGGTTGTAATGTAAGGTAAGGGTGATCCCAATCTCCTCTAACACCTAATCTTTTGAATTGCTCTTTTTGTTTTCCTACCCAATTCAAAGCATAATCTTTACAATAGTCCCTAAACTCGGATATGCTTAATTTTTTTCTATCTACTTTCCCTTTTTTAGCTATCGCTGCTTCGATGGGTAATCCGTGTGTATCCCACCCTGGAACATATGGAGCATGAAAGCCTTGCATCGTTTTGTATCGAACAATAATATCTTTTAAAACTTTATTTAAAGCATGACCAATATGTGTATCTCCATTTGCATATGGTGGACCATCATGTAATATGAATAATGGTTTACCTTCCTGATGTTTTTGCACTTTCTCATAAATATTAATTTCATCCCACCATTTTTGAATACTTGGTTCTGCTTTTGGCAGATTACCGCGCATTGGAAAATCTGTTTGCGGTAAATTTAATGTTTTTCCATAATCCATTATTTACACCTCACTAAAATATATCTGAAATATAAGAAAATTACTTGCGGTGGCTCTTCGGAAACCTCGATGAATAAAAAAAACTCCTCATCCCAAAAGGGACGAGAAGTATGCTCGCGGTACCACCCTAATAATAATACTAAATCATTTTGTATTATCACTTTCATGATCTTTAACGGAATCATCCGACATACTCTACTATAACAGTCTATATTTCCATGTTTTTTCAAGTATATACTCATGGGTGATATTCAACCGTTAACAGATATTAGGCTTTCACCGTTCCCTAACTCGCTGAATCTGTATATTCGATTTACTGATCCCAATCAACGTTTTATAAAAGATTATAATACAGCAGTATATCTAAATTTTTAGTTAGAGTCAATGTACAAGTTATTCAGCTTTAGAAATTTTCTCATCTGAAAGGTAATCAATAGTATGGTTTGAATCCTTTTCTAGTGAATCCCATTCCCAACTCTGATCATTTAACATTTCTAATTGTGCTTCTAATAATGAACGGAATCTTGTTCGATAAATAGAAGCTTGTTTTTTTAATTCCTCATTATCAAGTGCTATTTTTCTTGATTTAGCTAACGATTCGTTTATGATTCGATCCGCATTTTTCTCAGACTCTCTTATAATGAGTTCAGCTTCTTTTTTAGAATTTGATTTTACCTCATCTGCAGTATTTTGGGCGACGATAATCGTTTGACTTAATGTATCTTCAATATTAGAAAAGTGTTCTAATTTTTCTTTCATTGCCCCTACTTGTTCTTTCAGATCTTTATTTTCACGAATAAGTACTTCATAATCTTTAATGATCTGTTGCAGAAACTCATTTACTTCGTCTTCATCATATCCGCGAAATGCTTTAGAAAATTCTCTGTTATGTATATCTAATGGTGTTAGTGACATTCCTGCACCTCCTTGAAACATAATAATTTTATAAGTGTTAACATTCGACGATAAGTGTTAAATTCCTGCAAAATCTTTAAATGTATTTTCCAACCTTTAATCGGATGTTGCCTTTTTTTGTATATCCTTCAATACTAATTATTTTAATTCGACCGAATCCTTTTAAGGAAATGATATCTTCCTCAACTAAAGCTTTTGAAGGATCTTCCTCTACTTTCCAATTCACTTTGCACTTTCCTGTTTTTATGTAGGGTAATATTTTTGATCGACTCATTTTTACTGCATCACTAATAATGTTATCTAAACGTAGTGAAGACACTGTAATGTAACTTTCTTTCATTTCAACTGGTATAGGATTTAACTGATTTAATGGAACAATATCCGTACTTACATGAACTCTGTGGACTTGATTCAAGTGTAAATTCACGTAATCAATAATTTCTTCTGCAACAATACACTGACATTGATCCTGCAATATATGCAAATCTCCTATTTTATCTCTTTTGATTCCTAGTCCTAAAATTGCTCCTAAAAAATCTCCATGGATTAACTTTGAAAATTTAACATCATCAGATTGAATTGAAAGTACTTGAATGGGAACTTCATCTTTCTTAATCATCAAATAATCAGGGGCTATCAGAGCTCTCTTTCTTTCAGCATCTGTATATCCCCCAAATAACAAATGTTGAACATTTAAATTTGAATTGATCATCGTTTCTAGAATATAGGTTTGTCTGGGATCAAGAAAATCAGTAAGTTTTGTGATATGTTTCTCTTCGGTTCTTGTAATCCAATCAAAAACTTTATCAACAAAGGTGTGTTCATCTGCATGAAAATGTTCGTATATAAATGTTTTCATTTATGACATTTAACCACCTAATATAAATGCAATTACACTAGCTAAACCAGACGCTGCAAATTGTAATGCAATGATTGCAATAATTGGAGAAATATCAATCATACCACCAATAGGGGGAATAATTTTTCTAAAAATAGACAAATAAGGATCTACTACTTTCCCCAGCAATTCACCAATGAAGCTATCTCTTGCATTAGGTACCCACGATAATAATACGTAAGCAATTATCATATAGATATAAATTTGCAAGATGCTCCCGATTAATCCTTCAATACTCAAAGTTTATCACCTGTTCCTTTCCATATCTTCTTGCAATAATTCGGTAATCGAACCTTCGATTTCTACACTGTCAGGTGTACATAAAAATATATTACTACCGATTTTTGATATATTACCATTTAAAGCATAAACCGTTCCACTCAAAAAGTCCACTATACGCAATGCTTGATCAGAACGAACCCGCTGTAAGTTCACGATGACAGCTCTGCGTGACTTTATATGGTTAGCAATTTCTTGTGTTTCCTCATATGAACGCGGTTCATTTAATACAACACGACTATTTTTGTTTGAATGAATACTAACAACATTATTTTTTGCTCCATTTATTGAGTTAGAATGCTTCCCTTCTTCAAATGAGTCATCTTCAATTTCTTCTATAACTGTCTCTTTTTTTACTACCTCTTCTTCCTGTAAACCAAAAAAATCTAAAAATTTATGAATAACACCCATGACTTATTCTTGCCTCCTTTATTCTTTTCCAACCAATTGTGAACCTAAACGAATAAAAGTAGCTCCTTCTTCAATGGCTATCTCAAAATCATTTGACATCCCCATTGATAGATGACTTATTTTGTAATTATAAATATGTTTTTCATTTAAACGATCCCTCAATCGTTTTAATTCTCTAAATACAGGTCTAGTTTTTTCTTTATCTTCTTCAAGTGGAGCCATCGTCATCAATCCAACGATGTTTAAACGTTTAAATGATTTTAAATTTTCAGCAAACGTAAAAAGTTCATCTGGTGATATCCCATATTTGGACTCTTCTCCAGAAACATTCACTTGAATAAAACAATTTACATTTATATCTTGTATTAAGGCTTGTTTCTCAATTTCATTTGCTAAAGAAATTCGATCAATGGAATGAATATAAGGAAACTTGCCAATGATATGTTTCACTTTTTTAGACTGTAAGTGTCCAATAAAATGCAAGGTCGATTTTGAACTCAGTACACTCACTTTCTTCTCTGCATCTGGCCATCTATTCTCTCCAATGTGCTTGCAACCAAATTCAACAGCATTCACTGCCGTTTCCAATGACACATACTTGGTCACAGCTATGATCTCTACTTCTTTCCTATTTCTATTTGATCGATTACATGCAGCTTGTACACGTGATTCTATATGTTGAATTCGTTCTTGTAAATCCAAGGTTACCTCTCCTTCAAGCAATAGGGCTTTTAAGTCCAATCCAACTCATCATTCGTCCAGTTGAACCTTTTTCGATGCGATGAGAATAAAACATGTCTGAAGAACATCCAGTACAATATTGAGTAATTTCAATTTGAGTTGGTAGAATACCTGCATTTAGCATAATTTGCCTATTCATTTCTTTTAGATTAAGCGTATATTTACCATTACCTTTACTTTGAATGAATGAATAAAGATAATAGGTATCCTCAAAATGATTGATAATCCGTTCATCTACTTCATAACAGCAATGTCCAATGGAAGGACCAATTCCAGCTAAAATATTTTCAGGTTTACTTCCGTATGCTTCACTCATTTTAATTATAGTTTTTTTAGCGATTTCTAAATATGTACCCTTCCATCCAGCATGAGCAATTCCTATCACTTGTAGAACAGGATCAAAAAAATAAAGTGGTACACAATCTGCATAAAAAGAAATTAAACATATATTAGGTTGATCTGTAATTAAAGCGTCCTTGAAAGGAATCGAATCTTCTTGTGACAACCTTCCTTTTCCTTTTTCATCTTGTGTTATGAGTGCAATTTCGTCACCATGCACTTGATTTGAACAGGTTACTGTATCAAATGAAAACCCAATTGCTTCAGCTATCATCTTGCGATTTGTGATCACATCTTCTTTATTATCATTTACATGTAAACCACAGTTTAAAGATGCAAAATCACCTTTACTTACTCCTCCTACTCTCGTTGTGAAACCTATTGATAATTGAGGGTATTGTTCCATCCATTTAGATAAATACAATAAAGTAGGTTTTTGTGCTTCAGAAACTTTGACAAAAGGCTCCATATTCTCACCTCATTAGCTATATTTTAACATAATAGTACCCTGTAAAATAGAGTAGAATAAAATATCGAACCATAGTCACATTCAGAATAGGACTTTTTTTAAAAACATCCCGAAGAAGATCGTTCAATGTAAAAAAATAAGAATTTTTTCCACAGAATGATCTTACGGGAACATGTCATTGTTAGTTTATAAATTGGTGATTAATAGTTCTGATAATATTCTCCATCATCATCAGGTGCTCGATATCCCCTTGTGTCATCAAGTTTCACAAGTACAACATCCATTCCAATTTTAACTATATTTCTCCATGGTATCACAACCTCATTATCTCCACTAAATAATCCAAAAAATTTCCCCTGACTCGGTACAACAATAGAATCAATTTTACCTTGTCTTAGATCTAACTCTAAATCACTAACCGAACCAAGTTTTTTGCCATCCACTATGTTGATAACATCCTTAGTTTGGAAGTCAGATATTTTCATGTTATCACCACAATCTTTAAGTATTTATATTAATATATGTGTAAGTTAGGTAAAATGTCCATATGTACCTTAAAAAGTGCAAATAAAAAAAATCACCTATCGGTGATCTTTTTCTGAAATAGAAAAGAGACTGCCCTTTATTATCAAATAAAGGACAAATCTCCATATTTGTAATACTTTAACCCTCGTAAGTTTTAACGTGCTTTTGCATTTGAGATATTGCTGTTTTTTCCAAACGGGACACTTGTGCTTGTGAAATCCCTATTTCATCTGCAACCTCCATTTGTGTTTTACCTTCAAAAAACCTCATTGAAAGAATCATTTTTTCCCTTTCATTCAGCTTTCTCATCGCTTCTCTTAGCGCAATTTCTTCAATCCAAGATACATCTTTATTATTATCATCGCTTATTTGATCCATAACATAAATTGGATCTCCTCCATCATGATAGATGGGTTCAAATAAAGAGACAGGGTCTTGTATTGCATCCAATGCGAATACGACATCTTCTTTCGGAACATTCAATACCTCAGAAATTTCAAATATGGTCGGTTCTCTGTTGTTTTGATTAGTTAAACTATCCCTAACTTGTAATGCTTTGTAGGCGATATCACGTAGGGAACGTGATACTCTAATCGGGTTATTATCCCTCAGATATCGACGAATCTCTCCAATAATCATGGGGACAGCATAGGTTGAAAATCTAACATTCTGACTTAAATCAAAGTTGTCAATTGCTTTCATAAGCCCAATGCATCCCACTTGAAATAAATCATCTACAAACTCTCCTCGATTATTAAACCTCTGAATGACACTTAAAACTAATCTTAAATTGCCATTGACTAATTTTTCTCTTGCTGAAATTTCATTGTGAGTCTGTAACTGTACGAATAATTCTCTCATTTCTGCATTTTTCAATACTGGAAGCTTTGCGGTGTCAACACCACAGATCTCAACTTTGTTTCGAGTCAATGTGAATACCTCCCAAGGAGAAACATTAATGTTAATTATCCCCTTGGAATTATTTTTTATTCCAATATTAAAATACAACTTTTTATTCATTTTTTTCTAAAATTAACTAAACATAGTACCACTCTGACTTTAAACCATTTTATTAAATTCTTTTCGCAAACGTTTAATAATTCTCTTCTCTAATCGTGAAATATAGGATTGAGAAATACCCAACATATCAGCTACATCTTTTTGGGTTTTTTCTTCTCCATCAGCTAAACCAAATCTCAATTCCATGATTACTTTTTCTCGATCTGATAATTTTTCCAATGCCTTTTTTAGCAACTTCCGATCAACTTGTTCTTCAATATTTCGGTAAATGACATCATTCTCTGTACCCATCACATCGGATAATAATAATTCATTCCCATCCCAATCAATATTCAAAGGTTCGTCAAAAGATATCTCAGTTCTTACTTTATTATTGCGTCTAAGGTACATCAAAATTTCATTTTCAATACACCGTGAAGCATATGTAGCTAATTTAATTTTTTTAGTAGGATCAAAAGTATTTACCGCTTTAATTAAACCGATAGCTCCAATAGAAACCAAATCTTCAATATTGATCCCGGTATTTTCAAATTTCCTTGCAATATACACAACAAGTCTTAAATTTCTTTCAATTAACATGGCTCGAATAGCAGCATCTCCTGAAGAAAGTTTTTTAAGCAAAACTTCCTCTTCTTCACGGCTCAAAGGTGGAGGCAGAGCCTCACTTCCACCAATATAATAAATTTCTTCATTTTTGTATCCTAATAAGAATAAAATTTTAAAAATATAAATTTGTAATTCGAATCTCCATTTAGAAAGCATCTTTTCCTCCCTGAGAGAATATTCTGTTGCACAATTTTTTCAGATTACCTTTTTGAGCTGGAATTAATCTAGAACATTATACTTCCATTAACGATGGATGAATGATCGCCTGATAAGAGTTATCTGTACAAAGTTTTCCATCCTTCATTCCAACCAATACTTTGTGTACTTCAAAGCTTTTGCCATCTTGTAAAATCACCACCTTATCAGGTTTTACAGCAAGCATGAATTGACTGGTAGCGTGAATACCTTTATACGGAACTAACCTTACTCTTTCTTGCCATTTAAAATCTTCACTGCCGAAACTATCAAACATCAAATCGGTATTCACTTGGGATACGTAGGTTAACCAGTTTTCAGGAAGTGCATCTTTCCAGTAGATTACATCCATAACCATCACAGGTGTTCTAGTAAGTGGATCATATAGTTGATTTCCAGTGTCAATCAGTCCTTTACATCTAGCAATATAATCATCTATAACAATCTCAACATCTACTAAGAAATTTGTTATTCTCTCTTTACTTTTCAAACTTTTAAAGACGCCTCGATAAAACCAAAGTATGATGAAAAATAAAAAAAGTAAAAAGAAAAAGCTGATTTGTAAAGGAAAAACATGACCTCCTGATTGTGTAAATAACATCCCATTATAAATCTCATTTGATGTTTGAAAAAAATAATGTAGAGCAAACATTCCACCAGCAACAACAAAATTGATAAAATAGAAAGTTGCAAGGTGTCTTAAAAAAGATTGTAGCCGTTTAAACCCAAATGCAAGGAAAATCATAATAATAGAAAACGCACATTTAATCATAAAAGTATAAATAAAAGTTAATGAAGGCAAAAACATCATCATCGCATATAAAGCTCCAAACGATGCTGAACAAATTAATCTCCACCATTTCAATTTGTACTTACATGTCCAAGCTGTTGATTGTAGTATGATAGCATCAATGAAGAAATTGATTAAAAATACAAGATCCAAATAAATTATCATCTGCAAACTTCCCTAACATTTGAGATAAAAAAAGTATATAGTAACTCTATTCCGAAGTCTGTCTAAACTTGCCTCTTAGGAGTAACTTTTTTTGTCGAATGAAAGGAATTTTTATAATTACTATGAAAGGGTTTAATCGAAGAAATTATATTAATTAACAAAAACTAATAAATTAACTTAAGTGTTTGATTTGTCTATAAAAAAATAGAGCTGCACATAGGCAGACTCTAATTGTTATAATTTTATCTTTTTCTATATCATTTAGGTTGTTAAATGATCCTTTTCATATTCTCATATTGTATAACCTTACTTTTGTTGCTTTTATGTTTTCTAGTAAATAATGTGATGCTAGATAAATATTATGATGCACATACATTTTAAACGGATTATAAGCTTAAAAGGTTGCAAAAAATTTGTCCATATGAATAGTTATTCATATGGACAAATTGCTTAGGTATTTACATTTTTTTTTATTTATAACCTCCACCATTTTGGAAAGGTTTTTAATTTAACCAAACTGATTTAATTAATTTTAATCATCATGTCTATTTCTGTTCTTATTTCTTAGAAACGTTGGAATATCCAATTGATCTTCAGTCTCTGAATAGTTTCCAAATGGTTTTAAATTGGATAATCTTGAATCTACAGATTTGGAACTCTGTTTAGGTGGTGATGATGATGATGAATCAGATGAAGTTTGATTTTGAAAACCTGTTGCAATAACAGTAACCTTGATGTCATCTTTCATTTTATCATCAATTATCGCACCAAAAATCATGTTGACTTCTGGATCAGAGGCAGCTGTGACCATCTCTACTGCTTCATTCACTTCAAACAAGCTAAGATTTGAACCACCAGTAATATTCATGATAACACCACGAGCACCTTCAATTGAGGTTTCAAGCAGTGGACTCATAATCGCCTTTTTCGCTGCTTCTGCTGCACGATTCTCACCTGTTCCTTCCCCGATTCCCATCAATGCTGAACCACGTTCTGCCATAATGGTTTTCACATCGGCAAAATCCAGATTAATAAGTCCAGGTACAGCAATAAGATCTGAAATACCCTGTACAGCTTGTCTCAAAACATTATCAGCTTCACCAAAAGCTTCAAGCATTGGTGTTTTTTTGTCCACAATTTCAAGTAAACGGTCATTAGGAATAATGATCAAAGTATCTACTTTTTCCTTTAAAGCAGCGATTCCATGTTCTGCTTGTAAAGAACGTTTTCTACCTTCAAAAGTAAAAGGACGTGTAACCACCCCTACAGTTAAAGCTCCGCATTCTTTTGCAATTTCTGCAATAACAGAAGCTGCTCCTGTTCCAGTTCCGCCTCCCATTCCAGCAGTTACAAAAACCATATCAGCTCCCTGCAATTGTTGAATGATCATTTCTCTGGATTCTTCTGCAGCCTTCTTACCTATATCTGGATTAGCACCTGCACCTAATCCTCTTGTTAACTTTTCTCCAATTTGTAATTTATCGTTAGACTTAGCCAAATGAAGTGCCTGAGCATCTGTATTTACAGTAATGAAGTCAACTCCCTGAACTCCGAACTCTATCATACGATTTACTGCATTACTACCTCCACCACCGACACCAATTACTTTTATTTTAGCTAGTTGATCTACTTCCATATCAAATTCTAACATAGTAGGTATTTTCCCCCTCCTTTAAACAATACACTTAAGTAGAGCTAGAAGTTATTTTCTAGGATATAAATTGGTTATAATAATTATATAAATTCACTTAACCAGTTTTTAAATCGTTCGTAGGCACCTGGTTTGTTTGTTGCTCTAGTTGGTCTTTTCACAGCTTTATTCTGATTATAGCTTGAAGATTCATCTTCTAGAGATTGATACATTGCATATTTATAAACATACTGTATAATACCAACTCCATTTGTGTAGGATGGATCTCGAACACCAATATAATCAGGCACTGCAACTCTAACTGAAGATTTCAATTCTTCTTGAGCTGTTTCTAGTAATCCTGGCATAGAAACTGATCCACCTGTTATGACATAACCTCCAGCGATATCATTGTCAGTAAGTTGCTTCACTTCTTTATGAATAAGCTGAAAAATTTCCCTAACACGTGGTTCAATAATATGAGCCAAATCAACTTGTGAATACTGCTTCTCAGAATTACTTCCTACACGAGGTACTTTAAATACCTGATCTTCAGCTGCATCTTCAACTAAAGCACATCCATATTTCATTTTAATCATTTCAGCAATTCCAGTTTGGGTTCTTAACCCAATGGAAATATCATTTGTGATGTAATCTCCTCCGACAGGCAATGTCGTCGTTTTTACTAAATTACCTTGATCGAAAACGGCTAGTGTAGTCGCACCAGCGCCTATATCTACTAATACGGTTCCCAAAGTTTTTTCATCTTTTGATAATGCCAATTGAGCAGAAGCAAGGGACAGTAAGGATAATCCTGAGATTCTTAAATCTGCTTTTTCTACACAACGAAGTAAATTATGAACATTTGTTTTGGCACCTGTTATGATTGTTGCCTCAACTTCAAGCCTAACCCCTATCATGCCTTTTGGATCTTGTATTCCTTCTAACCCATCAACTAAATACTGCTTTGGTACAACTCCGATGATCTCCCGTTCTGGTGGCAATGCTATTACTTTAGATGCTTGAAGGACTCTTTCTATGTCTTCATAACCGATCTCTCGATCTTCATTAGATACAGCTACTACACCATGACTTGACTGTAAGTCAATATGATTTCCAGAGATCCCTACATATACATCAGAAATTTGTATACCTACCATACGTTCAGCGTGATCAACTGCTTTTTTAATAGATTGCACAGTCTGATCAATATCAACGATAGCACCTTTTCTAATTCCTTGAGAGTCAGCAGACCCTACTCCTACAATATTAATAGCACCATTATGGATTTCACCTATAATTACTCGAACTTTGGATGTACCGATGTCTAAACTAACAATGGTTTCATTGCTGCTCACCCTTTGGCACCTCCTGTTTCAAAAAGATTATATTTTTGAATACACTTCTGTTGTAACATATTCAACACAGCTTAATTTTTCCCTCTTTTTTTATGTAAAATTAATTTAAAAATATGAATCTATCTCTATCTAATCCCATAAATACAATTTTAACATTTTTTCTTAATATTTAGAAGTAATAATTTCATATATTATTCAATCGATTTCAACTGAATCTTCTATACTATTAATTTGAGCATTTTCTCCTATGTCAATTGGTTCATATGTATCAGAATCCAACAAATAAATTCTTCCAGACATTTTGTTGTTTTGCTTTAATTTATTAATCGTATTATCCAAATATAAAATCTTCTCTTCTAAATAACTAACAGATGTAACTACTTCATAAGCTGAACGTGTGTACATCATAATTTTATCATCATATGATAAGGTAGGAGGGAGTGGGCTGATTTCAGATATTTCAATAAGCAATTGATCAGGTATCCCTTCTAAAACTTTACAAAGCTCAATTTTAACATTCTTATATTCTTCAGACCACCCTGTTAGTATAGGCTTGTCTATCATAATCTCATGATTTTTTGCTTCCATTGTAAAACCATTTGAAAATATAACTTCTATTTGATTAGTTAATGTATTCATTTCATAAGCCACAATAGGAAATTCTTTAATTTTAACTTCAATTTTTCCAGGAAATTTCTTATTGAGTTGTATTGACTCTATCACTTTATTTGATTTTAACTGCTCAATAGCCTTTTCTTCCTCTATAAAAAAATAAGAATCTCCCTCGTTAAATAAAAGGGATTGTCTAAGTTCGTTTTCAGATAAAATATGAGCTCCTTGAAATGAAATTTGCTTAATTTTACTTAATGATGAGTTAAAGAATAGAATAACCAATATCACAGTAAAAAACAAAAAAAGAAGCAGCAACAGCTTTCGGTTGCTGCGTGGTTTAGCTTTTTCATTGCGCAATATGGGCACACTGTTTTGTCTTTTCATAAGTTCACCACCTATAAGGCTCCCTGATTACTTACCAAAGTTTTTCTTTGTTGAGTTTTCAAATAATGCATATTCAAGAAGTTCAGTTTCCAAGTACCTCTAAGATTGTGAGATATTATCTTGACACAGGTGATTCAACACATCTAGTTATATTTGCACCTAATTGATTAAAAATACTTTCAATATTTACATATCCTCTATCTATATGATGAATATGTTCAATTATAGTTGTTCCTTTTCCAGCTAATCCAGCCACTACTAAAGCTGCACCTGCTCTTAAATCAGTAGCCTTGACTGAAGCTCCATATAGTCTGGGAACACCTCGAACATAAGCAATATTATTGTTTACTTGAATATCTGCACCCATTTTTTTCAATTCATCAACATGTTTAAATCGTTGTTCGAATATTTTTTCCTTTATGGTAGTAATTCCATCAGACAAAGATAACAATACCATAATCTGTGATTGCAAATCTGTAGGAAAAGCAGGGTATGGTGATGTAACAATTCGATCTAGTGATTTAGGCCTACCTATACTAGTAATGTTAATTATATCATTTTTCAAAGTAATTTGAACATCCGCTTTTTTTAACACATGAATTAAGGATTCCAAATGTTGTGGACAAGTAGATGTAAGTTCCACATTTCCACCTGTAACAGCTGTAGCAATCATTAATGTTCCTGCTACAATTCGATCAGGAATAATCCGGTATTGACATGGTGTTAGCTGTTTTACACCTACGATATGAATAGTGTCCGTACCTGCCCCTGTAATTTTAGCTCCAAGCGCGTTCAAGAAATTTTGCAAATCTACGATCTCAGGTTCCTTAGCCGCCTGATGAATCGTTGTTTCTCCTTCAGCCAATACGGCTGCCATTAAAATATTTTCAGTTGCACCAACACTAGGAAAATCTAAGTGAATATTTCCTCCGATTAATTTTTTTGCACGGCAAATGATGGTGTTGTTAGTTTCTTCAATGGTAGCCCCTAACGATTTTAGTCCTTTTAGGTGCAAGTCTATTTTTCTTTCTCCAATTGCACATCCACCAGGTTGATAAACCTGCACTTGACCAAACCTAGCTAATAGAGGCCCCATCATAAAAATGGATGATCTCATTTGTTTCATTAAATCTTCAGGAATATGATGTGAATATATAGATGACGTATCCAGTATTACGCTTCCATCTTGGTGGTTAGCCTTACAGCCTATCGCGTTTAATATTTCTATCATGACCTTTATATCTAGTAAATCAGGAACATTATCTACTGTATGTTTACCGTCAACTAGTATACAGGCCGCTAGAATAGGTAAAGCTGCATTTTTTGATCCGTGAATACGTATCGTTCCTGTAAGAGGTATCCCACCTTCGATAACCAATTTCTCCAATGTCTCACCTCCGAATTAACGCTCACCTACTTGCAAAACTTCTGGAACTAGAAGTACATCGTATTTTTCATATACTACTTTCTGAATATGTTCCATTAAGGTGAGGACGTCTCTAGCTGTCGCTTGATCTGTATTGACAATGAAATTGGCATGTAGGGTCGATACTTCTGCTCCACCAATACGCGTGCCTTTTAGACCGGCTTGTTCAATCAGTTTAGCAGCGTGATGCTGATCAGGATTTTTAAACACACTCCCGGAACATGCTAATTGCAACGGTTGAGTCCTTAATCTATATTCTTTATGCGTTGCCATAGAATAGGCAATTTCTTTACGATCACCGTACTCAAGATTTAAAACAACTTCAGCAACGATACCTTTTTTGGCATGAAGAATAGAATTACGATATGCAAATTTTAAATCATCTGCTGACCATTCAACCAATTCCCCTGTCTCCAGTACAACCTTAGCTGTTGATAGTATTCGTGACATATCTGACCCGCAAGCTCCTGCATTCATATACACGGCCCCTCCCACAGTGCCTGGTATACCTCCTGCAAATTCCAAACCCGTTAACCCTTCTTTGCCAGCCAGAACACTTAACTTAATTAGAGAATAAGATCCACCAGCATATATCCGATTTTTATCAAAATGTACTGTTTCAAATCCTTTTCCTAGTTTGATAACAGCTCCTCTGATTCCTTTATCCGACACAAGCAAATTAGAACCTCTACCAATTTGTGTCCACTGGATTTGATGTTTATTTAAGATTTTAATCGTTTCCGTTAACATTTCTATATTTTCTGGCACAACGAATAAATCGGCAGGACCACCAATTTTCCAAGTCGTATATTCAGCCATTGGTTCATTCAAATACACCTCAGTAATCCCAGCTGCATGTAATTCATCAATGACTTTTTCCATGGGATAACCTCCTTCTGCAGGGTTATAAGTTAGCTTTGCCACGATTATAGGTTATTTTATGTTTTATCATGACAATTGGTTACAAGACAGACTTCAGGAAATCAGAATACAGTGTAGAAGACATTATCCTTCTTTCACCTTGAATATCTTGAGATATTAAGTAAAATTCCGATTGCAGTTAGTAATAAAGTTAAAGATGAACCACCTGCACTTATGAGTGGAAGAGTGATCCCTGTTACTGGAAACATACCAATAACAACACCGATATTAATCATCACTTGTACTCCAATAATACCTATGATTCCTACTGCAAGTAAACTTCCAAATGAATCTGGTGCTGTAATTGCAACTCTTAACCCTCTCCATATCAATATCAAGAATAAAAGCAATACAACACTTCCACCTATAAAACCAAGTTCTTCAGAAATAATAGAAAAAATAAAATCAGTTTGTGGTTCGGGTAAATAATTGTATTTTTGACGACTTCTTCCCAAACCTAATCCAACTAATCCACCAGGCCCAATAGCATATAATGATTGTATGATTTGATAACCAGATCCTAATGGGTCTTCCCATGGATTTAAAAAACCAGTAATACGTTTTAAACGATAGGGTGCTGTTATAATTAATCCTACTAAGCCTACTACTCCAATCATAGCTAAGCTAACAAGATGAGAAATTTTTGCACCGGCTACATAAATGACAACGATAGAAGCTCCAACAAGTACAGCACCCGTCCCCAAATCGGGCTGTAACATAATCATAGCAAATGATGTACCGACGAGTAATAAAGGTGGCATTAAACCTTTAACAAAAGAAGTAATTTCAGTTTGTCGTTCAGCTAAGAATTTTGCTAAAAATAAAACAATAGCTAGCTTCATAAATTCTGAAGGCTGAATGCCCAATGAGCCAACTCCTAACCAGCTCTTTGCTCCACCACGCACATCTCCTATGATGAGTACGAGTATTAACATAATAAATCCTGAAGTCAGAATTAGTTTAGCAAATTTTTTCCAGGTCCAATAATCAATATTCATTGTGGCAAATAATGCAATGATTCCTAAAACAGCAAAAATAAACTGTCTTTTTAAATAAAATAAGGAATCACCAAAATTGTGGAAAGCCAGAACAGCACTTGCACTATAAACCATTATTAAACCAATTCCTAAAAGTAATAAAGTGGATACAATAATTAAGGAATCTGGTGCAGAACGGATTTTTGACATTAAATCCTCCTCCTAGTACAACCTTTATTATTAAAGATTATGCACCGCTTCCTTAAACATTCTTCCACGTTCCTCAAAGGTTTTAAACATATCCCAACTAGCACATGCTGGAGATAGCAGTATTACGTCCCCCTCTCTTGCTATTTTTTCTGATAAACTCACGGCTTGATTCATCGCATCTTTTTCATTCTCATAAGCTTCAACAGAGTGTAAATATTTTATTTCTGCTAATTCAGCAATTTTATTTAATTTCTCTCTAGTCTCACCTAATGTTACAAGTCCCTTTATTTTATTTTTAAACAGTGGCAACAGTTCCATATAATCCGATCCTCTGTCTAAACCACCCGCTATTAAGATCACATTTTTCTTAAATGCTTCTAACGCTTTGTTCGTAGCAGTCGGATTTGTAGCTTTTGAGTCATTATAAAATTCAATCCCACCCTTATTAGCAACAAATTCAAGTCGATGTTCAATACCATTAAAATGTTCTAACACACTACGAATAACTTCCATATCGATATTTACTGCAATAGCAATCGCTGCCGCAGACAATGCATTTTCCTGATTATGTTTTACACCCACCCCTAAAGACTGTGTTTCCATGATGGAATGTTCAACTCCATTGGTATCCTTGTATACAATGTTCCCCTTCGAGATATATACCCCATATTCCAGTCGTTTTTTTGACGAAATTGGTAGAATTGTAGCCTCGATACTCTTAGCTATATTACGGCAAATTTCATCATCCCAATTCACTACAGCAATATCCTCAGCAGTTTGATTTTTAAAGAGATTTTTTTTAGATTTAATGTAATCTTCTAAATTAAGATGATAATCTAAGTGAGTTTCATAAATGTTCAATAAACAAGATATTTTGGGCTTAAACTGACCAATTCCTTTTAATTGAAAGCTACTTAACTCTGCTACAATCCATTGGTTAGACTCTGCATCTTTAGCAACTTCACATAATGGAGTACCGATATTCCCTGCTACAATTGGCATTTGGTTAGCTGCAGATAATATGTCTCCAACTATACTCGTTGTTGTTGTTTTGCCGTTAGAACCTGTAATACCAATCATAGGCGCTGCACTGATGTGATATGCCACTTCGATTTCAGTAACAATTTCAATTTCCTTTTGAATCGCTTTTTGAATAAGTGGTACATGATAAGGTATACCTGGGTTTTTAACAATGAGAGCAATATTAGAATGAATTAAATCAGGTGGATGTCCTCCACAAATAACAGGTATCCCTAATGCCTCTAACGCCTCAGCCTCAGGACAAAATTTTTTTTCTTTTTTATCATTAATTATTACGTTTGCACCATATTCTCGAAAAAGTTGTGCAGCAGCCTGTCCGCTTTTAGCCAGACCCAAAACAAGCACGGTTTTATCCTTATAGAAACTGGGATGTTTCATTCTTTACAACCCCTTAATAAATATAAAGTCCAATACCAGCTAACATTAAACCTACCAGCCAAAATGAAATCACAACTCTCCATTCCGACCAACCGCTTAGTTCAAAATGGTGATGAATAGGACTCATTTTAAAGACACGTTTACCTGTAGTTTTAAATGAGATGACTTGTATGATTACGGATAGATTTTCTATGACAAATACCCCACCAATGACCACTAATAAAAGCTCTGCTTTTGTAAGTATTGCAACTGCAGCTAAGCCCCCACCGATACTTAATGAGCCCGTATCCCCCATAAACACTTTTGCAGGATGTGCATTAAATACTAAAAAACCTAAAACAGCACCAATCATCGCTGCACAAAAAACAGCTGTTTCAAACTGAGTGTTCATCATAGAAATAATTGCAAATGCACCAAAAGCTATTGCACTTGTACCGGATACTAATCCGTCTAAACCATCTGTTAAATTAACTGCGTTGGTTGTACCAAGTAATACGATAATAATAAAAAGATAGTAAAACCAACCTAAGTTTATAGTTATATCAGCAATAGGTATATGAATAGCTGTACTGAAATCCATTGAACTTAACAATACACAAATCAAGATGGATACAAAAAGCTGACCAAGAAGTTTTTGTTTAGCACTTAAACCCATGGAACGCTTAAAAACAATTTTTATATAATCATCTAAGAAACCAATTAATCCAAAGCCAAATGTAGAAATGATTAGAATATAAAATTCCATACCAAAATGATCTGAGAATCTATAGAATGAAATAGACAAGGCTAAGAGGATGATGATCCCTCCCATGGTCGGTGTCCCCTTTTTCTTTAAATGCCCCTGTGGTCCTTCAGTTCTAATTTGTTGTCCAAATTTTAACCTCCGCAGGATGGGAATAAATAGTGGCCCTGTAATCAATGCTAATAAAAATGAGACCCCTATTGTCCAATACATAATATTATAGTCCACAAATCCCGCCCCCTTATCTATTTTTCAACTCACCCACAACATCTTCCAATTTCATTCCACGTGAGCCTTTAATTAAAATTACATCGTTTTCTGTCACAACTGTTAATATTTCTTTTAATAGCTTTTCCTTATCTTCAAAAGATTTTACATGATCAATTGAATAATGATTTAATGCTTCAATAGCTGCCTCTTTTGCCAAATTACCATACGTAAAAACATAATCTATTCGTTGTGGATCAAGTCTTCGCCCAATGTCTCTGTGCATCTCTTTTTCATTCTCACCTAATTCCAACATGTCACCTAGTACAATTATTTTATGTTCATATCCCCGTAATTCTTCCAACATATCTATTGCAGCTTTTAAGGCATTTGGACTTGAGTTATATGCATCATTTATGAGCACAAATCCAGAATTAGATCGAAGCTTTTGTGTCCTCATACTGGAAATTTGAAGTTGGCTTAATCCATTGATAATATCTTCTTTTTTTATATCTAGATATTGACTTACAGCAATTGCTGCCGTAGCATTCATCACATTGTGTTTACCTATTAATGGTATGTAGTAATCTTTTGGTTGTGAATTATTTATTCCAAAATAAACCCCCTCTTGTTCCATCTCTATAAAAGTAGGGTAAATTTCATTTGACTTCTTCTTACCAAAACGAATTTGTTTTGTGGAAGGTGGTAAATGATATCCAAGTTCAGAAATATTCTTAAGTAAAGGTTCATCACCTGGGTAAATAAATAATCCCTCTTGTTTTAAGCCATTTATGATTTCTAATTTTGCTCTTGCAATTTCTTCTCTAGATCCTAGTTGAAGTAAATGGGCTTCTCCGATGTTGGTTATAATTGCTATTTCTGGCTCAGCCAATTTACTTAATAAGTCAATTTCTTCTCTGCCACTCATCCCCATTTCAAGAACTGCAAATTGTGTATCTTCTTTCATTTGAAGTAATGTGAGCGGCAAACCAATCTGATTATTATAATTACCATCTGTTTTATGTACTTTATAGGTGGTAGATAAAATAGATGCAATCATGTCTTTAGTTGTTGTTTTCCCATTGCTTCCTGTAATAGCTATTACCCTTACATCAACCTGCTTCTTATACTGCTTAGCAAGTTGCTGTAGAGCTAATAACGTATCTTCTACAATAATGATTGGTATATTTTCAGGCGGGGATCCATGGTCCTCTTGCCATAATGCAGCTGTTGCACCTTTGCGGAATGCCTCTTCAACAAAAAGATGCCCATCAAAATGATCACCAACAATTGGAATAAACAAACTTCCTTGTTTAATATTCCTTGAGTCTGTTGATACCCCGTAAATGATAACTGTATCTTTTAATTGTGTAAATTGTTCTGCGTTTAACATATTGATTATATCATCATATGCTCGGATCATCATTTATTATACTCCTTATCACTTTCTTTGCCACTAATCTATCGTCAAAATCTTTTTTTACCCCATGAATTTCCTGATATGTTTCATGACCTTTACCAGCGATTAATACAACATCCTTTGCATAAGCATTAGATATTGCTTTCTTTATCGCTTGTTTACGATCTACAATTAGTTCATATTGACTCCCTGTCATACCTGAATCAATGATCCCTTTCTCTATATCCAATAAAATGTGAATCGGGTTCTCTGTACGAGGATTATCTGAAGTAACATAAACATGATCACAATATTTTGCTGCGATTTGACCCATTAAAGGTCGTTTAGTACGATCTCTATCTCCTCCGCAACCGAAAACACAGGTGATCTTTCCTTCAGCAAACTCAGAGATCGTTTTTAATGCATTTTCAAGGCTATCTGGAGTATGTGAGTAATCGACAATAACTAGATAATCCTGATTTTCATACACAGACTCAAAACGCCCATCAATCCCTTTTACCTGCTCCAAACTTTCTTTAATGGATTTTAAAGTAATTCCCTCTAAGAGTGATGCGGTTATTGCTGCCAGTGCATTGTAAATATTGAATTTTCCAATAAGCTGAATACAAAAATCCATTGATCCAACAAATGTATTAACTTTAAAGTTGGTTCCTTTTGAAGTAATTCGAATATCTGTTGCTTGGACATCAACACCTTCCTGATCAATACCGTATGTAAATACTTCTGCTGTTGTAATTTTCTTGAGATAATTAGATACTGGATCATCTCCGTTCAATACAGCATATTTTCTATTTTCAGGATTATCTGAAAAGGTATTACCTAGTCTAGAAAACAATAAACCTTTAGACTGCTTATATTTATCCATGGTGCCATGATAGTCTAGATGATCTTGTGTTAAATTTGTAAAAATTGCAGTACGATAATGACAGCCTAACACCCTCCCCATTTCTAGGGCATGACTTGAAACTTCCATTATACAATAGTCAATCTTATTTTTTTGCATCAAATCCAAACTTCTTTGTAGCTCTAATGCTTCAAGTGTTGTATTCTCAACGTTATATGATTGATCATCAATTTTCATTTGAATCGTGCCCATTAAACCTGTTCTATGAGATTGGTCTCTTAGTACTTTTTCTATTAAATAGGTTGTAGTTGTTTTTCCATTTGTACCTGTCACTCCGATAAGTTTCAGTTTATGACTTGGATATTGATAAAATGCAGAAGAAAATACAGCCATCGCATATCTGCTATCTTTTACACGTATTTTAGGAACATTCCATTCTACATCCTGTTGTATGACTAAGGCGACGGCACCATTTTTAACAGCTTGTTCAGTAAATTGATGACCATCTACATGGTGTCCAACAATACAAATAAATAAATCCCCTGACTTCACCTTTCTAGAATCTGTTTTAATGCCTGTAATAACTGTATCTGGATCTCCATAAAGATTAGAATGTTTTAATAATGAGGCGAATTCTTTGAGCAACATGGCAAAACCCCCCCAAAACTAAAGTATGGATAATACAGTAGCGTTAAGCACATTATTTGTTTTCATTTGATAAATAGACACGAATTGTTGAGCCTACTTCAACTCTTTCTCCAGCCTTAGGGGCTTGACTTACAACCACATTACCTTCCCCTGATTTTGCAAGCTGAAAGTTAGGATTTAAACTTTGTATGATTTCAGTTGTAGTCATACCCACCAGATTGGGTACTTCTTTATATTTAATATCACCGTATTTATATTCTTTCACAATTTGATCCTCTCTAGGCTCTACTTTCATGTACCGCAACGTGTCTTCCATCATATTTTTAACGATTGGAGCAGCAACTACTCCCCCAAATTGTATACCTTTTGGGTTATCCACTGCAACATAAATAACAACTTGGGGATCATCCGCTGGAGCAAAACCAATAAAAGAAACAATATGTTCATTAGGAGAATACCTTCCGTTTATGACTTTCTGAGCTGTACCTGTTTTTCCACCTACACGATATCCATCAATATATGCGTTCCTACCTGTTCCATTAGCTACTACACTTTCCAATGCTTCGCGAACCTGTTTGGATGTTTCTTCAGAAATGACCGTTCTTACTGCATCGGGTTCAATTTCTTTTACTACTTCTCCTGTTTCAGGATGAATCCATTTCCCTGCAACCTGAGGTGTATATAATGTTCCTCCGTTTATGGCTGCGGATACAGCTGTAACTTGCTGAATCGGTGTAACCGAAACCCCCTGACCAAATGCAGTTGTTGCTAGTTCAACTGGTCCTACTCGATCTAAATTAAATAGGATCCCGTTTTCTTCCCCTCCAAGATCAATGCCGGTCTTAGTTCCAAATCCGAAATCCTTAATATAATCATATAATGTTTCCTTTCCTAAACGTTGACCTAATATGACAAAAGCTGGGTTACAAGAGTTCTCTACTCCTTCTAAAAAAGTTTGGCTGCCATGCCCTCCATGTCTCCAGCAACGTAAACGGACACCTGCAACTTCTATAGCTCCAGGATCATGGAAAGTATCCTGCTTTAGATTCACTTTATTTTCCTCTAATGCAGCAGCTAATGTAATGATTTTGAAAGTAGAACCTGGCTCATATGTTTTCCAAATAGGTAAATTTCGATTATAAATACTAGATTCATATTCAGCATAATTCCCCGGCTCATAATCCGGTTTTGTAGACATTGCCAGTATTTCCCCTGAATTAGGATCCATCACAATGGCTAATGCACTATCTGGTTGATACTTTGTCATCGCTTGATCTAGTTCACGTTCTACAATCATTTGAATATTTTTATCCAACGTTAATTGTAAAGTAAGTCCATCTTTAGGGGCTGTATATTGTTCAGAAGCGTTAGGCATTAAATCGCCTCTTGCATCGGATAAAAAGGATATATTCCCTTTTGTTCCTGTTAAATACTTATCATAAGTTAATTCAATCCCTGTAAGTCCCTGATTATCAATACCTGTGAACCCTAAAACATGTGATGCTAGATTATCGTAAGGATAATATCTTTCGTTATCTTCTGCAATCACAATTCCTGGTAAATTTAAATTTCTTATTTCCTGTGCCTTTTCAACTGGTATTTTCCGTCCTCCAGGTTGAATTCTCACAATTAATTCTTTTTTTGTTATTAAATCGTATACTTTTTCTTCAGATATTTGCAAAATGTTTGCCAGTTGTTTCGCAGTGGACTTAGCATCATCAATTTGAACCGGAATAGCCAATACAGATGGGGAAGTAATATTATACGCTAATTGCTCCCCATTACGATCTACAATTTCACCCCTTTTGGCTTCAAAAGGAATGTTTCTTCTCCAAGTATCTTCAGCTTTCTGAGAAAGTTCAGTCCCGGTCCATAATTGTACATACCCTAACCTAATCCACAAACTTATAAAACCTATCACTCCAAACAACAGAGCAAAAAAAATTCTTTTTCTTAATATAACGTTAGAGATTTTCATGGTCTCCCCCTTATCCCAATCGTTGATTCTATTTGATATCATGGATATTCAATAAGGATTAGGGTTAGAACAAGCTTATACACTTAAAAAGTGAAAAGCACTTAAGAATCCCAATAAAAACCAATTAGCTATCATCCGTTATTTGATCTGAAGGATCATTATTTTCTTGATCGTTTTCTTCTGATTGTTCAAGGTTTGCTTGCTTTTGTTGCTCTAAAGTTTGTAACTCTAATATAACAATCCTCTTGTTTCCTTCAAATTTCACTTCCTGATCAATAACATAAGCTGATCCATTCACTTGACATTCAACTTCTAATAGTAAACAAATTTGTAAAACATCTCGCAAAGATTTGTTAGTTAAATCAGGTACAGGTATTTTTTCTGGGGATTCAGTTAGTAGATAACCACTTTGACCCAAAACTACTTCTGAACCAGCTGTAGGAAATTGCTCAAGTACTTGAGTACCATTCCCTAACACTTCATAAGTAAGTCCATTTTTTTCAAATTCATTTTTGGCAGCCAAAAGGGTTAGGTTTTTAACATTTGGTGTTTCTATCATTATTTCTTCCTGAGAAAATCCATCATCTGATTTTGTTGCAACACCTAAATACCTTAAACTATTCAACATGATTTCTTTAAAAACAGGAGCTACAACCGAACTACCTAACTTGTAATTTCCACCAATATCTGGCTGATCAGCCACAACAATCAATGCTATCTTGGGATCTTCCACTGGAGCAAAACCAATAAAAGAGTTTAGCCATACATCATTGGCATATTTACCATCAATCACCACATTGGCTGTTCCTGTTTTACCTGCTGCTCGGTAACCGTCCATATAAGCTAATCTTCCTGTTCCAATTGATTGATCTGAAATTACTTGTTCTAAATACAAACCTACTTCTTTAGCCGTTTCTTCAGATATTACCTGACGTACCACTTCAGGTGAAAAGCTTTCAATGATTTCACCTGTATCAGTATCAATAATTTCTTTTACGATTTGCGGTTTTAACAACTTCCCACCATTTGCGATTGCTGATATTGCTGCAATCTGTTGTATTGTCGTTACTGTAATCCCTTGCCCATACGTCGCAGTTGCTACTTCAGAATCCCATTTAAGCCTAATTTTCCCGGAAGCTTCACCTGGTAGCTCAACTCTCGTAGGTTGACCAAAACCAAAATCATTCATATATTGTTCTAGCTTGTCTTTACCTAATTGCTCGTATCCAAGTTTTACAAAGGCAACATTACTAGAACGCTTCAAACCTTCTAAATAGGAAATAACTCCCCAACCAGCACCATTATTATGATCTTTCAACCTCCCACCTGGCACTTGGATAGAACCAGATTGAAACGTTGCATCTGGATCAAACAAATCTTCTTCTACAGCTGCTGCTAATGTCACAATTTTAAAGGTTGACCCTGGTTCATATTGAGAAACTACAGCATGATTTTTAAAATCTTCTTCTGATTCAAAATCCCAATATTCATTAGGGTTGTAATTTGGCAAGTTTGCCATACCTAAAATTTCCATTGTATGTGGATCAACTGCGATTGCAGTTATACTTTTTGGTTTATATTGTTCATAAGCCGTTTCAATCGCTTGCTCAACAAATAATTGTATGTTTTCGTCAATCGTGAGTTTTAAAGACTTCCCATTTTCTGGAGGTGTATACGTCACCTTACTGTCTGGAATTTCGTAATATTTAGAATCACTCTGATAACTGCGGTAACCTGGTGTCCCATTTAATACATCTTCAAAATAGGCTTCTAGACCTAGTCGAACTTCCCCATCTTTCCTAACATAACCTAATACATGGGAAGCAAGATCATTCGCGGGATAGGTACGTTTAACTTCAGGAATTAAATGAATCCCTGTTAATTCCTTTTCATCAATGGCCGTCCTGATTTGATCCGCAGTTGTAGTATCAATTTTCCAACCTTCGTTGCGAATCTCTCTTTGACCATAAAAGGTTCCATCTTGTTTCTGTTTTGTAACGATGCTATGTAATTTTTCCTGTTTAATGACACCTTCCATGTTCAACAAAGGAGTTAAAGCATCCATAACTTCAAAAACGATGTCATTTTCATTTATAGTACGGGGACTTACAGCTACTGTATATGCTTCTGCATCTTGCGCTAACACTTCTCCGTTTCTATCATAAATAAAACCTCTTTGAGCAGGAATTTCTTGATTTTTTTCCCAAGCATCCTGTGCCATTTGTAATAAGGTAGGTGATTGTACAATTTGAAGAGAATAGACTTGATAAATGAGTCCAAAAAAAAGAAGGGTAAATACCCCACCAAAAAGTAAGGAGCGAACTTTGGATTTTTTATTCATAATTTTCAACTCCATTAATCTATATATGCGATATCTTCTGTTGTTTCTGAATGGTTTGTAGTAGGGGAAATTTGCAATACATTTGCTTCATCTGTTAAAACAAAGTTTAATGATTCAGCATATTCAATTAATCTTTTAGGATCTTCCATTTTTCTTACTTCAAGTTTTAAATTTTTATTTTCCTTTTCTAACTGCTGTATCTCAATAGAGATTTGCTGCATTTTTGTATTCGTTTCATAAATTTGTGCATTTTTAAATATAACAAACCCTGCAATAACAACACACATGATAATGGAAACTAAATAAAGCAGCTTTTCAGGTGCTGAAATCGCCTTCTTCCGATTCACTATAGTTTGTGTCTTCTTCCTGTAAACATTTCTATTTACATTTTCTTTCATAGCTAAATTCCCCTGAACTCGAAAGGCCATTAAAATCTCTCCTTTTTCATAAAAAAACTATAATTTTTCGGCTACTCTCAATTTTGCAGACCTAGCTCTTGGATTTAGTTCTAACTCTTCCTCACTCGGTACCATTGGTTTCTTGTAAATTAATTTTATCGTTGCTTTATTTTCACAAACACAAATTGGAAAATCTGGTGGGCATGTACACTTAGGTATATAATGTGAAAATATTTTTTTACACATTCGATCTTCTAATGAATGAAATGTAATCACTGAAGCCCTTCCTTCTGGAGCCAAGCACTTAATCGTTTGATGAAGTGCTGTTTCAAAAGCACCTAACTCATCATTTACAGCAATACGTATAGCTTGGAAGCTTCTTTTTGCTGGGTGAGGACCTACTCTTCTAGTTGCTGCAGGTATGGCCTCTTTAATAATTTCAGCAAGTTGTTTGGTTGAATGAATAGGACTATCCATTCTTGCTTGTACAATTTTTTTTGCTATTCTTTTAGAGAATTTCTCCTCACCATATTCAAACAGGATTTGAATCAACTGTTGTTCAGACCACTCATTTACAACTTCAAAAGCTGTCAAGGGACTGGTTTGATCCATCCTCATATCTAATTCAGCTTCATGATTATAGCTAAATCCACGTTCTGCTTCATCTAATTGAGGTGAAGACACACCTAGATCAAATAAAATACCATTTACTTGAGGGATGTCTTCTTTTTTTGGAATATCTAGTTCACTCAATGCTTCTTTCAAATTACGAAAATTACTCTTAATGAAAATGACTCTATCCAAATAAGGAGCGAGTTTTTTCTTTGCATGTTGTATTGCTGAGTCATCTTGATCAAATGCGATTAATAAACCTTTTGAACTCAATTTGGAAGCTATCAATGAACTATGTCCGGCTCCTCCTAACGTACAATCTACATATACTCCATCAGGATGAATATTTAATGCCTCTACAGCCTCTTTTTTTAATACAGTGATGTGATGAAACAACTTACGATCCCTCCAAAGATGATAATTTCTACATATTGAAATCTAGGTCAACTAATTTTTCAGCAATTTCATTAAAAGAACTTTCAGATTGATTGAAATACCCTTCCCAAACATCTTTATTCCAAATTTCAATTCGATTAGATACTCCAATGAAGATCGATTCCTTTTCTAATTTCGCATGAGATTTTAAGTTATTCGGTATATTTACCCTTCCCTGTTTGTCTAACTCACATTCTGTTGCTCCAGAAAAGAAAAATCGAGTAAATGCTCTTGCATCAGATTTCATAAGTGGTAGTGCTTTTAGTTTTTTTTCTAAAACCCCCCATTCTTCAGATGGGTAGATAAATAAACATTGGTCTAATCCACGGGTCATGATAAAGGTTGATCCAAGTGAGTCACGAAATTTTGAAGGTACAATGACTCTACCTTTTTCATCTATGTTATGTTGATATTCACCCATAAACATACGAATCTACCCCTCTCTCACCCTTATGTACCACTTTACACCACTTTCTACCACTATGACTAGCTATTTTCTACAAAAATTAAAAAAAATCCTGCTTTTCACAGGATTTTTTTTAATTTAATTCTATTTTCCGATGATATTTGGTTATTTTTAGTGTGCTGACCAGCTTTCCAAATAACTTTTTTGCTCATCAGATAATGTATCAATATGAATGCCCAATGATTCCAACTTAATTCTAGCTACTTGTTCATCTAATTCGTAAGGTACACTTTCTACTTTATTGCCAATGTCTTTGTATTGTTCATTTACATATTTTAGAGACATCGCTTGAAGTGCAAAAGTCATATCCATAATCTCAGCAGGATGTCCATCACCAGCAGCAAGGTTAACTAACCTACCCTCAGCAAGCAAATAAATTTTGCGTCCATCTTTTAATTGGTATTCTTCTATATTATTTCGAACTGTTCTTACAGAAGAAGATTGTTCTGTTAATTCAGGTTTATTAACTTCTATGTCAAAATGACCAGCGTTTGAAAGAATCGCCCCATCCTTCATTACTTTGTAATGTTGTCCTCGAATTACATCTTTATTCCCTGTAACAGTTACAAAAAAATCACCTACTTTTGCGGCATCGTCCATTGACATTACTTCAAAACCGTCCATATAAGCTTCAACTGCTTTTATTGCGTCTATTTCTGTAACCACTACATTAGCTCCAAGTCCTTTAGCTCTCATTGCAACCCCTCGTCCACACCATCCATACCCTACAACAACAACTGTTTTACCTGCAACAACAAGATTAGTTGTTCGATTTATACCGTCCCATACGGATTGACCTGTTCCGTAACGATTATCAAACAAATATTTACAAAAAGCATCATTAACTGCAACAACTGGGAACTTTAATTCACCTTCTTTTTCCATTGCTTTTAATCTTAAAATTCCAGTTGTTGTTTCTTCTGCGCCACCTCTAACATTATCTAATAAATCCTGTCTTTCAGAGTGAAGAATTGAAACTAAATCTCCACCATCATCAATAATTAGATCAGGTTTGGTTTCTAAAGTTTTAACCATTAATTGTTTGTATTCAACAGGATCAGGATTATATTTTGCAAATACTGTGATACCATCTTCAACTAATGCTGCGCATACATCATCTTGCGTAGACAAAGGATTACTTCCTGTAATGGTAACCTCAGCACCTCCTGCCTTAACTACTTTTGCCAAATAGGCTGTTTTTGCCTCTAGATGCAGAGAAATAGCTACTTTCAATCCCTTAAACGGTTGTTCCGTTTCAAATTGTTCTCGAATACGATTAAGTACTGGCATATGAGCCTTTACCCAGTCAATTTTTAAATGGCCTTGTGGTGCTAATGTTATATCTGTAATCACACTTTTTTCTACTGTATTCAATATAATTTCCTCCCTTTATCATTATGGTAAATAAATAATTGAATGTAAATTTTTATGATCTGTTGGTTCATCTATTAATTGCTGAATCCAATCAAACCCGTATTTATTTAAATAGGTAATAATATTATATACTCTTTCCTGTGGTTTTTCTAATGGTTTAATGGATAATTGTATTCGGTCTAATTGACGAATAGAAGATTCATGTTGTGATTGAAAAGCATTTAAAGAGCGTTTTTCTAAAAAACTAATTTGTTGTATAATTTTTTGTTTATTGGTAAGACCAAGCTTTAACATTCCTGGGTTGATATTTTCTACCATAGACAAAACGGGTGCATAAAGATCCTCAAAGCTCTTTTTCACTTCTGAAAATTGTTGTTCAATATTTAAATCATCCTGCTCTATTAACCAACTTTTCTTTTTATCTTCAAAACGACTAACAACATCCTCCAAGGAAAGCTTATACTTTTTCATATGCTTTTGAACCGTACTTTCTAGAATTGTATATTCTAAACGAGGTTGTATGATTGGCAGCTTCATATCAAATAAATGAAAGGTTTCCTTTAATAATCCCCAGTAAGCAATTTCACTTGGTCCAAGTACCGTACTCCATACTGGAAATAAATATTCTTGCATAATTGGTCGTGTAAAAACGTTGTTACTAAAACGTTGTGGGTATGAACTTAATAATTCAATTAACTCATCTCCATTATACGATATTTTTTTTTGCTTATCCGTATATACACCTTGATCAGTTCTATTCAATAATAACCGTTCACTTTTGTGGATATAAAACAAATTAGATTGATTGTCACTAATTTCAACCTCAGATTTATATCCAAGTGATTCAACATGCTTTTTCCCAAGAATTAAAGTTTCATTAAGATCTTGATTTTGTTTAATTAAGTTTATAAACATGGGGACTTCTAATTGACGTAATTGATCATCATTTGAATCAAGTAAAATTAATCCTGATTTACCAAATAACCAAACCATCATTCTAGCAAATACTTCAACTAGAGTATTTGAATGTTCCACTATAGAATTTAATCGATCTAAAATCACAGCTTTAAACTCTGTTGCAATTAAATCTTCACTAATTTCATTTAATACTTGCTTCCATTCATCAAATTGTATTTTTAATTCACTAATTGTTGACTTAAAGTCTTCTTCTGTAGATTGGACTTTTATTTTTTTTATTTGTAAGTTAGAAGATAAATATTGAATGTGATTTACCTCATCAAAATCATGGTCTTCTCCAGCGATCCAAAAAACAGGCACAACCTTTCTTTTTAGTTGTTTGGATGCTTCTCGAGCTTGTTTAATAATTGTGATGATTTTGTAAATAGTAAGCAAAGGACCAGAAAACAATCCAGCTTGCTGACCACCTACAACAACAAGTGTCTCCTTCTCATTTAATGCTTCAATATTTTGAAGCGCTAATTCCGTATTCCCTATTTTTTGATTGAAATTTTTTAAACACTTTGAGAGATCGCTTCGATCTGCTTTTAAATGAGAATTAGTTTCTAACCAATTCAAACGATCTGATATAGAATTTTTATCCAAGTGATTAAAATCATACAGATCAGTCACACGACCATAGTGATTCAAATAATCATTTGCTATTGCTTGGTTAGCTTCTATGTAAAAGGGTTCAGTTTTCATGAACTGACCTCCAATATTTTAAAATGTTGTTTAAAACCAACTTTGATTTTACACGTATTATTAAATGTCTTCAAGTAAAAAAAATAAAAAAGTAATATACTAGTAAATACTCACTAATTAAAAAATAAAATTATGTATTGCAAAAATATTCACTCAAATTTATAATAAGGTCATACCATTAGATTTTTAGACATTTAATAAAGAGAAAGTAGGTGAAAATAAAGTGAAAAGTTGATTAATGGCGTATTGTTTTTATAAATGATTAATTCCTTTTATTCATCCTCTAATTTATGATTATCTATGCGTACCTTCTATATTAATGTATTTATATCCTTTAAACATTGTAATATTAAAAACTCATTTCTAACTTTGATCCAATATATTTTGTTATAACCAAACCACTTACCTACTAATAACTGATATTCAAATCAAATACCTGTTAGCTTATTACTTTAATTCCTAAATAAAACCAACTAATTATATAGAATTAGTCATAAATTAACTATACCTCAATAATCTCTTTCACAAAATGATATAACTAACATTATATGTAAGCGTTTACTTTTTTGAGAAGATATGATGACAAAATTTAAAATTCGGAGGTATTTTATGAAATTATTAAAAAAACATTTGAGTAAAACAACGATTCTAATTTTAATATTATGTTTATTCATCCCTGGAGTAAACAGTTTTGCTGCAGAAGAAAAAAAAGTTGTTAAAATTTCAGCGATAACAACTTTTTCTGACCTAGAAAGAATGAGTAATGCACAGTTGATCGATTTTATCATTAATGATATTCAAAACACAGATGAAGATATTACTGATTTTAGAGCAGCTGGTGCTGATGCTGTTAGTTTTTATTCTGATTCAAATCGTCATCAAGCATTACGTGATGCAATTATAGATCAATCTTATGCTTGGAGATCATCTAACGATGCTGGCCTAGTTGCCTTATTAGACGTTTACAGTCAAGGATTCGGCACAGCTTATGCGTCAAATGATCGCTCATTAGATTATATTTTAGATTTAGACTACGCAACTGATATGGCTGGCTTATTATCTGCAGTCTTAAATAATACAAACGTAAAACTTGGTGAATCAGAAGGGGATCATAGGTTAATTACGGAAATAAGATACTCAACTGAGTACGCTAACCCTACTACAAATTTTCTTTATGATTTAGGGGATATATTTAGAGACTACATGAATAATGTTGATTACTATACCGATATTGCTGTGATATATTCTGATGAAGAAGCATTATTGAAAGACAGTCAAGAATTATTTCTTGATTTAATCGATGGAATAAATCAAGCTGTCTCTTATTTTGAACCTGGTGAGAGCAGTGCTATGGACTATATGTTAGAACAAATATCTAGTTATTTGTTTAATACTAACGATCACTGGCAATTCGCTTATTTAACTAGAACTTTACTTTGGTATTTAGAAGATGTTAACTGGTTGTTTGGGAATCACCAAGATAATAACTATGGTCATCAAACCCTTACAGACGCTCGCAACGCTCAAAGTCAATGGACTTGGAAACGGTATTATTTAGAATACTTCCTTCATGATGTGTATGGTCAAGATGTTTATGGTAACAGAGTTTCTGATCCTACACCTGATTATATGGACCGATTCCTTCCTGAGGAATATGTTTTTGATAATGGGGAAATCACAATTATCGCTGGTGGTGATATTTCACAAGAAAAAATTCAAAGAAGTTATTGGGCAATAAAAGAAGTGCAGTCTCAGTTCTTCCGTTTAGCTGGCACATTTTCAGCAGTTGATGGATCTGGTAATCCAGATGATACATTAACAGCAGTAGTCTTTAATAACAGGCATGAATATCAAGCGAATTGGTTCTTTACACACTCAACGGATGGTTATAATTCAAGAGTTGGCTCTGGTGGTATTTACTATGATTTTGCTGGCAGATTTAACTCATATGATAGAGTTGTCCCAACAGATAGTGCTTTAGAGTTTGAAGAACTATTCAGACATGAGTTCACACATTATTTAGCTGGTAAGTACCTTGTGCCTGGACTAAATGGTGAAACCCCATTAACAGACTACGATAATGATTATTTTACATGGTTCAGTGAAGGTATAGCAGAGCATTTAGCTGGATCAACTAGAATAGCTGTTGAGGGTCGAGAAACACAGTTTGCAGAGATTGAAAACCCACCATTAGGCAGATTTTTCACTGTAGATGAAATCCTTCATCCTGATTTCGAAGTAGCAGACTTTTTTGATTATTATGATTACTATTACGCGTTTTTCGACTTTTTAACTAAATTTAACAATGGAGAATATCTATATGTATTAAACGATTTGATAGATATCATCACTGCAAATGTGAATGAAAATACAAGATTGCAAAACTTCTTAGATTATGTCGATAGTCTTTCTAATAACACCACATTTAATAGAGATTTTCAAAATCATTTGGATGACATACTTGATGCTTATCAACGAGGAGAGTATAGAACAGTACTCGTACCAGATGACTATTTAGAGGACCACGTAGAACGATCCTTAGAAACGATTCAAAATGATATTGCAAATGAAATTAACTTATCAGGTGTGAATATTACTACAGATGATACATCAAGATTTTTTGACACATTCACATTAACAGGCACTTATCGTGGTAACGGCACTAATGGACAAGCAGATGATGTTAATGATATGAACACAATCATCAACAATGCTTTAATTGACTTAGAAAACAGCAACCTTTGGAGCGGTTACAGTACAGTTACAGCATACTTCGTAAATCACCGAACTGTAGGTGGAGACTATCAGTTTGATGTTGTTTTCCATGGTTTGTATACTGGGGAAGGTACACCTCCTGATAATATTCCACCTGTAGCGAATGCAACTGCTACTCCTACAACAGTTGATGTAGATCAATCGGTATCATTCAATAGTGATGGTTCATCTGATAGTGATGGAACAATTGTATCTTATGAGTGGAACTTCGATGATGGGATGACAAGCTCATTAACAAATCCAACACACACCTTCTCAACTGCTGGCACTTACAACGTTTCTTTAACTGTTACAGATGATCAGGGAGCTACGAATACGGATAGAGTTACAATTACTGTAAACGATGTTGGTGAACCTCAAACTGAAATTATTTTAGATGTTAGTGGAACACTAGATAATCAAAATACTAGAGATAGTTATGTGTTTACTGCTCAAGGAAGTGGTACCACTACAATTACTTTAACCGCTCCTAGTGCAAATGACCAAATTAATTGGACATTAACTGATATCAGTACTTCAACAAGAGTTGCAAGAGGCGTCCAAAATGGAAATGTTTTCGAGGGAACACATGATTTAACACCTGGAACAGAGTATAGAGTTAGTGTATCTACTCGAGATACAGCTACCATTCCTTATAGCCTGATAGTTACTAGTGAAAGTTCGACAACTCCAACAAACGAACTACCAATTGCACAAATGAATTTTCCAACTAATGTTCTTGTAAACGAAACGGTTAATTTCTCGAGCGATGGTTCTAATGACCCAGACGGTATTGTGGTATCTTATGATTGGAACTTTGGAGATGGCAATTCAAGTACAGAAGCAAATCCTGCATACTCCTATACAGCGACAGGAACATATACTGTGAGATTAACTGTTACGGATGATCAAGGAGATACAGATACTACTGCAAGTATAATTACTGTAGGAGATACAACACCTCCTGATGTTATCCTTGATGAAAATGGAACTTTGGACAGTACAAACACTGGTGTATATTATTACTTTACCGCTGAAGGTGACGGCACAACCACGATTACATTAACAGCTTCAAGCGCTACTGATGCAATCACCTGGGTATTGTACGAAGCTAATACTGGGGTAAGGGTAGACTGGGCTTCCCAAAATGGCAATGTCCATGAAAGAACAATGAACCTTAGTCCTGGAACACTTTATGAAATTTCAGTTTATACATGGGAAAATTTACAGATTGATTATCACTTGCTTGTAGAATAAACAAAAGTAAAAAATCTTTTAAAAGAAGGAGACCTCCCTCCTTCTTTTTTTAAATGGTGCCACTAAATCAAAACCTTATGATTAAGAATATAATAGTTATGAACTTAGAAGAGAAGTAAAAGGGGAGGGGGTTTCCTCCTCCTTTTACTTGGTTTTACTTTTTTATGTATATCAATTTCTTGTGTAAAACTTTTACTTGTGTAATTAAAAAAAATTAATGTTATGAGTTAGCAAAATATATTCCAACACCAATAAATAAAAATAAAATGTAAGATGTACTTAATATTAAAAACCCTAATCTCCAAATAACTCTGAACAATTTTTTAATATGTACCTTTCCTTTTAACCTATTTTGTAAATTACCGATTAAACCTCCAAAAATTAAGAAAATCAATACGATGATCCAAATCCCTCCAAAGCTTGAGCTTTGAAAAATAATGTCATACATCACAGCTACCGCACCTATTAAAAATGGTGTTGTGAAATCCATAGCCAAGTTTGTTACCTTTTTTTTATTTTCATACTTAAAAAACAATATGATCCAAAATAACCCAAATGATATAAATGGTAATATTGCAAAAATAGCATAGATTGTTGATACAGTATCTATCACAAACCCCATAAAATCCACCTGCAATTTCATCATATATTTAACTCCGGTATTTACTTAGGAGATTATTACTTCATGAATTTGTATATCCAAACTGACTTTATTTGGTCAATCCTTTTACCAAATTGAAAACTACTTGATGGTTTGGTACATCAATTTTGTATTCAGAAGCTACACGAATCAAACTGCCGTTAATCCTATCAATTTCCGTTTCCCTTCCTTCAAGAACATCTTGCAACATGGATGATGAATTGTTTGATGTTTTTTGACAAACCTCTATGAGTTGATCCCATAATTGTTCTTTAATTGTTACACCTGCTGCATTTGCAACTAATTGACCTTCTTCTAATAAATTTTTCATAAGTATCATCCAATTTTCAGATGTAAGTAATTTTCCATTGGAAACTTTTAATATGGCTGTTAGCGGATTGATAACGGCATTAATTAATAGCTTATTCCAAATTATGCTACTCATATTGTTCGTCATTTGTGCTTTAAATCCTGCATCATTTAACGATTTTATCAAATTTTTTTCGCTTTTATCATAGCACTCAGAATTCTGAGATTCTTGTCCTATCCAAATCATACCTTTACCTGTATGTTCTACCTTATGAGCAGCATTTTTTTTAGCTGCTTCAGTAGTGATTGCAAGATAGATTTTATCACTTGGGATCCATGATGATAATTTCTCTTCATGACCTATTCCATTTTGAAAACAAAGCAATTTTGTATGTTCATTCATTAACATTGAAATGTCTTGGCCTAATGATAGATTGATATGATGTTGTTTTACCATTAGAAATATCCAATCTAAATCCAACTCCACATCATTTTCATTTATTTCACTCATAGAATAACATGCAAAATTGGCTGCATGCTCGCTTATTTCCTCAGTGAGCTGCAGCCCATATTTTCTTATGATTTTGGCCTGTTCTTTCGTTCTAGTGATTAATACTACTGGTATATTAGCTAGAGTGTACTTTGCTGTTAATAATAGACCTAATGAGCCGCCACCGACAATACAGAACTTCATCTTGTCACCTTCTCCAAATGTAACTACTCATTAAATATACCATTTAGATTGTTTTTTAAAAAGACTGTTCAATAACGAGTTGAACGACACATTAATCAATTCTTTCAAGATTTCCATTTGCATCCATTTTAAACTTTGGTTTTGAAGTATCTTCTTCTTCAGCAGCTAAAAATGCCATTTTACGAGCTCTATCCATAATTTGAATCAGCGCTTTGTAATCATCATTTACTGTTCTATAATCCGACTGTACTTCATTTACTTCTCTTTTAATTTGTTCATTTTCAGATGTAATTTCTAAAAGTATATCATCTTTTTTCTTCAATTCTTTTTCTAAGAATTTAATTTGTTGTGTTAATTCTTGATAAGTTGTTTTCCATTGACGTAAAAAACGAATGACGGATTCGATTGAAATAGCCTGCTCTAAATTAGGCATTTCTCCTTTTGATGGTAATGGATCATGATTTTCAATCAATAAAGGTGATGGACTTACTTCTTTTTTAGTTTGATTTCTTTTTTGTCTTTGTCCTTTTGCAATTTGGATTGCAGCCTCATATTTTTTTCTGACACAACTATTCCATCTAAATCCACAAGCTGCCGCTGTTCTTCCAATTCTCTGTCCTACCTCTTCAAATGCTGATAACTGTGTACTTCCCTCTCGAATGTGACGTAACGTGATTTCAGCTAAAATCAAATCATCATCCGGAGTCCAAGCATCTTGTCTTACTGCTGTCATGTTAAACCTCCTAATCGTGATTTCAATGTGTTTGGCAAAGTTTCCTTACTTTATCTTTATGCCTATAATAGAGTTCATAGAATCTATTTGTTTGATACTATTTGGTATTACCAATTTTTTTCAACCTCATACATATTTTTTTGATATCTGGTCAAACTATAATCATCTAATAGAGGTTGTTCAAAAGTATATCCAAAAAATTAAAAAATGAGTTGGCATAAGCTTAAAAAAGTACTTATTGTTTTAAATTCAAAGATTGTTACTATTTTCGTCAATTTTGTGTAGTTTACATGGAGGTTTAAAAACCTTATAATTTATGATATATTGGAGTGAGTTTGCAAACGGAAAGGGGGATGATGTATGCCAAGAATGTATCGTGTCATGGGTTTTTGGACTTTAGCAATTGGTTTAATGGCATTAGCTGGTCATATGGTTGAGTTAGCTTTAATATCATTTGCTCAAACAGCTGTATTTGTTTTATTAGGATATATGAATTTATCTGAAAAAGCATACATATTGATCTTTTGGGGATATTTATTAGTAGCAGGTATCGGAATAACTTATTGGTCTTTCTTTAAAATGCCCCTTTATTAATCTCGTGTGTCTTTATTAAAAGTAATTATAGATTAGGGATAGCTTCTAGCTATCCCTTTTTGCTTCTACACATCTTTTTTTTGAATTAATACTTTAAATAATTCACTCATTTGATCACTTAATAACAATTGCCTTATCGTTCTATTTTTTTTTACAATAGGGTGAAAAGGGTCAGTGATGTTATGCTGCTGTAATTTATTTAAAATCCCTGATTGAAATAAAAATTCTTTCTGTGTCATGTAACTATGACTAAATCCCATATCTTTACCTACTAAGATACAAGCAGAAAAATTAACGTGTGAAGTAATATCCTGTTCTCCAATATGATGAAAGGGCTGCTGTGAAGCTTGATGTTTAAAATAACACATTAGTGTACCTTCCATTCGGTACGCTGCATATATCTCATCTTTTAAATCTCCATAATCAATGGTAATAATCGTTGCTGAAGTTATACTATTCATCAACTTTCTCAACCACTCCGTTGCAGCTAAGTTAATTTCAAATTTTTGCCCTTGGTTCAGTTGTAAATTTTGATTTTCTATATAAGCTAGTAAAAGTGGATCTGTACATTCTAAGTATTTTTCAATAAATTGTTGAGATTGCTCGTCCCAACCAACAAATACTTCATAATATTTCTCGTGATCATAAATCAAGCGATGAACTGGAAATGCATCCAAAAGTTCATTGCTGAATAGAATTACATTTTCAGTATGCTTCTCACTTAACCACTCTTCACCTGTGACAAAATGTACTTTCCCCAGATGTTCTATTAAAGAATTTGATTGAATTTGTTTGTGATAATCACTTTCTTCTATAGAAATAAATTTTATACGCTCATATAGTTCAAAGTGATTATCTTGTAAATCATCTAATACTTGTTTGGCTAATCTGCCAGTTCCGCCTCCCCATTCAACTAATGTAATATTGTGCTCGTCTTTTGTTTGGGTTTGATTGGAAATGTAACTAGCAAGCATTTCTCCCATGATTGTCCCAACTGAAGAACTTGTATAAAAGTCACCTTCTTTACCAATTTTGGTCTGGTTCCTAACATAGTAGCCATACTGTTCATGGTATAAACATAAAGACATATAATCATAAAATGTAATAGCTTTCATTTCACTGTTATTTATTTTTTTTTTAATGATTTCAACTAAAGGTAAACAACCCAAATTAGTCATAAAATATACTCCCTTAATAAGATTTAAAAATTAAAATCATCTGTTTGTTTTATCCCTTCTAAGTCAGTCTTATGTTATAATAGAAACTATTCATACAATGGATTCATTACATAAAGAAGGAGAATAATATTATATGAGAAAAAATCGTCAAAATATTTTATTTTTAACTCTTTTTAGCACTTTTATTTTATTCATTCTATTCATATCAGGCTGCACCTCACAAAATGAAGCATTAAAAAACGAAGTAGAAACCTCCTTGAAGCAGGAGAGCAATTTCTCTAACGTTACATTTAGTGGTAACACAAAGCTTCATTTGCAATTGCCTTCAAATGAATCCAATCCATTTTACAGCTTACTACAAAGTTTTTCACAAAATGGACAACTTAGTTGGGATGGTAAAATTGTAGATGACTCTATTGAAATAAGCGCATTATTTGAATCAAATCAGTCTTCTTTAAATGTACCTATTATTATTACAAATGACAAATTATTTTTTAGTATACCATCTATTAATCCTGAAAATGAATTTTTTGAAGCAGATAAAAATGAGTTACTAAAAAATACAGACTTAAATTATGAACAGTCGATGTATACACAATTTTTATTGGAATTAGTAAAAATAACAGATGCGAAAATGTTTAAGGATAAAAGTGTTGAATCAAAGGAAGAACTTGAAGAACAAAAAATTATTGAAATAGAAGTATCTCAACAAAATTTAATGTTAGTTGTAAAAGAATTTTTAATAGCCGAAATGAAAGAAATCATTCCAAATGATATACATACAAATCTTGAAGCAACTTTAAATTCCTATCTTTCTCTAGAAAATACTGATTCCGAGGAAACCCAATCAAGTGTAATCACTTTTGTGATGAATGCAAACGGTGAGATTACGGACCAAGATTTAAAATTGAATTTGATGGATCAGGCACTAACTATTCATCATCAAATGATTAGCAATCTCAACTCTGATTCAAAAATCAAAACACCAGAAAAAACATTACCACTATTTGACTTTTTTACATATTTGAATGAGTTAGAACAATTGCCACAGTTTACATTTGAACCTGGAATATTCATTCCTGAAAGTCATTATATTGATCAATCTCCAGAACAAAAAATTATGACACTAATTAACAATAATTTAAAAGCAATAAATGAAAAAAATAAAGACCAGTTTTTCTCAACATTTTCTTCTGAAAAAAATGCAGAAAAAGGCTGGGAACTGATTCAGAACAAAATATATCGTTTTATACAAGTTGAAGACCTTCAATTTAAAAATAAATCAGGAAATTCTTTTAATGTTGGTATATTATACGAATCCCTTGATGAAACCAATCCAGACCAAAAACCTTTAATGAGTGGATTTACATTTACAATAAATAAGGTAGATTCAGAATGGAAAATTCAAAAAATGAAATAGGCATTTTTTTGTATTGCCCATTTGGACTGAACAAGACATTTTTGTTCATTCTAAATGGGCATTTTATTTATTGGATACAATCATCTTATCATCAAAATAATCATATAAATGATATACTATGTAGGATAGATATGGAGGAGAACTTTTATGCAATTTTCAAAAAAAATACTAATCTTTTATTTATGCATCTTTTTATCTTTTTACTATTCAAATCTATCTTATGCTTTGCAAACGGATGATCTCTCCTTAGATGAAACAAAAAAATTGCTTGAAAAGGGACTAACTATATTTGAAATAGACCAAGAGCTTGAAAGGTTAAACATAAAAGAACAAGAAGTTGAAAAAGCGATTTCAGTAACAGAAACTAACATAATAACACAAAATAAATTGGTAGAAAAAAGCAGAGAAAAATCAGGAGAAGTATTAAAAAAATACTATACAAAAGAACGAGATGATTTAATCCATCTTTTATTTTCAAGTGAATCTATATCAGAAGCTCTATCAGTACTTGAATTTATGCAAGCAATTGTTTCAAGAGATCAAAAAATCTTATCTGATTTCCAAAGTGATTATGATAAACTTCAAGTTCTATATGTTGAATTATTAGAAACTAAAAAAGAACTAATTCATATTAAGAATGCACTTGTTTTAGAAAAAGAACGTTTAATCTCTTTGCAACAAGAACTAGATGATGAAATACAACAGTTAGAAGATGGAGAAAGTATTTTAGAACAGATTGAACAACTAACAATGGCTTGGGAAAAAGAAGGTTTACCGATTTTTAAAACATATTTTCAAGCTCTAGCTAATGCAATGCAAAATTTACCCGATATCCTAACAGATAATAAGCAACACCTTCAATTAAATGGACTCCAATTTGTTTTTCAAATCACAGACGATGAACTCAATGAATTCCTAAGAAAACAAGATCCTTTGTTTGAACCTTTTCAATTTGAATTCAAAAAAGATGAGATTGTTGCTTATGGAACAAATGAAAATATCAATATCAAATTATCTGGTTTGTATCAAATAGTGGTTAAGCCCGAAAACATCATACAATTCCAAGTTAATGAATTGCAATATAACGATTTCTTATTACCTGACACAACAATTAAAGCATTGGAAGAAGAGTTTGATTTAGCTTTTTATCCAAAAAAAATAGCCTCATTTGTTGAGGCAGAAGAAATTGAATTAAATGATGGCAATCTTAAAATATTTCTAAATTTACTAAACTAAAGTTATTAGTTTTGATCATACCCCATCCATTGTGAAGTCCAAAGATCTGAATGTTGTTCTAAAAAATTCATTTGACCTTCATGATTTAATTGATTTAGATCTTGTATAAATCTACTTAACTGATCTGGCAAATTTGGATTAGGTTTTAAAGCTTTCAAAACTTCAAGTTGAATGTCATCTACTCGATTATTATTAATAAAAATCTTTGAATAATATGAATCTAAAAGAAGCGTCTGAAGCCATTCAAAGGCTTCTTTTTGGACTTTCGTATTTGATGAAACGACAAAGCTACTTCCTTTGATTACTCCTCCTCCTACTGGTGATGCATTCATAAATTCAGTTTCTAAATATATAGGTGCATATTCAAATTCATCATTCCCATGATTATAAAAATCTTTTAATGTCGTTAATTTAAACAGTATATCTCCATTTTTTATTGACTCCCATGAATTTTCAGCAGCTGCAAGTTTAGAAATAATGTCCAATTGTATCTTTAAGTGCTCACTTTCAACGGATGATCTTTGTTTTTGTGAAGTATTTAACATTGAGATGATTTGAAGCAAACTGTATGGATCATTTTGATCAACATATACTTTTTCTGGATAAAGAACCATGAATTCAAGTAAATTTTCTAATCTGTCTGGTTTTAATACATCCTTTTTTTCTAGTTGTTCCGGATTCCATACCCAGACATATATATCTGAATCAATTGGTACTGCCCAGTCAGAGCCATTCCATTTCGTTTGATGACGTAGCAGATTATGATACTCAATATTCATACTATTCATAATTTCATCCAATTGAATCAAGTATCCATTTGCTGCAAATTCATTAATCCAATCATTATCCAATAACATAATATCTGAAGCAGCCCCAACTTGTGATGCTTGTTTATACTTATCATAAGCTTGTTCTTTATTGTAAGAATTTAATCGTATATTTACTCCTGAATGACTCTTTTCATATTTAATATTAAATTCCTTTAGTAATTGTAACTGGATTTCATCAAGAAAAACTGAAATCTCCAATATATTGGCTGATTGGAAGTCTCTTTGATTGTAAATAGTTCTTTCTTCTTCATTTGTTTCTTTCTCATTCATTGTTGTGCTAGGTTCTGTACCTCCAATGAAAGTAACTATACTAAAGGAAATCAATATTATTCCAAAATACATAAATAGACTCTTTTTATTTAACATCCGTTTCTCCCCTATAGTAACCATACTTACTTCTATAATAACAAAAATGTACATTGAGTTAAATTGTGTTTTATTGGATAATAGTAAAAGTGATATCATACATAAGAAACCTACATAATAAGGAGAAATTGTGATGATTAAACATGCAGTAATTATGAATTTACCTGAGGGAAAAATACCAGGTTATTATGCTCAAGTAGTAAAATCATTAGCAAGTAAAACAAATTTATTTGACAGAGATAAGGAAGTTCTCATAGTTAACTCAAAAAATGAGTTACTATCTGTTATTGAAGTGATGAATCAATTTAAACTCAACTATGAAACATGTGCTCTTTATTTATTACCAGAAGATGCAAAACTAACAAATCATTACTCAGATTTTGGGTTTACTAGTAAGTTTGGAAATACTTATTTATACGAGAATCTAACGAGTATATTTTATTTTACTGAAAATAAAGAATCTAGCACTAGTCAAGCCATTCATCAAATTGAAGAGCATAAGTTAGCTGAGTACAACTCAGATGAAATCACGTACTATGCAGTAGAAAAACATCTAGAGGAATTAATACTAGGTATTTCAAAAGCTTATCAATGTCAAATTAAATTCATCTAAATTAAATATCAGAAAGGGATAAATTCTCCCTTTCTGATACTAATTCATAATTGGCCTAATATAAGTTACAACTTATCATTTCTGGAGGTAGGACAAATTTATATTGAAAATTATAATAAATCTGTAGCTAGTTGAGCTAAATGTGATCTTTCCCCTTTTTTTAGAGTAATGTGTCCACTAACCGCTTCATTTTTAAATCTTTCAACTACATGTGTTAAACCATTACTAGAAGCATCCAAATAAGGATGATCAATCTGTTCAGGATCACCCATTAGAACAATTTTGCTTCCCTCACCTACACGTGATAATATGGTTTTCACTTCATGTTTAGACAAATTTTGAGCTTCATCAATAATGATAAACTGGTTAGGAATTGAACGTCCTCGTATATAGGTTAATGCTTCAACTTGAATACTTCCTAATCCAGCTAAAATTTTATCTAAATCACCTGACTTTTTGGTATTGAATAGGAATTCAAGATTATCATAAATAGGTTGCATCCAAGGTCGTAATTTTTCTTCCTTCTCACCTGGAAGATATCCTAAATCCTTACCCATGGGTACAACAGGTCTTGCAATAAGTAATTTTTTATATTTGTTCTCATCTTCTACTTTTAATAGTCCGGAAGCAAGTGCCAGTAAAGTTTTACCCGTACCTGCTCTACCTGTAATAGTTACAAGCGGAATATCATCATTTAATAATAACTCTAAAACCATTCTTTGTTGCACATTTCTTGCAGCAATTCCCCAAATTGGATCATTACTCAAATATAAAGCGTCTAATTTTTTGACTTGATCATCTACTTTTAAAAGGGCTGATTTCGAAGTCCCTAACTCATCTTTTAATATGACAAATTCATGTGGATTTAATTTATGTTTAAATTTTAAATGATCAATCGTTATATTCCTGAAAGTATAAAACTCATCAATAATGGAAGGATGTATATTCAAAGTATTGTAACCTGTATAATCCGTTGTTTTTTCAATCCGATCAGATAAATAATCCTCTGCTTTTATTCCCAAAACATCTGCTTTTATTCTTACAAGAGTGTCCTTGCTTACTAATACTACAGATTTAGGACTTGATTTTTCTTCCTCCTCTAATTTATAATTCAATGCTACTGCCAATATACGATTATCATTGGTTATTTCAGCAAATGTATTTTTCATTTTGAAAAAACTAAGATGATTGAGTTCTACTTTTAGTCGCCCACCATTTTCTAATGAAATTCCTTCTTGAAGTTTTCCTTTTTCTCTAAATCCATCTAACAATCTCGATACATACCTAGCATTCCTTCCAATTTCATCTGCATTTCTTTTCTTAGAATCGATTTCCTCCAATACAATAGCTGGAACAATTACATCATGTTCTAAAAAGTTAAAAAGTGCATTTGGATCATGTAAAAGAACATTTGTATCTAACACATATATCTTTTTCATAAAAATCTCCTCCGCTAAATGAGTTCAAAGTAGGAAATACATAGATAACAATCTAGAGGACAAACTAAATATAAATCAGAGCATTTAAAATCTCTTTTACTTGCCAAGGATTACAAGTAAAATGAAAATTCACTGAAGGGAAGATAGCTATGAGAACTTTATTTTTGTTTTTGAGTTTATTGTGTATACTTTTAGGTTGCAATCAACAATCAACTGAAAATTATTCTGATAAACAAACTGTCAAAGAACTCCAAACTTCATCAGAAAATAAAAATATGAATCATGCAGAGGTGACAAAAAGATTAGAAACACTAACTCTTTCTATACCAGAAGTGAATGGAGTAAATATAGTAGTCATTGGAGATACAGCACTTGTAGGTATAGATATTGATGGGTCATTAGAGAGATCTAAAGTTGGAAGTGTAAAATACTCTGTTGCAGAAGCTTTAAGTAAAGATCCTTATGGTGCAAATGCAGTTATTACAGCTGACATGGATTTAAATGTTAGAATTAAAGAAATTAGGAACGATATCATGAAAGGTAAACCAATCTCTGGTTTTGCTGAAGAATTAGCTGATATCGTAGGTCGTGTTATTCCACAGTTTCCAAAGAATGCAATACAAAATCAACAATATCGGCAAATGAACAAACCAAAGAATGAAACGAATAATAATCAACTTAACTCCCATCAATAAAAGTTGAGTAACCTAATATTAGACATATATGTAGTAAGTTGACTTTATAATACTTAAATAAAAAAGGAGATTGGTTAAATGACCAATCTCCTTTTACTTAGCTCTTTTTAATTGCTTCAAAAACTTGATTATCCAGCTTTTCTGCAGCCCTCTTATCATAAGTTTTTTCATATTCAGGTTCAGTAGAAATGCGAGCTCCGTAAAACATCACATCTCTTACACTTTTTATTTTTATCTCTATGCAAGCTAATTTAAATGGTACTTCTTCCATTTCTTCTGTTATAATCTCAGCTGAGCCAGCAATTTCATATACCGTTGCAGAAACGAAGGATGTTAAAGACACAAGCTTATTGTTTTTTACGTTATTTACAATTCTAGAGCGTTGATCAACGGCAAATCGTACTGTTTTTGGATCCATTGCGTAAGTCCAAGAAATCACACTGCTTGTTGGTGTCCCCGACTCATCATCAACTGTATGTAACAAAACTAGTTTTTCTTTTTGAAGTTGAGAAAATATCGTTTCATTTAATTCGGACATCATATCTGTCATTATCCAACCCTCCTATCTATATATCACATCTCAGGTAAATTATAACATAGGATATTTCACCAAACCAGATCACTAATTATATTTGGGGTTTGAATTAATTTCTTCTAATAGTTGATCCACTATTTCTCGATCAAACTTTTTAGTTTTATCTTCACCTTTTTGAGTATATGTAACTTGATACATCAATTCATCATCTGACAAACACAAATCAATGTTTGTCAGATGATGGTCTTCTATAAGAATGGATTCAAAAAATTCTAATGTTTTTAAAGCAGAGGCGTCGTTTGGACGTGCTTTATATACTACTTTCATTTGCAACCAGTTAAAAAAAGCGTCCTGTAAATTCATAATTTAAACATTCCTATCTTTTAAAACATTTAATTTCTATTTTTACGATCTTCGAAAAAATAACGTATTCGAACTATGAACATGAGTGCAACTGCAATCATTAGACTTAAAATAATAGGTAATCCTACATCAATTTCAAATATTAATAAAATAAATGAAAATAGTGCAATGATTGAATAAATAACCAAGTCTTTTAAAATTGGCAACTTTTTCACTCTGAACACCTTGTTAAATACATAAATAAGACATATAAAAATGATAATATATTTGTACCAATGATCTTGGACAAATGCCCCCCAATCAATGGGCTGAATATCTACTGGTTCAGCTGTTAACAAAAACATCTAAACCCCTCCTTACTATAACAAATCATTCATCAAACATTAGCTTTTGCTAGTTTACGATTCTTCTCGGCACGCTCACGTTCACTTTTATTTAAGATCTTTTTACGTAAACGGATAGATTCTGGTGTGATTTCACAATACTCATCTTCATTCAGATATTCTAATGCTTCCTCTAATGAAAAAATACGTGGTGTTTTCATTTTAACAGTTTCTTCTTTATTTGCTGTTCGAATATTGTTTAATGCTTTTTCTTTGCAAATATTTACAACGATATCATTATCTCTTGTATGTTCACCAACAATCATGCCCTCATATATTTCTGTACCTGGTTTTAAGAATAAAGTTCCACGATCCTCTACATTCAAAATACCATATAATTTACTTACTCCAGTTTCTGTTGATACCAGTACACCTTTTTGTCTACCACCAACCCCTTGACCAGCATAAGGAGCATATCGTTCAAAGGAGTGATTCATAATTCCATATCCTCGAGTCATTGTTAAAAACTCTGTTCCATATCCAATTAACCCTCTAGCTGGAATCATAAATTCAAGACGTACCTGTCCATTTCCATTATTGATCATATTCTGCATTTCAGCTTTACGCGTCCCCAGACTCTCCATTACAGCACCCATACTTTCCTCAGGTACGTCAATTAAGAGATGTTCCATTGGTTCACATTTTACACCATCAATTTCTTTAATGATGACTTCAGGTTTAGAAACTTGCAACTCAAAACCTTCTCTTCGCATATTTTCGATCAGAATACCTAAATGAAGTTCTCCTCTTCCTGATACGATGAACGCATCTGGACTATCAGTATCTTCTACTTTTAAACTAACATCCGTTTCAATTTCTTTATACAGTCGTTCGCGAAGTTTACTTGATGTTACATATTTGCCCTCTTTACCTGCAAAAGGACTGTTATTTACTAGAAATGTCATTTGAAGGGTTGGCTCATCAATTTTAAGCACAGGAAGGGCTTCAGGATTATTCGAATCTGCAATCGTTTCCCCAATGTTGATATCCTTAATACCAGCGATTGCAATAATATCACCGGCACCTGCTTCTTGAATCTCAACTCGTTTTAACCCTTGGAAACCAAATAATTTTTCAATACGTGCTTGTTTATGTTTACCTTCTCTATTGATCACAGTAACAACTTGACCTTGAGAAATTTTTCCTCGATTTACACGCCCTACACCAATTCGACCTAAATATTCATTATAATCCATCAAAGTAACAAGAAATTGCAAAGGTTCCTCAATACTTTCTTTAGGTGAAGGTATATGCTCTGTAATGGTTTCAAACATAGAAAGCATATTATCTTCTTGTTTATCTGCATCTAAACTTGAAGTTCCTTGTAATGCTGAAGCATAAACTACAGGAAAATCTAGCTGCTCATCTGAAGCTTCTAGTTCAATAAACAACTCTAAAACTTCGTCAATCACTTCTGCAGGACGAGCATTTGGACGATCAATTTTATTTAAAACTACAATAGGTGTTAAGTTTTGTTCCAAAGCTTTTTTGAGTACAAATTTAGTCTGAGGCATACATCCTTCAAATGCATCTACAACTAATAAAACACCATCAACCATTTTCATAATTCGTTCCACTTCACCACCAAAATCAGAGTGACCTGGTGTATCTACTATATTTATTAAATAATCTTTATATTCAATGGCAGTATTTTTTGCAAGGATTGTAATTCCACGTTCTCTTTCCAGATCATTAGAATCCATCATTCTATCTTGAATCGCTTCGTTTTCACGAAAAACACCAGACTGCTGTAATAATTTATCCACTAAAGTCGTTTTCCCGTGATCAACATGCGCAATTATTGCAATATTTCTGATCATTTCTCTGTTAAACATGTTTGTTTTTTCCCTCCACTGTATAGTAACAATCTGTATGAGTTCAACATAAAAATTGTTTATTTTTTCATAAAATAAGCGTCGGACATATTCCGACGCTTTAAGCTAAATACATTATATTATGTGAAACAATAAAAAGCAATGTTTTAAATCATCTTCTCCCAAAAATCATCCAAGTTCCAAAGAGAATTAAAATACCTGCTAAAAGGTAAATTCCTATCGTATACAATAGAGTAAATACCATGAATACAATGGATATAATTGTTAAAACAAATCCAGCTGTAAGTGCATCTTTTGGATTTTGTCTACTAAAGAAATAATATTCAAATAAGCCAACCGCAACACCAAAAATGAATATGGGCCATAAATACTGTAAATATTCCCAATTCGTTATATTCAGAAATAGAAACAGCAATCCATAAGTTCCTAGAATACCACCAGGAATTAGAACACCTGATGGAAAGGTCCTTATGAAAAATAATACATGAAATACAATAGAAACAAATATAAATATTAACGGCCATGAGAAATCAAAAACAAAATCAAAAGTATTTAATTTGAATAAAATTAGTATTATACCTATTGTTATAATCAACAAACCTAACGTTGCACGATTCCTTCCCATTATTGTATATTCCCTCCCCAAATTTATTTCTTTAATTTTTTGCACCTAATAATCGATTAAGGGATTGATATCATCCATTTTTTATGTTTTTCAATTCATTTCTGATTATATACTAAATGTTGGGTGAAAAGTTGCTTTTAAACGTTCTAAATGTATTAAATCCTAAATACCTATATCCTACACATTAAACTAACCAACCTCATTAATTAAAGTAAAAGGTTGGTTGGTTAAGTATTTATAATTGACTATGTTATTTGTAAAATTTATCATTTAAAAATATATATTTTATCTTTTCTTAAATAAAAATCCCGCAAACAATACAACAGTCGTACAAAACGCAGGAATAAACCAATGTATTGAATGATGAGCATCTCTTAGCAGTTCAATTGCTTTTTGATCATTTAATAACATTTCACCAGCAGTATATCCTAATATTCCTGCACCAAGATAAACAAAAATCGTGTATTTCTCTAACAGTTTCATAAAAACCGTGCTGCCCCAAACGATTAAAGGAATGCTCATTCCGATTCCCAAAAACAACAATATATAATCGTCTTGAGCAATTGCAGCTATTGCTAACACATTATCCAAACTCATCACAAAGTCAGCAACGACAATGGTCCAAATCGCTGCTCCAAGTGAAAAAACCTCTTTAACAGAATGGTCATTATCATTGATCAATAGAGCGATTGCAATGTATAACAAAAGTCCTGATCCAATGGCCTGTATATATGGAATATTGAGAAGAAAAACTGCACCTACAGTTAAAGCTAAACGAAGAAAAACTGCACCCATGGCTCCCCACCAAACTGCTTTTTTTTGCTGTTCTTGAGGTAGGTTTTTACTTGCTAATGCAATGACAATTGCATTGTCTCCACTTAATACGATATTAATAACAATGATTTCTATCATAATGAATATATTTTCTACCACTCATTACACCACCTATTACAGTTTGTACATGTTTATTCAATAAAAAGAGATTCATGTATTAAAGTTGTCCTAGATTTTCTTGACGAATAAATTAACATTCATTTATAATAGTTGTAATGAGTTTAGGGGAGTAGCTATCACAACAAAGTCGTCATTTCGGGAAAATTTTCCCCGGCTTTGTTGGCAACAATATGTTGTTAGCAAGACCTTTACCAATACCATGGTAAGGGTCTTTTTATTTTGACTCTTACGATGAAATAAAACTGAAGGAGCGTAATGGAATGGATTTTTTTACATTTGAATTTATGTCAGCACTTATCACCATTATTTTTATTGATTTAGTTTTAGCTGGTGACAATGCAATCGTTATTGGATTAGCTGCAAGAAACTTACCACAAAAACAACAAAAAAAAGTAATTATTTTAGGAACTGCAGGTGCTATAGGCATACGTGTTGTGGCAACAGTGTTTGTTGTGTGGTTACTAAAAATCCCTTGGTTATTACTCGTTGGAGGCTTATTATTAATATGGATTGCATATAAACTTCTGGTTGAAGACAGTGATCATGATGTGAATGCAGCAAAAAGTATGTGGGCAGCTGTATGGACCATTGTAGTTGCAGATGCATCGATGGGATTTGATAATGTGATCGCTGTGGCAGGAGCAGCAGAAGGAGACTTTATTCTCGTTGTATTGGGATTAATCATTAGTATCCCAATTATTGTATGGGGCAGTACCTTATTTATCAAATTAATTGATCGATTTCCAATAATCATTTACTTCGGGTCTGGTATTTTAGCTTACACAGCAGCAAAAATGATAACTGATGAACCACAGCTAATACACTATTTTGAAAACAATGCTATTCTAAAGTGGACCATTGTTGCTGCAATCGTTATCGGTGTAATTGCCATAGGTAAGTTAGTTAACGTAAGTAAAGAAAAAAAGAGAGCCCAGTTAAAAGGCTCAAAATAAATGACTTAATCTTTCTTCTTTTTGATTAGAAACGATGATGGTTTCCGTTTTTTCCACTGCATTTTCAATATATTGCGGAAGCCATTCCATCGATTTCTCCATCCTCTCCACTAATCCTAAATTTGGATTTGTAGCTGGATTTTTAGGTAGAAATATAGTACAGCAATCTTCATAGGGAAGTATGGAAGTCTCAAATGTATTAATATCTTTTGCAATTTTAATGATTTCATTTTTATCCATCGTAATTAATGGGCGCAAAATGGGCATTCCAGTCGCTCGCCCAATTACATTCAAGCTAGATAAAGTTTGACTTGCCACCTGACCTAAGTTATCCCCAGTAATGATACCCAGATTATCATTTTTCTCAGCTAGTTTTTCTGTAATTCTAAGCATCGCTCTTCTCATGAATGTAATAATTAAATTCTTTCTAGCATGTTCATTTAACTGTGTTTGAATGTCAGTAAATGGTACAATATGCACTTTGATTTTTCCAGAGTAGTTCGTTAACTGCTTTGCTAAATCAAGCACTTTTTGTTTTGCACGTTCACTAGTAAATGGAGCACTATGAAAGTGGACTGCCTCTAATTTCATACCCCGTCTCATAGCTAAGTAACCTGCAACAGGACTATCAATCCCCCCAGATAACATCAACATGGATTTTCCGCTACTTCCTAGAGGAAAACCACCGAGTCCAGATATTGTCTCAGAATAAATAAAAGTTCCTTCTTCTCTCACTTCTACTTTTAAAATCACATCTGGTTTATGCACATTTACTTTTAATCCTGGGGTATGATGTAACACATAACCTCCTATTAAGTGATTAAGTTCTTGAGAGTCATGCGGATACTGTTTATAGGTTCTACGAACATTAACTTTAAAAGTAGTTGGCTTTGGTACCATGTTATTCATTAATTCTAAACTTACTTTTCTCATTGCTGTAAGCTCTGTGTCTACTTTTTTCACTGGACTAAAAGATACTAGTCCAAAAATTTTTTTTAGTTGCTGTGAAATGCCTTCAAATGGCTCTCCATTTAATTGAATATATACTCTACCATAGTTTTTTATAATTTGTATATTAGGATATGATTTCAAAAAATCTCTAATATGAGTAAGAACTCTATTCTCAAACACATTTCGATTTCTACCTTTGAGTGTAAGTTCTCCCATACGCAGTAATATATAATCTGGCTTCATTTTATTGTATCCCCCTATTTTATAAACCCTTTATAATCATGCACAACTTGTTTTAACTGTTTACACAATATATTAATATCTTGAGTGGTCTGTTGAGCAGACATACTAATTCGTATGCCACTATTTGCATTATGTTCAGATACTCCCATAGCACTTAATACTCGACTTGCTTTACTTTCCCCAGAAGCACAAGCAGAACGTGTTGATACATAAATACCTTTTTTTTCTAATGCATGGACAATCACTTCAGATTTCATTCCTGTAAATGAAAAATGTACGATATGAGGTGCCATATGTTCAGGATTAGTTGAACCATTTAGGTGTAGTTCTGGAATTTGAATGATAAAGTCCGTTAATTTTTTTCTTAAACGGTATAAATGCTCTAAATTAATCGTCTGCTTATCCATTGAAATTCTTATTGCTTTAGCCATACCTACAATCAATGGAACATTTTCAGTTCCAGAACGATATCCCGCTTCTTGTCCACCGCCTGTCAATAAAGGATACAATTTGATTCCATCCCTATAGTATAATACCCCCACTCCTTTAGGACCATTTAACTTATGAGCAGAAACACTCATTAAATCTATTCCCCAATCTTCTGGATGTATAGGTATTTTACCAACACTTTGAATCGCATCAACATGGAAAATAATACGTTTACGTTTTTTTAATAAACTAGCCATTTTTTTAATGGGTTGTATTCTTCCGACCTCATTATTTACATGCATGATACTCACTAAGATTGTTTCATCAGTTAGAGCATGTTCTAAATCTTCTATTGAGACTTGACCCGTTTGATCAACAGGTAAATAAGTTACATGATAACCGGCTTTTTCAAGTTGTTTAAAACTTTCATACACGGAGGCATGTTCAATTTCTGTCGTAATTAAGTGCTTCCCTCTATTTTGATATTGTAATGCCACCCCTTTAATTGCCATGTTATTGCTCTCAGTCCCACCGGATGTAAATATAAGCTGTTCCCCATTTACACCTAAAGATTCTGAAATTACATTTCTGGCCCTTTTCAATAACTGTTCTGCATCTATACCTAATTGATGAAGTGAAGATGGATTACCATAATAATTTTTCATAACCTCAACAACAGTATCTGTCACCTCATTAAATGGAGGTGTTGTTGCAGAGTGGTCAAAATAATACATTTTTATATACCCCTTTAAAACACATGATTTCACTCCTTCAACGATTTTACACTAATACACCCAAAAAAGTGAAGTCATTCTTTGAAGATTAATCCGATTACTTTTTCGGGACAAAAAAACAAACCCATGATAAGGGTTTGTTTTTTTGTAGCCTAGGTGTACAAAGGTAATACCATATAAGCTAAAAAAGCAATAACTCCCAGTGCAATGGCCCAACCGCCTAAAGTGCGACTCCCTTGATACCATGCAACAAAACCAAATACTGCTGCTGCTGGACCTAAAATCAAGGGATAAATAAACCATGATGCAAGTGCAAATACAAGTGATATAATTCCTAATGTTGTGTTAGCACCTACATCTCTTGCCTCTTCAACATCAGATTGAATAGTTTCACTGCGTTCCCCATTATTGTAATTAGCTACATTAAAAGGAGCATACTCTGCAGCATATTCTTCATCAGTTGATTCATTATTTAGATTATTGTCGATTTGATTTCGTTTATTATTATTTTCAGTGTCCATGTTTTTGTTTTCTCTGTTCATGTCTACCTCCTTTCAACAGGAAAATGTTACGACTTCTTTTTAAATGTGTGACAACACGTATTTGATTCCTTAGAAGCTCTATCCTGATGATTAGAATTAAAATTTTCCCCTGCGAACTCTTCATTAAAATTCATATTTGCATGTTCATCTACTTCAATATTAATTTGATCTGCATTACAGTTATTACCTGCTGCCCAATATTGACAATTTGCCACGCTGCATTTTACTTGCGGCATTATAATCACCCCCATTATTATTTTTCCGTATTGATGATGATCTATACTTAATAAATTTACCCATAAAAAATTACATTAAATATGGATGTTCCCAAACAAGAAAATTCTAGAGAAAAAGAAAAAAAACCATCCTTTATGGTAGGATGGTTTGTAATATTTTTTTATTTTTTATACACTTTTACCTTGTAATTTTTTCTCGGTCATGTAATCTGTTTCATAAAATGCAAGATCATCACGTAATTCCTCAAATGTTTTAGATAACCCAAGTATAAGATCTCTCAATTCTCTTGTTGGTTTTTTTCTAAATCGAATTGCATCTTGACCTGTATATGCATATCTGCCATCCTCTGCATAACATTCATACTTAGGATAGAAAAATGAGGTTATACACTTATGGTAAACATCAAACAAAACCTTTTCGGAGAAATCTAAGTTAAAATTAGGTCTTCGTAAGCATATTCCAATTTTTTCATAGGAAACTTCTGAAAACACTAATAGATGTCTAAGGTCAGATAATATGTCTCGATAAAACTGTTTCATTTCATGATCATTGTCTTTATTTAGTTGATCTAGTGAATGATGATTTAAAAAATCTTCTGTTTGATCAATTACTCCCTTTAATTTTTCTTTTGTAATTTCACATAAATTTTTTACATTGTCTTTAGTCATAAAAATAGATCCTCCTTAAAGTGACAACCATCCTATAAATGACTACATTTCAATCGTACCATAGATAGCATAGCTTTTCATGTAATTCATGTAAATGAAAATGAATAAAAGAACTGTTTTTTTTAGAATCTAAAGATATTCTATACCTACATCAATAAACTTTCAATATATTTTAGGAGGGTTTCATATGAAATTTGCTAAAATTGCATTTCCTGTTTTCATTTTAACAGTAATTGGGTTGTTAATATTTCCAGTTGGTGATCAAAAAAATGATGAAAATATGATACAGATGAATAAAAGTTCAGAAATACAAATAAAAGAAGCATTAATGAATCAAGATGTTAGCAAAACAAATGAGCTATGTCGCATCCAATGCACAAGGCATTTCACTCAAAGTTTGAAAAACTTGAATAATAACTTTAAAGATAAAAAAGAAATCTTATCTAAGATGAAAGAAAATCATTCCAATGTGGTTCAAGTTATTTGGATGGATCAAAGCAAAACAGGTAAAACAGTAAAAATAGGTAATCTAAATGAAAATTTGAAAAATAAAGTATTACCATTAATCAGTGAAGGAAAAAAAGTTATAAAAGAGAATAAACTTTTTCAGTCTGAAACATTTCAAGTTGGCAAAAATAAGTATTTTGTTTTAGCAATACCATCTAAAGAAAAAAATTCAGCATTATTTGGAGTCATTAAACAAGATTTTCTAAATCAGATAGCCATCGAGCAAAGAAAAAATTTAAGAATAGTTCCATATCCAAGTGATAAAAGATACGGTATAAAATCCGTAGATTCCAATACACTTCAAGATGTTAAAGTAGATCACCCTGAAGAAAATGTGGGAACAAGCCACTATCACTTGAAAGAAATCGTAGTCAAATTTAAAAACCAACCTACACAATCAGACTTAAGACAAATTCAATCTGATATTCAGGCTACTTCTATGAAAAAGTTAGGATATACTTATGTATTTAGCTCAAGTACTTTGGACGCAGAACAAATGATGAGTTATTTTAACAAATGGAATGTGGAATATACAGAACCGCATTATTTATATATGACCAATGAAACAACTCAAAGATCAACAGAAAATGAACCTAACGATGTTCTATATGATCCTTATCAGTGGAATCTCCCTAATATTGATACTTTAAAAGGCTGGGATTTAAGTAAAGGGAGTGATCAAATTACCGTAGCAGTTATAGATACTGGTGTAGATATAAAACATCCTGATTTACAAGGTAAATTATTAGAAGGCGCTAATTTCGTAGAAGAAGAGACACAACCTTTGGATGATGTTGGACACGGAACACACGTTGCAGGGATTATATCTGCCACTGTAGATAATTCTGAAGGAATTGCAGGAATGAGCTGGTATAATAAAATTATGCCAATTAAAGTACTTGATTCAACCGGAGCTGGTAGTACTTATGCAGTAGCTCAAGGTGTTATATGGGCAACTGATCAAGGAGCGAAAGTAATTAATATGAGTCTAGGTAATTATGCAGAGACTCAGTTTCTCCATGATGCAATAAAATATGCTTATGATAAAGATGTTGTGTTGATTGCTGCTACAGGAAACGATAATACGAATCAACCAGGCTATCCAGCTGCATATCCGGAAGTGATTGCTGTATCAGCAACAGATGAATCATCAAATAAGGCTAATTTTTCAAATTATGGCGATTATTTAGATGTAATGGCACCAGGTGTTAGTATCGCAAGCACATATCCTGATAATCAATATGCTGCATTATCCGGTACCTCTATGGCTAGCCCACATGTGTCTGCATTAGCAGCTATGATTCGCTCATTAAACCCAACTTTAAAAAATGTAGAAGTAATGGAGATAATTAGAAATACCGCTGTAGATTTAGGTGATGCTGGAAAAGATAGTTATTACGGATTCGGATTAATTCATGTAGAAAATGCATTAGAAAATGCAGGTGGAAATCAATCAGTACAAGTAAATAAGAAAAAATCTTGGTTTCAAAGGTTAATTGAGTCACTTTATCCTAATAAAACTCCTTCTACAGTAAGGTAAGTACTGGAAAAATTTATAAATTTTTAAAATAAAAAAATAAGGGAGTGGATTAATCCACTCCCTTTTAACGACCTAATATTGGAAAGTTTGCCATAAGCCGGGTTCTGTGCCTTCCAGTGGTATTAATGGGGGTCAACCCTCCCACCAATGAAGTAACAATCATCTATCTAGGCTGTATATTGCTATACAGCTCAAGCGACCAACCTAAATGCACCTCGGGCTAAGGTTGTGATTATCCTATCACTGCATTTCATTAGGTCTTGCTCCAAGTGGGGTTTACCAGGAAATATGTCACCATAAATCCTCGTGGTCTCTTACACCACGGTTCCACCCTTACCTGTGCATACAATGTATGCCATCGGCGGTCCATTTCTGTGGCACTATCCTTCAACTCGCGCTGACTGGACGTTATCCAGCACCCTGCCCTATGGAGCCCGGACTTTCCTCTAGAGAATATCTCATCTCCAGCGATTGTTCGTCAAACTTTCCGTCACGAAGATAAGTATAACAGATTGAATTGACAAATAACAAGCACTTGATTTTTGAAATTATAGAAATTTTTTACATTCTAAAATTTATTAATAATTTTATCCTTTTTTATTGAATTTCTTGCATCTATTTATAAAAATATGAATGGTTCAGTATTTGTGTTTGATTGAATTATATTGGTACTTATTTTTTTTGTAGCCAATTCTGCAAGCAAATAATCAGAAACATGTTTGATCATTATTTTTTCAGCATGATGTCCAGGATCTATAATAGATAAGCCATCTGCTAAAGCATCTTGAGCTGTATGAAAATCGATATCTCCAGTAATTAAAACATCAGCACCAGCATATTTTGCTTGTTGTACGTATCTACTTCCTGATCCCCCCAGAACAGCTACCTTACTTATTGGCTTATTTAAATCTCCGACAATTCTTACCATAGGTACTTCAAATTTTTCTTTTACAGTAGATACTAATTCAGCTAATGTTTTCTTTTCAGGTAAACGTCCTATCCTACCTAAACCAAAGGACTTTCCTTTTAAATCCATGGGATATAAATCATAGGCAACTTCCTCATAAGGGTGTGCTTTAAGCATAGCTTGTACTACTTTTCTCTGAATATTTTGAGGTACAATAGTCTCAATACGAATTTCATTTACTTTTGTTAGTTTCCCTTTTTCTCCTACATAAGGGTCTGTATTATCTTGTGCTAAAAATGTACCCTGTCCCTTAATATTAAAGCTGCAATGACTGTATTCACCTATCCATCCTCCACCAGCAGCAAATATAGCTTCCAATACATTGTGATGTGCTTCTTCCGGCACAAAAACAACTAGTTTACTTAATTTTTCAGTATGCACTTCTTCAAGAGGTGAGAGGCTGGTTAATTCCAATTCATTTGCCATCATATCATTAATACCGCCTTCTGCAACGTCTAGATTCGTATGGGCTATATACACAGCAATATCGTTTTTGATGCATTTTTCATAAATTTTCCCTGCAGGTAGATCTGTTTGAATATGTTTTAATGATTTAAAAATAATAGGATGATGGGCAATAATCAATTGAATATCTTTTTCAATTGCTTCCTCAACAACTTGTTCTGTTACATCCAAAGTTACCATCACATTTTTTATAATTTTATTTAAAGTTCCCAGTTGCAAACCAATCTTATCATCAGGAACCGCATAATATTTAGGTGTCCATTGCTCTAAGATTTGAGTTATTGTTTGTCCTTTTGCAAACATTTAAGTACCTCCTTTAATTGATCAACTTCTTCTGAGAATACACGTTTCTTTTTAACTGCATCATGTAAATTTGATTGTGATAATTGTTCAATTACCTTTTCTCTTTTTGCAATTTCCATATTCCATTTTTTTATAAAAACAAGAGACGCGTTATTTAGCAAATGTGGTCCCATTAGTATTTTTAATTTTCGTGTGAGCTGAATATGACAATCCATTTTATACATTTCGTCGGAGAATATTTGTTGATTATACCTGTAAGCATCTTCACTTCTCTCTGCCACTAAAATTTCATAAATCTTACGATCCTCTTCCAAAATATCTTCCTCAATTAAATGCCAGTTATGATCTATACACCAGCGCCTTACCTTATCTTCTGCTACATTTGGCTGTAAAACTAATCGATTTACACCAGTATAATCAAAAGGTTGATTTAAGATATTTGCAATCAATCCTCCACCCATTCCTGCAATCACAATCGTATCTACTTCCTCTTTATCAAGTACTTCTAATCCATTGCCTAACCTTACTTTTATCATGTCTTGTAAATTTGAACTTTCAACTTGTTTTTTTGCAGCTTCATAAGGACCTTTATTAACCTCACCCGCTACTGCCCATTGGATTCGATTTTTCTGTGCTAAGTAAGTAGGTAATAAAGCATGATCTGAACCAATATCTGCTAATTTACTATTAGGCAGTATTTTATCTGCTATTTTTTTTAGTCTTTGAGATAATATTATCATAGGGACAACTCCATCTTTTTTTCAATCTTTTATCTTTTCTAGAAATAAAATTATAAAAAAACATTTTTTTAAAAATTTGCAATAAAAATGGAAAAGAGTTAAACTAAATATGAACGAAAAGTTGTGAATGCTATATATTCACATCAAAGTTTTATCGTTCTTAAGTGCAAACAAAAGACCTCACTGCAAGCAGAAAGGTCTTATAAAACACATAAATTATTCAAGAAAATCCTTTAATCTTTTACTTCGGCTTGGATGTCTAAGTTTTCTTAGGGCTTTGGCTTCAATTTGTCTAATACGTTCACGAGTAACTCCAAACACTTTTCCAACTTCTTCTAAAGTTCTTGTACGACCATCATCCAATCCAAATCTTAAGCGTAATACATTTTCTTCACGTTCTGTTAATGTGTCAAGAACATCTTCTAACTGTTCCTTCAGTAACTCATACGCTGCAGCATCAGAAGGCGCTAATGCTTCTTGATCCTCAATAAAGTCGCCAAGGTGTGAATCATCTTCTTCCCCAATAGGTGTTTCTAAGGAGACCGGTTCCTGTGCAATTTTCATAATCTCACGTACTTTATCTGTACTTAATTCCATTTCTTTAGCAATTTCTTCTGGTGCAGGCTCACGACCTAAATCTTGTAGCAACTGGCGTGAAACACGTATTAACTTATTAATCGTTTCAACCATATGTACAGGTATTCGAATCGTTCTAGCTTGATCCGCAATTGCACGTGTTATGGCTTGACGGATCCACCAAGTTGCATAAGTACTAAATTTATAACCTTTTGTATGATCAAATTTTTCAACAGCTTTAATCAAACCCATATTCCCTTCTTGAATTAAATCCAAGAATAACATTCCACGACCAACGTATCTTTTAGCAATGCTAACAACAAGTCGAAGGTTTGCCTCAGCTAATCTTTTTTTGGCTTCCTCATCACCTTCTTCAATTCGAATAGCTAAATTCACTTCTTCTTCAGCAGATAATAATGGTACACGTCCTATTTCTTTTAGGTACATACGAACTGGGTCATTAATTTTTATTCCTGGCGGTAATGATAAGTCATCATCCAATGTAAAATCATCTTGTTGATTCGCTCCTGAAGCAGAAGCAGATATATTCTCGTCAGATTCATTTGCAATTTCAATACCTAATTCAGATAAATGTTCGAAAAAATCATCAATTTGTTCTGGTTCTTGGTCAAATGGAGATAATTTCTCCATAATAACTTTATAAGTAAGTGATGAACGTTTTTTACCCAAATCAATTAACTGTTCTTTCACTTGATCCAAGCTTAATTCAGTATCGTCAATTTGAGTTCGTTGATCGTTCGTCATTTGATCCAACTCCCTCCTCCCTAGATTGCTCTTTTAGCCTTTTAATTTATGGTTTCTCTCTAGGGTTATAATCTCTTTTCCTATTTCTGCAGCCCGTATATAATTTCCTGCTCGTTCTGCTTCATCTCTCTCTATTCTCTTTTGTTTTATAATATGCTTTTGTGAATTTTTTTTGATTTGTTTAATGTAATCATCAATAACTTTAGAATTTGTAGCATGATGATCGCCTATTAGTGAAATTGAGCTAGCTACATTTTCCAGTTCATCGTTTCGCAGCATTGTTAAGAATTTACTAATGTCAGGTTTTTCATGTTGAGCAAAAAATGCATATAAATAAGCTGCTATAGCTCCATGAACTTCAACATTAAACTGATCACCTATCTCGTTTTCTACATAAGTCGTTATGTCTCGACTATGCATCATAATGGCTAATAAATTCTTTTCCGCATTATGAAAAGCAGGTAATAGTGAAGGGACAACCTCCTTGCCTCTTCCATTCATTACATTATTCCACCGATTTACGTTATTATCCCCTTTAAAGCGTTTTTTTTCTGCTTCCTGTCTGATCTCAAACATTTCTTGTTTTAAAGATTCAAATGAATAATCAAAATCATTTGTTATTTCTTTTAAATAATGTTCTCTTTCAGTGGGTGATTCAAGTTCTGCTATTATTTTTAAAGTGGACCGAATATAACGTAATCTTTCATTTGCATCATTTAGCCTAAATTCTTTTCTTAAGTACAACATTTTATACTTTGTAGCAGTAACAGCATTGTCAACAATTTCTTTCTTAAAACGATCTGAACCATGAGCTGTAATATATTCATCAGGATCCATTTGGTCAGGAAGCATAGCAACATAAACTTGAAATTTCATTTTTTCTAATATCGATAGATTTTTTATGGCTGCTGTTTGACCCGCTTCATCTCCATCAAAACACAAAATAATTTGATCAGCATATCGCTTTAATGTGGTTGCATGTTCGCCTGTAACAGCAGTTCCCATTGTTGCTACTCCATTCAATACACCTGCGCTCCACGCTTTGATCACATCTGCATACCCTTCAAATAAAACAATACGCCCAGTTCGTCTAATTTCTGTTTTTGCCTGATAAAAGTTATACAATGTTTTACTCTTATTAAATAGAATGGTTTCGGGTGAATTTAAATATTTTGGTTGACCATCCCCTAAAGCTCTCCCTGCAAAGGCGATGACTTTACCTCTTGCATTTGTAATAGGAAAAATGATACGATCCCGAAATCTATCTACATACTGCTGCTGACCCGCTTTAGACAAAAGTCCACCTTGTTCCATCAAGGGTAGTAAAAAATCTCTTTTATGCAAAAACTCAGTCAAGGTATTTCGCATCGATGGGGCATAACCGATTTGAAATTGATTCATAAGTTTTAATGAGAAACCTCTATTGTTCAAGTATTCTAAAGCAATTTTTCCATGTGCAGTATTTTTTAATATATAATGAAACAAAGTTTGAGATAACTCATGTGCTCTTAGTAAATCAGACTTATCTTTTTGCTCTTCTGGATGCTCGTTCTGATTGTGCCATTGAAAAGTAATGCCTGCATCTTCACACAATTGTTGAATTGCCTCTGGAAAAGAATAATTTTCAATTTCCATCATGAATTTAACTACATTACCACCAATTCCACAACCAAAGCAATTGAAAATTTGTTTATCGGGTGAAACTGTAAATGAAGGCGTTTTTTCAGAATGAAACGGACAAAGTCCTTTTAGATTTTTTCCTTGCTTTGATAATTGGACATACTTACTAATTACATCTACAATATCATTCTGTTTTAAGACGGTTTCAATAATTTCATCAGGAATACCAAAATTTGACACTTAACCACCTTCACCTATTATTAACAATTTATATTTCGATACTTAGATTAAATCTCCTGCAAATCTTTTAAAAATTTTGTCATTGTTTGTAGAAAAATATTTCGATCCTCTCTTGTAAATGGTTTTGGCCCTTTGCCGTATTGACCATTTCTTCTCTTTTTAGCACTTTCATGTCTGTTTTCCAATAAAAAATCAATAGACTGGATAGAATAAAATTTACCACGTGGTGAGACTACTTTAACTCCTTTTCCCAAGCAGATAGATGCTAAACCAAAATCATGTGTAATTAGAATATCATTTGCAGAAATATGATTTGAAATGTATAAGTCTGCTGATTGATCAGAACGGTCAACCTGAATATTCTCCACTCCTTCTTCACTTTTTAATGAATGATCGAAAGAAGCAACCATCACAATCTTTATTCCAAATAACTTACCAAGTTTGATTATTTCGTTTTTCACAGGACACGCATCAGCATCAACATAAATACAAATATTATTAATTGTTAATCACCAATTTCTATTTAAAATCGCTTTTAAGTTTATTATATACGAGAAATAAATAGAAAATCCTCTATTTGTGACATACAATGTTATCCTTGTTTTTATTTCACATATATAGATACTATGATGGTTTCATTTTATAAAACGATTTTTTGAAAATCAGCAATTTTAATAATATCAGAAGATATATTAGCTAGTAGAGCTAATCGATTTCTTCTTAATTTTTCGTTTTCACTCATTACCATGACTTTTTCAAAAAAAGCAGTTATTGGAGCTTGCAATTGTTTTAACATTTCTAGTGCTTCAAATTCTAATGATGCATCTAATTTTTCTATAAGTGAAGGATGCATTTGTTCCCACATGTTAAATAGTTCTATCTCTACTATTTCTTCAAAATACTCTTGTTTAATTATTTTGTTATCTGCTTTTGAAGCTAAATTATTTACACGATTAAAGGATTCTATAATGAGTTTAATATTACTCTGTTCTACAAAATCCATCAATGCTTTGCCTCGTCTTATAACAGATGGAATATTGTTAATGTCAGTTTCCATTACAGCATCAATCACATCATATCTTAAATTCATATCTGTAAGTACATTTTTAATTCTTAATGAGAAAAATTCCAAAAATTTTGAACGAAGATCTGAAATTTCCGTTTTTAAGAGATTATTCTCTTCGTATACTTCAATACAAATTTCAAATAAATTAGATAAATTGAGATTTATATCATGATCCAATATGATCTGAACTATCCCGGCTGCGCTTCTACGCAACGCATATGGATCTTGAGAACCAGTAGGAATTATACCAATAGAAAAACAACCGATAATACTATCCATTTTATCTGCAATACTTATAATTGCACCAACCATGGATTTAGGTGATGAATCACCAGAAAATCTAGGTTGATAATGCTCAAAAATAGCTCTTGATACAACTGGATCTTCTCCAGCCTTTAGTGCATAATCTTCCCCCATTACCCCTTGTAGTTCTGGAAATTCATAAACCATCTGGGTTACAAGATCAAATTTACAAATAGTAGAAGCTCTTGTCACTTGCTCGTTCACTTTATCATCTGTAGATAAATACTTAGAAATTTGATCCGATATTAAACGGATTCTTCTCACTTTATCTCCAACCGTACCCAGTTCTTCATGGTATACAATTTTCTCTAATTTAGCTAAAGCTTTCTCAATTGGAAAGTTTTGATCTTCTTGATAAAAAAATCTTGCATCTGCTAGTCTTGCTTTTAATACTTTTTCATTACCTCTTGCTACTACATCTAAAGACTTCTTATCTCCATTTCTAACTGTTACAAAATGTGGTAATAATTTTTTATTTTTATCAAAAACAGGAAAATAACGCTGATGTTCTCTCATTGATGTAATTAATACTTCCTGAGGTATTTCTAAATATTCAGGTTGAAACGATCCAAAAAGCACAGTTGGGTATTCAACTAAAAAAAGCACTTCTTCTAATAAGTCTTCTTTAACAGATATTAGCCAGTTTTTATCTTGAGCTAATGCTTCAATTTGTTCAACAATCAGCTTCTGTCTCTCCTCTATATCTGCGTATACATATTCCGCTTTTAATTGTGATATATACGTAGATGGTAGATTTATGTTTACATCTCCTCCTAGAAAACGGTGTCCTCTTGACTTTCTACCAGCATGTACTTCAGTGATTTCCATTGGAATTATTTGATCACCATATAGAGTAACAAGCCATCGAATGGGGCGAACGTATTTTAAATCATACTTTCCCCAACGCATATTTTTAGGATAAACCATTGAAGTAATAATCTTACTGATGCCCTCAGATAATATATTTTTTGTTTCAATACCTATCTCATTTTTAACAGCATAGACATACTCTACACCATTTAACTCTTTAAAAAACAAACTTGATGGCTCAACTCCTTGGCTTCTAGCAAAACCTAATGCAGCTTTACTCCATTCACCTTGATCGTTTTGAGCAATTTTTTTTGAAGGTCCCTTCACTTCACTTCTAAGGTCTGATTGTTTTGGTGATACATCATTAACAATGACAGCTAATCGACGTGGAGTAGCGTAAATTTTAGTACTTGAAAATTCAATTCTAGACTCGGTTAACCATTCCTTTATTTTTTTCTCTAGTAAATTAACAGCATCACGAATAAATCTGGAAGGAATCTCTTCCATTCCAATTTCAATCAATAGATCCTTATTCATTGCTGCTCACCCCTTCATCCTTTAAAAGTGGAAATCCTAAGCGTTCCCTTTCTTGTAAATAGGTTGATGCACATAATCTTGATAAATTCCTTACCCTTGTAATATAACCTGTACGTTCTGTTACACTGATAGCTCCTCTTGCGTCAAGCAGGTTAAATGTGTGTGAACATTTCAAAACATAATCATAAGCAGGAAAAACTAAATTTTGCTCCAATGACTTTTTAGCTTCCTCTTCATACATATTAAATAGAGTAAATAACATTTTAGTATCTGATATTTCAAATGTATATTTCGAGTGCTCATACTCAGGTTGAAGAAAAACATCTCCATACTTCACGCCTTTAACCCATTCTAAATCAAACACGTTTTCTTTATCTTGAATATTGGATGCAAGACGTTCTAACCCATACGTAATTTCCACTGCAACAGGGTTCATATCAATCCCGCCTACTTGCTGAAAATATGTAAATTGTGTGATTTCCATTCCATCTAACCAAACTTCCCAACCTAACCCCCATGCTCCTAAAGCAGGGTGTTCCCAATTATCTTCAACAAAACGAATATCATGATCTTCAGCATGAATTCCTAACTTTTTTAAGCTTTTTAAATAAATTTCTTGAATGTTGTCAGGAGAAGGTTTCATAATAACTTGGTATTGATGATGCTGATATAAACGGTTTGGATTCTCACCGTATCGACCATCTGCAGGTCTTCTAGACGGCTCAACGTATGCCACGTTCCAGGGTTCTGGTCCAATACTACGCAAAAATGTCATAGGATTTAAAGTTCCTGCACCTTTCTCAACATCATAAGGTTGAACAATAATACAATTTTGCTCAGACCAAAATTGTTGTAGCGTTAAAATCATATTTTGAAAATTCAACAAAACCACTCTCCTTCTTAATTGAACAACATTAAAATTAGTTCACAAATGAAAGTATCAATTCATTTTTCTTCATTTTAGTGAGAATAAACAAAAAAATCCCTATGTCAATAAATTGACATAGGGACGAGATGATACCCGCGGTTCCACCCTAATTGATAGTTCATTCACTACAACTACCCACTTTATTATAAGATACTCCAGAACGCCGTTCACCAAACACTTTGATCAGGCTTCCACCATCCCTGACTCGCTATACAAACCATTTTGGTTACTTCTTTCCTTCTTTGTATCTATTAAGTTAAAAAACATTTAATTATTAGTATATTACGGCATAAATTAAAAGTCAAATTATGATGTTTCCCTCACCTATTGACTTTTCTTTACTTTTTTTGTTCTAAATGATTTGAAGTAGTTTTGTTTATTTGGTCCATCACATATCTAGACTTCCAATTAATATTTACATGTGTATCCATAAAGTCACGCATCAACAATTTCACTTCATTTTTAATTGGATCTGAGATATTTATTTTCCCCAGCCTTCTTATATTCATCTCTTGAAACAATCGGAGTAACTTTAAAGATCTAATATTTATTTTTTTTACATTTTGCTCTTTAGATTTACATTTATAACAAAGTGTACCTCCGAGAGTAACTGAAAAAAAAGAACTGTCACCTAATTGATCACCACAGGCTATGCACTCTATTAAAACTGGAGAATAACCTGCTAGTTCAAGCATTTTCATCTCAAATATATGAGTGATGATTTGTGGGTCTTTTCCTTCCTCTATAAATTCCAAAGAAGCTAATAATTGCTCAAAAATATAAGAACTACCCTCGTGTTCATCCATCATGCGATCAACTAATTCAACAAGATAAGCAGCATATGTAGATTTAAATATGTCCAAATTTAAATCATGAAAGGATCTTATGGCTTCCCCATCATTCAGCGTCCCCATTTTTCCTTTTTTATAGTATGTATACTCAGCGTAAGTAAATAGCTGAGTAATGCTAGAAAGGCGACTTTTTAATTTTTTCGCCCCTCTAGCCATAATACTCTGTTTCCCCATTTCTTTTGTGTATATAACAATAATTTTGTTGCCTTCACCATAATCAACTGTACGGATGACAATACCTTCAACTTTATATAACATCTTTCTTCCTCTTCCCTAATTAATCACTCCATGCATCATCCTGAACTTCTTCCTGATTAGGCTCTTCGTCATCTTGTTCATGAATTTCTTTGTATAATAAGTAGGCGTCGACATCTCCAGTGTTAATAAAATACTTCCACGAAAAATCTCGCATGGTAGTCATTCCTTTCAGTGGCTATGTCGTGAAATAATTGATGTCTATTATAGCTTAAACATTTATGAAAAGAATATCCGAAGTAATTCGTTCCAAATTATTGAACCCTTGCTTAAAGACAGAAAAATTGATGTTCGTTAAAAAGTGAAAATTTTAAAAGTCTTTAATCATGATGGAATCCTAAATCCTTTAATACTACATCCTGATTACGCCAATCTTTTTTCACCTTTACCCAAAGCTCAAGAAATATTTTTGAGCCTAATAATCTTTGCATGTCCTGTCTTGATTTCCTGCCAATTTCTTTTAGCACAGCACCGTGTTTACCAATAATTATTCCTTTTTGAGATTTTCTTTCTACATAGATTAATGCAGATATATGCACAACACCATTGTCATCTTTTTTCATTTGTTCAATTTGTACAGCAATAGAATGTGGTACTTCCTCTCTTGTTACCTCTAAAAGCTTTTCACGTACTAATTCAGCACAAATAAACTGCTCTGGATGATCCGTTACTTGATCTTCAGGATAATACTGTGGACCTTCTGGTAAATACTTCCTTATCTGATCTAATAGAGGTTCTATGTTGTTCCCCATTTTAGCTGAAATTGGAACGATTTCTGCAAAGTCGTACAAATCTTTATAAGTGGTAATAATGGGTAATAGGCTTTCTGGATGAACAAGATCTATTTTATTTAAAACTAAAATCACACGGGTTTTGACTGATTTTAGTTGTTCTATAATATATCGATCCCCTTGTCCTATCCCTTGCTCTACATCCACCAAAAATAAAATAACATCAACTTCACTTAAAGTATTTTCCACAATACTTAGCATATATCTACCTAATTTAGACTTAGGTTTATGAATTCCTGGTGTATCTATAAAAATAATCTGTGTATCCTCTTGTGTATATACACCTTGAATTTTATTTCTAGTTGTTTGAGGTTTGTCTGACATGATGGCTATTTTTTGTCCAATCACTTGGTTTAAAAAAGTAGATTTACCAACATTAGGTCGACCTATAATAGATACAAACCCCGATTTATGTGATTTACTCATAATGTAACTCCATTCCTCCTAAATATGAAAAGCTCCTGGCAACAATTCTGAAACAGTTGTCTCCAATTGATCACCTCTCAAATTCACTAAAATCACTGGCATTTTTTCAGAACATAACTCCACTAATACTTGTCTACACACACCACAAGGGCTTATTGGATCTTTTGTATCTCCTGCCACAGCTATCGCTTTAAATGATTTAGGTTTATATCCATCCGCAATCGCACGGAACAGCGCAGTTCTTTCTGCACAATTAGTAGGTCCATAAGCAGCATTTTCTACATTACAACCGATATGTATGACATCATCATCACTTAATAATGCAGCACCTACTCTAAAATTGGAATACGGAGCATATGCACTATCCATAGCTTCAATTGCTTTTTTAATTAAATTCTCTTTATCCAAAATTATTCTCCTCCAAATATCTTATTTTTTACTTTACCCTATACACAAAAATAAATAAACAATGTCAGAAAGATTCCTAATATGGTACCATTTAAAATTGAACGAACCGTGACCTCTTTTTGACCTAATAAACCTGATACAAGCAGTATAGATATACAACATGTCAATATTATATGAATAACATTTGCATCACTTATCATAATCATTGTAAGTATTGATGCATTTAACGCTGAAATTAAATTAATTTGAGTATTATTTTTCTTTCTGAAAATAGTTTGTTGAAATACTATTGTACACAAAAACACCAAGCTAAGCACTACTATGATTGTTTCATTATTGATTTCATGTGTTTTCACTAACTTTCCATTGATCCATAAAAGTATCGGATTATAAAATATAACAAAACCAACAATAACAGCAAAAACCGCAGATACTAGTACAGCAGCTGCGGCAACATCTTTTGCAATTTTAGCAATAGGATGCATTTCTTTTACAGTGAGATCAATTGTTTTTTCAATCGCTGTATTAATTAACTCCATTACAATAACTAAACAAATTACTATCCAAACTAAGAGGATTTCCAACTGAGATAATTCAAAAAATAAAGAAAGAAAAAGTACAATGATCGCTGCAAAAAAATGAAATCTCATATTTTTTTGCGTAGAAAAAGCATATATTAATCCTTCATATGCGTATTTAAAGCTAAGAAGCCACCTTTTCATCTTGTTAATCCTGCCTCTAGCAAAATTTGTTCTTGTTTATTAAACATCTCTTTTTCAGATTGCTCATCCTGATGGTCGTAACCTATTAGATGAAGAAACCCATGTACAAACAAAAAGCCGATTTCTCGTTGTAAAGAATGCCCATATTCTTCACTTTGCCTTTTTGCTGTAGTTACTGAAATAACCACGTCTCCAAGCATGGTAGTTACTTCATCAAATTCAAAATCGTCCTCATAAAAAATCTCAGTTTCTTCGAATCCAGAATCCTGCATTGCAAAAGAAAGAACATCTGTAGGAGTATCTATGCCCCTGTATTGCTTATTCAATTGATGAATAGACTTATCGTCGACAAAAGTTAGGGTCACTTCACCAGATGAAATATTTTCTGATTGACCTGCTATTTGTAATAACTCTTCTAATTGTTGTATCCATTCCTCTGATATTTCAATTTCGTTCTGATCATTACTAAATGCTAACTGTAGCTTCATCTTTTGTAACTCCTTTTTTATCTCGACTTGGTAATTCAGGATATTCAATCCTTGAATGAAAAATCCCAAGTAATGTTTCTTTTAGTGATTTAGCAATAGTATCTATTTCTTTGAGGGTCAAATCACATTCATTAAGTTGTTGATCCTCCAATCGATCTTTTATAATTTTATCAACCATTGTATTAATTTGATCCATTTTAGGATTTGATAAAGAACGGACTGCAGCTTCAACACAATCGCATAAGCCCACAATTGCAGCCTCTTTAAATTGTGCTTTAGGTCCAGGGTAACGAAAATCGGATTCTTTGACTTCTTCTTCTAACTCCCCAGTTAATTCTTGTTGTTTTTTTGCTTTAAAATAAAAATATTTTAGCAATGTTGTACCATGGTGTTGTTCTGCAATATCACAGATCGCCTTAGGCATTTTGTATTCTTTTAACATTTCTACTCCATCTCTGGCATGAGATATAATGATTGACTTACTTAAATCAGGATCTATCGTATCATGTGGATTTTCACTATTTACTTGATTTTCTATAAAATAATTTGGTCGCTTCGTTTTCCCTACATCATGATAAAATGAACCAACCCTACATAATAAACCATTAGCTCCAATGGATTCTGCTGCAGCTTCTGATAAGTTTGCAACCATGACACTATGATGGTAGGTTCCTGGAGTTTCAGTTAAAAGTTTTCTTAACAATGGGTGATTAGGGTTAGATAATTCCACTAATTTAACAGGTGATAAAATTCCAAAAGCTGCCTCAAAAAATGGTAGTATTCCTATTACAAAGACAGCTGTCAATAAACCATTCATAAGTGCAAATGTCAGTGAAAATATATAATTTGAAATCACGTTCTCATTAGTTATTAAAAATATAGCTGTAATGCTTGTACACGCAGCTATAGTAATAAGTATACCCGCTTTTAAAATACTCGACCTCTGACTTGCTTTATGCACAGCAAAAATAGATGTGAAACAAATGACCGAGGCAACTATTCCATATCTATAATCAAACAAAAACATTTGATTTTCAAAATTAAAAATAATACTGGCAAAAATACTAAATAAAATAGAGGAAATAAAAGCAAGTTTATAATCTAATAAAATTGCAATTAACATACTCCCCAATGCTACAGGCGCTAAAAATCCAAGATATGGATAATCTAAACTGTGTCCTAAAGCTACGATCTTCATGCCCATCATATTAATGATAAATATAAATACCAACATCAATAATTGAACATTATTATTTCGTATTTGTAAATTACTTTGTTTAATGTACATGTATAAAAAGACCACAAACAATATGACAAGCAGAATTAATCCAACAACCTGCAAGTAATTTGTTTCTGTCGTTTTAGTTGATGACAAAGCTTCTTTTGTTGCAGCAGCGTCATAGAAATAATTAGGAAATATACTAAACCGAGCAATTTCTGTAACAAGCACCCTTGAATCATCATCACTTAAATTCGAAGCATTAACCATCTCAGCAACTTTTCCACGCATGATATCTGCTTCTTTTATTTGTTCTTTCATTAAATTTTTAACGATACTTTCAGCAACAGCACTCATCTTTATGATTTCTGCTTGACTTAAACGAGGAAGTTTAAAAAAAGCCTCTACAGGAAAATCATATTGTTGATCTATAAGTTGATTTTCTATTTCCTGTATAAATGCTGCATCAAGTGAATCTTCAGATTGCTGCATTGTTTTTATGTTATCTTCAACAAATTTATTATACTCTTCTAAAAAATACAATTTATAAATTTCTGTTTTTTCTTCATAAGTAAACGTAGCATCTAAATTAATTTGCTCTAGCTTATCAAAAATATGCTCTAAAAAATCCAATGAATTTATAGAATACTCAGAATAAATCGGAGTTTCTTGATTTATTTCTTTCTCTGAAGTATTTTCTCCCATATTTTTGTCTGAGACAATTAGATGTTGATAGGAGGATAAAAAGAAAACTAACATTAAGATGAAGTAAAGAAACACCCTAACCAGTTTACTTTGTTTCCAACCATTGATGAAGGCTTGTTTATTCTCACTGGATTTTGCAGAAGTCATGAAATGTTCAGCCCCTCTTATTCCATATTCGTATAGTTTTGGTAGGCCACAATAATTTGTTGTACTAAAGAATGGCGAATAACATCTTGCTCTGTAAATTGGATTAACCCAATTTCATCAATACTTTTTAGTACTTTTTCCGCTTCAATTAAACCAGATTTTTTCCCTCTAGGTAAATCGATTTGTGTTTTATCTCCTGTGATAACCATTTTGGATCCAAATCCAAGCCTAGTTAAAAACATTTTCATTTGTTCAGGCGTTGTATTTTGTGCCTCATCTAGTATAATAAATGAGTCATCTAATGTACGTCCTCTCATATATGCAAGAGGAGCGATTTCAATCATTCCTCTTTCTATTGCTTTAACAACTTGATCTGCTCCTAAAATATCGTGTAAAGCGTCATATAGTGGTCTTAAATAAGGATCTACCTTTTCTTGTAGATCTCCTGGTAAAAAACCCAAACTCTCACCTGCTTCAACGGCAGGTCTTGTAAGTATGATTCTTTTTACATCACCAATTTTTAAAGCTTTAACAGCCAATGCTACAGCAAGATAAGTTTTACCTGTGCCAGCTGGTCCTATCCCAAATACAATGTCCTTCTTTTTTATTGCAGAAACATAGTGGTTCTGTCCAATCGTTTTAATGTGAATTGGTTTTCCCTTAAAGGTCGTAGTAATTTCATTTTTGAATAATTCAAGTAACTGATCCGCTTGAAATTTTTTGGCTAATTCAAACGCATACAATATATCTCTTTCTGAAAGAGTATATCCACTTCGAATTAAATCAAGTAAAGCGTCAAATAAATGTTTCAAATAGGCAACTTCATTCGCATTTCCTTCAATAGAAATTTCAGCTTCCCTAGATACTATTTTGGAATCACTATGTTGCTCAATAATTTTCAAAAATTTATCGTGTGGTCCAAATAATGATAATGCTTCTGATGTATCTTTTAATGTTATGGATTCTTTGTTCTTGTGTTCAATCAAATATCTCATACTCCTTAGTAAGTGTAAAATGCATTTTATGACTTTTTGAACTATCTCTATATGTTCAAGTTTATCTGATAACTGTAGAGTAATGCAACATTATCTTCTAAAATATTTCATTAAGTTCAGTAATAGGTTGTTCAGTCATAATATCCTGCTCAACTTCAAATAGGATTTTCATATATACAATTCCATCCTTTTCTTTTACTTTTATCATGTTTTGTGCCTGTATTTTAGAATCAATTCCTGTACTAAAAAGGATATCTGACTTTGCTTGTTGGATTCCAACAGATTGAGCTTCCTCCATATTCAATTCTCTTTCCACTACTTCAGACTCCATCACTTTTTCATCCATCCAACCGATATGTAAAGGATATTGTCTCCAACCTAGCATATGTTTAGACAGTATATTTTCAGATTTTTCAAATTCCAAACTACCAAAACCCATAATTTTTAAGGCTTTGTTTCCAAAAACTAAGTACTTCCTATCTACAACATTCCCTGTATACACTTTTACGTCTTGTTTTAAAGGAACTTTTATATTATATTCATACCAAACCAAACCTCTAACCTTTCCTTTGGCGACAACAATTTCTTGAGTCTCTTCATCACCTATAACACCAGAAATAAGAACATCCCCCTTTTTCACTCGATGATTTACCTTAACTAAAGGGTTCCCTTTTTCAGCAAAGATTTCAGTAATAATGGCATCAGAAGTTGCAATAAGATTCCTTGGATTCAGCAAAGGAAGCTCTTCTGGAATAGTTGACTCAACTACCTTTATCTGAACTTTGGTTCCTTTCATTGTCACACCGATCCAACTACTCTCTGGCAAATTCTTTGTTAACTCCTTTGCAACAACATCTAGGTCGTCCATTTTAAATTTAAATTGATATTTATGTATACCTAATGCCTCTGCTTCTTGCAAAATTTGTTCGGTGCTCAAACTATCGTTACCTATGACTTCTATGTCCCATACCATCGTTGATAACATATAAATTCCTATTAAAAACAATGCAATGCCAGAGATAAAAAATTTTCTCTTCATAAATTTATTTAAAAAAAATGGTATACCAAATCGTTCTTTCACATTCATTCTACAGCCTGTCTTTTTTAAAAGCGGGCGAAGCTTAAAAAAATCATTCAAATGAATATGAAATTCAATTGAACTCTCAGATACTCTTCTTGCATCCCATATTTTTATGTTATTATGAATAAGTTCATTCATAAATCTTTCAATTTCTTTCCCTCTTACAACAATTTTAACATGTCCCCTAAAATATGTAATCAGTTGGTACCGCACCTTTATCCCCCCTTGAAACTCTTAATGTGCCTACTGAATGTATTTAACATCTTCTACCACACCTTCTATAAAAACTTCCTCTGTCAAAATGGCTCTAATCACAAGATCTTTACCTATAATTTCTAACTTACCTACATCTAGCTTTAAAGTTAATGTATCACTTGTAAATTGAATAACACCTTTATGATTTTCTACATACAGTTGCATGTTTCCAATCATCGTTATTCTTGGCAAATCAAATATGACATCCTTTGGTAAGTCAAGAACATTTGCTGTGAATTTTCGAAACTTTTTTTTAATGCGGCTCATAAAGCCCCTCCTTTAAAGGGTCAGCACACAACTATAACCATATACAAATCGATATGAAACGGAATGAAGAATTATGACACAAGATAATACAAAAATAGAGGAAAATATAATCCTATATAAGGATACAATTTTCCTCTACTTGTTTGTAGAAATCAGAATTATTACACTTTACTTTTTGTAGTAAGAGTAAGGTTTTTTGGCTCTAGGTGGCCCAAAAACTTCAGACCACATCATTCCTTGGATAGCCTGATTAGGATCAAGGCCTTTGTTTTCTATCACTTTATTCTTTTTTGAAGGTGTTACAATTGGTTTATTCAATTTCTCATATCCAAATCCACTACTTGATGTTTGATAATTTCCCTTCAAATCCTTGTGATCACCAAAATTTGTTGTACTAAAAGTGTGAATTGGTTGTTCAACTTTCCTGTCTTCCTTTAAAGCCTTTTGATTCATTTCCATGGGTTCTAAATTCAACGGACCTTCGCCATCATCAGAGCCACCGAATGTTGGCATTCTATTTGTTTGCACTTGTTGACTAAATTTTCTAAATAAATTACTAATGACAACAATAGCTATAATCGCAATGATAAACATAAAATCCATGTGTCATCACTCCGTTTTATCAGGGTCTGTAGATTTGCCAAATGAATCGCGCATATTTGTATCAGCATCAATATTTTTCAAATTCATATAATCCATAACACCAAGTTTCCCTTCTCTTAATGCATCTGCCATAGCAAGTGGTACCTTGGATTCTGCTTCTACTACTTTAGCTCTCATCTCTTCTACTTTTGCTCTCATTTCTTGCTCTTGAGCAACAGCCATCGCGCGTCTTTCTTCTGCTTTTGCTTGAGCAATTTGTTTATCTGCTTCCGCTTGTTCAGTTTGTAAATTTGCTCCAATATTTTTACCTACATCTACATCAGCAATATCTATAGATAAAATCTCAAATGCTGTACCTGAATCTAACCCTTTTTCCAGCACTACTCTAGAAATAGTATCAGGATTCTCCAATGTTTCTTTATGAGAACTTGCTGAACCAACTGTAGTTACAATTCCTTCACCAACTCTGGCAATAATAGTTTCTTCACCTGCACCACCAACTAAACGATCTATATTAGCACGAACAGTAACACGAGCTCTAACTTTAACTTCAATTCCATCACTTGCAACAGCGGCTACAAGCGGTGTCTCAATCACTTTCGGATTAACACTCATTTGTACTGCTTGTAATACATCTCGTCCAGCTAAATCAATCGCAGCAGCTCTTTCAAATACAAGGTCTATATTTGCTCTTTGAGCTGCTATTAAAGCATTTACCACTCGATCCACGTTACCACCAGCTAAATAATGACTTTCTAATTGATTGATGGATAACCCTAATCCAGCTTTTGTTGCTTTAATCATAGGGTTTACTATACGACTTGGAATAACTCTACGAATTTTCATTGCTACTAAAGTGAAAATCCCGATTTTAACACCGGAAGCCAGTGCGGATATCCAAAGCATAATGGGTACAAAACTCAAAAATACGGATAAAACAATTACAGCTAATGCACCTATAACTAAATAAATAACTAAAGGGTCTAGACCTGCCATTAAAATTACCTCCTAAAATTTATATAGATTTACCATTGTAATCTTGGCATTTAAGTTATTGCCTTTCATTTGTTATCAATTAAAGAAATTATCTTATACTTCCCTGACCACAATTCTTGTTCCTTCTACTTTTATCACAATGACTTCTACATTTCTGTCAATAAACTCTCCACGTGTAACTACATCCACTCTTTCATCTTGTAACCTAGCCATTCCAGACGGACGCAAAGGAGTTAATGTTTCCCCTTTAACACCAACTAAACTTTCCTGTAATTCGGTTGAATTAAAGCCTTCTTCACTTGTCAGAGATTCACGCAAGATAAAACGATTCCAAATTCCTTTATGACCTAAATACTTAATGGAGATAGCAATAACAATAATAGCTGTCACAATAGCAATAATGAGTGATAACATCGCATTTCCTGTATTAGATGCAGCCAAAATCACACTGCTTGTTAAAGAAACAATACCTAGCACTCCTAAAATCCCAAAACTTGGAACAAATATTTCTATTAGTAATAATACCACACCTGCTGCAAATAAAAGTACATGCTCTATCGTAGCAAACCCAGCAATATAATGACCAAAGAAATATAATCCAAAAGCACTTACACCAATGATCCCAGGGAATCCAAAACCAGGTAGTAACACTTCAAATGCAACGCCCACTAGACCAATTAGTAATAATAAACTCATCACTACAGGGTTTGTAACAAACCTTGCTAAAGTTTCTGCAGGAGACTGATTTATTTCTACAATTTCGTAATCCTCAATATTTAAGTTCTCCAATACTTCATTAATATTTGTCGCTTCACCTTCTGCATACCCTGCTAGTACTGCTTCTTTAGCAGAAAAAGAGATCAATTCTCCTTTCCCAAAGGAGCGATTAATTTCAGTAACGTTAACAGTCAGATTATCATCTACCATACCCATTGCATATTCAGGATTGCGACCATTTAATTCTGCAGCACCTTTCATTTGACTCAACCATCCAGAAATGACCTTTGAATCCTCAATTTTATTTCCTGCAAGATCTACAACTGCAGCTGCACCAATAGAACTTCCAGGTTGCATCATAATTTGATTAGCATTAAGTGAGATGTAACTTCCAGCAGAAAGTGCTTTTCCTTGGATATAAGCGGTTATAGGTACAGGACTTATTCTTACCATTTCACCGATATCAATTGCATCGGTGATCAACCCACCAAATGTATTCACTGTTAAAATGATTTGATCTGCACCATTTTCATATGCTTCATCAAAAGCACGTTCTAAAAACTTTTGTAAACCTGACTCAATACTTTGTTCGATTGGTATAACATAAACCAAATCTTTTGTAGAATCATTTGTTTTGGCTTGTATTGAGATAAAAGATGATAATATGAAACCAATTAAAGCGCTTATATATATAACTCTAAACAAATTCCGCTTCATTGGTAATCCTCCTTTCAATAATATAATAACCTATATCTAATACGAAAATGTAATGATAAGGTTTCAATGAAGTAATTTGCAAAAAAAATCCTATTGGAAATGAACTGAGATTAGCTGTTAATTTGATATACTGTTGGCAGCACTATATATTTTAAAGTATAAACTAAGGCACCTCCTTTAGGAGATGCCTTTTGCTTATTTTTAAAAAAAATTGAATTCATTAATTTTTTTATTGTAGAAATTTTTGAACAGTTTGATTCACTATTTTGCCATCAGCACGACCTTTTACTTTGGGCATAAGTGCACTCATCACTTTGCCCATGTCCGCTTTTGAAGAAGCCCCAACTTCTTGGATAGTCTGTTGAACAATTTCGATAATTTCTTCTTCACTTAGCTGTTGCGGAAGGTACTCATTAATGATATTGATTTCTGCTTCTAATTTTTCTACAAGATCATCTCTGCCTGCGTTTTTAAATTCTTGGAGGGAATCTTTCCTTTGTTTTATCTCACGAGTAATGATAGCAAGCACATCGTTATCATCTGGAGTTCTTCGTTCATTAATCTCCAGATCCTTGATTGCTGAACGAATCATTCTAATAACGGTAAGTTTTAATTTTTCTTTATCTCTCATTGCTTGCTTCATATCAGTAGTTAATCTTTCGCTTAAACTCATTAAAAAATCCCCCTAGAACTTTCTCTTACGCGCAGCCTCAGATTTCTTTTTACGTTTAACACTAGGTTTCTCATAATGTTTACGTTTTTTTATTTCAGCGATCACTCCATCTTTTGCCATTGAACGTTTAAAACGACGAAGTGCCGCATCTAGTGATTCATTTTTACGAACTTTAGTTTCAGACACCAGTTTTCCCTCCCTCCAAACAGACCGTCCAAAATAAAAACGGCTTATCATAAAAATTATATGTTATATTAGAAGATAGTGTCAACCTATCACTTTTTGTTAAAACAAATTATTTTGGATTAAGACGTCCTAATCTGTCTCCACCAAGTAAATGATAATGTAAATGTGGAACTAATTGTCCCCCGTCAACACCACAGTTATTAACGATTCTATACCCACTTTCATCTACATTCAATTCTTTCGCAACTTTTTTTATTGCCAAATGAATTTCAGAAATGGCATCTACATCCTCTGGTGTTATTTCATTCATTGACGGAATATGTTTTTTCGGAATAAACAATATATGTACAGGTGCTTCTGGTTGAATATCATGAAAAGCCAAAATTTGTTCACTTTCAAATACCTTTTTTGAAGGAAGCTCCCCTTCAACAATTTTACAAAAAATACAACTCATTCGTTTCACCCCCTACATACATTTTGCATATTTATCATATCGAAAAATACAAGCAGAGTCCAATTTTTCCGTATTTTTAAAGCCAATTAATATTTTTGTTCATATTGATATTTTAGTTCTATTAGTAATTTGGAGAATCAACTAGATATTATTTAGTTATATATGTTATATAATATATATAATCCATATTATTTATTATTGACTAATAGGAATTTTTTAATAGAAATTTTAAAAAGACATATGTGATTTTTATTTAAAATTAATGGATTGGAATTAGGAGGAAAGCATCATGTCAAGTAGAGACCTGGGTGGGAAAAGCATTATTCTTCGTATCGAAATGGATACTGAAGAAATCAAATTTGGTAGAGTTGTTACAGCCATATCAGAATCAGGTGGAGATGTTATCGCGATTGATGTCATACAAACTGATAGACAAATCACAGTCCGAGATCTTACAGTTACCGTTACAGAAACAACTCAAATTAATGAAATTATTGATCGCGTAAAATTATTAAAAGGTGCAAAACTAATCCACGTATCAGACCGAACCTTTCTCCTGCATTTAGGTGGGAAAATTCAAATGCAACCAAAAACGCCGATTAAAAATCGTGAGGATTTATCCCGTGTATATACTCCTGAAGTTGCTCGAATCTGTACTGCCATTCATGAAGATAAGAAAAAAGCTCATACTTTAACCATTAAGAAAAATACAGTAGCTGTTATTTCTGACGGTAGTGCTGTTCTAGGCTTGGGTAATATCGGACCTCATGCAGCCATGCCAGTCATGGAAGGTAAAGCGATGCTGTTCAAACAATTGGCTGAAGTTGATGCCTTTCCAATCTGTTTAGATACGCAAGACACTGAAGAGATTATTAGGATAGTAAAAGCATTGTCACCAACATTTGGTGGTATCAACCTTGAGGATATTTCGTCACCACGTTGTTTTGAAATTGAATCTAGATTAAATGAAGAGTTAGATATTCCTGTTTTCCATGACGATCAACATGGAACAGCGATAGTATTATATGCTGCATTAATCAGTGCTTTAAAAATTGTAAAAAAATCAATAGATGAAATAAAAGTAGTGATTACTGGTATTGGGGCTGCTGGAATTGCATGCAGCAAGATATTAATGGCGGCAGGAGTAAAAGAAATTATTGGTGTCGATCGTGAAGGTGCACTAGTTAATAGTCAATCCTATAATAACGAGATGTGGAATTGGTATGCTGATAATACAAATCCTAATCAATTAAGTGGAAGCTTAAGTGATGTCATTAAGGATGCAGATGTGTTTATTGGATTATCTGCTGGAGGAATTTTAAAGAGGAAAGATGTTGAAAACATGGCGGCAGATCCGATTGTTTTTGCTATGGCTAACCCTACACCTGAAATTGATCCTAAAGAAATTGAAGACATCGTAGGTGTGATGGCGACAGGAAGATCAGATTATCCTAACCAAATTAATAATGTATTATCTTTCCCTGGTATTTTCAGAGGAGCTTTAGATTGCAGAGCAACTGAAGTTAATGAAGAGATGAAACTAGCTGCTGCTGAAGCAATTGCATCAGTTATAACTGATGAAGAAAGAAACAGTTATTACATTATACCTAGTGTTTTTAATCAAAAAGTTGTTGAAAAAGTCAGAAGAAATGTCATTGAAGCAGCCATAGACACAAATGTTGCTCGAAAAATTCCAAAACAATTTCGTAAATAAACAAATAAAAACTATGAGACCAGGAATTTTTAAACTCTGGTCTCTTGTCATAATTTATATTAAATACTTAAACATAGGGCTTCTGAGAATTTTCTCTAAAAATAAATAAACAAGATTGAAAGGGGAATATATCTATGAAAGATAAAGTAGTTATTGTTACAGGTGGTTCAAATGGAATGGGTAAACATATGGCACAGAAATTTGCTCAAGAAGGTGCTAAGGTCGCTATCACTGGACGAACTCTAGAGAAATTAGAAGCAACAAAAAAAGAAATCGAAACTTATGATGGACAGGTTTTATGTATTCAAATGGATGTTCGAGAACCAGATCAAGTGGATCAAATGGTGCAAAAAACAGATCAAGCTTTTGGTAGAATTGATTTTCTAGTCAACAATGCCGCTGGAAACTTCATTTGTATGGCAGAAGATTTATCCGTTAATGGTTGGAATGCAGTTATAAATATTGTATTAAATGGTACATTTTATTGCAGTTCAGCAGTAGGCAGATATTGGATTGATAGACATATGCAAGGAAGCATTTTGAACATTGTTGCAACGTATGCTTGGGACGCAGGTCCAGGAGTGATTCATTCAGCGTCAGCTAAAGCAGGGGTACTTGCTATGACTAGAACATTAGCTGTTGAATGGGGTAGAAGTTATGGCATTCGTGTAAACGCTATCGCACCAGGACCAATAGAAAGAACTGGTGGAGCTGAAAAACTATTCCAATCTGAAGCTGCAGCTAAAAGAACATTAAACAGTATTCCTTTAAGAAGAGTTGGAAAACCTGAAGAAATAGCAGAATTAGCTTATTTCATGTTCTCAGACAAGGCTCTTTATATGAATGGCGAATGCATAACATTAGATGGCGGACAACAATGGAATCAACATCCTTTTTAAGCAACCAAAAAAGTGAACAGAAATTATAATTTCAAAAAATAATATTCTAAACTTCATTTAGCCGTCTGAGTATGTTCAGACGGCTAATTTTATGCAGATATACAGCAAACTATATCATTTGAAATGTGGGGGGAAAAACCGACCTTTTGTTTTGATTGAGTTGAATCCACAGTTTTCACAAAGTCCATCGGGTACACTTGTTTCACATATATTTTCATCAATGACATTAGCTGGTCCTCCATCATCCTGTATATCCGGGTTATTTCCTTCTAAACAATTTGAACGGACTCCATTACTATCAGATGTAGCCGACAATAATATACCTGCTAAAGTATTATCTACAACACAATTGTTGTCTATAATACTATCTATACCTGTAATATTTATACCGTTCATCATATTTTGAATGATTTTATTTTTTAATATTCGATTATCAGTCCCAGATGATAAATCAGCAGCCATAATTCCATCTGTTCCATTTTTGGCTGCTTTATTGCCAAGTACTAAATTATTTTCTTCTATTTCAAAACCAAAATTCGTATTTCCTATGGCTTGATTACAATAAATTAAATTCCCATCCCCTTCAGCATCTAAACCAGAATCTGTGTTACTGATTAGACAGTTATTTATAAACAAATTATCAGTTGCTGTAGATGTTGTGAAAATCCCATCACCATTTCCCTGCGCTGTATTGTTATATATAAAATTACAATCAGCGGTAATTGAAAACCCATCAAACCCATTGTCTTTTACGATACAATTGATGCAATAATTAAAATTAGTATCTATATCTATACCATCATTATTGTTACCACTAGATTCAACGTCCATGATAAGATTGTGAGTTCCTCCTGATGTAATATGGACTCCTTCGGCTCCATTTCCAGTCACTAAAAGATTTTTAAGAATGTTACTATTGGTATTGATCTCAATCCCATCATTAGTATAGTTTTGCACCGTAAGGCATTCAATGGTTACTAATTGTGAACCGGTAATATCAAATGCTGTGTTAAGAGCATTATTCCCCTCAAGAATCGTTTTATTAACTCCTGATCCTATGATTCTTATACCATCTTTACCAGCACCAATGACTAATGCTTCAGGAAAAGTTCCAGGTGCTATCCTAATTGTGTCATTTGGGCCTGCCATAGCAAGGGCAGCTGTAATGGTGGGAATTGGGTCAGGCACATTAAAAACAGTCATATATACCACTCCTAATTATAAGTTTTAAATGATACATTAATATATTCAAATCGAAATAAAAAGGAGTGGACTCATGACTAAAGTACCAGAATTAAGAAAAACACCTAGCAATATCTTTAACACAGACAAATGCGGATTTTATAATATGAACACATTTAATTGGGCATTCATACAGTCTTGTGAAGTACTTATAACATAATATAACAGGAATTGATCTAGAACGGAGGTGAAAACATGGGTAAATTCGATAGAAGTGTCTGCGATTGTTGTGTATGTCCAATGCAATGTGTTATGGAGCAATTAACGGATCGTGAAGGTGCCGTAGCAATTGCCACTACTTCTCTTTTTAATGATGTCTATGTCACAATCAATTCTGCAGATAAATTTTTAGCAAAAACCAGTGAAGGGACGTATCCAATATGTAATGTCACTGCAGTAGGAATAGATAGGGTTAGAACTGCGTCTAATCCGAATTTTGACCTTACTTTAAAACCAGTACGAGTGGATAAAAAAGGCGAGTGTAGCTGTTGTGAAGACCCTGCTACAGAAGAATTGCTATCAAAGACTGGAAAAAAAGTGAGATTAGAATATGATAGTGCTGGAGGTACTTTTTTCACTTTGGGAATCGTTGAAAAAGTTGGAGAAGGTATTGTGACCCTAATGAATGATTCACCAGGTACTCTTTCTCATCTTGCCATATCAACATGCCACATTACAAGAGTTGAAGATTACATCTAATAATAATATGGTCAGAAACAAATATGGTTTTACCCCTCACTCCCCGAAATAGGGGAGTATCCTTTTGAACCTTATCTGATAAGGTAAATTCTTGCATGATTTTTTATATGTTCTCTATAGACTTCATTTCCTCTAGTAACCTCTTATTAGTGTTAACATAAGAACTATTAGGGATATATTTAGCTGCAATATCATTATGTTTTTTTGCTTCTTCAAATTCACCTAACAACGCATAACAAGCACATAACTGTGTGTGTGGGAGCCATGTATAACAAGGTTGTTGTGTATAGGTGCTTTCACCAGAAACATCAAGGTTGGAAGATATTTTATACCAATCAATAGCCATAGGAATTTGGTTTTTAAGTAAATAAATATAACCTAATCTACAACAAACTTCTCCTTTAGGCGAATCTAATTTGAAAGAATCTAGGCAACTTGTAATCGCTTGATCTAGATCATTGAACTGGATATGACAATCAGCAATTTTTAAATAAACATAAATTTGTTCATTTTTAATTACTGTGTTGCTGTTCAATACTGCTTCATACAATTCCATTGCTTTTTTATATTGTTTATATTCAAAACATTCATTCGCAAAGTGCAATTTATCTTTTGCAGTTAACTTCTTTCCTTGCTTCATTGCTTTTTCATAAATTTTAATATAGTTACTTGAATGAGGCTTGTTTTTCATATGTTTTATATTTATATTGGTTATAAATGCATCTCCTGAAACTTCAAGCCTCTCGTGAACTAACCCTATCCATTTGAAATTACATTTTCTTTTTACCATACGCTCTCGACGGTGAGTGGATATTAAAATCCCTTCAGAATCAAATGAGTATTGATATTCCATAAAAATACAATTCATTTTATGATTGCCGATCTGATTGTTTTTGAGTTCCAATATTTGTAATCGACTTTCCTCTGGTACAATGTCATCGGCATCTAACCACATAATATAATCTTTTGTCGCTTTTGAAAAAGAGAAGTTTCTCGCTTTAGAAAAATCATCTACCCACTCAAAGTCATATATCTTATCCGTGTATTGTTTTGCAATTTCTTTGGTCCGATCCGATGAACCGGTATCCACTATAATAATTTCATCTACGAAATCAGTGACAGATGATAAACATCGACCAAGGACTTCCTCTTCATTTTTTACAATCATACAAAGACTGATAGTAACACTAGCCATATTATCTTCCCCTGCCTCAAAAGTTCATATTTGTTTTAATAAAAACCCATAAATCATATTCAAAGATACAAGAGGTATGTTATATATTAATATATGAAAAATGATTCATTAGGTACCTAAAAAGGAGATAATATTGGTTAATAAAAGTTGATTTCTAGTTTGTTCATTAATATTTGGGAGTAAAATCTGAACAAGACACTGATCTTTTCCAATAGTTGACTGAATGATCCACCAAATAAGCCGTTCCTAATGCCGCTATTCACTCATAATTGGACGTTCAGCTGACACGGCTTTGAAAATGCATTAAAAAGTTAATCTGAAGGTGTTTATGGTAATAGGTAAATGTGTTTTAAACTCAATTAATAAACTGAATATATAACGCATTACAAATTAAATTAATGAACCCTGTTACCTTTATAATACAGTATGTCAAATTTGGATACATGCATTTGTATGATCACATCTAACATATATTCATTTGAATGATCTATGATTAGTATTGTTTTATGTTCTGCTTCTTCAAACATTCTTTTAATCATTGTTTCCTCTAAATATCTAGTTAAGTGATAGACAGTAGGGGATGAAGTATCAGGGAACCTCCCGTTCCATGCTCTAGCTGCATATTCTAGCCGGGTATACATATTAATCCATGGAATTGTTTTTGTTCTATTCATAAAATTATTATAAATATCGACTATTTCCAGCATCTTTACCTCTATATCTGGGTGTTTACTCCTAAAAATATCGTAGTTTTGGTGCCATTTTAGTATTTTATCAAATTCATCAGCTGGATGGTGTTGATGGTAAACGATAGATTCACGATTGTATGCAAATCTTACTCCTTGCTTGTACAGACGGTATCCAAATTCACAATCCTCAAGTCCCCAATGTATAAAATCTTCATCAAAACCACCAATTTTTTCAACTATATTTCTTTTAACTGAACAATTACATGTCCAAAATAAATACCATATATATTCAAGATTACTGAAGTTCTCTGAAAACTGATTAACGACTTGAAATCTTTCGTCTAGTTTTATTATGGGTGGGAACATTTTTACTGAAAAACCTTCTTTTAATTTATCCATTGGAATATCGCCTTTAGATAAAAACTGACGAAAGCCAATAATCGCAAAGTTATCATAAACTTTGTGAAATCTTAAATGCTCATTTATAAAATTAGGAGGTACAAGATGGTCACCATCTACAAATAAAAGTACATCACCACTTGCGACTTCTATACCTTTATTTCTTGCAGCTGATCTTGAAGACTTTTCCGTTCTTGGCAAGTATATATATTCTATTTTATAATTTAATTCTAGTGATGATACAACTTCATCTGTACCATCTGTTGATCCATCATCTACTACAATCACTTCAAAACTATCATCATGTTCAAGTACTTGGTATGTAAATGTTAATAGACTAGCTTTCAACAAGTTTTTAGCATTATAAATTGGTAAAATTACACTGACTTTCATGATGTCACTCCTCAATGGAATTAGGTTTGATTTAAAATCTCATACCTACATCCTTTTGCTGCTTAACAATATTCTTATTCACCTCTTCATTCCAATATGCACTTCCCTATAGGCAATAGCTACCTAATTTTTGAGTAAAAATATATAACCTAACTAGCAACAAGCTTCTTCTTTAGGAGCAGGAAATTAAAACGTATCCAGAATCGGCAGTGTTCATGATTTCAAATTAACATTCAGCTTATTTAAAAGCCATTGCAGCTCGAACAGCTTTTTTCCAACCACTATAGAGCTTATTTCTCATGTTCTCATTCATAGAAGGATGAAAGCTTTGATCCAGACACCAATTTTGCGATATTTCATCTTGATCTTTCCAATAGTTGACTGCAAGACCTGCTAAATAAGCCGCACCTAATGCCGTTGTTTCACTTACGATTGGACGTTCAACAGGTACATCTAAAATATCACTTTGAAAATTCATTAAAAAGTTATTCTGAACAGCGCCACCATCAACTCTTAATGTATTTACAAGTATACCTGCATCCGCTTCCATAGCCATTAAAACATCTTTTGTTTGATAAGCTTGAGACTCCAATGTTGCACGGATCAAATGTGTTTTGTCAGTCCCTCTTGTAAGTCCAAATATTGCTCCTCTAACATCACTATCCCAGTAAGGAGTACCTAATCCAACAAAAGCAGGTACGACATATACTCCTTCCGTTGATTCAACTTTTCTGGCGTAATCTTCACAATCAGATGTTTGTTTAATCAGCTTCAATCCATCACGTAACCATTGGATAGCAGAACCTGCTATAAACACACTTCCTTCTAGTGCATATTCAATTTTTCCATCTATTCCCCAGGCAATAGTAGTAAGTAAACCGTGACTTGATTTCACAGCATTTTCACCCGTGTTCATTAACATAAAACATCCCGTGCCGTAGGTATTTTTCACCATGCCTTGCTTATAACAAGCCTGCCCAAACAAAGCAGCTTGTTGATCTCCTGCAACACCGCAAATTGGGATAGGATATCCATCTAAAAGTTCACTAGATGTAGTTGTATAAATCTCGGAAGAAGGGCAAACTCTAGGAAGCATAGATTTAGGTACATTTAATATATCTACAAGCTCATCATCCCATTGCAATTCATAAATATTGTACATTAAAGTTCGTGAAGCATTAGAATAGTCCGTTACATGTTTTTTACCTCCGGACAACTTCCAAATCAGCCAACTATCTATCGTTCCACATAATAGATCACCTTGACTCGCTTTGTTTCGTGCCCCTTCTACATGATCAAGGATCCACTTTACCTTTGTACCTGAAAAATAAGGATCAATGACGAGACCTGTTTTAGCTGAGAATAAATCTTCATAACCTTCTGATTTTAATTGTTCACATATTTCATCAGTTTGACGTGATTGCCACACGATTGCATGATATATTGGTTTTCCAGTCTGCTTATCCCATACGACTACAGTCTCTCGTTGATTTGTAATTCCTATACCAGCAATTTGTGAGGAATTTATGTCTGATTTGGTCATAACATTCTTCATGACTTCTAAACTGGACTCCCAAATTTCATTTGCATCATGTTCTACCCAGCCTGGTTTTGGAAAATGTTGTGTGAACTCCTTTTGTTCAGTTTGAACTACTTGTCCTTTATGGTTAAATAAAATCGCTCTCGTACTTGTTGTCCCTTGATCCAAAGCTAATATAAATTGTTCCATTAAGCTCTCTCCTTCTAATACAATATTCCTATAAATTACAAAATAAGGACTTATACATTTTACTTTACAATGCTTCAAATCATTCGTAAATAAAAAAATAAGAGACTAAATCAAATTGACCTAATCTCTAAAAAAGTAATTAACTATTAAATTTTCCTCATGAATTACGTTATCTCTCAAAATTAAACTTATCAATAATACGGTAATCTGCCGAACCTTCTTATATAGCCAAAAGGAAATCTTCTTCTAAAGAAACCTAATCTTCTACCGTATGGAAAGCCAAAACCATATCCTGGGAATCCGAATCCATACCCTGGAAATCCAAATCCACCATAACCAAATTGTCTCATATGGTGAGAGTGATGATAAGGCTGATGATGATGCATATTATTTGGCATCATCATCTCTTCAGCTGCCATTACATTCTCACAGTTTGGACATGCCAAATATAAATTTTCCTCATCAACACATTCTACAAATCCGTCTTGAGTAGTTCCATCCATCATTTCAACCATAACATATCGATGCATATTTTGATAACAAACGTCTTTCATACCATTCATATGTGCTGGTGCTACACCTGCTTTTGACATTGGGGCTATGTTTTCATTTGATATTGGATATACTCCTTTTTTTGATATCGGGGCTATGTTTTCGTTTGTCGTGGGAGATACTCCAGGATTTGAGATTGGACCTACATTATTTGAGATCGGACCTACATTATTATTTGATATTGGCGATACCCCAGCATTAGTATTATTCATTTTTCGTAAACACCTCCTACACCAACCATGATATTCACCTGTGGGCAAAAGGCTACTATATTAAAAAAAATGGGTGTTTACCTAGTTTATTTTTACCGTATGTGCACCATCAAAAAGATATAAATATTGTTCAGAAACAGGAATTTTCCATATGTGTTCAACGGCTTTTGTATACATTTCAATTTGCATGTTATATCTTTCTTTTATTTCATTTAACTTATTTCCATAAACTGCATCTGTTTTATAATCGATAAGAATAAAGTGGTCATTTTCTAAAAATAAACAATCTATAATCCCTTGTATCAATACTATTTCACTAGAAGATACAGAGTCATGAGTGACATATACATCTTTGGCAGGTATTCCATAACTAAAGGGCACTTCTCGGTAAAAGGTTTTGGACAAATTCAACCTTCTACCTAAATCACTTTGAAAAAAAGTATAAATAACAGAAATATCAACCAGTTTACTTTGCTCTGCAGAAATCATATTTTTCATTAGTAGGTCATCAAGAGTTCGTTGTATTACCTCTAAAGTAATCACTTTTTGTAATGGAATGTGCTGCATGATGGAATGATACACTGTTCCTCTCTCTGCAGCATTCACTTGTTTTTGTTCCATAAATCGAGGTCTTCTTTTTAAATTATTTTTTTGAGGAATTGATTTTAACAATGATGCTGATAGGATCTCTTCATCATTTCTAGTCATCATTTCTATTTTTAAATCAGTCAACCTTTTCATTTCTGAAACTGAGGTTTTAGATAACAAAGTTTGAGATAATTTGTTATCATCTTTCCAATTAAATTTATGAAATAATAAATCAGCTATGAATGGATCAGTTTTATATTCATAGTTTTGCAACTGAGTTAGAGACTTTAAACTAGATACAGTCATTAAATCCTTTTCTTTTTGTTCCTCTATTAAATTACGAGTAGACATAGTCTCAAACACCCATTTTGAATTGTAGCTATTTTCTTTGAATCTAGGGGTCAAATGGTGATCTAATAATTCCCTCATTGGTTTCATATGATCATGACGTATTAATGCAGGACCTAACCAATCAAAATAGCTTCGAGCACTGACTAATACATAATCAGGAAGCTGTGAAGAAGCACTTCCAATAATTGGACTCCATTTCAATAACTTCTTCTTTAAATGTTTAATAGTACCTACTAAAAATAGTTTTTCTTTTGCACGTGTTAAAGCAACATAAAGTATACGCATTTCTTCAGCTAACATTTCTAATTGCAGTCTTCTTTTGATAGCTAAACTAGGTAAGGTAGGGTAAGATATTCTATTCATAATATCCACATATTTAGGACCAAAACCCAACTGTTTATGCATTAAAAAAGGATTGTGTAAATCTTGAAAGTTAAACATTTTATTTATTCCAGCAACAAATACTATCGGAAATTCCAACCCTTTACTCTTATGTATGGACATTAAACGAACCACATTTTCTTGTTCTCCTACTGCTATTGCAGTCCCTAAGTCTCCTCCTCTATCGCGCATTTGATTAATGAAGCTTAAAAAGCGGAATAAACCTCTAAAAGAAGTTTTCTCATATTGTTTAGCACGGTCATATAACAAACGTAGATTTGCTTGTTTTTGTACCCCTCCTGGCATCCCACCTACCATGTCGAAAAATATAGTCTCACGATATATGTGCCAAATTAATTCTGAAACAGAGCCTTGTCTAGCTTTTATTCGCCAACTTTCTAGTTGAATCATAAATTGATCCAGCTTATTCTTTAGATCATGTTCGTTATTTTCCTTTTGATTTATAAAAGCCTTCAATGCTTCAAAATAGGAGTTATTCGGATCAGAAAGACGGATTAATGCCATATCATCAGCAGAAAGTTGAACGATTGGAGAACGTAAAACTGCCGCTAACGGAATATCTTGATATGGATTATCTATCACTTTTAAGACAGACAATATTACTTCTACTTCTCCGGCATCAAAATAACCTGAATCCAAATCCGCATAACAAGGAATACCTGCTTTTTTAAGTTCATCTGTAAAAATTGGAGACCATTGTTGAGTTGATCTAAGTAAAATTACAATATCCTTATATGTTGCTGGACGTTCATCTCCATGTTTATCTGTTACATAAAAAGGTGCTCCGTTACCACCTACTAATTTTTTTATTTGATTTATAATGTGAAATACTTCTAATTGAGCCGTCTCAACATCTTGTGAGTCTATAGATGGTTTTAAATTTGCATCATTTTCGTTGTCCTGTTGTTGATCGTCTAAAGACCTATCAATCATCTGAATTTGAATCGATGAATTAGTATGTCCTAGCTGGTTCATTTCAGAGAAACCTTCACCATAAATTAATGCAGATTTCTCATCATATGTCATCTCTCCAACAGATTCATTCATCAATTGTTGGAAAATATAATTAACGCCATTAATGATCTCTTTACGACTTCTAAAGTTTTTTGAAAGATCAATCTTTATCCCGTCTTGATATTGGCTTTTCTTATTCACACTCTCATATCTTTTATACTTATCTAAAAACAAACCTGGCTCTGCTAAACGAAATCGATAAATACTTTGTTTTACATCCCCTACCATAAATCGATTACCTGGTTTATCTTTTGAAATTAAAGATAAAATGGCTTCTTGAACCATATTTGTATCTTGATATTCATCTATTAATACCTCTTCAAAATAACTTTGATAATTCAATGCAATTTGAGAAGGCTGCAAATGATAAAGTTCAGAATCTCCATCACATAAAATTTGTAAACAATAATGTTCTAGATCACTATAATCAACTAACCCCTTATCTACTTTAGCAAGTTGATATTGCTCAGAAAAATCTTGGATCAATTTTACCAGTGCTTTCATTAATGGAGCAACTTCTTTCAACTCTTCATAAAAAGTTTCTAGTGATCTTTGAAACAATTCTTCACGTATATCGCCAATTAGTTTCTTCGCTTCATTTCTTAGTTCCTTTACTTGATCTTGTAATTGTGAATCTATTTCTTGATTCCTAGTTGATTTGAGATTTGGAAATTGAATATTTTGAAAGGAAAGATATAATTGCTTCCAATCTCTATCTTTAGCATCCAAAAATAGTTGGTCTACGAATTCAATATCTTCCAAAATCATATCCACATAAATTAAAGGTCCATTCGGTTCTTTTGCCAACTTTAGCGCTTCTTTTAACAAACCTAAAATACCTTTCAGTTCAATTTGTACACTTTGCATTAAACTTTGCATCCATAACTGACTAAATTCAATATTGTCATCTTCAAGATTTGTGCCTACCGTTTGAAATTGATTAGCCATTTGTTGCAACCATTGATCTGGCCATGGATGGCTTCGCGAGTAATCATATAAACGAAGTACTAAATGAAATAGTAAATCATCATTCCTTTCTCCAGTATAAGCTTCTACAAGCTTCCAAAAATCACTATCTGGATGACTGTTCTCATAATATCTTTCAAATAAGTCTTCTAAAACTTCCTGTCTAATTAATTCTGTTTCTGTATCGTTACCTATTCTAAATTTGGGATCCATTTGAATAGAGTGGAAATTTTGCTGTATCACTTCCAAACAAAAAGAATGCAAAGTTGTAATATTGGCTTTATGAATTAACGTTAGCTGCTTCTTCAAATGATCTGACTGTGGATTTTTAGATAATTCTTTCTCCAGTGCTTCTCTAATTCTATGTCTCATTTCTGAAGCAGCGGCTTTCGTAAATGTTGCTACAAGTAAATGATCAACATCAATACCGTCCGCTTCTGAAGAAATCAAACGTATGATTCGCTCTACAAGAACAGCTGTTTTTCCTGAACCTGCTGCTGCTGAAATAAGGACATTGTCTCCTCTTGTTGAAATAGCAGACCATTGATCATCTGTCCAATAGCTACCTTTTGGTTTAGGTACTGATATCACTTCGATTCACCTCTTTCCTCAATCTCCTGTTCTATTGTTGTTAGTACCTCTTCATTGGATTTCATTTGTAATTCACGATATTCATTATTTTCATATAAGGTATTAAACTGACAAATAGATTTATACTCACAATAAGTACAGGCAATTTTCTTAGCCATTCGATACGGTTTGATTTCAACATTTCCATTCATAATCTCTGATCCGATACTGACCATCATTTGTCTTGTATAACCTCTTAATTGCTCCCATTGGTTTTCTTCTACTACGGAAGAGGTTTTATAAAAACCACCTTTAGACTTAACGGCAACGGGAATCATGTTAGAGTGACCACTTTGTAATTGTAGGTCCATCTTTTTCACCATATCTTCATCTGCAAGCAAAAGCCCCTTCATTTTAAATCGATTAAATAACTGCTTTTCTGCTTGCTCTGGTGAAAGTTGGTTAGATAGACTCAATATTGGATTTTGTATATGAAAATATAATACTCCTGCTGGTTTAGCTTGCTCTCCTATCCATTTTTCAGAATGTGTAATAATTACATCTAAATAAGTTAACATTTGCAAGGAAAGACCATAAAAGACCTCTGATAAATTTAATGCTTTTTCGCTAGATTTGTAATCAATTACCCTTAGTAAAACCCCCTGATCACTGAAGGCACGATCGACACGGTCAATTCTCCCTTTTAATTCCATTTGATATCCTTGAACTAAATCTAGCTTTAATGGAGGCAATATACCGTTTAACCCAAAATCTATTTCAAAACCAATCGGTTCAAAATCTGATCTTTTTGCTTGTTCACTTAGTATTATAGTTGCTCTGCTAATAATGTTCGTTAATTTTTTTGTAATGTACAGGTACCTTTTGGAGCTAAATAAGATTTCACTCTGTAACTTGGGAGATAATAGCTTAACGGATTGTTCTGCACGTAAAATACAGTCCTCTCTAGTTAAATCAGACCACTTCATCTTACTCTCTAGTAATTGTTCAGATATCATCTTTAACGCAGCATGAAATAGTTGTCCAATATCCGGTGCTTCTAGACGATAGATTTTCCTTTCTTTTAATCGTAGTCCATAAGAAACAAAGTGGGCATATGGACATGAAATAAACTTCTCCATTCTAGACACGCTAGTATGTAATTTATCCCCGTATATTTTTAAACCTGTATCCATAGGTAAAGAATGTTCTTCATTAGTAAAAAAAACACCGTAACTTAAACGTTGTAATTTACCTTTCCATTTTTCATTTGTATGAAACCAATGGAAAACTTGCAGCCATATATCTGATAACGGAATTCCATTTTTCCATTGCTGTAATTGTATCATCAAATAGGATAAAACACGGTCTGGATGCTCAAAAAATGGGATGATTTCATCCATCTTTGTTAAAGCAGTTGGATCAGCTGAAAGAAGCTTTGTCTCAAGATGAGGAAACATTTTTTTGATTTTAAATATAACCTCAGAGCATAAAAGAGCGTTCCCTTCTTCATCAGACATAGGATAGCTAATCCATAACTTATCATTACTCGTTGTTAAAGTTGTATATATTAAAAATTGCTCTTCCATTAATTTCTTTTTACTATTGGGGGCTAATTCAATACCGGTTTCAAGTAAATATTCACGTTCATGTTCAGTTAGCACTCCGTCTCCCTTCATTGTAGCAGGCAATACTCCATCATTCACCCCAACTAAAAAACAATATTTAATATCACTTGATCGTGTGCGCTCCATGCTTCCTATTAATACTTGATCTAAAGAGGGAGGAACAAGTCCCATCTTTATCCCTTCTAATCCAGTATCGATTAACTCTGCAAATAACTCGTTTGTGATTTCTTCTTCACCGATCACTTCTACTAGCTGATCAAACACATCCATTACACTTCCCCATATTTGCGTATGAACTTTGGATTGTTCTGCCTGACCTTGCTCCATACTCTCTAAACTCCATTGCTCCAATCTCTCATAAATCTGCATGGATTCCAACAATTCAAATAGTACTGAAACTTTTTCACTTACTTTTACAGCCTTACTCATTTGATTTTGAAACTGGAGGATTGGTTGTGCTACTAAGTCTTTTGTCAAATTCAAACGTTTAAAAAACTGTGATTCTTCTTTTTCATTTGTAAACTGTTCTTCATCTTCTAATGATTTAATTTTATATTCCCAAGGCATGTTATCTGTCCATTTAGAACCTTGGATTCCAAAGGCTAAAACATAATTCTCTAATTCGTCAAATGTAATATATTGATATTCTTCATCATCAGATTGTATCTGTTGGAAAAATCCAGTTTTTATGCAACGAAAAACGGCTTCATATCTCCAATAATAATTCACAATTTCTAATGCTGATCGAATGAATTCAACTATTGGATGATTCATTACTTCACGTTTTTCATCAATAAAAAATGGGATATCATAATCTGAAAAAGTAGTTGAGAAGATATCTTGATAATCTTGCATATTTCTTATTAATACTGCAAAATCTTTCCATCGATAATTTTGCTCTCGAACCCATCGGACCATTTGACGAGCTACTCCTTCAACTTCTGCTCTACGATGAACTGCAGCATATATTTCTATATGTCCATCAACATTTTGACCTGTCCATTTTAGACCCGTTGCAAAATGCTGTTCTAAATGATAAACAGGTGCATTATGAATAAAACGTTTTGTCTGATTTAAAGTGATTGTTTCTTCTTGTTGAAGTTTTAATTCCTCAATCATTTTCTGAAGTTGAATCATTGTTTTAGCTGTAGGATGAAATAAATCTAATTCCTTTGCTTCATCAAGTGCATGATATTTTTTATCAATTGTTAATGTTATCTTTACTTTTTTTGCAGTTTGAAGAATCTGTCCTAAAATTTTATATTCAAGTGGCGTGAAACCATGAAATCCATCTACCCATATTTCTGCTTTTTGTATGTATTGTGAATCTTTAATTTGATTAGCCAATATATCAAGATAGTCTTCTGCATCAATATACTGTGATTGAAACATGTTCTCATATTGCTCATATAACAAATAAATATCATGTAATTTATCTTCAAAAGTTTGTTCTTTACCACTGAACAAATCATCGAATTTGTGTAAATAATTTTTTATATCACGAGATTTTAAACAATATCTTTTAAATTCATTAAATAATTCATTGATCTCATCTAAAAAACCAATCTGTCTAGCACATTGATGAAAACATTTCAACTTGCTATTTTGTTCTTTTAATATTTTATATAAAAGTAGTTTTTTTCCAGTATCATCAATGGGAGAGAGTGTAGTACCTCCTGTCTCCTGCATAATTTGAAAAGCTAGTCTTCGAAAGCTCAACACCTGAGCACGCATCATACCAGTTAAATCTGGTGAGGTGACAATTGCATGCTCCATTTGGAAACTCACCTGTTCAGGGACTAACATAATAATAGGATCACCAATTGGATTTTCTCTTAACTCTTCACAAATTTCATCTACACAAAACTGACTTTTCCCAGTCCCTGCTCTTCCTATTACAAATTGAACTGACAACCAAATCCCCCCTAGTTCAATAAAATACTATCTTTTAACTTATGTATTTGATTTAGTAATATTTTCTCATTGTTTTGTTGTTAATGTCATGCTTGTCTATTCATTTTCATATATATAATTACACCCCACCAATAGGCTTTCAGCACAGGAAGTGCTTATTTAAGTAACCAGTACACGAACACGATGTACTGGTGCTGAAGTTCTTTTATAAGTATATCTTTTTGGAGAGGATTTTCATAGAATGATAAATGATATATTACTTCCTTTATTTACTGGATTATGTTTATTTTTATTTGGGATGAAAATAATGGAGTTAGCTTTGCATAACTGGGCCGGTTCTCATCTTAAAAGTATTTTAGAGCGGTTTACTAGAACACCACTGAGGGGGATGGTAACGGGGACTGCTTTAACTGCTTTTTTACAAAGCAGCAGTGCGATTACTGTCATTACGATTGGAATGGTGAATGCAAGAATCATGACCTTTCCTAGAACATTAGGAATTATATTAGGTACAAATATCGGTACATGTATTACAACGGAATTAATAGGGTTAAATATTAGCCACCTTGCATTCCCAATGCTTATTGTGTCTTTTATCGTTTGGATGATCAGCTGGTTTTTCAAAGAACAACAACAAGAAAAAACGATTTTCATGAATACCGTGTTGATGTTAAGATACTTATCTTTGGCAATCATCGGATTTTCATGTGTATTATTAGGTGTGGAAATTATGCAAGTCATGGTGCCTGCTTTACAATCAAGAGGCATGTTCACTTGGTTTCTGGAACAATCTCAACAAAGTTTATTATGGGGGATCATTGCAGGTACTTGTATAACCGCAATCATTCAAAGTAGTTCAGCAATGGTTGCTATAACAATGGGTTTAATTACATTAGATACTTTTTCACTTGAATTAGGTATTGCCATTATTGTTGGAGCAAATATTGGAACATGTGTCACATCAATGATTGCAAGTATTGGAGGTAGTAAATCAGGACAATTCGTTGCATGGTCACATGTTATTTTAAATGTAGGAGGAGCTATTTTATTCTACCCATTACTGTCGTTGCTTGCGAGTATTTCAACTTCTATCTCTTCGAATCCATCAGAACAGATAGCCCATGCTCAAACTATTTATAACGTAGTCTGCTCTATCATTGCGCTACCGTTATGTTATATGTCTTTTATTAAGAGACTGAAAAATTAGTTTTATATGTATGAAAAACAAATATTAAAAGCTCATACTAGATAATGAGAATATGTTTTTTTTAATTATTTCTCTTTCAAAATAATTTTAACTATCAAGATGGCTAATGAAATAAAAAACAAACTAATTATAATAGGAAAAATTCCTGCTGCAAATACAAAAGGTAAAGCCAATAAAAGAACTAGATAAAAGAAAATTTTGTACATATTGTGTGTGTCACCTTCTAGTTGTATTCTAAATGCTTCTTTATAAATATAATTACCACTTTGTACTTCTAAATTTAGAGTAACCCCATTCAATCTTTTATTAAACAACTAAATATTTCCAACATATAAAAACCTTACTTAGGTATTATCAAGCTAACTCACTACAAAAGAAGTAATCTTTTGAATATCATTAATGGTAGAAATATCATTGGCAAACAAGGGAACATAAATTTTTGATTGTGTACTAAAACGTGTTTCTATCTCTTTTAAATACTTTTTCTCCATTCTTTTTCTTTGTTGTAAAAACTGTCCATCTACATCCTCTGGTAAAATTTTATTAACGATAAGTGATTGAACTTTTAAACCATACTTTTTTAATAAATGAATTGCTTTTTCAGTTTCTATAATGGGTAGCCGTTCAGGATTTAATACAAATGCTAACCCTGTTCTAGTCTCATCCAATAGAATATCGCGTACACGAGAAAAACGCTTTTTCCTCTTCAATAAAACTTCATATATAGGATCTTCTACCGGTTCCCCATCATTTAATAATTTGGAATATCGATCTGTTGTTGATTTTCTTTTTTCCAGCATTCCATTTATCCATACTCCAAGCAATTCTGGTAAAGAAAGCAGTCTTATCGTATGTCCAGTCGGAGCCGTATCAAATATTAAAACATCATATTGATTTTGTTCTTCTAAAATAATAGAAACCATCCGATCAAACAAAGCCGCTTCCTCAGCTCCTGGTGCACTTTCAGCAGTATCAATCTGTCGATGTACTTCTTCAAGCATGGTTACTTTCACAACATCTTGAATATTCTTTTTTACTTGTTTAATATATTTTTTAGTTTCTTTTTCAGCATTTATTTCTATTGCCCATAAATTCTCAAATATTTTGGTAGGAGTACTGTCTATATTAACCTGGAAAATATCACTTGTATTATGTGCTGGATCTGTAGAGATTAAAAGTGTTCTTTTTCTAGCATTCGCAAGTCCTACTGCAATAGCAGAAGCACTCGTAGATTTTCCAACCCCACCTTTGCCTCCGACAAATATTATCTTTTTGTTTAACAATGGATTCATTCAGTTTACCTTACCTTTCGCTTACAATTAAAATTAACAGCATCTAACTCCATCTAGAGGTGAATTATCCATCCCCATTCTAAGGTGCCATTTATGAAATTTTTCAAGCATATAAGGATATAACTCTAATGTATAATAAAATGCTGGGTTCGGAATACCAAACATTTCCGAAAAACATAAAAATAAAAATAAATCATCTTCATCTCTTAATTCACGTGCTATTTCAGTACGATGAGATATACTTAACATCTCATCATATCCTTGCATTAGCTTTTTTAAGGAATTTTTAATTTTCATTTCAACTCCCCTTCTTTATTTATTTTAAAAAAACAGGACCAGTTATTGAATAGTCTGATCCTGTTTTTGTTTACATTATGCTTTATAATCTATATCTGAAAATTTGTTTTTTGTTGAAAGAGCAGAAATAGCCTCTAGTAATATCCATAGAGTAAATCCTAATATGAGAGAACCAAAAATAAAGAGCAACATATTTCCTTCTGTTTCTCCAAGGCCTGACCAGTCAAACACAACTTGCTGAATCATGGCCCACAAAGTCATAAATAATAAAAATATCATCGGTGCTAACGTGACTAGATAATTTCTGTTTTGGTTCTTTAACCAAATTGATATTAGTAATAATGTTATACCTGCTAGTAATTGATTTGATGTACCGAAAAGAGGCCATAATAAGTAGCCACCTGAACCAAAACCTTTAGGTCCTTCTGGAAGTAAAACTAGTGCTGCACTTGATATAACAGCAATAGATGTTGCTACATGCGTTTTAGTTAATGCAGATACTTTATATTCACTACCTAATTCAGCAATAATATAACGCATTAAACGTACTGAAGTATCTAGCGTTGTAGCTGCAAAACTTACAACAATAACAGCTACAATTGTTGATGCAATACCTTCAGGAATCAATAAACCTGTAGCAAGTTGACCTGCACCACCTATAAATGCACCTAGTCCTCCTGCACTTGCATTTTGAAAGCTGCTATAAGTTGCTGTAAAGTCACCAGGGGTTGCAAAGAATGTAACTACAGCAATGATTGCAATTAAAGCTAATGTACCTTCTCCTACAGCCCCAAAATATCCAACAAAACGAGCATCTGTTTCCTTGTTGAGTTGTTTTGAAGAAGTCCCTGAGGAAACAAGACCATGGAAACCAGATATGGCTCCACATGCAATGGTAATAAATAAAAGAGGGAACCAAGAAACCTCAGCTTTACCATTGGTCATCGGTGCTGTCACAGTTGGATTTGAAAATAACAAACCTAAGTACAATATTGCTAAACCAACTATTAACTGATGAGAATTTATGTAATCACGTGGTTGTAATAACTTCCAAACAGGAAGAGTAGATGAAATGTAAGCATAAACCATAAGTATTATTATCCAAACAAAAAATGCCATGGACAATCCATTTAATCCAAACAAAGTCTGACTTTCTTCTCCCCCAAAGTAATGAACAAGATCAATTTGTAAAGCTGGAACATTGCTTGCTATAACAGCTGTTATATACATAACCGCTAAAGCAATAATGGAAGGTAATAACATGCTGCCTTTTTTCTTATAAACCTTATAGCCAATCCATATTGCTAGAGGAATTTCAAGAAATACGGGGAGTACTGAGGCAGGATATGAAATGAATAATCTAGATATAACCCATGCAAATACCGCATTAACCATTAGTACTAGAATTAAAATAATGAATAAAAATAATGTTTTTGCACGTTTACCTATTAATTTGCTAGCTATCGTACCGACGGATTGCCCTTTATTACGGACAGACAATACTAACGCACCAAAATCATGAACTCCAGCTGCAAAAACCGTACCAAACGTTACCCATATTAAAGCAGGCAACCAACCCCAGTACACTGCAATTGCTGGGCCTACGATCGGTGCGGCTCCAGCTACAGAAGTAAAGTGATGTCCCCACAGTACAAATTTATTCGTTGGAACAAAATCTACTCCGTCTTGAAACTTATGTGCTGGTGTTTCATAATTAGGGTCTAAACGATAAATCCTTTCTGCTACAAATTTGGAATAGTAACGATAACCAACTGTGAACATCAATATTCCAAAAACAGCGATCCAAATTCCACTCATTATAATCCTCCCAAGATAGAATGATGAAGTCTGAATACTATGAATTTACTAATATTTACTGTAGCTTGGTTTATATGAATTGTCAACGAAATTAATGTATGCGTTTTATTGAAAGTACTAGGAATTAACTATAAAAAAACGCCTCGTTATAGAGTGATATGCTCCCCTTACGGTA
>NZ_SIJB01000023.1 GCF_009910845.1 Chengkuizengella marina | reverse complement strand
CTTGACATGGGTGCCAGTTTACATAATCTCTCCCTCTTTTTTCAATATTAACCTTGTAATGCTTCAATCATCGAATCCAAATGTGTAACTTTTTCAGCTAATTTTTCATTCAACTCTGTCATTAAAGCGACTGTATTCTCTAAGTGTTCCTTGACTTTTTCCATATCATGCTCTTGATTTGCTTTAATTAATTCTTTTTTAACATCCATTAATTCTTCATGAATCTCAAGCACTTGATCATGTACGCCTTTTGCTTTTTTCCAATGTTTTCGAGCTTTTTTTAAGGCTTGTTTTTCATGATCACCCTTTATACATAAATCAATGACTTCAGATTTTTTATCATTGATTTGCATGTGTAATTCATGGCTTTTTTTTCTTAATTCATTGAGCTTTAAAAGAACTTCTTTATGCTCATTCGCTATGGAAGGTGTGCTTTTTTTTTCCATATTCATTTCACTTTGTTTCATGTCTTTCTTAAATTTCTTAAGTTTCTTCTCTTCCTCAGGCTTTATGTCACCTTTGCCCTTCTTTTCTTCTTTGACTTTTTCCTCAGGTTTTATGTTTTCTTTACCTTTTTTTTCTTTCTTCGTTTCTTCAGGCTTTATGTTTGCTTTGTCTTTCTTTTCTTTCTTTGTTTCTTCAGGTTTTACATTTCCTTTACCCTTTTTGTCTTTCTTTTCTTCCTTTACTTTTTCCTCAGGTTTTACATTACCTTTACCTTTTTGATCTTTCTTCTTTTCTTTTACTTCTTCCTCAGGTTTTACTTCTTCTTTCTTCTCAGGCTCAACTTTTTCTTCTTTTACTTTTTCACCGCGATCATGATTTTCAGGTGGGTTTGCCATTGTTTCAGGATCTAATATTTGAGCAGAGCTTATGCTCATCACACCAAAAAACAGTACTATCGCTAATAAAATAGAGCTAATTCTTTTCATATCCATTACTCCATTCTTCATAAGATTTTGTTATAGTATATGGATAGGTTGTGTCATAACTCAAAAAAAAATGTATGGATTGGAGAAATAAATGAGTCAGGAAAAGTTCGACTTTACAAAAGGAAGCATACAAAAGAAGATGGTTTTTTTTGCCACACCTGTGTTGTTGGGGAATGTATTACAATCATCATATCAGTTAATTGACAGTCTTTGGGTCGGAAACTTGCTTGGTTCAGAAGCACTTGGAGCGCTCGCTATCTCTGCACCCATCTTTTTTTCCATCCTTTCTTTTATGATTGGGATCAATAGCTCAACCTTAACGATTTTATCTCAGCAAAAGGGTAAAAATGACGAAGAAGGACTAAAAAAGTCACTTAATGCATTTGTTGTCATTTTAGGTATTTTATCTATTTTATTCGGTATTATTGGATTTTTCTTATCAAATATATTACTGAAATGGTTAGGCACACCAGAGGAAATTTTACCTTTGGCTAAATCTTATCTACAAATCAATTTTATAGGAATTATATTTTTATTTGGCTATAACTTTATAGGTACCATTTTAAGAGCCTTAGGAGATAGCAGGACGCCTATAAGATTTATTTTATTAGCTGTTATATTGAACACTTTTCTTGATCCATTATTTATATATGGATTTGGTTTGGGGATGGAAGGGGCAGCCTATGCTACCGTGATCTCTCAAGCAATCGCCTTTTTATACGGACTGTGGTACTCGATTTACAAAGCTAATGTCCCATTTACTATACCGAAGTTTCCACAAAAACGAGAAGTAAAAACTGTACTGAAATTAGGAATTCCTGGTGGGCTTCAAATGATTGCTATATCTAGCGGTTTAGTTGTTGTGATAAGTGTTGTCAACTCATTTGGAAAAGATGTTATAGCAGGTTTTGGCGCTGCCCAAAGAATCGAAAACATTATTTTACTGCCTGCATTTACGTTAGGATCAGTTGTAAATAGTATGGCAGGACAAAATATTGGAGCAGATCGATGGGATCGAGTGAGTGAAATAGCAAAAAAAGGCACTTATTTCATTGTTTCTTTCACTTTATTAATCAGTCTCATTGTTTTTTTAAGTGCCGAGTCTCTCGTGAGATTGTTTGTAGATGATGGGGAAACAGTTGCTTTTGGTACTACTTATTTAAAAACCATTGCTTTCTTTTATCCATTTATCGGGATCAATTTTGTATTAAATGGCATTACTCGTTCCTCAGGTGCTATGATGCAAGTTCTGATTCTGAACATCATTTCATTTTGGGTTTTACGATATCCGCTTGCGTTGGTATTTTCTTCGATTTGGGGCGAAATAGGGATCGGCATTGGGATTGGATTAAGTTTTGTTGTGAGCTGTGTACTTGCTACCCTTTATTACTTTTTTGGAAAATGGAAAGAGATCGACATTTTTAAAGAAAAAAGTAGTGTTGTAAGCCACTAAAAACTTTTAGAATAGAAAAAAAGATGAATATAATGGTAGTACTTATATTCCTTCCACTTGCATACCCCGTAAAAAACACTCACATAAGTGCTGCCATTGTTCTGTGTTTCAAGTGAAGAACTTCTTGTTATTTTTCTAAGAAGTATGCTTACTATATGAGAAATGGATAAAGTAATAGCACCTTATATGGGGAATGAGAAAAGAAATGCCGAACACAAGGGATTTACTCTTAACGCTCCACTTGTACATACCACAAAAGTCGCTTTCAAAAGCATATCCCTTGTTCTGTATTACATATAAGTACTACAATATCTCAAATAATGTAAAAGTATAGCTAAGACGTAAAAGTGGCCTACTAGTAAATGGGATAGACGCTCATTTCGCAGTGGATTGTACCATTGGTATTACATACAGACCTTCATCCTGCTGCCACTCTGCATAAAAAATATCTTCAACTCTTTTAATGTTTATTTTCACCAATTCATTTTGCAACCAAGTTTCATCAAAGCCACTTGCTTTTAAATTATCTAACAAAACTTCCCCGTCGATAATAAAAGTAACGGATAGGAATGTTGGGCGTGGATGCATGTCTAGGTCTTGTTGTGTAGTAGTTGAATATAATGATTTCTTTAGAACTGAAAGTGTACCGTTTGCTTCTAACAAAGCATATTCTACTTCGTGTACGGAAAAAGTATCTTTTTGACGTAATAAAGTTTGCAGTTGATTGATACTCATTTTATTTTTCCTTAGCTCATTTCGATCTATTATGCCATTTTGGATCACTATGGAAGGGTTCCCTTCTAAGAAACCACGAAGTTTTAAAAATTTTATCTCTAACATTTCAGCTATGTACATTAATAAACCCCAAACAAAAACAGCAAATAAAATATATCCAAAACCAATATCTTCATCATATATTGCATTCCCTACAAGTTCACCTAACACTAATGCAGATATGAATTCAAAAGGAGTAACTTGATTAATGGATGTTTTTCCTAAAATTTTGGTCATTAAAAAAAGGAGGATAAATCCTATGAATAACTCTACACTAATATCTACATAATTCATAGAATCCTCATTCTTTCGATCTGTCTTTTCGTTTCCTCAGTCCCTAAATCATGAACTTTTTTATATATCCCAGCTAACACTTCATCATAGTCATCATTTTCTTGATCATTATGATATGCCATTGCTGGTATGAACGACCTTATAAAAGTAGTGTGTTCTGCATCTTCTCTAAAATTAAATAGTTCTTCAAGCTCTGTAAGCTCTTTATCTGATGCATATATCTCAAACTCATAGGAAGCTGCCGTTTGCTCTTCTAGTATAGATCCTGCCTGCACTGAAACGTAATATTTTTTTCTTTCCATAATGGGATAACTCCTCTCCAGTATTATTTAAGTACATAAATGTAAAAGAAATATGCACCAATTAGTATTAAAAGTGTGATAATTACATAACTAAGTAAAACTGGATTTAAAAGAACCGGATGTCTAGTAGTTGTTTCACTTGGATCTTCAGTTCTTTGTTCCTGAGCTAACCTAAATGTATAAATTAACGAGCCCAAAGCGATGATTACGATTAGGACCAATCCAATATTAATGTAAGTACTATACATACCATTCATAACAATCTCCTCCTTTTTATTCCTTTATGTTTTCCCTTTTTGGTAATTCTTATAAGTCATATGTTAAAAATTAAGGGCTAAACTTATTGAATTTCTAACTCATACAAATAGCAAAGAGCTCTTGATCATATATCAAGAGCCCTGCAAAGTTATTTCTAATTCCACTATTTAATATTTCATTAAACAATACTACTCCAATATGTAAGCCAATGCCTCTACAGCTTGATCCAACGTTTCCACAACTACCTGCGATTTATTGGACAGTTCTTTTAACGCATGATGGAATTCTTCTGAACGAACTAGTATAACAGGTTTGCCCATTTGAATGGCTGTGGCAGCATCCATCGCTGTGTTCCACTGTTTATATTTAGAACCAAATAATGCAACAACTACATCTGCTTTGTTCATTAATACAGTTGTCCTAAGGTTGTTCATTTGAGATGCCGCTTCATCTCGATAAATCGCATTCGGTTGTGTTCCTTTAATTAACTCTCCAATTTCGTCTGATCGATCATGATTCTCCTGTGGTCCAACCGTTTGAATCGGAAAGCCTTTTTCTTTGATTTTGTTTCTAAATTGTTCTCTCCAATCATCATGAATTTGACCTGCTAAATAAACTACAAGCTCCATCATTCATTCCTCCTTTAAAATAAATAAAAATATATTAGAATATCCATTCCAATAATTGAAAAATCATTGAAATTATAAGAATGTATCTTCATGAACAATTATTTCACTCTTGAGGAACATGGCAAAATTATTTTTGAAAAATTTTACTTGCCAAGTGATCCAAACTTAGTATACCATAAGTTAAATTTCAAACTTTTTGTGATCGTTAAATAAAATAACTTCTAAATTATGAATTCTTCACTAGATTAAAGGATTTAATAAATGTATGTCGAAATATGAAGATCATGAAAGGAGCAATCATCATGGCTTTTGAAATTCGTCCATATCCAGAATGGTCTTGGTCTCAATCCCGCGATCAAATTTTTAAAGATTGCAGAAGAAAATATTACTACCATTATTATGGTTCACATAACGGTTGGTTAAGAGAGGCATCTGAAGAACAGCGTACTGCATATCGCTTAAAGCAAATTACGAATCTTTATATGATGTTAGGTGATGGTGTTCATCTCATGGCAGAGGCATCGTTAAAACAATGGCAACTTGAAAAATCTATGCCTGAGCAAAAAGAGATTACTGAAGATGTTCGATTTCATCTGAATCAAGCATATAAAGATTCACTAGATATCACAAGGTGGAAGATGGCACCAAAAAAACTGAAAATGTTACATGAATTGTACTACGGAGATAAACTTCCTCCAAAAAGAGTAGAACAAATTAAAGAGCGCATAAAACTATGCATAGCTAATTTTTTTGAAAGTGAAACGATACAAGATCTATTAAGTGAAGATATAAAAATAATGGAAATAGAGGAACTAAACACTTTTCTCATCAACGGACAGAAAATATACGTTAAACTCGACTTTTTATATAAAAAGCGAAACCGCTGGATTATCGTTGATTGGAAAACAGGAAATGAATCTGAGGAAAATGAAAATCAACTTTTGTTATATGCACTATTTTTACACGATAAATATAATGTGCCTTTTGATCAGATGGAAATTAGGTTAGAATACTTATTATCTGGAAAAACTGCTAAGATTACAATCGATGAAAATGAGCTGAAACAGCTTAAAATAGACATTGTACAGAGTATGGATCAAATGAAAAAATGTTTAGAGGATCCTGAAATGAATAAACCTCTACCTATCTCGCAATTTACAGCAAACCCTAATACACGAAACTGTTGGGCCTGTAATTTTAGGGAAAGTTGTGATGAGATTGCTAACTAATGTACTTCATATTGATCATTAGTTAACTTAAATGAACTGTTGTAGTAGACCGTAGGAAAATACAACACCTGCGGTTTCTTTGATTAAGCTTTAAAAATATTATTATTTCACTATTTTAGATATACAAAATATATAAGGAGGAAACCATGCAAAGCATTCAGATTCAGGACATTATTCATGCTAGTCGGGTACTAAATCCCGTAATCGAAACAACCCCACTACAATATAACGAACTGTTATCACAGATGTATGACTGTAATGTTTATTTAAAACGGGAGGATTTACAGGTCGTTCGCTCTTTTAAGATACGAGGGGCTTATCTTGCGATACAAAGTTTATCCAAAGAAGTTCTTGAACGAGGAGTTGTATGTGCCAGTGCCGGAAATCATGCGCAAGGAGTGGCATATTCCTGTAACCGTTTAGGTATCCAAGGTAAAATATTTATGCCTTCTACGACACCAAAGCAAAAAATCTCACAAGTAAAATTATTTGGTAAAGAGTACGTTGAGGTTATTATGACAGGTGATACGTATGATGATGCTTACACCAAAGCCATACAATTTAGTAATGAAAAAGAGATGGCCTTTATTCATCCTTTTGATGATCCCCTTACGGTTATTGGGCAAGGAACAATTGGGATGGAAATTATGAACCAAACTTCAGAAAATATTGACCATGTATTTGTGACTATAGGTGGGGGCGGATTAGCTGCAGGAACAGGGAGTTATATTAAAAGTGTGAGTGCTGACACAAAAATCATTGGTGTTGAACCTGAAGGCGCGCCTGCAATGAAACGATCCATTGAACAAGATCAAATCGTTACCCTTGAGCATATAAACAAATTTGTAGATGGTGCTGCAGTTCAAAAAGTTGGAAAGTTTACATTTGAACTTTGCAAACAACTTTTAGATGATATTGTACTCGTCCCAGAAGGAAAAGCGTGTACGACCATTTTGCAAATGTATAACAATAATGCGATAGTTATTGAACCTGCTGGAGCATTACCCATTACGGCATTAGATTTTTATAAAGATGAAATCAAAGGAAAAAATGTCGTTTGTGTCATCAGTGGTGGAAATAACGATATTGATCGCATGCAGGATATTAAAGAACGATCCCTTATTTATGAAGGCTTAAGGCATTATTTTATTATTAATTTTCCTCAAAGATCAGGAGCTTTAAGAGAATTTCTAGATGATGTACTAGGGAAAGATGATGACATTATTCAATTTGAATATACGAAAAAGAATAATCGAGAAAATGGACCTGCTCTTGTAGGTATTGAGTTAAAACATCGAGAGGATTATCATTCCCTTATTGGACGTTTAGCGGAAAAAGACATTAAGTATATTGAAATTAATAAAGATGAGAAGTTGTTTAATTTGTTGATATAATGTTATTTGTTTAATTAGTCTAAATGTACATATTAAAACGTCCTTGCAATTATTAGCAAGGACGCTTTTTTATATTCTTTTATTTTTATTAATTCATAAAATCTACAAACTGTAAGAAACGTGCAATCATCACAGCCACTTCTGCTCTTGTTGCATGCGCTGATGGTGCAATTGTATTTTCTGTTTTACCGCCAATAATACCTGTCTGTACCATTACTTCTAATTCTTCTTTAGCCCAGTTACTAATTTCTGCATAGTCAGAAAATTTATCTTTTACAATAAGACTTTGATTTAACTTTGATTCATCAAACTGAACTAATTCCATAGCTCGATAGATCATTGCGGCTGCTTGTTCACGTGTTATCAAATCGTTTGGTTTAAAAGTGTTATCATTATAACCTTTCACAATTCCTGCTTCCACAGCGGCATTCAGCTCGTCTACAAACCATTCAGTTCCTTTTACATCTGTAAAAGTACTTGCATAGTCTTTGTTAGATTTCAAATCTAAACTTCTAACCAACATCGCTGCTAATTGTGAACGTGATGTTACTTCATTTGGTGCAAACTTAGTTTCGCTAATACCATTTAGAATATATTTACTAGCTAATTTTTCTATCGTTGTTTGATACCAGCCATTACTATCTTCAAAGCTTACATTATTTTTAACAATTACGTACTTACTGTTTGAAGTACTTTTAATAGTGGCTTCTTTTCCATTAAACATAGTTGGAACAGGAGTAAAAGTTCCATTTTCGTTTAATCGAACTGCAATCGAAAGACTTGGATCAAATCTCTTATCACCCATGATCACACGCTCAACATATTGACTAAAGTACTCTATTTCTACTGATTCTTCTCCTGAAGTTACTTCTATATTAAATTCATAAACGTCTGATGCTAAATCTAATTCATTTTTTTCCTCAGTTAATTTACTATCTTTCAATTTATTGATTTGAATAGATATTTCTAAATCGTCTGAAGATACTCCTAATTCCTTAGCCGTATCATCTAGATCTATTTCTTCTACAGGAAGTCGATAAGAAACTTCATCTGTCACAATTTCTATAATGGCTTCATCATTCTTATCAGTTACTGCTTCAATACTTTCAGAGTTGAACTGAATATCTAATGTATCTGTTTCAACCGTTGATAAATCAATAACTAGTTGATCTACTTCTTTTGCTTTTTTTAATGCTTTGGTTATGTCTTTATCTTCTACTTCAACTGTTGTTTTGATAGTACCGTCTGATTGTTCTTCCGTTTTTGCATCTTTAGCTACATCAACATATACACTCGTAGGCTCGTCTGATTCTTCTTCAGATTCTCCTTGTTCAGTTGACTCGGTTTCTTCATCATCTGCTGGGGGCAGTGCTATACCTCCTCCTCCGCTTGGACCTCCACCACCGTCGTTAGAACCTCCGCCATCTAATCCATTATTATCATCATTTCCTTCTGAACCATTGTCAGACCCTTCATCAGCTTCAATTGTAAACGTTTCTGACAATTCAATTGGATCTTGATCTGAAATAGGAATGGATATAACAAAATTATAATGTCCTTGAGATAAACTTAACTCGTCTAAATCGATTTCGTAGTTATGAATAAATCCTTCATTTAGTAATTCATTTTTATCTTGAAATAATTTATTATTATTTTCATCTAAAATTGTAAAGGTTGCATTAATATAATTAACTTCATATAATTCTAATGCTTCCTGAAATTTAAAATCACCACGTTGCAAGTAATATTCAGACATTAGTTTATTACCTTCTTTGAAAAGTTCTAGATCATGCGCTACTTCTTCTGAAAACAATAATTCCGTTAGTGAATTAATATTTATTAAATCTGATTTCCATGTCCATATTTTATTATATATATCTGTTCCATTAGAAATAGTTGCACCAAAGCTATATTCACTTGGAGTAACCTGTAGCGTAGAAGGAAAGCTTAAAAGAAATCTTCCTTTTTCATCAAAAACACTCCTATTATATAACTCTATATCCTCACTATTTTCATTTTTATATGTCACTTTCATAGAGTTTTCTAATTCAGTATCAAAAGTGACTGGAGTGTTTCCTTTATTTATTTCTACTTCTTTATACAGTTGAAATGCTTCATTATTAGAATTTAGTCCACCGTAATATACATGTAACGAACTCAAATTATTAGGTAGCCACAGTTCAAATGAATTTTTCACTTTATAATCATGGGAAAATTGAAGTTCTCCCATTTCGAAATTGAATTTGTGATCTACATATCCATCCAGTGTATCAAATTGCAATACATTTAAATTATCGAAGGATAAATCAATTTCTTCAATGGACAAAACTTCTGCTCCAGTCAAAGCTTTTTGAATATGATATAAGATTTGGGAATCTTCACTACTTTCTCTCTTTATTTTAAGAATTAAGTCTAGTACATAGGTCTCGTCTTTTTGTAATTCTATCTGTTTAAGTCTATCAAGAGAATGAAAGTATTGATATTCATTATTTGATACGTTTTTAATTCTTCCTAATTCAAACCTCTCATAATCATAACCTAAAGGTAATTGAACAGGATTAAAGACAGTAAATGTTTTATTCATTTCAATTGTTTCATTTGGTAGTTGGACAGTAACAAAATATTCATAAATACCAGATGGTAATTCTAAGTCATGAAAGTTGTATCCTAAAACAGATCCTACTGAAGTATTTAATACTAATTCAGGATTTCCATCTATTTTATTAATTATAATATCTGACGATTCATCCCAACCATCGCTCAAATATACAAGATTAAAATCTCCACTTTTTAATTGAACATACGATTGAATATTGCCTTCATCTGTAACATGAATATCTAACTTAGATTCTATTTCATTTTTTAAAGTTAAAGTTGTATTTGATGTAATATTTAAGGTTTCCGTATCCCAATTCCACGAATGTTTCCCTGGATGATCTCCCTTTACAACGCCTAAAAGGATTTGCTTTAAACCTGGGCTTACCAAAAACTTATTAATAGGTATATCACTACCTACCTTTATTCTATTAAAGTTATCTCTAATACCCACTTGATGTATTTCTATATCATCTGATATTTGAAAATTTAATTCAACTGCATCATTAAGTGCATCATCAAAAGTAATTGGTTGTAGGACCTCATCTGAATCAACTGTTTTAGTTAAAATGAATGTTTCAGTTTCTGACATTTTTCCAGCATACTTGATATTAAGTACTTCATAAGAATCAGGTATCCATATTTCGGCAGTATTCTCAACAAAACCATATTCCCAATCCATCAATATAGAATCATATACGATAGAGAAACCATATCTTGGTGATACATATACAACTTGATTTTGATGTTCTTCATCAATATTTATTTGTAAAATTTCCATTCCATTACCGGAAAGTTCTATTCGTTCTAATGAATGTAATTGATGCAAACTCTCGAATTCCTCTTGGTAATTAAATACTACAATTCTATGATCTTCTTTGTCTCTTAAATGAAAAACCAAATCTACAGTAATAGAATTATCAATTTCATTTTTATCAAATTCTTTTAGTTCGCTCAAAAAATCAATAACTTGTGAAAAATCAGAAGTTAAAATTGATCCCTTATAAAAATCTAAAACCTCATAACCTTCAGGTCCTATTATTTCAAAACCATCTTCGTTAAACTCTTCTAATAGTTCGTTTTCTTTTTGGTTTATATTATCCATTTCTTGGATATTATCTGTCTCACCTTCAAACAATTTATCATAATCTTCAGAAGGTTTTTCTTCTACCATTTGTTCCTCTTTAGAGAATTCTTGATGTAAAGATTCTGCCTCTCTTAATTCTATCTCAGCAATCTCCCTTTCAGCTTGAACAACAGCCAGAGGAACCAATGAAGAAAAAATAAGTAAAAAAGATAATAACGATACTAATATGTACCTATACCTGTTTCTCATGTTGTCAACTCCACCTTTTATTTTAGTTATACAGTACATATTTTACTATAACTACATTTTTAATTAACATGTATATAATACCAAGTTGCCCTCATTTCTCCTTTTTGTGCTTAAAAGGAAGAATCAAATAATACCCAAATGGTTTGCAATGCTCTCTTCTTCTTCCTTCACGTAAATTTGTTAAAGCTGCATTAATCTCTCCACCTAGGATGATTGTTATATTAATTAAGTACATCCAAATGAGTAAACCAATCACTCCTCCAATACTTCCGTACGTTTTTGAAAAATTACCAAAGTTATTTATATAAATTGAAAATACAAGTGAAACCACGATTAAACCAATGGTTGTAAAAATGGCTCCAGGTAAAACCTGTCTATACTTTAACTTTCGATTTGGTGCACTATGGTACAAAAACAAAAATACAAAGAAAATAACAAAGAGCGGAATCAAATATTTCAACCATCCCCATACGATTCCAAAATATTGTGGCAAATCAAAAAAACTAAACACTTGTCTACCTATTACTTCTCCAAAAACAAGCATGATAAATAATAGCAATAGTACCAAAGCCAGATACAAAGTATATAAAATAGAAATCCCTCTAACGACAACATAGTGTCTGTTTTCTGCTTCATCATAAGCCTTATTAATCCCACGAATAATGGCCATAACCCCTCTAGAGGCTGTCCAAATAGTAGCAATTACTCCTAAGGATAATAGTGTTTCACTACGGCTGGATACCGTTTCGGCAATCAAATTTATAATCGTCTGATCTGTATTATCAGGCAGGAGCTCCGTGATCTCCTTTAGTACATCCTGGCTTGTAATGGTCGTATATGAAAGTAATGTAATGAGAAAGATGAGGAAAGGAAAAAACGATAAGATCTGATAATACGTTAACTGTGCAGCTATAGCGTTTACTTCATCGTCTTGAATTCTGCATATCATTTCATTGAAAAATGGTTTGATTTTCACATTCTTCACTCCGAATAAAATTGAAGTTGTAAAACTTATTGAAACTATAATATAGAAATTTAAGAATTTAATCTATTATTAGTATTGGATTTATCCATTAATTTAATCAAATATAGCTATCATTCTTTTATTTTCCAAACATTTCCTAAGTCATTTATACTGTTCACAGTTCAAAAATGGATTGTTGACGATTTTTATATTTATACTTATGGTAGGATAATGGATAGTATACCTGGAGGTGACGTTGCCTTAGAAGGTATATTATCTAATTTTGGTTTTTGAATATATCTGAGGAATTAGGAAAGGAGAAAAGAGGAAGACAGTGGAAAATTAATCTCCACTGTTCTGTATTTGTGTCTCTATTTCATTTAATAGGCTATTACTTTTATTATCTTTTACATTCTGATAAGTTTGTCTCCATTGTGCAATTGTCGTTGGATCAAATCCCTCTGTTTCAAATTCTTTTTCTGCTTGTGTCATCAAGTCTTCAAACTGAGTATCACAACTTTCCTCAGCTTGAACTAATTTATCTAGAAAAGTAGATTGTAAATATTGAACTGTGACTTGTTCTCCATTAGCCGTTTTACTGTCAATGTCTGAGCTGATTTCAGCAGCTAGATCGTTGGCCTTTGCATCACAAGTATGTTGTAGCGTTTCTATTTGGTTAAGATATTTCTGTTCAACTTCTTGTGTGACTGGGATTATATTAGAACCTACACCCTGTTCCTGGGGTTCTTCATCATTTTCTTGACTGGTAATTTGATCTTCAGTAGATTCTGAAGCTCTTACTTCTGTTTCTATTTCCTGATTTTGAGATAATTCAGTGGTCGTCTCTTCTTCCAAACCCTTTATTTTAACATTAGGATCCAGTATATCTAAAGTTCTGCCATAGTATCTTGCTATTTGCCGTAAAGCATCAATTTCTTCTTGTGTTAACTTTGCTAAAAGTGTGTCTCTTATATGTTTTAACTCCTCAGGAGATAGTCCTTCTCTTACCTCTCCCGTTAAGTACTGCATTTCTTTTAAACTTAAACCAGAGTTCAATAAGATAGAAGTAACATCTAGTGCATCTCCCATTTCTATGGGTTTATCTGCAAATTCTTCTGCCTTTTTCAGTTGACCTTCAACACTTGAAGGTAATGAATTGGGGTTTATTTCTTCAGAACTAGAAGTATTTACTTGTTCTCTACCATCTAATCGCTCTTGGATGTCTGTTATATCTTTGGATTTAAGATCAATATAAATCCAGGTAATTGTAGTTAATAGAACTATTAAAAGAAAAGAAACGGTAATAATAGTCCTACGTTTCCATGGTTTTAGGTTTTTCCAACGTTTTTTCATGAATGATCACACCTATTAGTATGGGATTTGATTATATTATACATGATTGACTTAAGTATAAAAGTCCATTATTTATTTTAAGATCTATTTTATTAAATTCTAAGTTTTAAGTTTCCTTTTTCTTAATTCCACTAACTTTACCAAACAAAAAAAATAATTAATTACCCTAATGCTTTGACTTAACTTTGAATAGACCCACCAAGATCTCCTAACTCCTAATCCCTACTAAATAAGTCCCTAGTATACACTTTATCTTCAACTTTTTTTAGATCATCGTTTAATCGATTTGCAACAATAATATCACTAATATTCTTAAATTCTTCAAAATTATTTATAACTTTAGAATTATAAAATTCATCTTGAGCAAGTGTTGGCTCATAAACTACTACTTCAATACCTTTTGCCTTTATACGTTTCATTACTCCTTGTATCGCTGATTGCCTAAAATTATCAGAGTACATTTTCATAGTGAGTCTATAAATACCTACAACCTTAGGGTTTTTATTAATAATCATATCTGCAATATGATCTTTTCTTGTTCTGTTAGCATCAACGATTGCTTTCATGATATTGTTTGGTACATCTTCATAGTTAGCAAGTAGCTGCTTCGTATCTTTAGGTAAGCAATATCCACCATAACCAAAGGAAGGGTTATTGTAATGATCGCCTATTCGTGGATCAAGACCTACTCCATCAATAATTTGTTTAGTATTTAAACCTCTAAATTCTGCATAGGAGTCTAGCTCATTGAAGAAAGCAACTCTCATAGCTAGATAAGTATTTGCAAATAACTTAATAGCTTCAGCTTCTGTTGAATTGGTAAATAATACGTTAATATTTTCTTTAAGTGCACCCTCTACTAACAAATCTGCGAAAACTTTAGCTCTTTCAGACTGTTCACCAACAATAATTCTTGAAGGGTGTAAATTATCATATAAAGCTTTTCCTTCTCGTAGAAACTCTGGTGAAAAGATAATATTTTCTGTCTCAAATTTTTCTCGTACTGCTTCTGTATAGCCTACCGGAACAGTAGATTTAATAATCATCACTGCAACTGGGTTAATAGATAAAACGTTAGCAATAACAGCTTCAATAGTTCTAGTATTAAAGTAATTCTTTTTAGGATCATAATTGGTAGGTGTAGATATGATTATATATTCGGCATCCTTAAATGCTTTATAATTATCCGTTGTAGCAGTTAAGTTTAATTCTTTTGTTGCTAGAAACTCTTCAATCTCATTATCTATTATAGGAGATTTTTTATTATTAATCATATCTACTTTATCTTGAATAATATCTAAAGCAATTACTTCATTATGTTGGGCTAATAAGACTGCGTTTGACAGACCAACATAACCTGTTCCAGCTATAGTAATTTTCATAATAACTTTCTCCTTCTCAATATTACATATACTTTTAAGACTTCCATACTTCCATAAGAATTAAATCCATGGTATTTTAATTAATTACTCAACCCATTAAATAATAAATAATACTCTATCTATTATTCCCTATTTCACTAAAGAGTTGCAATGTTCCTCTACTTCTTCCCATGTCATATATATACGAACAATATCTTCTTCAATAAGTTGTGAACCAGTCTGTACTTCAATAAATTCCAAGTCAGTGGTGGCCTTAATACAATGCATTGCTTCAACTGGAATGACTAAAACATCACCTGGTTTTACTGTGCGAATTTCATCATTTAAAGCAAAATCGCCTTCACCTTTAATGATTGTCCAAACTTCACTTCTTGCATAGTGCTTCTGATAACTTAAATTCTTTCCAGCTTTAACACAAATTCTCTTTGTTAGGACTTCATTTCCTTCTTCAAACTTTGTATGATCAAGTACCTTATACCATCCCCAACGTCTTTCTTCATACATCGGACGTTGTTCAAAGCCTTTTAGTACCTCTTTAATTCTTGGACTCGCTACCTTATCAGTTACCAATATTCCATCTGGGCTTGCTGCAACAACCACATCTTTTATACCTAAAACTGTGACTGGAATATCTAACTCATTTACTAAATGAGTATTAGTGGAATCCTCACTGATAGTACCTTTTCCAATTTGCTTTGTGCCCATTTCTTCTGTTAACGTATTCCATGTACCAAGGTCTTTCCAACTTTCACTGTATGGGAGAGCAACAATTTTTTCTGCCTTCTCAACTACTGCGTAATCAAAGCTAATTTTTTCAAGATTGTGATACTGCTTCGCCAACTCCTCATATCGAATTGGTAAGCCCTTAGACTCTAATAATGAGATGATATATTCTAGTTTAAAAGCAAACACACCACAATTCCATAAAGCATTTTTATCCATTAAATCTTTTGCTTCTATTGCTGATGGTTTTTCTTTAAAATGACTTACTTGAATATAATCATTCTCATTATTTTGTTTCGGAACTATATAACCATACTTCTCTGAAGGAAATGTGGGGTCAACTCCCATCAATGCTAAATCTGCCTCAGATTTACTCAATGCTATCTCTAAGTCTTTTATTCTTTCAAAAAAGCTAATATCTACATAAGGGTCAACTGGTAATATTCCAATTATTTCATTTAAACTACTCTCTTTTACAGAATAAAGATAGGTAGCTGCTAATGCGATAGCAGGAAATGTATCACGACGCTCTGGTTCGATAATTAATGGAATATGATTACCTAGTTGACTATGAATCATATCCACTTGAGATTTACTAGTTGCAATTACTGTTGATTCATTTAACTGTAACATTTCTAACTGATTCCAAACTCTTTGAACCATAGATTCCAGATTTCCATTATTGTCTAAAACTTTTAAAAATTGCTTTGACCTTGAGTCATTAGATAGTGGCCATAATCGCTTCCCGGAACCACCAGACAATAAAATCATTTCCATTATTTAGTCCCCCATTTTTTTATAGGATAATATTTTTTATATAAATATTATGTATATTTTTTGTAAATAATTTTTCAAGTTTCATTCGTAATTTTAACACTTATAGTTAAATAATTTTAATCAGAACATAATCTATTAACATTTTTTAAATGCTCTTCTTATAGCAATCTAGAGTTTTTATTCCTATTTGTTTCCATGAATATTTTGTATTTACATCTTTATAAGCATTTTCAGCAATACTTTTTCTAGTTTCAGGATTATCGATTAGATTGATAAGAGCAGTTTTAAAATTCTCAATATCTCCATATTTTACTGTATAAGCATTATACCGATCCCTTAAAACATCTTTAAAACCATCAATATCTGTTGCAATTATTGGCTTATTAAATGACATCCCAGTCAACAAAGCCCCAGATTGTGTAATATTTTTATAAGGATATACTAATATATCTGCAGCATTATGATATATTGGTAACATCTCTGTTGGTATATATTCGAAATTGGTTTTTATATTTTTTAGGCCTGCTTGGGAAATTATATTTCGTAATGAGTTTAAATATTTTTCATCACCATTCCCGGCAATTATAAGTTTCACATTCTTTCTTTCATCACTGACTTTTTTCCAAGTATCTAATAAGAATTCAATTCCTTTATATGGTCTAATTATGCCAAAGAAAAGAACCACAACTTCATCACTATTTATCCCGATATTTTTTTTACTTTCAACATTGTCATATTCTATATTTAAATTAAACATAGGCCCATGAGGGATAACTTTTATTTTTTCAGTTTCAACATTAATGTTACTGATTAGCTCTTTCTTAGCATGATCTGTATGACAAATAAGATTATCTGCTACTTCCTTATACACTTTTGAATAAACCTTTTTATATCTATCATTAGTATCATGTGGCAGTATATTATGAACTGTATATATTATTTTAATCCCTCTTAATTTTAATAACTTTAATAGATGAATTTCCAATCTAGTCTTAGTTAGTAGGTTTAACCATTGAATGTGAATTACATCTGGCTTCTTTATAAGAAGTCTAATTGTATATGTTATTAAATTAGCTAAGTATTCACCCAACTTTAAAATTTGTCTAATCTTTTTTTGTCTAATACCTAACTTAGAAACTATATCAAACAGTCCTGGGTCATTTTTTATTCCATTACTTTTAAAATATGTTGTATCTAAATGAAAAGATATAGATGCAAACTTCGTTTTAGAGTTTAAACTCATTATTTCTTTAATCAAGTAGTAATCATAATACGGGGTTATACATAATAAGTCCATGATCACAACAGACAGATTATCTTTTTCTTCACTTTTCTTTTTGTTATGATTAAATTTAAAAATGATACACACCTCTTTATTTATTGATGAAAAATTTTCTGAAAATACTCTGTGTGATTAAAGATATTCTATTTGTTACGAATAAAAACTTGATATGAAATTTAGGTTTTACTGGAAAACTTTTAACAATTAGTTCGTAATTTTCATCAATAAATCTATTGTTATTTTTTATAATATAATATTCATTTTTAAGTCGTCCCTTTTGTCTTTGACCACCAGTTCTTTGATTAAGATGGATACATGTACAATCAGAGGTATAGTAGTTTTTTTTGTTTTCTAACAGGTAATATAATTGAAAATCTGACTCTTCTCTGTATCCATTAATTTTATAGATATCTTTATAGTTATACTTTTTTATAAAGTTAGTATCCATTAAACATACTGCATGAACAAATGGTACAATATGATCCTTATCTGTTTTTATCCTGTAATATCCTTCTAATAGTTTGAAATCATAAACATTAGTCTTACTGTTATTTTTTTCTTCGAGTTCTTGTATTGTTCGAGGATATTCTTGATAATATTTACCATCTATATAGAGTATCCTTCCTGCTATAGCACCAATGTTTGGGTTATTCAACTTTTTTTGTATTAGGGTATTTACATAATTATCTCCGAGTAAAACATCATCTTCTCCCCATAAGATATAATCAAATTCAACCTCTTCTTTTAATTTATTTCTACAATATTCTGCGCCCTTTTTTTCTTTATTAGTAAAATATTTAAACTTTATATTTTTATGTCTACACATAGATGAAATTTTATCAATTGTGTTTGTATAATTTTTTGTACTACCATCATTTATTATAATTAATTCACCAATATTATCTTGTGTTAGGTATGAATTAATTATATACATTAGAGTATCGGGTCTATTATATGTGGGGATTGCTATTGAAACTAATTTTGACATTTCCACACCATCTTCTCCCTATTTTTAAAATTATGAATAAAGTCAATTAATAATTAAATGTCTAACTTCTTAATTACTTTACTAATCTTTTTTGCAATTACGTCATTGGAATACATCAATTCAAATTTCTGTCTTGAATACTTACTTAGCAACTCTCTTTGCTTCTGGTTTTTTAGTAATAAATTAACGTGTTCAGAAAAAAGTTTTGGAGTGTCAGCTATTAATACATCTTCAAAGTGTGATAACTGTATTCCTTCTATACCTTTACTAGTAGAAATTATTGGAATTCCCTTCCTCATAGCTTCTAATACCTTTAACCTAATACCGCTTCCAGACAATAACGGAACAATGAAAATATTACTTTTTAACAAAAATGAAGATAGATCGTCAACAAACCCCAAGAGTTTTACATTTGGAAAAGCTGCTACTTTCTTTTTAAGTTTATCATTCGCACCTTTTCCAATGATAAATACTTTAACTTCACTTAAGTTTAATTTACTAACAACCTCATCAAGAAACCACTCTATTCCCTCATTATTAGGTATATATTCTAAACTTCCTACAAAAACAAGGTTTGGTTTAGTGTTGAAATTACCTATTGGTTGTTCATTATCATCTAAACCAAATGGTATAACCTCACTTTTATTTGGAGGAATATCAAGAAGTTGTTTATCTTCCTTTGATAATACAATTGTAAAATCTAAGTAATTGAATAAGTTTTTTTCGAATTTTTTAACCAAAGAAATCTGTGTAAGCAAAAAAAATTTTTTTAAAAATCTTTGTTTTTTTATTTTTTGCTTTAATAAATCTGACTCAACGTTATGCTCTCTATAAATTATTTTTAAATTTGGCAGAATTTTTTTTAGCTTTTTTACGTATACTGTTGGCCATAATTGATCAACCCATAATACATCTATATTATTTTTATTACAGTAAACAACAATATCATTTAATATCTTTTTTGAATAATATCTATTTATCAATATTGAGTTAACAGAGAAGAGATTTTTAAACAGTAACTTACTATTCATTTTGATTTCTTTTCTAAAAATCAAGATATTCTTGATACAAGCTTTACATAATAATTTATTTTTATTGTGCTCTATATTAGAATCATCTATTTCTGCAAAAGTTGCTAGGTGTACGTTATGTCCAAGTTTATCTAAACAAATGATAGAGGACATCGAGGCAATACTTCCACCATCATTTACTGGATATGGTAACCATGGAGTAATTACTAAAATGTTCAACAAAGATTTCCTCTCCTTTAATTAATGATATTATAAGAAAAATAGTTTACTTACCAAATGACCGTTGTAAATTATAAACTTCTACTTTAGTCCTAATTGCATTAGAAAGATCATTCCAAAAGTGAATGATCTTTCTAATTTTTAATATATTAACGTTTCAAATAACCTTTTTATAACTTTAAAAACAACTCTAAATATAAAAATTCTTCCCTTCAGCATTTAGCACATTATGTTAGCATAAAACAAACTATCAATTCATTGATAGTTTCCGACTATACTTAAATTTTATAAAAACTAGATTAAAAAGGAACAGAAAAAGGAAGAAAATAGTATTTGCGAAAAAGTATGGACCTTTTATATTTATGATAAACATCAGCAAAATAATTGTATATAAATAATAAATTATATTTATTTTTACATTTAATTGCCTTTTAAAATATTTACTCATATTAAACAATTTTATAAACCAATAGATATAAATAAATATAATAATAATTAATCCGATAATTCCTAAACCGTTTATTATCTGAACATACCCTACATCTGAATATCCTCCAAGTTTAGAGGCATTTGAATAAGATGTACCAAAAATTAGCTTTATCAAATCATTTGTCAATTCATAGTGGTTTTCCAATGTGTTATCAAAACTACTAGTGTAAAATTCACCAGTTTCAGTATAATTAATAAACGCTTCAAACATAAAATTATAGCTTTGTTCATACAGTATTGGATATTGTGATTTTATAATTTTTGATCCACCCAAAAGTATAACTATTACTATCAAGATATAAATAATAATATTCATTACATATCTAAATAAGTTTTTAGAAGTCAAAAATGAAAAAATAAGAAAAAATAAAAGTAACGTTAACAGTCCTGTTCTTGATGTAAAAAAGATGGAAAATCCACATAATATCGCAGATGCAATATAAAACAATTTTGCCGTTCTGCTATTGCTTATTTTTATAAGAATAATTGATAGAACAAATGTCATTGCTATAATAATTCCATTGGCATCGTAACCTGCCATTAATCCCATTGCTCTATAAGGCTTATAAGCATGAAGTAGAAAAGTGCTATTTAAATTAAGCGCGAAATCTCCTAGAGAAAAAAGATCAAAATATTGCACATAGGTAATTAATACATTTACTAATAAGACTATTAAGATTGATTTTAAACTTTCATAAATATTAAGATTAAATAGAATTATCAAATAATATAATCCTAAGGATATAATAATTAACTTTGTGAATAGAATAAAATAATATAAATCACCAGATTGAGAGAATAAAATTATAAAAAGAGAATAAATTAGTGGTATTAACAATATATAAATTGGTGTTATTTGTAATTTGTTATCCACCTTTTTTTTAGACAGTAGTAGTCCACATATTATGAAAAAGACAGAAGTAATAACCGGGACCCCGATTAAGCCACTATTAGGAATAAAAAAAATAAGAAATAAAGCCAAACTACTAACAGCAACTTTATAATGAGTAAAATATTGCATCATTTCACCTCTATCATTTTAATACTTCTTTGCGAATTTATAATGTAAAAGTAAAACTATCATACAAATAACAGAAAATGAAAATGCAAAAACATTCGCCTTAGCAACCCCGATTGCACCAAAATTTGCTGCTGCTAATGTATAAGCTATAATGGTAAACACACCTGATGGCAAGATACAGTAAATAAAAAACTTAAATGGACTGTGTTTAATAGTTAAATAACTCAGCAAAGGTCTAAATGTGTTAAAAATAGATAAACCTAACAAAATAAAAACTAGATATTCATAGATAATTTTTATGTCATTTCCCTCTACATATAATTTCAATAAATACTCACCAAACATTATAAAGCATAGATATTGTATAATTGATAGTACTGCACTTATAATAATAAACTTTTTAACTACCAAACTTGCCTTTTTTGGTTCATCTTCTGATAAATTGGCAAGAGCAATGTTAGTGTTTTTTTGTATAATTTGAAAAACAACGATAAAATAATTCGCAATCACTAGTGCTATGGAATAATTGCCCACAATTGTCATAGTTGTGAAAAAACCTAAAATAAAAGGATCAATCCTATAAATTATATTAGTTACTACTCCTGACATATGAGCCCACAAAGAAAAATTTAATATTGATTTTTTTATAATTGAATACCATTCTTTTAATTTTACACCTTTAAACTTATAATCAAAATGTCCCTTTAAATATATAAAAGATAACACAAATTGAATAGTAACAAATACTATATCACTTAAAAGTACTATATATAGATTTGGGATTAGTATTAAAATAGAAAGGACTAGTGTCCTGATCAATCTAGAGATAAGAAAAAACCTAGTAATAAATTTTTGAAGAAAACTCACTTCTAAAAATATGTTCATTACTGCATTGATATTTTTAATAAATAAAACAAAACTATTAACGATAATTACTATTAAGTACATTAAATCGCCATGTAAAATTAATAGAAAAACACCAATAGCAATATTTAAAATAACAATTAAAGTGGATTTTAGAACATTAAAAATAAAATAGCTATTTAAAAAGGTGAATTTTTCTTTCTTATTAAAAGATTTAAACTTCTTATAAAAAAATGTTTCAGGCGCTAAATTAACTATTTGTACTATGGTTGCAATAGAAGCAATATAACCAATAATTCCATAGTCACTTCTCAATAAATATCTAGCCATAATTATGCTTGCTATTAATCCAAACAAAATATCTATAAATTTTTCACTCAATCCATAAGAAACAGAGCTAATTATTTTTTTCCGTAAATTAGTATTTGAACTGGGATCTTTCATAAAATAATTCCTTTTTTTGTTTTTATTAGTTTTTGTTAAATTTAAGCTCTATTAACTAGATAAAAAATAAAAATCTCCATCGCAAAGAGAAGGATTATGTTTCTTAAATTATTAAGCTTTTTGAATTAACTTATATAAGCCATTTTATGATGATACTAGGTTTCATCCCTTAATTTCTTTTATTCAATATATTATAAATGATGTTTAAATGTTGAAAACCCTCAAAAACCATAAAGTTATTAAAAATATCACCTAATTATATAAATTAATGCCTTCTTGATTTCTTTTAGTTCCAGAGTCTTAAAAAAATACTTCAAGAATAATTTTAAGTGTTTTTTATAAAATTTCTTATATCCATTTCTAGCGTTTTTTGAACTACCTATACTTTCTCTTGTATGCTTATGATATATAGTTTGTACACTCTTAACGACTTCACATGAATAGCCATTATTTAAAATTCTTGTCCACATATCCCAGTCTTGACAACTAGGAAAACTCTCATCAAAAAGTTTAGATTTTATTATTGCATCTTTTTTTACCATTACAGAAGGTGAGGGGATAAAACACCCTTTCAACATTTGTCTTATTGCATTTCCATGTATAGTACTTCTAAACTCATGTACAAGCTCACCTTTATCATTTATTGCATCAGTCCAAGTATATACTATCCCAACTTCAGGTCCGCAATTACTAAATAATTTAACTTGCTCTTGTAATTTGGTGGGTAACCATTCGTCATCATCATCAACTAAGGCTATTAGTTCATATTTTGATTTTAGAATACCTTGGTTTCGCGAATATGGTGCACCTTTATTTTTTGAATTTCTTATATAAGTTAGATTATTAATTTTCTGAGAGTATTTTTGTATAAGGTTATTATATTCTTGGCTATTTGGAGAGTTATCATCAATTATTATTACTTCATAATATTTATATACTTGCTGTTCTATACTCTTTAATAGCCTTTCTAGCAAATCTGCTCTTTTGTAAGTTGGGATGACAATACTTACACCCATATACTAATCACCTTTTCCCAATAATATTAGTTTATATTTAACAGATAAAATATCACTTTTTTTGTAATTTACGTTCTTTAACTCTAAATCTATCATCTTCACTGAACCTAGGGGTGAATAGTAATTATTGTCACTTATATTGTATTCACCTTCTTCAAATGAAACCTCTAGTTTTTGACCTTCAACTTCTGAAATAAAACTTTGACCGTTAATTTTCGTTAAATTATAAAAGAATAATTTCAAAGGATGAAATTTTTCAAACTCTATATTTTTTAGAAAGATAATCTTATCATTAATTATTATTTCTCTCTCTTTAAAATCGTAATTCCTAATATGTTTTATTATTTTGGATTCTCCAACTAATTTATTATTTAATAATTTATATCTTAACTCGTCTCTAAAAAAAAGATTATTATTAATTGGCTTTTTCAGAACCCTTTTTAAATTCAGTTTCAATAACTGTTTTACACTATGACTTCTTTTTTTTACAATCCCATGTGGAAGTGGAATAGATTCAGGCGAATATAATAAACTACCAAATTGTTCACCACCATATGTAGGGGTTAAATTAACCTTTTTATAACAGATAAAAGGTATTGGTAAATCATTAGTCCAATAACCCCCTGGAGTTGCAATCACGGCATCATAATTTGTGCTTTTCAATATATAAAAGTTTTTATTACTAATTATATTTTTAATTTCATAATCATTTAACAGATTAGTGTCAGGTTCATAAAGTTTGATTGCCTTATTAAGGTAATAAGCAAGAAAGCAAGTATAATCAAAATAATTATTATAGTTATACCACCCTAAATATTTTGGGTCGTTCACATCTATTTTTATAGGATAGGATAGTTCTTCTTTTCTTAAGACTAAAGGTAATGATCCATCCTCCCTAACAAATAATATTAAATGGCAATACACTTTATTAACTAGCATCTCATACTTTGATTCCCCTGTTAAATTAAGCGCAAATACAAGTGAATATAATAACGGCCCATATCCAAATAATTGCTCCTGTCCCCTACCTATATAATTAGTAGTTCCATTAGAAAGAACAAAATCCGATATAAAGTCAACTGCTTTAAGAAAACTTTGTTTAAAGAAATCGTTTTTTGTAACTTGATATGCCTCAGCGATTAATGCCATTGAAAAACAATGATACTGTAGGGAATTTACTCTTTTATCATCCCTAATAAACCCGAATTCATCTTGATACTTGGTTATCTTACGTGTAATTTCAAATACACCAAGAGGATAATTTTTCTTGGTTAAAATTCGGCATAAACCTCGAAGAATTGTCCAATTTGTACATTTAGTTCCTTTAAACCTTAATGGGTGTAATTGATTATATGCTTCTCTATCATTACTCAAATTATAATACTGGTGTAGTGCATAATTATTAAACTCCCAATGAAAGTTGAAATAGTTTTTATCCTTGTCACCATAACTTTTCAATGAATCCTTTATTTCTAGTTCATACTTTTTATTATCTAATTGAAATAATGTAAGCAAAAAATAAGTCTCCGCATAAAATGTCCTAGCAGGAAAGTTTCCCTTTTTTACAGATTTCAACAAATAGTTTACTAAATTATCAACTGTCATTTGCATATCTTTTTTTATCATGAATTCACCCTATATTTTCGAGAACACTGCCTCAGTTTTTAAAGATAATTTTTCTCCGTTCATTAATTTTACTAATCCGAATGCATTAATTGGTAGTTTTATTCGACTCTTCTCACCGTTATACCATAGGTGTTTTGCGAGTGGGGATTTTAATAGAATTTTAGATATATTATCTGGAAGAGGTCTTGCCTTACTAGTGTATTTTACTAACTTTACAATCTCTTTGTCATATTTTCTAGGGAATAATCTAACATGGACAACCCAAAATTTCGCACTCCCCCTAACATATATAACCTGCTTGAAGTTTGGAACTTTTTCTATAGACAAGACTCGAATATTTACACAATAGTTAGGTCCATACAACTTTACTTTATCAGTTTCATATTGATGATTAATATATTCATTTTTGTGTTCAAACTTCAATCCAGCTAATTCTGCTATAGGAAATATAGACTTATTAAACTGAAAACGAGTAACAAAGTCCATAAAATATGAGTCTTTAAGGGAATAAATGCTGTTTGTTCGTATTACTTTATTATCCAAGACTTTATCTACTATATTCAAATTGAATCTTCCATCATGAAATTCATATTCTCCATTAAATTTATTTTCAAATTGAGAAATATCCCTTTGACATTGAATTAGCTTATAGTCATAGCCACCATTTTCAAGACTTAAAAAGGATTTAGAATCCGCAGTTTCTATTCCCCAACTACCGATTAAGTTATCTTCATTTTTTCTCAACTCTTGTAAGTAACTATTTTTTTCAAAATAAACATTATCAAAAAACATTCTTATCCTCCAATGTCTCTTTTACGAATCTTTTCCACCTTTTCTCGAAAACCAATATTGAAAAGTTTTTTACTGCCCATTCTCTTAATTCCTCTTTCAAATACTTTGATTCGACTTGGCTATTAAACTTTTTAAAATTAACCTCAAAGTCGTCTATAGTTGAAATAAATTCAGGAAATTTTTCATTAATCTCAACTGAATAGCCTGTTTTATTCATTAAAATAGGGGTACCGGTTGCTAAGGCCTCTATTGCAACCAAGCTTGCTGATTCAAAATACGATGGAATTAATACCCCATTTACAGCTGAATATAATTTATACATATCTTTATTACTTATTTCAGTAAAATGAATTACATTATTAAGTTTATGATTTAAAGACCCACTACCTACTATAATAAACTTTATGTCTGGGTTATTACTGGCAATTCTTAATACAGTATTTATTCCTTTATTCTCATCTATACGCCCTACAAACAAGTATAATTTACATTTTTGTGGAAACGAAAAGAACCTTCTTGCTTCATTGGTGGGGATTATTTTAAACTTCGACATATCCACACCAACATGAATCACACTTGAATTGAAACCATAATATCTGTCTAATTGTTTTTGGTTAAATTTCGATACTGTTATACGGTGTTTATTATAACCACTAATCCTCTCAAAGAAGCCTTTTATAAAGAAAGCAATCGTTTTTTTAAAATTACTATTCATATTAGCCTTTAAATAGCCTATATAATTACCATGATAGATATTAACTAGCACTGCATCTACTTTTTTAAAATATAAATACCACCCAAACATACCATTAGAAATAACTAAATCATATTTATTTTTTTTGTGAGCCTTTATAAATTCTCTTCCTACATGATATGATTTCTTAATCTCATCAAATGGCCTTAACTTCTTATCAATAAATCTTGTTTTTACATTATTAGTATCGTAATAAAAAATATCAACATCATTAAAAATTGTTGTAAGGTAATTATTATATACTTCAACTCCACCATTAGAATCTTTATTTGGTGTCAACAGCGCGATTTTCATAAGTTACATCCCCTATAAAACCTGATAACGTAAACATAGGCTTCTACTAATTTTTGATTTATATTAGTTAGAACTCATTTTAATTTAAACAATGTAGTTATTATCCAATATATTATCAAATAACTTGATTTGATTAACGATAATTTTTCTATTTCTCTATATACTTTCCAGTGATATCCCACTAAACTGAACTTATTACTAGATATTGCATCTGTCCTAATACGATGGCTACTAAGAGGTTCTTCAATCCCATATAGGTATTTTTCTTTTTTAATAACTTGTAGCCACATTACGTAATCATTTCTCTTCTTAATATTTGGAATTTTAAATTTTCCTAGTTTCTCTGCATTATATATTACTGTTGAGTTCCCTGGACAAGTTTTTAAAACTCCATCATAGTCACGTATGCTCTGCGCTCTAATAGTGCGGTTAAGGTAGTTACCTAGCTCATCAATCTTAGTATAACTAGTGCAGGTAAAGTTGTATCTGTTAACCTTCATAAAACTAATTTGTTTGCTTAACTTTTCAGGAAACCAAACATCATCACTATCAAGAAAGGCTATATATTTCCCTTTTGCAAGATCAAGAGCTTTATTTCTAGCTACCGCTGCACCAGAGTTCTCTTCTAATTTATAATATTTAATTCTGTGATCATTAACCATATATTCTTTAACTATTTCCTTAGTATTATCTGTAGAACAGTCGTCAACTAAAATTAGTTCCCAATTTTTATATTTTTGAGCTATCACAGAATCAATTGTGAATCCAATATAGTCCCCGCAATTATATGCAGGCATTATTATAGAAACTAGATCTTCTAGTGTATTCTTCCCGTGTTTACTACTCATTTTTGTCCACTCTCCAACTCTGACAACTCTAATGACTTCCTTAAATCCCGGATTTGGTAGTCAACTTTATACTTACTCATACTTTTTTCATATATCAGATTGCCAAACACCTTATTTATTAGCCCCACCTTTGTCCCTATTAGTTTTAATATAGGATTGAAAATCTTAGTAAGTATAACCTTCCCACCGTTAACTTCAGCTATCAATCTTACCATTTCACTTGTCTTAACATACTCAGTATTTTGTGGAAAGAATAAACCACTTTCTTCATTTTCAATAATAAGCTTGATAAACTCACAAAGATTATCAATATGAATCATACTACGCTGATTATCAATATCAGGAAATAATGGTAGTTTACGTGATGCATTAGCAAGCTTTGGATAATTCCCTTTTGAACCCTTTCCATAAATCATCGGTGGCCGCAAAATAACCACCTTAAATTCATCAGATTTCAAGGTGGTTATCCCCTTTTCTGCTTGTAGTTTGCTATTACCATAAAAGTTACTTGGTCTAGGTATAGTGGTTTTATCTATAATTTTTTTTTCTTTACTACTATCCCCATAAACAATGATGCTGCTCATAAAAATGAACTGTTTTATACCATTTGCTTTTGCTTTTTTTGCAACGTTTATTGTAAGATCTCGATTTACTTTATAATACTTCTCTTCCATCTTTGGATCTGACGAAACATGTGCAATTCCGGCCACGTGAAACAATACATCATACTCCGAGAAATTCATTTCCTTGCACGAATCATCTCTTAAACTTATCGAATCTATTGAATATCTATCAGGATAATTTCCAAGCCATTTCTCTACACTCTTTCCTACATAGCTATTTTTACCTGTTATCAATATTTTTTTCATTTAGGTACGCTCTCCTTGCTACTTGTAACTTCCTTAGCTCCAATACATCCATCAATAATCCCATCACTTTTTAAAACACTAATAATAGTTCCAAAGAAGCACTTAACATCCATCCATAGACTAATTCTCTCTACATATTCCCCATCTAACTTTGCCTTTACTTCAATAGATAGCTCATCCCTACCATTTATCTGCGCCCAACCAGTTAGTCCAGGCGAAACATCATTCGCACCATACTTATCCCGTTCAGCAATTAGGTCAAATTGATTCCACAGCGCCGGCCTAGGCCCAATAATACTCATTTGCCCAACAAAGATATTCCAAATCTGTGGTAACTCATCAAGTGAAGTCCTTCTCAAAAACTTACCCACTTTAGTAATGTATTGCTCTGGATTCTCTAATAAATGAGTAGGAGTGTCCTTAGGGGTATCTATTCTCATAGTACGGAACTTCAAGATATTGAAATTTGTCTTATTGATACCAATACGCTTTTGCTTAAATAGAACGGGGCCTCTTGAGTCAACTTTAATTGCAATAATTAAAATTAAATAAATCGGTGATAATACTATAAGTCCAATTAAAGAAAGAATGATATCTATCAATCTTTTTATTTTCATATACATGACTGTAACACTCCTTGAAAAGTTAATTAGTAAGTTAGGACTTAATTGGAAATTATTTACACCTCCAACCAACTACTATCTACCTAATGAATACGAAATAGATATTCTTGCATATATCACTCTAAACCGAGTTCCTTACTTTTATATATACCATTCAATCAATCTATAAACTTTATTCATTCAAATCCTCTTTCAATCTGAAATAAAGTGCGTTTACATAGATGTCAAAAAACGAATTGAACTAAATTATAATCCCCAAAACAAAAAAACCAGCCCCAAAACAATGAAGTCTATCCTCTAATGCTCAAGGGACTGGAGCATCAAAACTATAACTAACACCTAGTAATTAACAACCAATTTCTCTTCTTTCACCCTACCACCAGCAATATCTAATAATGTAACCCTCAGCTCATCTATTGATAAATTCTCAAACTCATTGATTAAAACAGAAAGAAATTTGCCTTCAATAAATGTAGCTTTACCTATATGGATTTTAGGGAACACTTGCTTATGGTGTACTTCATTTTCATTTAACAACTCTTCAAACAATTTCTCACCTGGACGAATCCCTGAGTACACAATTCCTATGTCCTCTACAGAATAACCAGATAATTTTATTAAATTTTTGGCTAAATCTATGATTTTCACTGGATCACCCATATCAAGCACAAAGATTTCTCCACCTCTAGCCAGTGCCCCAGCTTGAATGACAAGTCTTGAAGCCTCTGGAATCGTCATAAAGTATCGTTCCATGTCAGGATGTGTAACCGTAACCGGTCCTCCTGCTTGAATTTGTTTTTTGAATAACGGAATCACACTTCCACGACTACCAAGTACATTTCCAAATCTTACAGCTACAAATCGTGTGTTGCTGATCGTATCCATATGTTGCACAACCATCTCTGCAATCCGTTTTGTTGCTCCCATTACACTTGTTGGATTTACTGCTTTATCTGTTGAAACCATTACAAATGTTTTTACTTTTGCATGGTCAGCAGCTTCCGCAACATTTTTAGTTCCGATCACATTATTTTTCACAGCTTCTTCAGGATTTCGCTCCATTAATGGAACATGTTTATGAGCAGCAGCGTGATACACCATACTAGGTCTATGTTTTAATAATATGGCAAACATTTTGTCTTTATCTTGAACATCTGCAATTTCAGTCACGAAATTGATTTCATCATATGTATTTAATAGCTCTTGTTCTATGGTGTAAATGCTGTTTTCACCATGACCAAGCAATACAATTTTACTTGGTTTATATTTTGAAACTTGACGACAAATCTCTGATCCTATCGATCCACCAGCGCCCGTTACTAATATCGTTTGATGATGAATCGTATCTAATAAATTTTTGTCATCTAGTTTGACTGGTTCTCTTCCTAATAAATCTTCTATTCTAACATCTCTAAAGTCATTAACTGAAACTTTCCCTAACACTAAATCTTCTATCATGGGAAGTGTTTGAGTTCTAACATTTGTTTTACTGCATTCTTGTACAATTTTGTTTAGTTCTTTTTTGTTAAGAGAAGGTATGGCTATGATAATGTTTTTAATATCAAACTCAATCACTGACTTTTCTATTAAATTTACTCCACCAATGACAGGTATGCCCATGATTTCCATCTGTTGTTTTTGACAATCATCATCAATAAAGGCTACTGGATACAGTTTTGAACCCGAGTTATTTTTTAATTGTCGAGCAATCATTGTACCTGCTGAACCTGCACCAATAATTAGTGTTCGTTCTCCTTGATTTTTGACTTTTAAATACGCATCTCGATATAATCGCCAAACAAATCTTGATCCACCAATAAACAACATCAATAACATCCAAGTAATCACAAGCGCTCTAATATAAACATCCTGGTAAAAAAGGAACTGTACAACTGCAGTAATTAAAATAGAATAGGTAACAGATTTGAAAATGGTTACCAATTCTCCTATGCTTGCATATTCCAACACTCTTTTATATAACTTATAATAAGCAGCTAACAAATGGTGCCCTATTAACAAGGTTAAAGAACTCACAACTAGAAATGGTGTAAGATAATATTTCGTACTTAAAATAAGGTGACTAAAATAGATGGCAGTGAACACACACAACGAGTCTAAAATAATCAGGAGTAATAATCGTTTTCGGTACGTCACAAACGAACCTCCCTTATCTATATATTTTTAAATGTTAACTTTATTTTTGTCTTGGATTTCTTTCATAAAAGATAGAAGTTTGGATTTTAATTCATCATCCTGCATTGCAAACTCAATTGTGGTTTGAATAAACCCTAGTTTTTCCCCTACGTCATAACGTTTCCCTTCAAAGTCATAAGCAAAAACTCGTTGAATTTCATTTAATTTAGAAATCGCATCCGTTAATTGAATCTCTCCGCCTGCCCCTATATTTTGTTCTTCTAAAAACATAAAAATCTCAGGAGTGAGAATATATCGTCCCATGATTGCTAAGTTAGAAGGTGCTGTACCTTGCTCAGGTTTTTCTATAAAGCTATTAACCTGATAACGTCTACCAACTTGGTCTAAAGGATCAACTATTCCATATCGATGTGTCTCTTCATCTAATACTTGTTGAACACCTATGACAGGAGCTAGAGTTTTTTCATACTCATCAATTAACTGTCTTAGACAAGGGACATCTGATTGAACAATATCATCCCCTAATAATACGGCAAAAGGCTCGTCTCCAATAAATGTTCGTGCACACCAGATTGCATGACCTAATCCTTTTGGTTCTTTTTGTCTTATGTAATGAATGTTTGCTAAATTGGAAGATTGCCGAACCTTATCAAGTAATTCATTTTTTCCTTTTTCTATTAAATTCTGTTCTAATTCAAAAGCATGATCAAAATGATCTTCTATTGCCCGTTTTCCTTTCCCAGTCACAATCATGATATCTTCAATACCTGAAGCTACTGCTTCTTCTACGATGTATTGAATAGTAGGTTTATCTACAATAGGCAACATCTCTTTTGGCATCGCTTTGGTTGCAGGTAAAAAACGAGTACCTAATCCAGCTGCAGGAATGATTGCTTTTTTTACTTTTTTCATAGACATTGCTCCCATCTTCAAACTCTATGAATCTTTAAATGATTCATTGTTCATCTTTTCTTACATGCCTTTTCTTATCTTTATGTGATCTATATGAAAATATTACAGATAGATTGTGTCAGTAAAAAGTCCAATTAGATTATTTTTAAAACCTCAAATTTATATAAAACTCCTAACTCTAGATTCCCAATCAAAACCTACTAATGCACGAATTAACGTATATGTACATTACGATCACATAACATGTGGTAATAAAATAGAAAAATATACTATAAATGTAAATTAATAGTTTCAATATTCCTTGAAAATCTATAGCTAGAAGTTTATTATGTAGGGCATTTAACCCATCCTCACATCACACCACTGACGACAAGCGTCTAAGGTACATCTATACCCACAGCGTAATCGAGTACCCCCATTGATATTGGTAAGAGGATGTCACCAAAAGCAACATGATTTTAAAAACTAAAAAAGAATAGAGTTCTAACTTTTCCATTCCATTAAAAAATGCCAAATATTTTCTTTCTTTTTATACGTTGTGGCTCTTCATAATAAATCATCTTACCTTCTATTAATCTTTGAGGATTTTTCAGAAGCAAATCTTTCCATTTCGTTCCAAACTCTTGGTCTATATATTCATAAGCTTCATTTAAATAAAATCCTCTTCGTATCACATGATGAACATCAGATGCAACAAAGTGAGTTTGATGATGTTCAATTAATTGTTCTGTGAATTTTTGAATTTTTTTTCCAAACTTACCTACTACACTTGCTGCTGTTACTTGTGTCAAAGCTCCACCTTTCACAAACTGATATAACGTTTCTGGGTTTTCAATGAATTCTTGATTTCTTTCAGGGTGGACAATAATCGGTTTTAAACCTATTAATTGCAGGTCAAATAATAGTTGGTTTGTGTAACGTGGAACGTGGTTCGAGGGAAGCTCCACAAATATGTATTTATCATCATCGTTTAAGGATAGTAGCTCTCCCAGCTCAATATCGTGAACCATATCTTTATAAATACGGGTTTCTTGTCCTGGGTATATTTCTAATTGAATATTTTCTAAAAACATTTCTTCATTTAAAAGGTCAACCGCTTTTAAGATTTCATCTTTGGAATTGTAATAAGAACCATTGCGATGATGCGGAGTGGCAATCATTTTCGTTATTCCTTGTTTAACAGCTTCTCTAGCAAGTTGTACACTTTCTTCTAGGTCTTTCGCCCCATCATCTATTCCAGGTAAGATATGACTATGTAAATCTATCATTTTTCCACCACCCTAAACCTAGGAACTAATTTTTGGAAATATTATGTAATTGTAATCAAAAAGATAGTATGTTCTGTCCTATTTTAGCACGTTTATTGAAAAATGAGAATAGAAAATAGTGCTAATTTCCTAGAAATCAATAAAATGACTAAGAAAATAGCACTATTTATGTAACAGACTATATTTGATTAAGTTCCGTAATAATAGTAATAATCATGTTTTTTGGATATTTTCTTCTGGTTTAGTACCGTACCCAAAATTTTCGTATTTGCTTGCAGTAATAGTTCTTTTGTTTTCAAAGCAGCCTCAACTTCTGTTTTCCCACTTTGTACGACTAATATGGCACCATCACTTAAATCACCTAATATTTGTGCGTCTGTAACAGCTAACGCAGGAGGACTATCAAATAGTACAATATCAAAATTTTGCTTAGCTTCTTCTACAAATTGTTTCATTGCATTAGAGGCTAACATTTCTGCAGGGTTTGGAGGGATCGGTCCGCTTGTAATAATAAACAAATGCTCAACACCTGTTTTACTAATAACCCCTTTCATAGCAGCTTGACCTGCTAATACATTGGTCAAACCAAAAGTGTTCAATAATTGAAAGGTATAATGCATCGATGGTTTTCGAAGATCTGCATCCACTAACAATACACGTTTACCTTGCTGTGCAAGTACAATGGCTAAATTAGCCGTTGTTGTTGATTTTCCTTCTGCTGGTGTTGACGAAGTAACTACAAGAGACTTGATATTTTGATCTACATCCGCAAATTGAATATTGGTACGAATCGTTCGATATTGTTCTGAGATAGGAGATTTTGGATTCGTTAATGTGACTAAACTGCGTTGACTGGTTTGTTTTTGCTTTTTACGACTCAATCGTAACACTCCCAACCGCTTGATTTTGCTGACTAGGGACAGAAGCTTTTTCTTCTTGTTCTCTAATCTGACTTATAGAACCTAATACAGGCAAGTCTAGTAAATTCACGATATCCTGTTCTGTTTTCACTGTATTGTCTAAATAGTCTAGTAAAAACGCCAATCCTACCCCTGCCATTAAACCAAGGACGATCGCAATCGCAATATTTAGGGTTGAATTCGGTTTAATCGGTGATGGATTTTCAGAAATTTTAGCTTCTGCTAATACACTTACATTGTCTACGTTGTTATTCATTAAATCTACAATGCTTGTTTTAAAAACGCTAGCAATCCTATTTGCTATATTTGCTGCTAAAACAGGATTTTTATCTTCAACAACGATGGAAACCACTTGCGAGTTGTTTTCAGGTTTAACGTTGATTTGACTTTTCAAAGCTCCGTACGAGCGATTTAGTTCTAGTTCTTCTATAACGATATCCAAAATAGCTGGACTTTTTATAATCACACTATATGTATTAATCAACTCTGTATTCGTTCGAATATCATTAATATCTAAACCATTATTTTCTGACTTCGTATTGTTCACTAAGATCTGGGTAGATGACTGATAAATCGGTGTTAATATAAATAAACTAACTACTGCACTTATAAGTGTTGCTATGACAGTAATCGTTAAAATTAACCAAATTCTTTTTTTAACAATCTCATATATTTCCTTTAAACTAATCGATTCTTCCATTACTCTCCTCCTGATAATAACCCTACCACGGTATGAATAAATGTATTATAGCATAATTCGTCAAAATTTTTATAAATATTCACTCACAATAATATGGTGAATATTGTAAAACATCCCCATAATATATACGGCTATCATTCATTGACGAAAGAGTCGTTGATTGATTCGATTAAATTGCTCGCTGCTTCTCTAGGTTGCTTTAAAGAGCTAATGGCTGAGATTAGTGCAACACCGTCTGCGCCTGCATTTATCACGGGTTTTAAGTTTTGTTGATTGATTCCTCCGATTCCAACGATCGGGATTTCTATATTATTTTGTCTGAGCTGTCGAATCATGTCTGGACCTGCGACTTCATTTGTATCCAGTTTTGTTTTTGTTTCATACATCGGACCAACACCGATATAATTTGCACCCGTCTTCACAGCTTCTGTTGCTTCGGATAAATCGTGGGCAGAAACTCCTAATATTTTCCTCCCTATAAACTTTCTAATCTTTGAAACATCGCCATCCTCTTGACCGATATGAATCCCATCTGCATCTAACTCTAATGCAAGATTTATATCATCATTTACGATGAAAGGAATGTTATTCTGATTGCATAAAGACTGCAGTTTTTTCCCTAACTGCAGCTTGTCCTCCCCCTCTAAGGCTCCTTTTCCTTTTTCACGATACTGAAACATCGTAATGCCGCCATCTATAGCTTCGCTCAAAACTTCAACTGGATTTTTTAAACAATTCACACTTCCCATTACAAAATATAATTTTAGATGCTTTTTCATTATTTCTGGTGAGATATTTTGAAAATTACTAGCCATTATTGTTCACCTACAGTACGATGTGCAGCATGATTTAACGGTCCATGTCCACTTCCAATTTGCATAGCATGTTCAATAGAGATGTGTACGAATTTCTTAGCATTTCTTACAGCCACTTTGATTTCAACTCCTTTAGCTAACTCACTAGCCACTGCCGCTGCAAATGTACAACCTGTTCCGTGTGTATTGTTTGTATGAATTCTTCTACTTTGATACATTGTAAATTCAGTCCCGTCATATAGAAGGTCTATCACTTCATCTGAATTAATCTCATGTCCACCTTTTATGACAACATTTCGAGCACCTAAGTCATGCAACATTTTTGCTGCTTCTTTTCGATCTTCTAAGGACTGTATTGTTATTCCTGTTAAAGCTGCCGCTTCTGGCATGTTTGGAGTGATAACTTTACTTAAAGGTATCAATTGCTCTCTCATCGTTTTCACTGCTTCTTCTTGTAATAGAGAAGCCCCACCTTTAGCAATCATCACTGGATCAACAACAACATTGTCCCATTGATATTGTTTGATCTTTTCACAAACGAGTCCGATCATTTCACTGTTAAACAACATGCCTGTTTTAATTGCATCTGCTCCAATGTCCGTTCCTATAGAATCAATTTGATTAGCTACCGCTTCTAGGGAAGAAGGATACACACCTTGTAATCCTAAAGTATTTTGTGCAGTGATAGCAGTAATAGCTGACATACCAAACACTTCTAACTCTTGAAATGTTTTTAAATCCGCTTGAATGCCTGCTCCTCCACCACTGTCTGAACCTGCTATGGTTAAAACTTTAATCGGTTTCATATTGTTTTTTCTCCTTTCAGTATGTTGTTAATAGATTTTTAGATTTTAAACAAATTTCACTATGAATTCCGGTTTAACTGACCTCACTGGAAAAGTTGTGCCTGCCATCAACCGACAAAGATATTAAAAGAAATCTCATCAAAAAAAAAGTGATTTGCTCTTGTGACTGACTTTACAAAACAGGAAGTTTTGATGTCAACGTTGGCCACATGGATGTGGCTGATTCTAGTTGAGGTACATTAGCATTGAAGTGGAAGGATAAGAGCAAATTACATTGTATTAAACATTCAAATTTCCTCACAGAATTACATAATAAAAAGTGGTATGTCCCAAAAAAAGGCCCCAAAGCACGGAGCCTCCAAAGTTTTTATATGTTATCCCATATATCGATGATACAAATTTTTAGCCTCAGCAATATCCTTCGTCCCATGCACAAGCACACGACCATCCTTGAATATCACCATGCGATGATCACCCATCTTAAAGTTTAAGAGAAAAGGATTTAAGTCAATTTCTCCACCCTGTTTTTTCAACGTTTCAGCTAACTGATCTAAATGGAGTTTTTTCGGTTCTGGTGGTCGAATTTGCACTGTGTTTCTGCCACATAAAACAGCCGTTTTTGTATGACTACCAGCAGACAAATAAGGGTAGGTTGGATGTGATCCACACGATTTGCAAGATTCCTTTTTCGCTCTGTTTACATTAATCGCTGTATGCTGGTTTTTCCACAGATCAAAGGATACGAGCTTATTCCTTAAAGCTTCTTCATCCTCAACTAAAATTTTTAACGCTTCTGTCATTTGATAAGCCACTACCATTTGCACAGCAGGACTAATAATCCCAACCGTATCACAAGTTGCTCCACCAAGCGGTACGGTCTCTAATAAACAGTTCAAACAAGGTGTTTTCCCGGGAAATATTGTATAGGACAACCCGTAACTGCCTACACAAGCACCATAAATCCAAGGAATTTGGTATTTTTGAGAAATATCGTTTACTAGTAAACGAGTATCAAAATTATCTGTAGCATCTAAGATGAGATCAACGCCTTGTACAAGTTGTTCAATTTCCTCTGTTGTTACATCCATAACGTGTGCAACGACATTTACTTCAGAGTTTATTTCCTTGAGACGTTTTTCTGCAGCGATAGCTTTTGGCATTCGGTTCGCTGCATCTGCTTCATGGTATAACTGCTGTCTTTGTAAATTACTCCATTCCACATAATCCCTATCTACAATCGTAAGTTTTCCAATACCAGCTCTCACTAAAGCTTCGGCATTGCCTGTACCTAAAGCACCTGCTCCGATTAACAACACATGTTTTCTGGAGATTAGTTCTTGCCCTTTTTCACCAATGGGTGTAAATAAGGTTTGTCTTGAATATCGATCACTCAAACGGTACTCAATCCTTCCGTTGGACTACTTGCTGTTGCATAACGTTTTTTTGGAATACGTCCAGCTTCATACCCTAAACGACCGGCTTCAATGCCTAACTTCATCGCTTGTGCCATTTTCACTGGATCTTTTGCTCCAGATACTGCTGTATTTAATAAGACACCATCTGCTCCCATTTCCATCGCAATGGCAGCATCCGATGGTGTTCCAATCCCTGCATCTACTATAACTGGAACCGTAGCTTGTTCTATAATAAAACTTAAGTTCAATGGATTAATGATCCCTTGACCAGAACCAATTGGGGATGCACCCGGCATAATGGCATGTACACCTAAGTCCTGCAACCTTTTAGCTAGTAAAACATCATCAGATGTATAAGGTAATACGATAAATCCTTCAGCTAATAACTCTTCCGTTGCTTTTAGTGTTTCCACAGGATCTGGTAATAATGTCTTTGCATCACCAATGACTTCTACTTTAATCATGTCACATAAACCAGATGCTTTAGCAAGTTTTGCAATACGTACAGCCTCTTCTGCAGTGGATGCACCTGCTGTATTAGGTAGAAGCTTAAATTTCTCTACTTCAATTTTCTCTAAAAAGTTAGGTTGACTAGGTTCAAATATGTTCATTCTCCTTACAGAAAACGTTAATATCTCAGTGCCAGAAACATCAACTGCTTGTTTTTGAATATCAAAGTCAGGATATTTTCCTGTTCCTAACATTAATCTAGAATGGAATGAATAAGGTCCTATGTTTAACAAATTAACCGCCTCCTACAAAATGTACAATTTCTATGCGATCCCCATCTGAAACATTAGTTTGCGCATGGTTTTCTTTTTGCAAAATATCATGATTTAATTCTACAATAACAACTTTATCTTGCAGTTCAAAGTGTGCTAATAATTCTGTAACGGAACTTATTGAGCTTGGCACTTCAACATTTTCTCCATTAATATGAAGTTTCAAAATATATCACCTCATTAATTTACACCGGATGTGAAACCCCTTAGTAGATAGATTGCATTAGACTGTATCTCACATATGTTTTTTAAAAGATTATAAAGGACGATGAATGCGAAACGGTGTTAGATCCACATCATTGTATGGTTTCTTTTCAACTAGATCCGCAATGATTTCCCCAGTAATAGGACTAAGAAGAATACCATTACGGTAGTGACCTGTCGCTATAAAAAGTCCTTGCCATTCTGGATGTTCTCCCAGGTAGGGTATACTATCTGCTGTTTGTGGCCGTATCCCTGCCCATGTTTTCTCCCATTCCGCGTTTACGATGTCTGGCAATAATCTTTTAGCTTTATCTAATAAAGTAGAGATACCATCAACAGTTACCTTACGATCAAAGGTATTGGACTTCATCGTAGCTCCAACGATAAGTCTGCCACCTTTTTTAGGAACAAGGTAACAACCATTTGAAAAAATGGTGGAATCAAGAATAGGTTTTTGAAATACAACCGAAAAGCATTCCCCTTTTACAGGATAATCAGATGAATCAATCCCAGTCTCTCGCAACAATCGATGGCTCCATGCTCCAGTGGTCACTATTACATTGTCGCTCAGAAGTTCCCCTCGATCTGTTTTTACCCCTTTGACCCTACCACTTTCTAATATAAAGGAAAACACTTCTGTATATTCTTGTATCTTTACACCAAGATTTGCAGCTGATTTTGCAAATGCGAGAGATAACTCAGGTGCTAAAACATGACCATCATTGGGAAGATATAACCCACCTAAAACTACATTAGATAAGGCAGGCTCCTTTTCAAGCAATTCATCTCCAGTGTGCCATTCTACCTGTTCTCCTGCTTCATGTTGAAATGAAATCATTTGCTTATATTCTTGCACTTGCTCCTCTGTCACTGCGATTTTAAACATGCCTTTATTTGTTAATGCAATATCGATTCCACTCTGATCATGAAGCTCCTCTGCTAACTTTGGGAACATGTTTCGGCTTTTTCTAGATAATTCGAATAAAGGTCCTGCTTCTGTCATCTCGGCTTGTGCAGCTAACATACCTGCGGCAGCTTGTGATGCTTGCGATCCTAGTCGTTCTTTTTCTAAAATGACTGCTTTCAAACCTCGTTTTGCTAAACTGTAGGCAACAGAGCTCCCAATAACGCCTCCCCCTACAACAATAGCATCGTAATGATTCACCATGCTCTTCCTCTCCATTCGAATCACTTTAGTAGTTGTCTATATCTTATTACTTCCTCAAGAGGATTTTCCGCTTCCAACAACCCTGACATGACCGCAATACCAGATGCTCCTGCAGTCAAAACTTCATTCATATTAGAAATTTTGATACCACCTATAGCAATAATAGGAATTTGTAACTTTTGTGTGATGGTAGCAAGTTCATTCAAACCTCTTCCTGGTAATCCTGGTTTTGAAGCAGTCTCATATATATGACCGTAAAAGACGTAATCCACTTGTTTTTGCTCCATAGACAATGCCTCTTTTAAGGAATGCACAGAGCATCCAACTCTAAGATAGGGAAAGGTTTGTTTGATTAATTCTGCATCCAGACTGTGAGAAGCCAGATGAACACCTGATACACGACTTATTGCAGCTACATCCACTCGGTCATTGATCACGATTTTTGAAAGCGGGATACCTTTCTCTTTTAAAAAAGATACACCTACCATAAGCTCTTTTGCACTCATTTGCTTTTCTCGAATATGAAAAGCTGTAACATAGGGATGAATCTGCCCTGCGATATCAGCGAAATGCTGTAAAGAACTCTTTCCATTTGAAATGACATGCAATTCCCGCCCAGACATAAAAAAATCCACTCCTTCTTACGTAAAGAGTGGATTGATGTTTTCATTTAAAATATGACATCTCATCTTCACTTCCCTACGCTGGAATAACCCAGATCAGGTACAAAGGGTCCAGAACATCATTCTATCTCAGCCAATCGGCTCCCCTAGTGTATCTTTCAATATTTTAACATGAATACTTGTAACGAAGCAATGAACGATTCTTGTCAGATTATGTATTCAAATCTTGTGTTAAAGGCAAAATAATATCCACACTAGTCCCTACATTTTTAATACTGTGAATATGAATACTTCCTTTATGGTTGTGTATCATCTTTTCACTTAACATAAATCCTAAACCTGTTCCTTCTTCCTTACTCGTAAAGAAAGGTTCACCTAATTTACACACTTCTTCCTCATTCATACCACACCCATCATCTTGAATGCTGATGAATACTTTTTCATCTTCATTCATTTTAACAGAAATAATGATATTTCCTCCAGATGGCATGGCTTCAATCGCATTTTTCAATAAATTAATAAATACTTGTTTCAATTGATTTTCGTCACAATCTATGAAGGGTACTTTTTCTTCTATGTCCAACTGTATTTTCACATTATTTTGTGTGGCTTGTATCTCAATTAACGTCAGTACATCCTTAAATATGTTATGTATGTTTTTATGTTTATATGTTATTTCTTGCGGTTTAGCAAGTACTAGCAGCTCACTTAAAATCAATTCGATCCTGTGAAGCTCTGAAGTCATAACCTCTAAAACTTCCCTGTTCATTTCCTTACCATGTTTAATTAAGTTTAAAAATCCAATTAATGAAGTAAGCGGATTTCTAATTTCATGAGCAACTCCAGCAGCTAACTGACCAACTACAGATAACTTTTCTGATTTAATTAACATCTCTTCTGATTGCTGGTACTTTTTTAGATTCAAAGATAATAAATTCACTCTTTCACTTAATAAACCTAATTCATCTTTTCTATTTACTTCTACTTGAACTCCATACTTCCCGTTATTAATATCATTTAAATTTAGTAGAATTTTCTTAAGAGGTGCTGCGATATATCCAGCGAAAATAAAGCTTGTTAAAATAATGATTCCAATTGCTGACATTAAAATGATAAAGTTAAAACACAGTTGTTTGTTTAATACTTTCTGTATATCACTATAATCAAACACAATGCTGATCACATACGGTTTATCCATCGATATTGGGGTGAATATTTTCATTACTTTTTGATCCTGATATGTTGAAATATAACTCTTAGTCTCACCAGTATCTAGGACTTTCGAAATGATATCTACATCATTATCTTCATGGTAATCATATTTTTCTAATTGTATAAAATCATTAAGAGATTGATTGTTCTGAGCGAACACAGGCACTTCTTTATAGGTATTGGGATCAAATCCAGCAACTTCTAATACTCTTTCATTGTTTGCAAAATTCATCTCTAGTAAATAGTCTGGTACATTAATAAAGAAAGAGTTTTCTGAAAATTGAAGAAAAGTAGCTAATCGATTAGCCAACAATACCATTTCCTGCTCTTTATCATCACGTAAAATCTCTCTAGTTGAGAAATAATTAAACGTATTATTTAACAACAAAAATAAAATAACAATTGTAGAAAAAATAATGGATAATTTTGTTTTCAGCTGCAAATATCATCACCCCTCCTTTCCGTTTCATAAATGAAGGAAGAAATAACCAATATTTATAATTATAGCTTGATTTTATTTAATTTGAAACACCAATCGACAAAATTATTGTTTTTATTACTAAGAACAGAAACAGCAATGCATAACATTCTAATAAATATCAAAAGATACTTATGTAGTACAATTTTAATAAGGGAAGTGAGTTCATTTGTCTAGAAATACGAACAATAGAGCAAAACAAAAACAACAAGGCAATGACCAAGATGACGATACAGCAAAGTTAAAGCATAGAAATTCTACAAACGGTGAACCTGCTGAAAGAAAAACCGTAACGAATACTCCATAATATGACAAATTATGTTCTGATCTGATAAAAATAAAGACTAATGAGATGTTTTTTACTCATTAGTCTTGTTCAATTATTCATACTACCCAGCTATAATTCAAAATTACCTTCCATAATGAGTTTGATTTTCAACTTCTTTAAGGTTTTTAATTTGTTGATTTAATCGTTCCTCTATTCTATCAGCTGGTTCTTGATTTTCACTACCTTTAGCTTGATCCAGTGCATGTTCTGCTCTGTTGATGGCATGTTCTGCTTGTTGAAATGTAGTTTGATTAGGATGTGTTTGTGCTTGTTCTACAGCATTTTCTGCTCTTTGTGCCGAGTTTTGCGCTTGGGAGATTGGATTTTGCCTTTGTTTACTTGTGTTTTCACTTGGCATGGAAAAACCTCCAATACTTTTTTGGTTAGTACTTCATTCCTTATAGTGAGGAGTTAGAGGTATTTTTATTCATGCACTCATCTTTTCATTGTGTTACATATCTCATCAATCCATGTAGATTTTATTTGATTTCCTTCAATCCATTGATGCTCCTTTAAACATTTTACAATATCCAGACCAGTTATTAACTTGATGGAAGAACCTTCTTTTGTGCGGATTCAGTAAAATAAGATGTAGTAATATATAAACCCATTTGACCTCTATTTAATTTGTATAAAAATCACTTCATTTCTGTTGGTGTTGAAGTTTCCAATTTTCTAACCTCTAAGATGTAGTCCATTTGTAATGGGATTAATCCATCGATATTCATAACACCAGAAAATAAAAAGGATGTTTTTATAGGAAATATAAGCTGGTTTAATATAACCATTGGTGTTGTAATTAGAGATTTATGATATTTTTATAGTAGTTTAGTTAAAAGCAAAAGGTGGTAAGCTAAATCTGTGGAAAACGAAATACTTATCCACATGTTATCCACAAACTGTTAACAACAAATATATGTTCTATTTTTTTTATTTAAACATATACTATTATGATGTTCACATTTAACAAAAGGAAGGAAGTAGATATCCTTGTCCTCACAAAACCAATTATTAGTTACGGGCTGTGCTGGATTCATTGGTTACCACCTTACAAAACGTTTGCTGCATCAAGGTTATTCCATAATAGGTATTGATAATTTAACACCATACTATGATGTTTCTTTAAAGAAAGACCGTTTAAAACAGCTTCTTCCTCATGAAAACTTTACTTATCAACAGATCTCCATTGAGGACGGGAGTAAAATAAAACATATTTTTTCTGAAAATGAATTTGAATCTGTGATTCATTTAGCAGCTCAACCTGGTGTTCGTTATAGTTTTGAAAATCCACAAGCTTATATTGATACGAATATTACTGGGTTTTTAAGTATATTAGAAGCTTGTCGGTATCACCAACCTAAACAGTTGATCTTTGCTTCTTCAAGCTCTGTTTATGGAGCAAACACAGAAATGCCTTTTTCAGAAGAACATCGGGTTGACCATCCCCTTAGTTTATATGGGATGACTAAAAAAAGTAATGAGTTAATGGCTTACACCTATACTTCTCAATTTGGTACACCTACGATTGGATTACGTTTCTTTACGGTATATGGCCCTTGGGGACGCCCTGATATGGCTTTGTTTTCTTTTACGAAGTCCATTTTAAGTGGGAAAACGATAAAAGTTTATAATCACGGGAATATGAAAAGAGATTTCACTTATGTTGATGACATTATTGAGGGCATCGTTCGATTGATTGAGAAAGACAACAACATTGGGGATAAGAATAAGAAATTAACACAACCTGTTACAAATACAAATGATTTACCTTATAGAATCTATAACATCGGAAATCAGAATCCAGTAAATTTATTGGAGTTTATTGAAGTATTGGAAAAGAAACTAGGCATCCAAGCAAATAAGGAACTTCTCCCAATGCAAGCAGGCGATCTATCTGAAACGTATGCAGATGTAGATATGTTGGTCAAGGATGTGGACTATAAACCAAATACTACGATTAAAGAAGGGATCAGTCGTTTTGTAGATTGGTATTTAGAATATTATAATAAAAAGAAATAGACCGTAAACGGTCTATTTCAAAATGAACCTATCAGCCTACCCACTATACAGTAGATTTTGCATGACAATTAGAAATCAAAGTGATCAGGATCAGGACCAACACGTTTATCCTCATTCAAATCAGCTATTGTATTCATATCCTCAATATCCAATTCAAAATCAAAAATCTCTGCATTGCTTTTAATACGATCTGGATTCACAGATTTAGGAATCGTTACAACCTGATTCTGAATATCCCATCGCAAAATGATTTGAGCTACGCTTTTTCCATATTTATCTCCAATCAATTGAAGGCTAGCGTTATCCATCAGTTTACCTCGACATAATGGACTCCAAGCTTCCATTTGTATGTGTTTAGACTGACAATAAGCTAACAAATCTGTTTGCTGCAGTAAGGGGTGATATTCAACTTGATTTACTGCAGGGACGATTGAACTTTGTTGAAATATGTCTTCTAAATGATGCTTTTGAAAGTTACTTACCCCAATGGCTCTAACATAACCCTCTTCATAAAGTTTTTCTAAAGCTTTCCACGTATCTAGATATTTTCCCTTTACAGGCCAATGAATAAGGTAAAGGTCAATATAATCCATTTTTAATTTTTTCATACTTCGATTAAATGCATTTAATGTAGATTCATAACCTTGTTCAGAATTCCAGACTTTTGTGGTTATAAATAATTGAACACGATCAATTCCTGAATTTCTAACTCCTTCTCCAACACCAACTTCATTTTCATAAAATGCAGCAGTATCAATACTGCGGTAACCTAGTTCAACAGCTTCTATAATTGCTTTCTGCACTTCATTCCCTTCTTCAGCTGCTTTATAAACTCCTAATCCTAGCCAAGGCATTTTTACACCATTATTTAAAGTCGCTTGAGATGTTACGTTCACTGGGTCCACTCACTTTCTATATAAAATATTAAATAGATCACTTATAAATAAAGTACCATTGTTTTAGTTCACTTTGAAAACAACTTCACCAATACCTAGATCTGCTTCAATTTTAATATGATGACTATTAGAAGCATTGTATGCTTCATTTACATAAACCCCATCACCTAGTGATATTAAACCTATAAAATCTCCTGCAACTATTCCTTTATCAGCTTCAATAATAACTCCTATATCAGTAGGTAAAATAACGGTGGAACTACCTACACCCGTAGAAATTATAGCATTGAAGCTCTCTTCCCATTGACCACTCATATCAATTGTAATATCACCGACACCTGCCTGAACCTCTAAATTTTTTAATTTGAGACCACGTAAATCTAGCTCCGTTTCTGAAACACCAGCATCTATTTTTAAATCTATTGGAATTTCATTGGTTAGTTTTAAATCCCAGTTATTTTCAACGTCCCCAATGTTGATTCCAAAATTGCCATCATTTTGTTTAATTATAACCTGACCTCTATTTTGAATAAGTTCATAATTAACCTCTGGATCTAAACTCTCTACATTATATTCGATAATTCCTTCCACCCATTCTTCTGCTCCCTTAGATACATACAACTCTCCCATACTAATATCTAAAATGACTTCTAACTCTGTGGATTTATCTTTTATAATTTCTATCGTATCCTTCTCCAAACTCCCAACTTCTACACTAAAACATCCACTTATGATTAATAATGGTACTAACATTATCCAAAAAAAAGACCTTTTCATTATAGCTTCTCCCCCTTTGATCATTACCAATTTTGCACATACCCATATTATGACATTTTAAACATCTTAATGACAAGAATTAGTTAATCATTTGTATTGAATCATAGATGCGTTTATCTTTACCATATATTTCAAATTAATGGTTGACGAAATAAAATAAAGTGATTATAATAAGAACAAATGTTCCTATTTTTGATCGACTCATTTCCATAGTTGGCCACTGTTCATGAAAGTATACTTGGCAGGAAACAATTCTCTTTAGACATTGCAACTTATTTAATTATTGATAGCAATGCACTACGAATAATTTATGCCGGTATACAGACTTAAAATATGTGCGATAACATGGAAGGGAAATGAGAAAATATGACAATTCAAATAATGAGAGGGTTAGAAGAAGGAAAAGAGATTAATAATAACAAACAATTTCGAGTCAGTTATGCATTAGATGATATTAAAGGAGTTAGAATATTATTAAAAGATCGATTTATTATTTCTAATCGCCGGTATAAAGGAGATACAAAAGCAAGTGATATTTTACTAGATTTAAATACAGCGATTGAACGAGCAAATCTTACAAAAAGGCAAGCCCAAACGTTCACATTAGTATATGGATATAAACAATTTCCTCAACAAAAAGCAAGTAAAATTCTTGGAATTTCACAGAAGCAAGTAAGCTCTCATCTTCAAGGCGCACTAACAAAGATCGCCCAAGTATATAAAGACTGGAAGTATAGCGAAATAGTGATCAAGATTTCCTTAGATCATTCACCATGTGAATATGGATGGGAGGGTGATGTCGTTGAAAACTATTTTAGATGAATTGGACAAGATAGTGAACATGCTAAAAGGTTGTTTAAAAGAAGGGAAGAGCTTTACATTTAAACATAGATCTTATGAAGTTCAATTAAGAGATGAGCGGATACAATGTATTGAAAACATGATAGAGGCATACCATCAACAAATAAATGATTCTCACTCTGAAAGCCCTCTATTGCTACAGCTATTAGCTGATTTAATTTTATATGAGGAATTAACAGATGTTAATCCTTATAAGGTGCAACGTGAGGAGTATCCAATCATGAGCAGCTGGCAATTGCATTTACGACAACAACGCGAATATAATATTACTCTAGCTGAGGAGATGGATATCAATTATATGAAATGCAATCCTCCTGTACGTAGGAAACGAACTGCTAAAGAAGAGTGGATTCGTGAGAAAAACGATCAGGAACGATTACGCAAAACCAATGTTCTTTACTATACCTTTTCTAACCCTAGTCCAATCAAAAATTACTTACTTAAAGATAAAGGAAATATATAAAGTTGAATGATAGGTATTGATTTACCTTAAGAATAAAAGGTTGAATGTTAGTTCAAACCTTTTATTCTCTATTTTTTATAAACTTGAAAGATTTACATCTTTCAAGTTTTAATCACACAAAAAAAGGTGTAAGTTATATCGTCATCGAATTTTATTCAGTATGTTCCATTCTTGTTTATCCACTAGAAATTATTAAGGGCTCTTGATACTAAAATACGAAAGGGGGAAAATTTATGGATTACTGTAAAATTAAAGACATAGATGAATATTATATGAATCATGCGGTTAATGAAGGGAGAAAAGCAAAAAATAAAACTGGACTTAATCCTCCAGTTGGCGTTGTTATTGTAAAAAATAACAACATAATTGGAAAGGGTTATACATCTATGAAAGGTGGAAATCACGCGGAAATAAATGCCATAACTAAATCTAAAGATGAATCTATTGGTGCTACGTTATATTCTACATTAGAACCTTGTTCACACTATGGATTAACTCCACCATGTTGTGAAGCTGTAGTTAAATCAGGTATTAAAAGAGTTGTAATTGGAATCATTGACCCTTATTTTAAGGTCAATGGGAAGGGGATACGATATTTGCGGGAAAATGGACTAGAAGTACAATTGGGTGTTTTGAAGGATATCATCGAAAAAGATTTAACAGTATATCTTAACAACGTGAACAAAAATAAGATAAAATAATGTAAGGTTCATAGTCATCATTACGATTACTAAGAACCTTTAACTGGTTATATTACCAAACATCGTTTTAATGGTTTTAATTTATGTTATAGACCCTTTACATAGCGAATGATTCTGGACGCTTCGACTGCCATCCCTCCTTTAGTCAGCATTTGGGATGGTTTAAATGTTCCATCGGTATATCCCTCTAAACCAGCTACTTCTTGAATTCCAGTGCTGTACACTCACATCCTTGAAAATACTCTTTTCTTTTAACTCTTAGTTTCTGGTCCATATAATTCATTTGGCATAAAACCATCAACTAACCCTCATCTTATTTTCTAGTTTATCGACCGTATCTATTTTTTGGAGAGCTTATTAAGTAAAGCATGAAGTCGATTCTCTCGTTCTTTACCCTCTTTCTTTGTTGTATATAATAACCAAACAAAAAGGCCTGCAAACGGCCCTTGTGTCATTAAAAATGCTATAAATTCTTTTTCCATGTCCATTTCCTCACCTTATTAAAAATTTTAACAATCAGTAATTTGGTATATTCCTGATATATTTTTATTATCTATCTCTACTTATATTGAAACGCCATACATTCCTGATATCTTAGGACCGTAAAATCATCACTTCCGCTGTAAACTAAACCATCAGCATCCACTGCAAACGCCCAAATTTCTGAAATAGAGGATTTAATCGGTCAAAATGTTCCTCATGAGTTAGCGGATGCTGAAGTCCCTCGTGTAATTCCTCAACAAGCTTATGTTTCTCCACCTTTTTAGTAGGGAAGATAGAAATCAAAAAGTGCTCAATTATTTCAAAATATTCAGTTATTAACACATTCTCATTCCCTATGGGCAACAACCTTACCCCAACTGTTCATTGCTAACTTCTAAAATCTTATTCCTGTTCCTATTCCTATTTTTTTGTATGACTCATTCCAAAAATTAATTATCAATTACTTCTTCCTCAACTTCTCACCTCCATCAATACAAAGCCAATAAAAAAAGATCCCAACATATACTTGGCATTCATCATTTCTTGAAGCATGATTACTTGGAATATTTATAAGTAATGAGATGCTTATCATGAATTCTTTTCAGCCGAGTATTGGAACTTTTTCTTTTTGTGATTATGAATTTAAGATGTAATTACTTTGGCATAAAGAGAGAGTTTGAATCAAGGAAAAATATACCCCCTATCAAAATATAAAATACTTTCATTTTCATTTGTGAGTTTAATAGTTAGGTTTTATCTAGTTATTTCCTTAAAAATTTCATTGTAGCACCAAAAAAGCACCCGTTAGGATGCTCTGATTTCACTTATTCCTCTTCAATCTCACTCTTCTGATGAGTATATCAGACGGTGATGGTGTAGTACCTGTCACTACTACTTCTACTAACCTCTCCCCATTTTTCTTTGATATTGGAGTGAACTTCTTAAATATGAATAATGCGATCTGTTGATAACTTGGTGTGAATGGAACACGCAAAATAGGAAATGGTGTCTTTTTAGGAGCACGAATTCCCTTTTTAACAAGAGTTTTACGGTTCCATTTCTTTTTAATGGTATTATTAAATATTTTTTGTATCCTTATCCTTCCAGCGATATTTTCTGACACCAGTGGTTCTGTTACCAAGGTAATACTCTTTAAAAAAGTGATCACATTTAAATCTTGAATAAAAACTGCCGTTTTTGGAAAACGCTCCAGACCACCTAGAGTTGTTACAATTTCTCTCTTAGATTTACATCTAGTATAACTACTATTCTTCTTACATTTTCTTCTCAAGTTACGACCCCCTTTTTCCTATTTGTTATATTCTATGCATTGTAAATCTTCTACGTATAGGGAGGAGGCTATCTTAAGAAAAAAAGGCTAATATATTACTATATTAGTAGAATAAGAGTGGTCATCTATTATATTTTAATTTGACTGCGTTCTATCTCAAAACTTTTTCTAAATCTCACCCCAGTTTATTTCCTCTATCCCCTTCCTCTTCAAAAATGTATTCACTTTTGAAAAAGGTGTACTGCCAAAAAAACCTCGATGTGCAGACAATGGACTAGGATGAGGGGCTTCAATAATATAATGTTGTGGCGAAGTAATTAACTTTCGTTTTAATTGAGCCGGTTTACCCCATAGTATAAAAATAACTGGTTTAAGACGATCATTTAATGAAAGCATCACTTGATCCGTAAACATCTCCCACCCTTTCCCCTTATGAGAATGAGCTTGTCCATCCCGGACCGTTAATACCGTATTTAATAATAAAACACCTTGCGCAGCCCATTTTTCAAGACAACCATGTTTAGGTATTTGGATATTTAGATCACTACTTAACTCTTTAAATATGTTTTTTAAAGATGGTGGTATCTGAATTTCATGTTGTACAGAAAAACTTAAACCGTGTGCTTGATCGGGTCCATGATATGGATCTTGTCCAAGGATAACCACCTTAGTATTTTCGTATGAAGTATGTTGCAAAGCATTAAATATATGTTCTTTATTGGGATAGATAACCTGGGTTTCATACTCTTCTTGTAAAAACTTCATCAATTGTTGAAAGTATTCTTTTTCTATTTCTTCCTTTAAAACCATCGCCCAATCATTTGTGAAGCTGGGAATATTTATTTTCATAAAAATAGCCACTTTCTTTATTAATTTACACAACCATTTAAATCACATTTTCGTTTTTGTCATTATATCATACGAAAGTTGTAGATCATTTTAAAGCTTAGTGATGAGGTAAACCAATTCCTTGAAGTTTATAATAAAGCTGGAATGATAGATGTCCCATCTAAATAAAATGATAGTGGTAAATGTTCTCATCATGTCACAAAACCCTAAACCCACTCGTTGTGTATTTACAAAAATAAGGAGCGTGAAATTTCATGACTATAAATAAAGAAATGAACGTGAATGAATATTTAAAGAGAATCAAAGTTCAATCCATAACTGGAAATGCGATTGAAGATATAAAATGGTTACAAAGACAAAATCTATATTATGTACCTTTTGAAAATTTGGATGTAATCAATAAAGTGCCAGTCAAACTAGATCTATCACCCATTTATCATAAAATCGTACGAAATCATAGAGGGGGTTTCTGTTATGAAGTTAATGGATTGTTTCATTGGTTGTTAAAGCAACTTGGTTATAAAGTTAGAATGATTTCATCTACAATTGCTAAAGAAAAGGATCAATGGTACAGAAGTCATACTCATTTAACCAATATAGTTACTTTGAAAGGAGTAGACTATTTGATAGAGGTTGCAGCTGGGGATACAGTTCGTAGTCCAGTGCCTCTAACTGGTGAGATCGTTGAAGATATCAGTGGGAAATATAGAATTTATCCTATTGGAGAATTTTTACACTTACAAAAATATTTGGACAACGAATGGGCTTCTGTCTATCGTTTCACTACTACACCTAGAACATTTTCATTTTTTGAAGAGGTTTGCAGATGGAATCAAACCAGTCCAGAATCTCCCTTTACTCAAAAAAAGATTGTAACGCGAGCAACAGAAACAGGAAGACTTACATTAACCAATCATGAGATCATCACAACGATAAATGGAGAAAAAAAGAAAAAGGAATATCAACAAGATGAACTTCCTATTTTACTAAACAACTTATTTGATATAGACATGTATCAAAAGCAATCCAAATAATATGTGAAGCTTTCATATCAATGTCACAAAACATTCTCACTCCTCGTTATGTAAGTAAAACAAAGAGGAGAGTGATTTTAATGACTGAAAATCTACAAAAATGGGATGTAATCATTATAGGGGGAGGCATAGCAGGGCTCACTGCTTCCGTTATTTTATCTAAAGCAAACAAAAAAGTACTGATTCTTGAAAAAGCAAAACAAATCGGTGGTCGTGCTACTACGATTGAAAAAGCAGGTGGTTTGTTAAATCTAGGACCACATGCGATTTATCCAAATGGACCAGGTGTAAAAATTCTTGAGGAATTAAATATCAAGTTAAATGGTGGTTCCCCAGTATCAAAAGGGACACTATTGTATGAAAATAAAACCTATCCACTAACCCTAAGCCCAGTCGCTTTATTAACCTCCAAATTGCTAAAATGGAAGGAAAAAAGAGAATTCATTAAATTAGTTAGTGGGTTAAACAAAATAAATACAAAGTTTATACAAAATATCAGTTTATATGATTGGGTTGAAGCCCATATAATAGAAGAAAAAGTGAAAAAATTATTTTATATGTTATGTAGACTTTCTTCTTATTGCAATGATCCTAAACGATCAAGTGCTGGTATAATTATAGAACAAGTAAAATTAGGATTAACTGGGGTTAGATATTTGGATGGTGGGTGGCAAACACTCGTTGACCAACTCAAACAACAAGCTTTATCTCATGGGGTAACCATTAAAGAAAATCACCATATCATTGAACTACTAGGAACCCACCCTAACATCACTTTAATAGATAGTTTGGATGTAACATTTACAACTGAACATGTCATTTCTACATCCACACCTGCAAATACATTATCCATGATTAAATCCGAACAGATGTCTTCTACTTTAAAACAATATCGTGACCTCTGCATCCCAGTGAAAGGCGCTTTTTGGGATATCGTATTAAAGAAAACAACCAACCTTAACGTTAAATTTGCTTTAGGTCTTGATGAACCACTTTACTATTCCAATCAATCAGCAGTAGCCAATCTTGTCACAGAGCCGAATCTACACATCATTCACCTTGGTAAATACTTATCTACTGATGAAAAACTAGATCCTAAGAAAAACCATAAGCAGTTAAAGAATTTTTTAAGTGTCATTGAACCAGACTGGGAAAAAGAAGTCGTTTTTCAACGTTTCTTACCTTCTTTAACGGTTTGCAATGCAATGCCATCAACAAATATGCCTAAAATAAATACAGAAATTTCGGAGATTCCAGGATTATATGTAGCTGGAGATTGGGTCACTACAAATGGTCTGTTAGCAGATGCCTCTATCACCAGTGCGAAAGCAGCTGCAGATGCTATTCTGGAAGAGGCAAGCAGCTTAACCTATACAGGATGAACGATCCAGCAATATTTTTTATTTGGATTCGACATGAAAGGAGATTCATCATGAAAGAGCTATTTGATTCCTATCGTCCATTATTATTTTCTATTGCCTATCGTATGTTAGGAACGATTGTAGACGCTGAAGATATCGTACAGGACACCTTCGTAACGGCAAGTACAAAAAATCTTGAACACATTGAAAATACTAAAGCGTATCTATGTAAAATGACCACCAATCGCTGCCTAGACGTTTTAAAATCAGCACGAAAAAAAAGAGAAGTTTATGTGGGACCCTGGTTACCAGAACCTTTAGTTATGGATCAAGTTTATCAAGACCCTTCAAAAGATATCATTGGAAAAGAATATCTTTCCACCGCCTATTTATACATGATGGAAAAACTCACTCCTATCGAAAGAACGGTTTTCATTTTAAGAGAGGCATTAAACTTAGATTATAAAGAAGTAGCACAGATCACAGAAAAATCGGAATCCAACTGCCGTAAAATTTTAAGTAGAACAAAACAAAAAATGAATATAAATCACGATCAAACCAGCTTTACTTATGAGGAAAATAAAAATATTGTTATTCAATTTTTAAAGGCATTATCGACTGAAAATACCCAACAATTAACTCAGTTACTATCAGAGGATGTAGTCTTATATACCGATGGTGGTGGAAAAGTGATTGCAGCTCTAAATCCAATTATATCCCGTTCTAGAGTTCTTTCTTTTCTATTTGGCATCTCAAAAAAAGCGACTCAACACACCGAGATTAGACTAGCCAACATTAATGGCCAACCTGGTTTCATCGCTTATGAAAACAAAATACCTGTAAATGTAACAACTTACCGCTTTGAAAACAATAAAGTAAAAGAAATTTATACGATAAGAAACCCAGAAAAATTAACAAATGTGGTATAGGGTATGTAAATGAGTAGATGATACTCTTAAAGAGATGAAGATAGCTATAATATAACAACAGAAATAAAATGTAGGTTTGTTTGAATGACCTACTTTTTTTTGTCCACTTAAAATTAAAAAACAGATCCTTCAATTAAAAACTAACTGATTGCCTCTCTCAAATCTTGAAAACATGCCATTTGAAAAGAAAGCGTTTAAATGGTTTAATTGAAAGAAAAAGGGAGAATTACATAATGGAGTATAAAAATCAAACAGCACTTATTACAGGGGCTTCTTCTGGTATTGGAGAAGTATTTGCTAATAAACTGGCTGAACAAGGAATGAATCTAATTTTAGTGGCTCGTACTGAGCAAAAGTTAGAAGATCTAGCTAAACAATACCGTGAAAAATATGGTATTAATACCCATGTCATTGTTTCAGATTTAAGTAAAGAAAATGCTGCAAAAGAAGTCAAAAAAACGGTAGACGAGCTTAACCTTCATGTTGATATGCTTATTAATAATGCGGGTTTTGGACAAGTTGGCAGTTTTATACACAATAATCTAGACAAAGCACATGGACAAATCATGGTGAATGTCAGTGCACTTGTAGATATGACATACCTCTTTGCAGCAGACATGGAAAAAAAGAGGAATGGTGCTATTATTAACATAGCTTCCACAGCTGCATTTCAACCACTTCCTAAAATGGCGATATACGGAGCAACGAAAGCTTTTGTACTATCCTTTTCCGAAGCCTTGTGGAGTGAATTAAAGCATAAAGGAGTAAAAGTATTGGCCATTTGTCCAGGACCCACTGCTACGAATTTCTTTGAGGTTTCTGGAGGATTTGGTGCGAAAAACTTGAGAACTTCAGAGCAAGTTGTCAACACCACAATGAAAGCTTTAAAGAAAGGAAAAAGTTTTGCCATTGATGGGTTTGGCAATTACATCACTGCAAACCTGCCCAGATTCTTCCCTCGACAACTGATTACAAAAGTAGCTGGAAAGGTCATAAAACCTAGTAAGTAATGGATCTTTCTCATTTTTTTCTTATTCAGATTGTATCCCTTTACTCCATAGACTTGAAACACGAAAGCGCTATTGTTAATCTGAACATATAAAATCTTTCATTCATTCCAACATACATAAATGAAGATATAAAAATTCCCATGAAGGTGGTATTTTGTTAATGAGTAATTTTGAACGTAATCTAGAAAAATATGCTGAAGTTACATTAAAAGTAGGCGTCAACATCCAAAAAGGTCAAAAACTTTTAATACGCTGCGGATTAACTGCTGCGGATTTTGTACGTTTATTAACGAAAAAAGCTTATGAATTAGGGGCAAAAGACGTCATTGTTGATTGGAAGGATAGCGAGATTACTCGTATTAAATATGACAACGCTCCTTTAGAATCATTTCAAGAATTTCCTGCTTGGGTTGCACAAGGTTACACGGAGCTTGTAGAAGAAGGAGCTGCTGTTCTCTCTATCTATTCAGATGATCCAGATTTATTAAAAGGGGTTGAAACTCCAAAGATTGCCGCAGCTCAAAAAGCTCAGGGTCAAGCATTAAGCAAATTCCGTGAATATATTCAATCAGACAAACCAAGCTGGAATATCATTGGTGTATCGTCAAAAGTATGGGCTGCAAAAGTCTTCCCAGACGTTCCAGAAGAAGAACAAGTTGAAAAACTTTGGGATGCATTTTTCAGTATTGCAAGAATAGATCAAGATGATCCTATCCAAGCATGGAAAGATCATAATAAAAAGCTGCATGACAAAGCAAACTTTTTAAATGAGAAAAAATATAAATTTTTGCATTACGATGCACCAGGTACAAAACTAACCATTGAATTACCTGAAAAACATATATGGTTAGGCGGAAGCTCACCGAATGAAAAAGGCATCGATTTTTTTGCTAACATTCCTACAGAAGAAGTATTCACGGCACCTTTGAAAACGGGTGTTAATGGTTATGTTTCCAGTACAAAACCATTAAGCTATGGCGGTAATTTAATTGACAATTTTAAAATCACTTTTGATAACGGAAAAATCATAGATTTTGAAGCAGAGCAAGGTTACGATACTTTAAAAACTTTAATTGAAACTGATGAAGGTTCACATTACTTAGGTGAAGTAGCGTTAGTTCCACATGATTCACCGATCTCAAATTCCAATCTCATTTTTTACAACACGTTATTTGATGAAAATGCTTCCAATCACCTTGCAATCGGAAGTGCTTATGCGTTCAGCTTTGAAGGTGGCAAAAAGATGACAAGAGACCAACTTGCAGAACTAGGTGCAAATAATAGTTTAGTACATCAAGACTTTATGGTTGGTTCCGCAGAAATGAACATTGATGGCGAAACAGCAGATGGAAAAAGAGAACCATTGTTCCGTAACGGGAATTGGGCTTTTTAATTATACTGAAATAGTAAAGCTCCCCCTACTATTTAAGTGGGGGGTTTATATATTTTATAAAGGTGGTATTTATAAATGACTCAATTTGAGCGTAATCTAGAAAAATATGTTGAAATTGCACTAAAAAATGGTGTCAATATTCAAAAAGGCCAAAAACTATTAATAAGATGTGATCTTGGAGATGCAGATTTTGTTCGTTTATTAACCAAAAAAGCTTATGAATTAGGAGCAAAGGATGTTATCGTAGACTGGCGAGATAGTCAAATGACCCGCATTAAATTTGATCTGGCACCCATTGAATCATTTCAAGACTTCCCTACTTGGAAAGCGGATGGTCACACTAAACTTGTAGAGGAAGGTACTGCGTTGTTATCCATAGTTTCAGAGGATCCTGATTTATTAAAAGGGGTTGATAGTAAAAAAATTGCTTCTTTTCAAAAAGCTGCAGGAAAAGCATATAAGAAATTTGGTGAGTATATACAAGCGGACAAAACAAGTTGGAATTTATTAGCCACTCCCTCAAAAGCGTGGGCAGCTAAAGTATTTCCAGATCTACCAGAAGACGAGCAGGTTGCAAAACTATGGGATGTCATTTTCAAAATTGCAAGAGTAGATGTAGATGATCCTATTCAAGCATGGAAAAAACATGATGAACAATTACATAACAAAGCTGACTTTTTAAATGAAAAAAAATATAAGTATTTACACTATGAAGCACCAGGTACAAAGCTAACGATAGAACTTCATGAAAAACATCTTTGGACAGGTGGAAGTTCGAAGAGTGAACAAGGAATCGAATTCTTTGCCAACATTCCTACAGAAGAAGTATTTACACTTCCTTTAAAAACAGGTGTGGATGGATATGTTTCTAGTACTAAACCCCTAAGTTATGGTGGTAATTTAATAGACAATTTTAAAATTACCTTTGAAAATGGAAAAATTGTAGACTTTGAAGCAGAATCAGGCTATGATACTTTAAAATCTTTGATTGAAACAGATGAAGGAGCACACTTTTTAGGTGAAATTGCGCTAGTTCCACATGATTCTCCTATCTCAAATTCCAATCTCATTTTTTACAACACGTTATTTGATGAAAATGCTTCTAATCACCTTGCAATCGGTAGAGCTTATGCATTTAATTTGGAAGGTGGCACAAAAATGACTAGAGAAGAACTGGACAAACTAGGAGCTAACGATAGTATAGTACACGAAGACTTTATGATTGGTTCTGCTGAAATGAACATTAATGGTGAAACAGCGGATGGAAAGAGAGAACCTCTCTTCCGTAACGGGAACTGGGCATTATAATAACATTTTGAGTATTGACACGATTCAAAACCAAGTTAACCATAGAATCTTCTAAATCACTTACAAAGTGAATTAGAGGGTTCTTTTTTAGTTAAATAGTTCAACTGAAGGAATATAAGATCATCTGTTAGAGAATCATGATAAAAATGAAATTTAATATGATACAATACTTTACATACTTACATAACAAAAATATAAAAAGGAAGTACATTACATGAACATATTACAATGGATCACAGCTTTAATGCCTGTCTTATCTGTGTTTATATTTTTAGTCATTTTGCGTATTCCTGCTGCAAGAGCAATGCCTATCAGTTTTTTGGTTACAGCCATATTTACCTATTTCTTTTGGGAGGTGTCCTTACAACATATCGTTGCTTCATCCTTTCAAGGTGTGATTATTGCTTTTTCAATATTATATATCGTGTTTGGAGCGATTCTACTTCTAAATACGTTAAAAAATAGCAGAGCCATGGACTCTATACGTGCAGGATTTATGAACATCAGCTCAGATGCCCGAGTTCAAATTATTATAGTAGCATGGTTGTTTGGTGCCTTCATTGAAGGTGCTGCTGGATTTGGTACACCTGCAGCGATCGGTGCACCTCTTTTAGTAGCGCTTGGATTTGCGCCTTTACCTGCTGTTGTTTTAACACTAGTTGCTGATAGCGCTCCAGTAACTTTCGGGGCAGTGGGCACTCCTATGTTAGTAGGAATCGGACAAGGATTACAAACAGAAGGTGCACTTGCACCTAATGTTAATGCTTATTTACAAAATGAACAGCTCACTGTAATGGAATATGTAGCAAACATTGCAGTGCAAGTAGCATGGATTGATTTATTTGTTGGTTCCTTTATTCCTTTATTATTAGTTATCATTTATACAAAATTTTTTGGAAAACATAAAAGTTGGAAAGATGGTTTAGCCATATGGAAATTTGCATTATTCGCTGGATTTAGTTTTTCCATATCATCATTGCTTGTTGCTATTCTGTTGGGACCAGAATTCCCATCCATTATGGGGGGGTTTATAGGTTTAATTTTAGTCATTCTTGCTGCAAAAAAACAGTTTTTATTACCTAAGATTCCATATGAACTTGAGCTTGAAAATTCAGAAGATAATGCTCGCCAACAAAATGAAACCATAAATCAACCTTCTTTATTCAAATCATGGGTTCCCTATTTGATTGTGCTTTTATTACTCGTCGTAACCAGAATTGAAATTCTTCCATTTAAGGATTGGTTAAAATCTTTTAAAATTACATGGGTAAATATTATAGGCACAGAAATTAGCACAGAACTTGAACCGTTATATTTACCAGGTACAATTTTTATCATTACTGTATTGATTTCCTTTATGATTTATCGTTTTACTAAAAAAGAAATCTTATCAACTATCAATACATCCTTAAAAACCATGGTCGGCAGTTTGATTGCACTGGGGACAGCTGTTCCCATGGTACGAATATTTATAAATTCAAGTATTAATGATTCTGGTTTGGAAAGCATGCCGATCGAGCTTGCTAACTCCGCTGCTGAAACACTTGGACAATCTTGGCCTCTATTTGCACCTTTTGTTGGAGCATTAGGTTCTTTTATTTCCGGGAGTGCAACATTTAGTAATATGATGTTCTCCTTGTTTCAGTTTAGTACCGCTGAACAAATTGGGTCTAACCCGGATATTATTGTATCCCTACAGGCACTTGGAGCTAATGGTGGAAATATGATCTGCATATTAAATGTGGTAGCTGCTGCTTCTGTAGTCAATTTGTACGGTAAAGAAGGGACAATCATTCGTTATACGTTACTACCAATGTTGTACTACTGCTTACTAAGTGGAATCATTGGATTTATAATATTGACAATATTTTAAGTTCACATTCTTCGCATCTACTTCACTAGCTCTGATTAGCTTAGCATCTTATAACAAAAACTCCTATCGGAGTTTTTATATGTCTTCTTTAGGGTTTAACTTTAAATTTAAGCTGTTTGATTATTTTTAACAAACATATAGAATGCAGCAGTGAAAATGACAATATAACCAACAACACTGAATACATCTGGCGTTTGACTAAAAATGATCATACTAATAATTGCCGAAAACACTACGTTCATATAAAAAAAGATAGAAATTTCATTTGCCGGTGCAAATTTATAAGCAAGTGTAATTCCAAACTGTCCAACAGTAGCAAACACCCCTGCTAGCAATAAATAGATTAGCTGCTGTATACTCATGGGTTCATAAAAAAGGATCAAAAAAGGAACCAAAATTATGGTTGAAAAAGATGAAAAATAAAAAACGATTGTATAAGATTTCTCCTTCTTTCCTAATACCCTTAAAGTTGTATATGCTCCCGCTGCAAAAATGGAGGATAATACCCCCATCATATATGGAAAAATATCTACAGAGAATTGCGGTTTAATGATAAACAACGTCCCAATAAAAGCAATGATAATTGCAATGATTTGGTAAGGTTTGGCCTTCTCCTTCAAAAAGATTGCACAAAATATGATCAATAAAAACGGACTTAGTTTATTTAACATGTCTGCATCAGAAAGAACAAGATGATCAATTGAATAAAAGAAAAATAAAATACCCAACGTTCCTAATACAGATCTTAATAATAAAATAGGTTGATTCTCACGTTTTCCAAATAAACTCTCCTTATAATAAACAACCATCCCAAAAGAAATGATGGCAGAAATAAGATTTCTAAAAAATGTCTTTTGAGTTGTAGGTAAATCACCTGAAAGTTTAACGAACATTGCCATTAACGAAAACCCAAGCGCTGCTAGTATTAATAAAATGATTCCTTTGTTTTTATCTGTCATCTAGTTGATACACCTTTCTCCAGTACAATGCATGTATTGTACCACAAATGTACCTAAACAAACGAATCACTAACTAAAATAGAAGTGTTACAATGATTTGTTAGAAAGCCATAAAAAATGCCGCTCCCATCATTTATAGGGAATCGGCTTTTTTAACTTCTTAAAACTTGGTTATTTTCTGCTTTTAAAACAATTCCATCATTTCAGACCAGTTGGCAATCGTTACAATCAAAGCAAATACAAATAATATAAAAGCAGGTAATGCTTTAGAAACGGGATCTTTCATTCTTACAATATGGGTTAGAACAGCAAAAAACATCGTAATTGCCAACAATAAGGCACCCAAACCGCTTAATGAATCCAACCATAAGCCAATGATGAGTGCTACTGCACCTATGGATTCAACAAAGCCTGTAAAAGGCAAAAACCAATTTGGGAAACTATAACGTCTAAAATCCTCCACCGTCGTCTTTGAACCAAATAACTTTGAAAATCCTGCTCCTAAAAAGGCAAGACCTAAAATGGCTTCCAAAATGACTACAAAAATATCCATTTACTCATCTCCTTTTCCTTGATCTAATACAAGACTATGCTTTACAACCGCATAGTAGATCAAAAAAGTGAGAATTATAAAGAAGCACCACACGAATACTCAATACATAAAAGTTGACTATAACTCGTATAATGTGAAAAAGAAAAAATAACTCAAGCTCCTTGAGCTTTTGTACAACTTAAATAGGTTAACAAGGATAGTTTCATATTTAAATTGGATAATTGGAGTGAATTTGATTGAAAAATAATAGAAATAGACGGTTCCTTGTTTTGGCCAATATTATCTTCTATATTCTTGTTCTTTTAGTGAATTACTTAGCAAATGCAATTCCTATCAACGGTAAAACAACAGGAGAAATTTCAGCTCAATATCCTATATTAATTACACCTGCCCCTTATGCTTTTGCTATTTGGGGATTAATATATACATTACTAGGTTGCTTCATCATTTATCAAGCATTACCAAAGACATCACAAAAACCCTCATTACAAAAAATAGGTTGGTGGTTTGTCCTTAGCTGTATATTCAATATAACGTGGATATTAGTTTGGCATTTTGAAAAAATTGGTTTATCGGTATTAGTCATGATTTGTTTATTAACTTCATTAATCATCATATATAGAAGAGTACGATTTACAGATGCATCCATCTCTATAGTTGAGAAAATATGTGTACAAATTCCATTCAGCATTTATTTAGGTTGGATTAGTATTGCTACTATCGTAAATATAAGTGTTTTTTTATATGATGTTGAATGGAGTGGTTGGGGAATCTCAGAAGTTGTATGGTCATTAATTATGCTCTTATTCGCTATTATTTTATGTATCATAGTGAGTTACCCATATAAGGATGTTGGATATGTTTTAGTCTATATATGGGCTTTTATTGCAATAGCGATAAAGCAAAATGACATTATAATAATAAAGATTGCAGCTTATTCCATGATTGTTCTGCTCCTTATATATATTTTTAAGTTAGTTTATAACAAGTCAAATCAACATTAAACTTACACTAAATTCAAAAAGTTAAACAATATTATATGATTACTTTTAAAACGATTTCCATTTTATAAATTAATAAGGTAAGCGCTTATCATGTATTTTATTAAATCTATTTTTCTAAATAAATAAAATAAATCAATTTTTTGTATTCTTTGTGAAATATACGCCAAATTAACTATATTTTTGGTATTTTATATTGTTGTATTATGATCCATTGCTATATGATAATAGAGTTGGATTAAGTATGTACAATATAATTATTGTAATTCATTCATTAATTATTTAATGTATTAAAGCATTTATTTTTAATTGATATATAGGGTTAAGCGCTTTCATTATCAAAATTTATGTAACGAAAGAATTGATACTTTTATGTTTTCCCAGTCTCATGGAGAACCATCAAATGACATTAAATACATGGTACAAAATCAGGAAAAACCTCTGCAGAACATCACTCAAAAATTAGATTACTTACATCAAGAAATTCATTTATTAAAAAATAACTTAAATGAACACTATTTTTGGGCACTAAAAATGTCAAAAAAAATACAGTTACTACTTCATCGTGCAGAAATGTTAAAAATTCAAACAAAAAAATAAAAATCCTTTACCTTGGAATAAGTCATTTGTTGTTTCCAAGATAAAGGAGATTCATGTATATTAAGATACTTTATTACTTAGATTAATTTTTGTTTATTTAACTTTAATTACAATTTTACCTTTCGCACGTTTAGACTCGCTTAACTCATGTGCATTGCGAATGCCTTGTTCTGATAAGCTGAATTGTTCTGCAATGATAGGTTTAATTTTATTTGCTTCTATGAGCTCTGCAATTTCTTGAAGTTGCTCTCCATCTGGTTGCATAAAGATAAAACTTGCTTTTATGTTTTTCTCCTTTCCAAGATTTTCAGCAGGTTGTTGATTAAGTGCAACTAATGTTCCACCATCTTTTAATACTTTAATACTCTTTTCCTGTATGTCCCCACCTAATGTATCGAGGACAATATCATATTCAGATAATACCTCAGAAAAATCTGTTGTCTTATAGTTGATTACTTCATCAGCTCCAAGCTGCTTCACAAATTGAACATTTTTTTCACTTGTTGTAGTTGCTACATAGGCACCTTTACTTTTTGCAAATTGAATAGCAAAAGTACCAACTCCCCCTGCCCCTGCATGAATTAAAACTTTGTCTCCTTGTTTTAATTGAGCTTTATCAATGAAACTTTGATATGTTGTGATACCTACCAAAGGAATAGACGCGGCCTCTTCAAATGAAAGATTTGCTGGTTTCTTCGCTACAAAGTTTTCATCCACTGCTACATACTCTGCATAAGTTCCATTTCTTGCGATATCTGGGCGACTGAATACTTCATCCCCTACTTTAAATTTAGAAACAGAAGCACCAACTTCTTTCACAACACCTGCAACATCTAAGCCAAGAGTGACTGGAAATTGATGTGGAATGTTTTCTTGAAAGTATCCTTCTCTAATGTAGATATCAACTGGATTTACGGCAGATGCATGGACTTCAATTAACACATCCTTATTATTTAACTTTGGAACTGATACCTCCTTCTCTTGTAATTGATCTCTACCCCCGTATTGATTTATAACGACTGCTTTCATTTCTTATTTCCTCCAATTTATTTTTTAATTTATTATTTTCAGTATTATCTCGACACACTTTTAAACCAATTAATCTGTATTTCCTAATAGCTTCTTTTCCCAATTTAACCATGGTGTATCTCTTTTGGCATTTATTTGTTGTTGTATTCCTTTACCAATTGGATAACGAAGTGAAGGATCATTCAATTTTATGATCGAAGATATTTTTTGAGCAACTTCTTCAGGATTCCCAAGACTCATATTTGAAAAGTTCTCAATTTGTTTTTTTTTGACTGTTAAATATGGAGAATCCTCACCTGTATCCATATCAAGCATATTGTTGACAATACCAGTATCATATGGTCCTGGTTCTACCAATATTACATCTATATCAAATGGTTTTAATTCTAAACGCAAGGATTCAGAAAATCCTTCTACAGCATATTTTGATGTGACATAAGCCGCCATAGATGGGAAAGCCATTACTCCTGCAATACTGCTGATGTTTATGATTTTTCCACCTTTTTGTTTTCTCATAAAAGGAATTACTGCTTGAGTTACTGCAATTAATCCAAATACATTTGTTTCGAATTGATCTCTGTACCTACTCATTGGAACTTCCTCAGCAAATCCTGCTACATATCTTCCTGCATTATTAATTAACACATCTATACTTTCATAGCTATGCAACTTCTCTTTGAAAGACTGAATAGATAACTCATCTGTAACATCTAATTGTTCAAATTTCACTAAATGACTAAGATTGAGTACTTCTAATTCTTTTTTTAGTTTATTCCCCTTCTCTAAATCCCGTATCGCGGCAATAACTTGAAATTCCTCCTTGGCAAGATCAATCACTGTAGCAGAACCAATTCCACCTGATGCTCCTGTGACAATTGCTGTTCTCAATTTCATATTGTCATTCATCTCCCTATTCAAATCATCATTCAATATGTTATGTTCAGATTTTGTTACATATGATATTCAAACTCTTTAATGGTGTAATCAGAACCTATAAACTTTTCTGAATCAAATGATGTGAATTCTATTCCATTTTTTGCTTTCACAGGTAAATCTGGATTTGACAATGCAAGTTTGCCTATGGCAATAAAATCAGCATCCTTGTTTTGAACCATTTCAGATGCTTTATCTAATTCGTGTAAATTTCCATTTGCAATCACTGTTACCTGACCATATTTTTTAGCTGCTGCTGCAAGAGATTGAGAATTTTCTCTAAAAGCAGGTTTCCATCCCTCATATTGAAATGTATGAATATAGTCTACTCCTGCTTCCTTCATACTTGAGAAAATCACTTCAGCATCTCCATCTTCCCATTCATGTGTAAAACCATCAATATGATTGTTTTGAGTTAAACGTATTCCTACTGTGAAATTTTCTCCTAGAGCTTCACGTATTGCTTCAATAATTTCAACTAAATACCTCACTCTATTTTGTACAGAACCACCATATTGATCTTGACGCTTATTTGTATACTTTAATAAAAATTCATCTAATAAATATCCGTTAGCACCATGGAGTTCAACCCCATCAAATCCTGCATCTTTAGCATTTAAAGCGGCCTTTACAAAGTTTTCTTTAATTTTTATTAAATCTTCGACGGTTGCTGTTTTAGGCACTTTCTTCCAAGCCATCTCTCCTTCTAAAAGTACGGATGATGGTGCAATGGATTGTTCCGTAAAACGATTACCAATCGCTTGAGCTCCCGCATGCATTAATTGAACTATGATTTTTGAACCTTCTTTGTGAACAGCATCCACAACTTTTCTCCACCCGTCTATTTGCTCTTGATTAATGATCCCAGGTTGATTAAAATACCCTTGACTGTGTTGATCATCAGTATATGTTCCCTCAGTAATGATAAGCCCAAATTGCCCTTTTGCAAATCTTTCATAATACTTTGCATTTTTTTCTGTAACAACCCCTTCATATGTAGCACTTGTGCGGGTTAATGGAGCTAATGTAAATTTGTTTTTCATTTGTAATTTACCAATAAACGATGGGTCAAATAATACTGACAAATAAATCCCTCCTAAAAAATAAATTAAAATTTAAATATAAAGTGAAACAGATATATGTTTGATTTTAAAATGTTTAAATATTTTTAGTATAAGACAAGTACTGTAATATTTTATATTACATTTAGTATAAAAATATATGGACTGTCTTTGTTACCATAAGCACATTTTCTCAACCCCTAACTATTTAAAAACTGTATTAATTTTTATTACAATTAGTCCAAAAAAATATTAATTAGTTTATTTACTGTAATTTTAATTAATACAGTTAAAATTGTCAACACTTTAATTTATTTTTTTATTTAATATATTTTCACTTAAGATTTGTCAAAACCCAACAAAATCCACTTAAAGTGCCCCTTACATCATTTTTCTCACTTCTCATTTTTGCTAAAATACTTTTCTGTATACTACTTGTGAAAAAAATCACAGACATTAGGTTTTATTAGTTTTATACTTTATTTGAAGGAATAGTTAAAACCATAAAAGTGATGAAGCTCCCTAAAATTCACCCCAAAAGCATGATTTCACGATATCTAAGAACAAAATGAATAAAATATTCATCACTTTTATGGAATACAAAGATAAATAAGATTTAAATTTTAAAGGAGAGAGCTGTCATGAAAACAAAAAATCGTTGGCTCATTGCATTATCCGCTGTTGCAATTCACCTCTCTATTGGTTCAGTGTATGCTTACAGCGTTTATAAAAATCCTCTAGCAGAACAACTTGGATGGAGCAGTACTCAAACTGCACTCGCATTTACAATTGCTATCTTTTGTTTAGGAACGTCTGCTGCTTTTTTTGGTAGACTAGTTGAAAAAAAAGGTCCTCGTTTTTCAGCAACAGTTGCAGCTGTTTTATTTGCTACAGGTCTAATTGGAACAGGGATAGCTGTTCATTTTGAATCACTAATAGGTTACTATGTATCTTATGGGTTGATCAGTGGTATGGGACTAGGTATTGGTTATATATCGCCTGTTTCTACTTTAGTCAAATGGTTTCCAGATCGTCGCGGGTTAGCAACTGGGATGGCCGTGTTGGGCTTTGGTGCAGGTGCATTAATCTGTAGTCCTATTGCCAATTATCTTATAGAAAATGTAGGTCTTTCACAAACGTTTTACATTTTAGGTATCGCATACTTTATCCTCATGTTGTCAGGAGCCTCATATATCGCTAAACCTGAGGAAGGCTGGATGCCTGCAGGAATGAAGAAAAAAACAGAGAAAGGAACGATGCGACTAAAAGAAGATTTAGCACAGCTTACTGCAAATGAAGCCGTTAAGACAAAAAGATTCTGGATGTTATGGGTCATGATGTTTGTGAATATTTCATCTGGTATTATGCTGATCTCTGTCGCTTCACCCATGGCTCAAGAAAAAGTAGGGATGACAGCTGTTGCAGCAGCAAGTATGGTAGGTCTAATGGGATTTTTTAATGGTGGGGGTCGCATCGGCTGGGCTTCTGCATCTGATTATTTAGGTAGAACAAATGTATTTACTGCATTTTTCACCATCCAGCTTATTGCATTCTTATTGTTGCCATCTGTTTCTAATCAGATCCTGTTTATGATACTCATCTTTACGATCCTGACGATTTATGGTGGAGGATTTGCTTCCTTACCAGCATTTATTGGGGATATGTTTGGTACAAAACAACTAGGAGCCATACATGGTTATTTGTTAACCTCTTGGTCAATGGCAGGAGTTTTCGGACCAATGCTTGTGGCTTATATAAGAGATACTACAAACAGTTATAATGCCACTTTTTATGTATTTGCCGTTTTTTTAACCATAGCACTGATCACTTCTATTTACATTCGTAAGGATATTCAAAAAGTAAGAAATGCTAGCCAGCTTTCTTTACAGCAAAACAAGAAGTTACAACAAAGAATTGCTCATGAAGTATAATCTCTTTCCCTATACCGCTTATGATCTGTCATAAGCGGGTTTTTTATGCTTATTCTTTGTACCCTTATTTCCTCATTTTAAATAAATCAAATAATAAATCCTTTTGATAAATGATATCAGCAAGAGCATCTTCATTATGATGTTTCCCACAATAACAAGCTATGCTCTTTAATTTGTCATGACCATTATCTACTGTTATACCTATATCCGAGGCTGTCAACAATGCCATATCATTTAAATGATCTCCAAACCCAACGGTATATACTTTATGTAAATTCAAATGTTTTTTTAGTTTTCTTAACCCATTCCCTTTGTTTACATTCTTAGCTAATATCTCTAGAAACTGTGGTTCAGAACGTACCCAATCTACTCCCGTAGCATTTTGTATCAAAAAAGTCTCTACTTGATTTAAACATGAAGGTTCCCAGACCAACATTACTTTTTGCAAAGATCCTTGAATTTGTTCAAGTGATTTAGTCTTTCTTACAAAATTTTCTTTTATACAATGACTATCTGTGTAGTCGTTATGTGTAATAAAGCTCACATTCTCATTGTTATAAACTTCTACTCCAATACCAGGGAAAGAACGGACTATTTTATCCAATAATAATATAAAATCATCTGGTAAAACTTGATTCCATATACATTTTTGACTTTGAAAATCGTAAAGAGCTCCACCGTTATATAAAACACCCGGCACATTAATGGGCAAATCATCTAAGTAGGGGATCACAGATTTTTCCATCCTACCTGTAGCAACAGTAAACAACCCCCCTTCATTTACGAAATATTCTAATGCTTGTTTATTATTCATACTTACTTTGTTATCTGAATTTAAAAGTGTTCCGTCCATATCTGTAACCAATAAAATGTTATTAAAATAAATTCCCATTCACATCTCCCTAGTAGATATTTTTGTAATTATAAGTAATCTTAATTACTTGTTTAGATATTAATTTTAGATATATCATCTTAATAAGTATAATAATTTTTAAAATATATGAATTCAAGAGTTTTTCTTTATTTTAGTCTGCATTCCAGTGGAGAAAAAGCACATTGAATGATAAGATTATAATACCTAATATGATGGTTCTTATGGGGGTGAAGGTTATGAAAATATGTCTTTGTGTGAAGGACGAGCTTGAACGAAATGGAATGAAGTGGCTTCTTTCCTCCCACCACATTCCTTATAAACACCTCATTGAAGCAACAGATAGTCAGCACTGTTTTATACTATTATCTCAGCATAAAGTGGATTTACTTATTTTTGAGCTGGATCTATTTTCATCTGAAGAATTAGCTAAATTAAGACCCTTATTAATACAAAATCATACACAAACGGTCATTCATACAATACACAAAACATTTGATGCAGCACATGAGTCACTTTTATGTAAAGCAGAGGCTTTATTTGTTAAACCATATGATACACAAACTTGGATCAAAACCATTCGCCAAATGGTTAAAAACTTTACAGCATCAGGTGCTATAAATAATAGTACAATTCCTCAGCATTACTTGGCTTATGATTTATTATTTCTAGAAAATCCAGATAATGAGCATGTAGAGGACATACCAAGGTTACTTGCTGTCATTGAATTAGATCAAAATAATGAAATAGAAATGAGCATTAACCATTTACTATCTTTCGTTAAACAAGAATTAAGCGAATATCAAGTGTTGGTCATTCCAGTAGAAAATCATCTGGTTCTTTTTTTTAACGAAACGATGTTAATAGGAACATCAAATCCGATCATTACATTAGAACAGATCCTAATCCGACTTTGTTATCAGGCTAAAGAACATGATTTCTCTATATCAGCAGGTATAGGAAATCCAAAAAAAAATACGCTGCGTATAAAACAAGCGTATCATGACGCCAAGAATAGCCTAAATAGAAGATTTTATTTTGGAGGAAATCAAGTCTTTAGTCCAATGCAACCTTACGCTCATATACAAATTGACTCCTTTTTATCCCCAAAAGATAGCAAAAAACTAGTAGAAGTATTAGAAGGTTGTAACCACGAAGAAATCAAAAAATGGTTGTATGATCAATTTACTGGATTTCCTGATGAAAGTGGCCTATATCCTAATCCTGAAACCATGCGAATTCGCCTAACTAGTGTGTTAGCCCACATTCATCGATTCATGAGCAAACAAAATATTGTAAAAACATTAGAACATAATTATCAGAATTTATTCAAGATCATTTTATTTGGAGAGGTCTTATTTGAAATCACACAAAAAATGTTAAATTTTTGTTACGAGCTCTTTAATATCATTCAACGCGAACAACGTCCCGTTTATTCCCTTATTGTGAATCAATTGCAATTATTTATAGAGGAAAACTATGCAAAACCTCTTACTTTATCTGATGCAGCAAAACATGTAAACCGTAACAGCTATTATATCAGTCATTTATTTAAGCAAGAAACAGGTATATCTTTCATAGAGTATTTACAAAAAAAACGTATTCAAGTAGCCAAAAGACTACTTGCAAACTCTGATCTAAATTTAAGTGATATTTCAGTAAAGGTTGGATTCTCAGACGCCAACTATTTTAGTAGAGTTTTTAAAAAAGTAACGGGAGATTCTCCTCGAGCTTGGATAGCTAAAAGGAATGAGTGAAAGAAACCCCATCTCGTAATAAGGAGGTATATTTTTATACCTGGATGTCCATCTTTTTATTATGATTAACTATAATCTCTTCAAGATCATCCACCGTTTCTACCCACATCACTTCCATTCCTTTAGGTACATCATCTGTAACATTTCCTAAAGGAGCTATGATTGTTGTCATTGCCAATCGATCTGCCGCTTTTAATTTCATCTCAAAGTAAGAAGTCTCCCTAATTGTCCCCATCAAATCCACATCTCCACAAACAGCAAAATTCACTGGTAAAGATATATAATGCTTAATAGAAAAAACATTTACAAGAATTGCAAGAAGTACTTCCTTAGTGGATTGTTTCTGATTTGTCCAGATTTTATGACCCTCTACATCAATCTGACTTTCCCCATCGATCTGAATATAATATTTACCGTAAAGCCCCATCTGATATAATAAAGCCTCTAAGTTTATTCGGTCTCCATTTGTTAAACACTCCGGGGCTTTAATTTCTACTATATCTGAGAGTTGAACAGTTACTGAAACATTTAAAACTTGTGCTATCCCTTTATCATAGATTAATGTTTGAACCATTCCCACTTGTGAATAAGGTGTTGATAATCTACTTTTATCCACCTCAAACAATATTTGCTCTTCTAATGTCTTTACTTTCAATAGTGCTTGCTGAACATGCTTCTTATCCACAAGTCTATCTTCAGACTGCACAGCAATATCCCCAGCTGCACGAATCAATCCACCTAAATCACGAAAACTTGTTGTTAACTGATTCGAACGTGGTGACATTTCCTTAGCTCGTCCAATGATCACTTTAACAGCTTCCCTTGTAAAGTGAGGGATTTTACCATCTTTCCTTATTTCTTGTGAAACAAACTGAGCTAGTTTATATCGATTGTATTCCGTATCCTCCATGGTTGTCTTTGTGTATATCTCATAGCCATAACCGTGAATTCTAGATCTTAATGCTGGATGAATTTTATCCACATCTGGAACATTACCAGCCAACACCATAATAAAATCTGTTGATACCGCTTCTGTTCGTATCATACTCCCACTGGAACCAGGTGAACGTCCTGTAATGGGTAGTTTTTTCTCTTGAAAAGCAGTAAGTAAAAATTGCTGTGACTCTAAGGACAGTGTGGATACTTCATCGATATATAACACCCCTTGATGTGCTTGATGAATGGCACCCGGCTCAACTAACTGATGCGGCATAGCTTCCAAGCCCCCAGATTGATAAGGGTCATGACGAATATCACCCAAAAGCGCTCCTGCATGTAGTCCAGTTGCATCTATGAAAGGAGCTCGCTTTGTATTAGTATGATTAACTAAAATTTTAGGAATTTGCACTGTAGGATTTGTTTTCATTTTTTTAGAAACCCAATATAATAACCCTATTACAACAATTCCAATCAAAAGGAATATAGGTTCATCCTTTGTAAAATAGTAAAAAAACGCAACAAATAAAACAGCCACATAAACAAAACCCATCATCCAACGAAAAGTGATAAGACTCCCTCGAGCTTCATTTTCAAACTGTTGAATATATGCTTCTGCCTTCCCAGCAGGTTGGGTTTTGATCTTTGGGACATTTCTTTCACTGCCACTACTTTCCACAATAACATCCTCTAAATTTGAGACCGGTAATAGTTCAGTAATCGCTTGCCCTAACATACTTTTTCCAGTTCCAGGCTCTCCTATTAATAGTACTGAACGTTTCTGACGAGCTGCAATTTTAATTGTTTCTACAGCATGATCTTGTCCTACTACTTGATCTATTAGTCGTGAGGGTATAGGGATCTCTTCTGTTGTTTCATAGCCTAATATGGGTTCTTGTGTAACATCCCCCTGATCTATAAGAGGGACGATATATTTTTCTACAATCACCTTTACTTTGGATGAGGTTTCATTTTTTACAAGTTCTATGATGGGGAGAAGGTTGATCTCTTCTTTATGTTTATCTAAAAAATGAACCAGTGTCATCGATGCCGTTTGACGAACATGTTCAGAGTTGTGAGAGAAAGCAGTCTCCCACTTTTGCCAAACTTCTTTTATATTCGATTCACCTGCATATGTAATCCCCTTTGCTGTCCCTTCTCTAACGTAGAGCTTCTCATCGCTAGCTAACCTAAACCAAATCTCCATCACTTGCTCGGGCTTTTCAGTAAAAAACCTTCCTAGCTCCCTACCTGACAAATAACGAAGAACCCATCGAGAATCCTTACTAAACCCGATCAACATGGCAAAAAGTTTATCAGGTTGTTTCTTATAACATTTTAAAAGTAAAGAAATCGTTTGTTCCAATGCTACGACTTGATGTTTCGCAGCTAATCGATGCATCACAACAGCAAATAGATTTACTAAAACATTTTTCAATAAAAAGACCACCTTAGTGACATGGAATAAACATTAGACCATGCCTTAAATCATGAAGCGCATCATGTACGGGTGCATAACTGGAAAATAAAGCGGTATAAATAACGATCCCCGCTAAAAGTGCAACAACAGTTAGCTGAATGGGGAGTGAAAGAAACATTGATTTGAATTTATTTTTAAAGCTATTTTTGTTTTGATATTCATATTTATATTCCATGGTTAGCTCCTCCTTTTGTCGCATACCTCGACCTTAATTTTATGACACCCACACCTAATAACATACCTATCACAATCATCATCACTAAAAAGAATATCGTTTTTATTTTAATAAACATCGGTGGATCAAAACCTAGTACTTCAACTAATTCCGTTTTTTCCATAATGACTTCTTCCGTAACAGGATTTAGGAGTGAAAATGTGACATCGTGTTCAGCTCCATCAAAAAACTGTGCAGCAAATTGATAGCTTCCATCTTCAGATGTATTTTTCATAGTAATAATTTGTGCATCATCTTCTAAGCGAATGGCATGAAACCTAATTTCAAAAGGTCCATTCTCTGTTGTTTCCAACTTCCCTTCAAATGAGTAAAGTTTCCCTACTTCCGCATGATGATCTATCGAACGACCATGATCATTATTATCGTGAGCCATAACAGTAGCAGATAACATGAATAGAAAAATAAATCCCAACGTCAATAACAGACTACGATATCGCATGAGTTCTCCCCCTCTTTGCTGTTAAAATAAGACCGACCAAAAAGCCAAATAAAAAAAGAACACCTACAAAAACAATCGCATTTTGTATCTCATCTGGATTTTCTGGAATATGAATGTTCAATAAATGAGTGCCCGCTACAATACCGTTTTCATTTAAAACTTCTACAGTCATTTCATAATTACCACGGATTGGGAACATATAATCAAACTCTGCCTTACCATTTTCCACCAAAATGGTAGATTCAATTAACTCAGTACCCTCAACAATTGGAAAATCAGTAGGAGAGAAAAATTTCCGCTCTGGACTATTCAACAAAATGTTAGCAGAACCATTCTCAATCTCTGTAAATGTAAGTTCAACCTTTGCTGTGTCTAAATCCGGCCTTGTTTGTCCACCTTTCTCATTGTTCACTTTGATCTTTACAGCTTCCTCACCCATGGTCAAGGTCGTTGGCATAAGCATTAGAAATGTTAGTAACACACCTATGCTAAGTAAAAACTTTTTTTGCATCTTGCTCCCTCCACTTAATATTTAGTTTTTTTGTTCCAGGGTCCCCGGAAAGTACTAGGTACTCACTCCTTTGATTCTTCATCACTTTTTGGGGTATAAAAAAAACACTTCCTACAGAAGTGCAGAAAAGTGCAAATAAACATCTTAAAATTTATTCACTTTCCCTATCCTCGTAGGTACACTTGTGATACAAAAAAAGGCAGGTCTCCTGACTCATGGATCAAACGTAATTCAACTGAAATTCAGTTTGTATAAACCTTCCCATTTAAAAACAGTGGTTTATACTATACTCCCCAATTACAGTGGCGGGACCGTGACGGATTCAAACCGTCTTCCCTTTTAAGAAACGTATTAACGTTTCACCTTTTTTTACAATATTCACTTGTTAAACAACCTATTATTGATTATAATCCAAGTTCTGGATTTGTTCCATTATTATTTATAAAAAATGTTAAAAGGACCATGCGCTAATTACTTAAACATGTACTTTCCGAAAATATCGATAGACTTTATTTAGCTTTACGGCTTGTTTCCCATTTGGACTTTCCATATTACCAAATTCAAAAAATTTCACTTTTTTGATCCCTACAAAATTCAGCAAAGCTTTTTTCATTAAAACTTTATGAGTATTATTTAAGAAAATCAACGGGTAATTAGCAGGTCCCTTCATCGTTGAAACACAGACCGCAGATTTTCCTTTCAATAGTCCTTGCGGAATAAAGCCACCATCTTTATAGGCAAAATTTGCTGCAAACAATTGATCTATATAACCTAAAAGCATAGCAGGAGGTCTTCCCCACCAGATTGGATATACAAAAACAATTTGATCTGCCCAAACAATTTGTTCTCTGTACTTTTTCAAGTTTGGATCAAGATGCATATCCCTTCTTCGTTTCTCTTCATTAAATACAAGCAATGGATTAAATCTTTCTTGGTATAAATCTAATACCTGAACTTCCTTAATATTTGAGTTTTCAACTATTCCCTCAAGCACTTTTTGTAAAAATGCATAGGATAAACTGTTGTGATTTGGATGTGTAAAAATGACTAATGTTTTCAAATTAAGCTCACCTCATTTAGTTGTCTTTTGATAATTAAAATATATATCAAAAAAATTTTGTTGTCAAATGATAATTGTATTTTGATATATATTTTGATATTGTAAATCCATGAGGTGAGAACGATGGACAATAAAACTCTTTTTAATAAACTGATCACATTTACAAGCTCTGTACTTCGAGTGACGAACGACCTCACTAAAGACGTTAGACCTGACATCATTACACAAGTCCAATATGAGATTCTAGATTTTATCGCTGTGGCAAAGCAGCCAATTACGCTTAGTGAAATTAGCGATTGTATACGCATTTCAATGCCAAATGCGAGTCGAGAGATCCGAAAGTTAGGTGAGCTTCATTTAGTTGAAAAAAAATCTGATGTTGAAGATCGAAGAAAACAGTTCATTTACCTTACTAAAGATGGGGAAACAATGATGAAAAAAGTTTATCAACAGATAGAGTTTAATTTTAAAAATCGAATGGAAAATGCTTCTGCAGAGGATTTAAAAGAGATTGAACGTGCTGTAGACATACTTCAAACCAAATTGTATTTTTGAGTAATTAAATTAAGAAATTATATTTAACTACTCTCTTTTTGAAAGGCAATTTCCAAATTGACCCCTAAATGGATCAATGCTTATAATAAATATAAGATTAAACTAAATGTGTTTATGAGGAGGCTCCTAAGGATGCAAGATATTCGTTGGAAGCAGCGCTTTGATAACTATCGAAAAGCAGTAATACAACTTACAGAATTTATTGATAAAGGAACATTGAACAAATTTGAAGTACAAGGACTAGTACAATGTTTCGAATATACTTTCGAACTTGGTTGGAAGACAATCAAAGATTATCTAGAACTTGAAGGGTTTGATGTAAAAACTCCTCGTAAAGCCATTCAAACTGCCTTCCAATCTCAGTTAATTACAGATGGTCATACTTGGATCGATATGTTGGATAAGAGGAATTTAATGGCCCACACATACAATGAAAAATATGCAGATGAAGCAGAACGATTAATTAAAGAAAAATACTACAACGCTTTAATAGAATTAGAAAAGAAACTTGAGGAAGAACTATGAAATATGGACTTGTCGAACTAGACTTAGAAACGATTGTAAATACAATTTCTACTTTTGAAGAAATTGAAAAAGCTATCCTATTTGGTTCTCGTGCAAAAGGAAACCATAAACCAGGTTCAGATATTGATATTGCTATCTATGGTAAAAAAATGGATATACACATCGTAACCAAACTTCATACTTTATTGGAAGAACAAAGTCATATGCCATATTTTTTTGATGTAATTGATGGTACTCATCTTAACCACAATGACCTTAAAGATCACATAAATAGAGTTGGTAAAGTAATATATTCAAAATGATTTAGGAGGTTTATAAAATGCATGATATATGACTAATATGAATCGTTTGAACTTATAGACAAAGAGCACCACCTTTAAATATGAGTATCTAATTAGATATTTATCATTTAAAGGAGTGTTAAATCGTTGGACAATCATAAGAATAAAAATCTATCTTATTTATTACTTTCTATTTTTATAGTTAGTATTTCAATTTCTTTTTTCCAAGTTACATATAAAAACTATATTGTTGAAGACTTCTTTGTTACAACCTTTCAATTTGCAATCATCGATGCAATAAAAGAAATCCCAGGATTAATCGCTATATCATTCATTTTAATCGCCATCAGATTTAGAGAACGAAATGTACTCATCTTCTCCATTTTTTTAATAGGATTAGGGTTACTATTATATTCTTTAGCCTCTGGTTTCTGGGGATTAATAATATACACATTCATTTTTAGTACGGGTACGCACCTGTTTTTTATTTATAGAGATTATCTGATCACAGATTTAACGACAGAAGTTAATCGATCCACAATCTTTGGATATGTTGCAAGTTTGGGTGCCGGCGCTGGTTTATTGGGAATGTTATTGGTTTGGATATTAAATCAAAAATTTGAGACAAATGTTATTCTCTTTATTGGACTTCCTATCGCTTTGATTTCTATTGTTTTTTTCAAAAAATTAAATATGAACAAAAATAAGAGAACAAGAAACAACAATCTGTATTTGAGAAAGGTATATTTTCCTTATTATCTTCTAACCACTTTATCAGCTACACGTGAGATGATATTTATTACTTTTGCTACTCTTTTGCTCATTATTAAATTTGAAACATCCCTTTCAACCATGGTACTGTTATATAGTTTACACGGTATCATAGCCGTATTCACTCGACCGTATATTGGAAAAGTGATAAAGAAGATAGGGATTGGTCATGCTCTATCTCTAAATTACATCATTGTAACCTTCATATTTCTAGGTTATGCTTACATTGAACATATTTGGTTTATATACATTTTGTTTGTATTAGATGATGTTTTTGTAGGTTTTGACGATATCGGTATTTCTACTTATGTTGGGAAATTAGTCCCTAGAGAAGAATTAAGTACGACTCTAGCAGTCGGAAGTACCTTATCACATGTGATCGCTGTAACGATTCCTATAGTAGGGTCCTTTATTTGGTTGGTACTAGGAAGTACTTTACCATTTTTATTAGGGTGTCTAGTCACTATGTTTGCTGCTATCGCTTCTTTTAGAATGAATACACTAAATAAAATCTATTAATTTTTAATAAAGAGGTATTGAAAATCATATTCACTTAATTATAGTATGAACAAATAACTAAAGATCATTTTGAAGTTCCTGTTATGATTATTCATAAAGAATCTGCAAAAGGCAACCTTACTTCTAAGGTTGTCTTTTTTCTGGGCGCTTTTTATAAATTAGTTTGCACCAGAACCTACAATAGCCTTCACAATCTACGTTTAGCAGTTTCTAATCTAATTCCTGATTGCGCTTACACATTCTTGTATAGTAAAATATGGCATAGATTTGAAAAGTTTAGAAAGGAGGATGGCATGGGCACAACTAGAGATTACTGGGAGCAGGAGTTAGCTGACATACCATCACATTTTGAATTAATCATAGATAGTAAAAAGAGCCTCAATAATTGGGTTTCAATCGTATCGTCTAAATCAAGAATTTTAGAGGAAAAAGAGAAATTAATATACAATTATTGTGATAAATTAGATTTAAACATTAATGAAGTCTTCTTGTCAGCTTATTATATACTATTATATCGAATGTCAGATGAAAAAGACATCGTAGTAGGAGTAAATGGGAAAAGCAATTTATTACCCGTAAGAATAAAGATCAATAGTAACCTTAATTTCCATCAATTTATAATCGGAGTAGCTAGTAAACTAAAACAAGTCAAAGATAGTGAGAGTATATACTCAGTTAAACACTTGCGGGATTTTAATATACACTCTTCATTTAATGTAGATGAGACTATGTTTTGCACCAAAATGGATTGGTCTGTTTCAATTGGTAAATATATTATGGTAAATATGAATTACAATGAAAGTTTTGTAAATAGTAGATCTATGTACAAACTAGTTAGGCATTATGAAAAATTATTAGTAGAATTGTTAAGTCATCCTACTACTGCAATTGGAGATATAGAAATCTTACTAGAAGAGGATAAGCAGACATACGAGGAAATGAATAATACGGAAACAGATATAGACAATTTCAAGACCATTATTGATATGTTTAATCATACTGTGAGAAATTATCCACTCGACATAGCCCTTTCTGCAGATGGTATCCAATACTCGTATAGAGAATTAGATATACAAATAAATAAAGTAGCTAATACTCTCATTAAGCGAAGTATTCGAAAGGGAGATTTTGTCTCTATTTTGATGGGAAGAAGTGTTGAGACCGTAATCAGTCTCATGGCAGTCATGAGGATCGGAGCGATTTATGTTCCTTTAGACCCAAAACATCCTAAAGACAGAAATCTATATATCATATCAGACTCTAACTCTAATTATGTGATTACAACTTATGAATACGCCACTTTAGTTAGGAATATGTTTAAGAACGGTACGCAACAGGTACTGTATTATGAAGACTGCGCCAACACTAATCCTACAGCCATTGAATACATAGGAAACCCGAATGATGTAGCCTATGTGATCTATACATCTGGTTCTACAGGTAAACCGAAAGGTACGTTGATTAGACACAAGGGATTAATGAACCTTTGTCCATCTATTAGAGATACTTTTGATATAACATCATCGGATATACTTTTACAATTTGCAAGTTTTAGCTTTGATGCTTCCATATATGAAATGTTTGGTGCATTCTACTGCGGAGCACATTTGCATTTAATAAACGATGAGGAACGTATATCTATTGAGGCATTTGCTAATATCGTAGATAGAATGAGTATTACCTGTATTCCTTTAATACCTACTATTTTCTTTAACCAACTAGCTACCCATCTATCTGATTCTGGTGTAGCCAAATTTAAATCAGTTCGCACTATTAGTACTGGGGGAGAAGCATTAACTAGCGAAATAGCGAAATCATTTATGAATAAATTCGGTCCAGATATAAGGATCGTAAATCTGTATGGACCAACAGAATGTACAGCAGTAACTTCCTCTTTTGAAGTTAGAAAGGATACTATTAGGGGGTTATCAATAGTTCCAATAGGTAGACCATATAAGAATTACGAGATGTATATTGTTAATGAACATAGTCAGCCCTGCCCATTATACGTTCCTGGGGAAATTTTAATTAAATCTGTGGGTGTGGCAAATGGTTACCTAAATCAACCTGAAAAAACAAAAGAGGCATTTATAATTGATCCTTTTGATCCCTTGTCCGATAAACGATTTTATAGAACCGGGGATATTGGCCGGTTGCTTCCTGGAGGTAATATCGAGTATATATCTAGGAAGGATTCACAAATCAAAATTAGAGGTTTTAGAGTAGAAATAGGAGAAATAGAAGATAGTATATCTAGACATGAAAAGGTACAAGATATAGCTGTGATCGCCAAGTCCAATGGGAACAAAGGAAAAATATTGGTAGCCTATTATACTACTACAAATAAAATACCTATATTGGTTTCCAAATTAAAGGAATTCTTGTCTAATTCAATTCCGCAGTATATGATTCCTCATCATATTTGTTATCTAGAAGAAATACCCATATCGCCAACTGGAAAAATAGATAGGAAGGTATTAAATTCGATCGATTTTCATGATTATTTAGAAGATAATAAAGATATGGTTGCTCCAACCACAAACATTGAAAAGAAGGTATGGGGTGCTTGGAGAAATATTCTCGATATTGAAGATATTAGTATCACGGATCATTTTTTCGAAATAGGTGGAGATTCACTTTCTATTATGCAGATCTTAGTCATATTGAAACCTGATTATCCTAACATCAAGATAAGTGACTTTTATCAATATCCTACTATACAAAAATTATCAAAAAGAATAGAAGAGACTAGAAACGGGGAAATTCAACTAGATCAATATGATAAGGAAATAAGGCATTTGAAACCCTATCCAGAAACATTACGAGGGGAAAATATATCTCTAGAGGGAGTAACAACTCAAGATATCTTACTCACAGGAGCCACTGGTTATTTAGGCTCACATATACTGTACAATTTCCTAAAAAATACTAGAGCTAGATTATACTGCTTGTTAAGGGATGGAGATAAGGGTCGTTTGATCTCAGTATTGAATTCATACTTCGATGATATAACTAATCATGATATACAGAGAATTCAAATCATAAAGGGAGACCTATCTAAGCCCCAATTAGCACTAAATGAAATAGAATATGCTGATTTGCAGAAGATAATAAATAACGTGGTACATTGTGGTGCAGAAGTAAAACATCATGGGGATCGTGAGCATTTCAATAAAGCAAATGTAATGAGCACTGTCATGCTGTTAGATTTAATACAATTATCACCAAATATTCAATTTCATTATATCTCTACTTTAGGTATTCCTGAAGATCTAGCTTTGAGTGGTAGATATAAACTATTCCCATATGATCCTGCAATAGCACTAGAGAATGTCTACACAAATAGCAAATTACAATCAGAGTTACAAGTGAATATGCGAAGCAATAACATACCAAGTGCGATTTACCGTATGGGCAATTTGGTGGGTAACTCAATAAATGGGAAATTCCAGTTGAATATCAATAATAATGCATTTTATAGGATGTTAAAGGCAATGATGTTATTAAGTAAAGCACCAAAAGCCAAATGGTATGTTGATCTCACGCCCATAGATTATGCCAGTAAATATATTGTTAAATCTATAGAGAAGGGCGTATCAATTAATAAACTGCTCCACGTCTGCAATCCTATACAAATCACTTATAATCAGATGGTAGAATACTTAGTAGATTACGGTTACAATATTCAATTATTGGATAGAGAAGAGTATTCTAGATGGTTATTTAATGGAGAAGAAAAAGATCAACAAGGGCTTCAACTTGCTATGGCTCAATTAGAAGGTGATGGAGCAAAAGATTCTAATTATAAATTTATTAGCAGTGAGAGTAATATCGATTGTCACGAGCCAAATAGGGAGTTTTTCTACAAATTGATCGATTATGCAGTGTCAATAGGTTATTTTCCTAAAGTAAAAAAGAGTAAAAATGATGATAGGGCGTTAAATTTGAACACGTAGTAATATTTAGATATGATAAAACACCATAATGAAAGCAGCCAAGCTTTCTTGAAAAAGTCCTTGGCTGCTTGGTTTTGCCCTCGCACTAATAAATTGGTTCAATCCATATTTTACATTTCGTGTGAAGATTTAAATCTCTTTCTTTCACTTTTCATTTCGTTTTTAAAAGCTTCTTTATACTCTTTATATTCTTTTGATGAAACGATTTTACTTTTGCCCATTTCAGTTAAAGCTGAGCTTGAGTTAGGGCCAGATACTAAAAGAGAACCGTCTGGTTGAGCATAAGCTGCCAAGATATAGTACTTGCCAACTTGTAATAATTCATCATTTTCATACAATACAATGGATTCTTTATCCTGACTTATGCCTCCTGCTTTTAAGATGTCAAATTTCTTATTATTCTTTAACTTACCTTTTATATTATCAACAACTTGAATAGCGTATTTAGTATATGGATCACTAACTTCCTTAGGCCCATTCTCTGTCTCAATAGTTACTGGATGTTTGTATAAAGTTTCAACTTCGTCCGTAACTTCAGCAACAAATACATAATCAGCATCACCTACAATTTGAGTTAAATCGTTAACGTCTATACTAAAAGAACCTGTTAATTTAGTTACTGGTAAATCATTTATACTGGCTTCATTTGAGCTATAACATGCGCTTAAAATTAACGTTGGTATAAGTAGTAAAACGAATAAAATCTTTCTCATAAATCATTACACTTCCTTTCATATTTTAATATGTTAAGTAAGCATCATCATATGATCTCTTATCAGTAGAAGACAATTTTGTAATAGAAACTTTTCCTTGTCTCATAATATCTCTTTTACCAAAAGTATGAGCTAGACCTAAAGCGTGACCAAACTCATGTGTAGTCGTTTTGAGTCTTTCACCATTCGACATGTCAGTGTAATGATAATCATTAAATCTAATAATGCCATTAGAGCTAGTACTTGCAATTGTAGAACTAACTTGATTATAATCAGTTAAAAATACATCTTCTCTTTCTGAAGCCGTGTCAGGTCTAATAATTCCAGATTTATAACTTTCCCATAAATTCATAGCATCATTTATACTTGAAATATATTTACTATCGCTATTCCAATCTAAGTGTTTATTGTTATCAACCAAATCCCATCCTAAAAGTGCAGCTTGACTAGAAGTAGTAAATGATAAAGATAATAGAAGTGCAATGACGATAATGCCTGTCGTTTTCATCAACCTTTTTAATCTTACCATAACAAAATTTCCCTTCCTTCTAATTTAGATTTTAATTCTAAAAACAAATCACTTTTGATTTGGTAATTTATCAACCCTCCCATCTCTATTAAAATTTTAAAAAATGAAAGTCTGTAATTACATATTTACTTATTATAAATTTTACCATAAATTACTTTATAATGGATATATGTATTTATTAACTTATGAATATAAATCAATAGTTTAGCGTAAACATACATTTATGAACAAGCTAAACTTCTTAATCCAATATGAATGATAAAGATTTTTTTGAAAATAGTTGTGAAATACTGATGTCTTCTCTTTTATTGAAATATAAAAATAATTAAGATATCTAAAAATAATCTAAAATAGTTTAATTTTCTGGACTATTTTTGTGATTTAACCGCAATTTCCCCACATCAATCTGTAGATTAATCCTTCCCAGTTTTTTGGTTATTCTGTACGATAAATGTATAATGAAAACGCCAATAAGAAAATGAAAGGATGATATTTTATGTCAAAAACACATCAATCCATACGTGCTCCAAGAGGCAATCAGTTAAATACTAAAGGTTGGATTCAAGAAGCTGCACTTCGAATGTTAATGAATAATCTAGATCCTGAAGTCGCTGAAAAACCTGAAGAACTTGTAGTATACGGGGGTATAGGTAAAGCAGCGAGAAATTGGGAAAGTTATCATAAAATTGTTGAAACTTTACAAAAACTCGAAAACGATGAAACACTATTAGTTCAATCAGGAAAACCAGTAGCGGTATTCAAATCACATGAAAATGCACCTCGTGTATTAATCGCAAATTCCAACCTTGTACCCGCTTGGGCAAACTGGGAACATTTTCGAGAGCTCGATCAAAAAGGATTAATGATGTACGGACAAATGACAGCGGGAAGCTGGATTTATATTGGGACTCAAGGCATTTTACAAGGGACGTATGAAACGTTTGCAGAGGCTGCTAAACAACACTTCCAAAATTCATTAAAAGGCACTATTACAGTAACAGCTGGTTTAGGAGGTATGGGGGGTGCGCAGCCATTAGCAGTAACTATGAATGATGGTGTTGTCATAGCGATTGAAGTAGACAAAACTAGAATCCAACGTCGTATAGAAACAAAATATTGCGATGTCATGGTAGAGTCGTTAGACGAAGCAGTTGAACTAGCATTAGATGCAAAACAAAAAAAGAAACCTTTATCCATTGGTCTATTAGGCAACGCATCTGAGATCTTACCAGAAATGTTAGAACAGGGGTTCATCCCTGATTTAGTGACTGATCAAACATCATCTCACGATCCTTTAAACGGGTACTTACCAGAAGGAATGTCGCTTGAACAAGGAGAGAAACTTCGTCAAGAAGATCCTAATCATTATATCAAACTAGCTAAGTCTAGTATTAAAAAACACGTAGAAGCGATGGTACAACTACAAGAAAAAGGTGCTATCGTATTTGATTATGGCAACAATATTCGTCAAGTTGCATATGACGAAGGATTCGAAAATGCTTTTGCCTTTCCAGGGTTTGTACCTGCATTTATTCGTCCACAGTTTTGTGAAGGTAAAGGTCCTTTCCGTTGGGCTGCATTATCTGGTGATCCAGAAGATATTTATAAGCTTGATGAAGTGATTTTAAAAGAATTTAAAGAAAACGAACATTTATGTAAATGGATCAAAATGGCTCGAGAAAAAGTCGCCTTCCAAGGACTTCCTTCTCGCATTTGCTGGTTTGGTTATGGGGAAAGAGCAAAATTTGGAAAAATTATAAATGACATGGTTGCATCTGGTGAATTATCTGCACCTATCGTGATCGGTAGAGATCATTTGGATTGCGGTTCTGTTGCTTCACCTAATCGTGAAACGGAAGACATGAAAGACGGAAGTGATGCTGTCGCAGATTGGCCCATTTTAAATGCAATGATTAATGGTGTAAATGGAGCCAGCTGGGTATCTGTTCATCATGGCGGTGGTGTAGGCATGGGTTATTCTATTCATGCAGGTATGGTTATTGTGGCGGACGGAACGAAAGAAGCTGAGGCGAGATTAGAACGTGTACTTACCTCAGATCCTGGAATGGGGATTGCTAGACATGCAGACGCTGGTTATGACTTAGCCATCAAAACAGCAAAGGAAAAAGATGTTCATCTACCTATGTTACAAAAAGAGGAGTGAAAACCATTGATCAACAATGCAGATTTATTGCTCACAAATATTGGGCAATTATTAACGATGGATGATGGATTGAATAGAGCAAAAAGAGGGGAGGAAATGAACAAACTCCCCCTCATTGAAAATGGGGCTATTGCCATTACAGATGGAGAAATCTCCTTTATTGGAAGTAGTGACGAAGCCAAATCTATTTTAGCTAAAGAAGTGATCAACTGTGATGGAAAGTTAGTCACTCCTGGTTTAGTGGATCCACATACTCATCTCGTATTTGGCGGTTCACGTGAACATGAAATTTCATTAAAACAACAAGGGGTTTCCTATTTAGATATTTTAAAGCAAGGTGGAGGGATATTATCTACGGTAAGAGAAACCCGTAATGCCTCTGAGCAATCCCTTATAGATAAAGGGCTATTTCACCTAGATAGATTATTTTCCTACGGGATTACAACATTAGAAGCAAAAAGTGGTTACGGCTTAGATAAAGAAACAGAGTTAAAACAATTAAAAGTAATCAAAGAACTGCATAAACAACATGATATGGACCTTGTCCCAACCTTTTTAGGTGCACATGCAATTCCAGAGGAATACAAACAAAATCCTGATGCATTCTTACTAGAAATGTTGAATTTATTGCCGTTAATCAAAGAACAGCAATTAGCTGAATTTGTTGATATTTTTTGTGAAACAGGCGTATTTACAGTAGAACAATCAAAACAATTTTTACTAAAAGCGAAGGATGCAGGCTTTCAAGTCAAAATCCATGCTGATGAAATAGATCCGCTTGGAGGTACGGAAATGGCCGTAGAAGTAGATGCCATCTCTGCTGAGCATTTAGTTGGAGCCTCTGATTATGGAATTGAAAAATTAGCTGCATCAAACACTATTGCTGTATTACTTCCAGGTACAACATTCTATTTAGGAAAAGAACAATTTGCACGCGCAAGGGATATGATTGATCAAGGAGGAGCTGTAACGATATCAACGGATTTCAATCCAGGTAGTTCTCCAACTGAAAACATTCAATTCATTATGAACCTTGCCATGTTAAAGCTAAAAATGACACCAGAAGAAATATGGAATGCAGTTACAACAAACGCCGCTTATGCGATTAACCGAGGAAACAAAGCAGGAAAACTTATAGTTGGACGTCAAGCAGATATTGTGCTTTGGGACGCAACAAATTATCATTATGTTCCATATCATTATGGTGTAAACCATGTCCAACGTGTATTTAAAAATGGAAAAATGGTATACGAAAGAAGGAATTTGTGTGACTGAACAATTTGAATATTTAAAAAAAGCAGGGAGCTCAAAATTTACGGATCGTCACATTAAAAAAGCAGCGGATTTATTAGAGCATTGGAATGGAAAACAAATTGAAGGGGCAGCACTCATTGGTGCTCCTCTTTCTAAACCGTCCATTAGTCATTCAGGTGCCTCTTTTACCCCCAATGTGATTCGCAATTTATTACAGTCTTACACAACCTATGCAATTGATGAAAATATTAATTTAAACAACACCATTGTGGATTGTGGGGATATTTATATGCATGTTACTGATCTTATCCAATCTCAAAACAGAATTAAAAAAACAATGGAAGAGTTGTGCACAACAAATCCACAAATGATACCGATTTTGCTAGGCGGAGATCATTCCGTTAGTTATCCAAGTATTGAAGGGTTTTCAAAAGTGAAAGGCAAAGTGGGAATCATTCAATTTGATGCACATCATGATTTAAGAAATCTTAAGGATGGTGGACCGTCGAATGGAACTCCATTTCGAAGTTTAATTGAATCAGGTGTAATCAAGGGAGACCAGTTAGTTCAAATAGGTATTCGTAATTTCTCTAATAGTCAGGTGTATCGTGAGTATGCAGAAAAACAAGGGGTCACCATATACACGATGAAGGATGTTCGAAACCAATCCATTCAAGCGATTATCAATGACAGTATTGAACAATTGAAAAATAAAGTAGATATCATATACATTTCTGTGGATATGGATGTATTAGATCAAACTTTTGCTCCAGGTTGTCCAGCCATTGGACCAGGAGGCATGGACAGCTATACCCTGCTAGAAGCCATTCAATTGCTTGGTGAAGAAAATCTTGTTCAAGGTATGGATATCGTTGAAATTGATCCTACTTTAGATTTTCGAGATATGACTAGTCGTGTTGCTGTACATGTCATTCTTTCTTTTTTACTAAGTAAATCCAACAAAAATAAAAAACACATAAATCAATTCACAAAGTAAACACTACTTAAAAGTAGTTAAAAACCTAACTTATAAAAATAAATTTGACACCATCATAATCAAACTCATACAATAATAATAGTGAATAGTCATTAGAGAAAAAAATCAATAAACTGAAAGTTGAGATAAGATGTCTTTACAATCAGACCATCGAATTGGTAAACATGCTATGCTACTGCTACTCTCAGAGGATGAATGCAACATGCCTGATTGTTGGAAAAGCTGCAAAGGAAAAGTAGGAACAATGGACTCACAAAAAATTATTGCAGCTATAGAAACTGCCGCGAAAAACAATGGCATCGTTGATGGTGATATTTATCGAGAAACACATGCTTTATATCATGCAATTATTGAAGCTTTACATGGGATCACTCGAGGTCAATTATCAATCGGATCAGTGCTCAGAACTGTAGGATTACGGTTTTCCATCGTTAGAGGAAACCCTTATGAAAAACAACAAGAGGGAGAATGGATTGCTGTAGCATTATATGGTACTATAGGGGCTCCGATTAAGGGACTCGAGCATGAAACAATGGGATTAGGAATTAATCATATCTAATTTACCCACAAAAGTGAAGTAAAACTTCGAAAGATAATTCCTAATACTTTTGCGGGGCCCGGAACATAATAAAACCCCAAAAAGTGAAGCATGTATAAAAATACAATCGTTTGCCCATAGATGTGTACAGTGATTAGGGGGCTATATTTTTGAAATCAGATTGATTTCATGATATAGCCCTTTTTTCATTCTCCTTTACTTGAGTAAAGCGAAATGAAAAAAACCTGAGATCTAAAATAGTGAGGAGGAGATCGTTTTGATTACACTAACAGGAAATTCATTAACAATCAAAGAAATGAAAAAAGTTTTATATACAAATGATAAAGTAATGGCTTCAGATAAAAGTATGGAAAAGGTAAAAGAAAGTCGTAAAGCAGTAGAAAAGATCGTGAAAGAAGAAAGAGTTGTTTATGGAATTACTACTGGATTTGGTAAATTTAGTGATGTCCTTATCCAAAAAGAGGATGTTGAAAAACTACAGCTAAATTTAATTCGTTCTCACGCATGTGGTGTAGGTGAACCTTTTCCAGAAAAAGTGAGTCGAATGATGATTTTATTACGTGCAAACGCCTTATTAAAAGGATTTTCTGGTGTTCGTCCAGTTGTCATTGAGAGATTGATACAACTCGTTAATGCACAGATTCATCCTGTCATTCCTCAGCAAGGTTCATTGGGAGCAAGTGGTGACCTAGCCCCACTTTCACACCTCGCGCTTGCATTGGTTGGAGAAGGTGAGGTCTTTTATAATGGAAAACAAATGGAAGCCTTGAGTGCATTAAACTATGAAAATATTGCCCCCATCACATTATCAGCAAAAGAAGGTTTAGCTCTTATAAATGGTACACAAGCGATGACCGCCATGGGTATACTTGCCTATATAGAAGCTGAAGATTTAGCTCTACAGGCTGATCAAATCGCTGCATTAACCTTTGAAGCTTTGCAAGGTGTCATAGATGCCATGGATGAAGATATACATGTTGCACGTGGTTATAACGAACAAGTTGAAGTGGCAAAACGTATTAGAAAATACCTAACAGGTAGTCAATTAGTTACTAAACAAGGTGAGTTGCGGGTACAAGATGCTTACTCACTTCGCTGCATTCCACAAGTTCATGGTGCAACTTGGCAAACCCTAAACTATGTAAAAGAAAAACTTGAGATTGAAATGAATGCAGTAACCGATAATCCACTTATTTTTGACGATGGAGAAAAGGTTCTATCAGGAGGTAATTTCCACGGGCAACCGATTGCATTTGCCATGGACTTTTTAGGGATTGCCATGGCTGAAATTGCAAACATCTCAGAAAGAAGAATTGAACGTCTTGTCAATCCACAATTAAATGATTTGCCTCCATTTTTAAGCCCTGAACCTGGACTGCAATCTGGAGCGATGATCATGCAATATTGTGCAGCTTCACTTGTCTCTGAAAACAAAACCCTTGCACATCCGGCAAGTGTGGATTCTATTCCATCTTCAGCGAATCAAGAAGATCATGTTAGTATGGGAACCATTGGATCAAGACATGCATATCAAATTATTCAAAATGTAAGGAAAGTCATGGCTATCGAAGCTATTTGTGCTATGCAAGCTTGTGAGTTAAGAGGAAAACAAAAGATGGCTAACTATACGCGTTCCATTTTAGAAAAAGGAAGAAAAATGACTCCTCCAATCTTGCAAGACAGAGCATTTTCAAAAGATATTGAAGAAGTAGCTAAGTGGTTAGCTAATGATATGAATACTATTATCGATCAAGATGACAATAAATCTGATCCTAAATTAAAAATAAATGCACTAAACTTATCTTAGATAGTACTTTTAAAGCAAATCATAAATAATCTCAACAAAATTTTTTATCTTGTTCCTCATAGGGCTGTTCATACAGCCCTTAAAATCTGTTCAGTATTGAATCTCCTCTAACCTTACTTAAAGTAGAGACTTCCTGAAGATACTGTCTAACATTTTGCACAAGGAGTTTAATGCGCTATACTCCTTGTTCGTTATATAAAATGTAACTTTTTTGTAACCCTTTATATATGTATAAAATGTATAATTTTTTATATACAGAAAATGATTACTCAGTTAAAGAGATAATATATTCTTAGAAAATTTGAATTTATGAATATAAAACCATTGCATGGGAAATTATATTTTTGTAAGGAAAAGTCAAAAAGGTCACCTTTCGGTGACCTAAAATTCACATCATGAGTCCGATTTCTATCCTTCGAAAAATCAGGCCCATGCCGTGATCATGCAATTAATATTTGTATTATTTTTTATTTACCAATGAACATTTGAGTCCAATAATTACCTTGTTCCACATAGCCAACACCAATATGAGTATAGCTAGAATTCATAATATTATCACGATGACCTTTACTATTCATCCAAGCAGTTACTACTTCTTGTGGTGTTTTTTGACCATAAGCGATGTTTTCTCCTGCAGATCTGTAAGATACTCCAAAGCTTTTCATCATATCAAATGGTGAACCATAAGTTGGGCTGTTATGATCAAAGTATCTATTAGATTGCATGTCGGCAGACTTAATACGTGCAACTTCACTTAACTTCTCATCCACTTTTAATGCAGGCAATCCTTCTTTAGCACGTTCTGCATTTGTTAAATCTACTACTTCTTGTTCATACGCACTTAACTTAGAAGATTCTTCTTTAGTAGGTTCCTTCTCAGTTGTTGATTCATTGTTGCTAGGCGGTGGTGTTGGTTTTGCCGGTTGCGCTGGTGTTGGATTGTTTGGTTTAGAAACAACTTGTGGCTTTTTTACAACCTTAGTATTTTTTCCTAGGTCAATCTGTTCTAACAATTTATTGATATCAATTTGATATTGACTACCTACTTGAGCAAGTAAGCTCTCTACCATTTTATTGATATCTTCTTGATTGAACTGATAACTCACCTTATAAGTTTTAACTTGAACCTGACTAGCATCTGCAGAATTGATTCCTAATGAAGAAACAAATAGTGCTGTTGCAGCTGCAATAGATAGAAACATTCCTTTTTTCATGATGATAAATTCCCCCTGGTTTTGGTTTGTTTTTTTCTCTTGCACCTATACTATAACATAGGTTTTTGAGGGTATTAGAGGAGGAATCTTCCATCATCGAAATTAGTCAGTTATACTATATTCTATATATTCTTAGCAAACGTTAATATATCAATGGTTAGCAAGCTATCAAATTATTATCTAATGCAAGCGATTTCCAACCAAAATCATATAATATATGAAACTATTGGTAGAAATTCAGGGTTGACATACTTAAATATAAAGAAAATCTTAATTTTTTTTTAATATTTTATTAAAGTTATTTTAATGTTATTTTAATGTTTTAACATGATTTTTTGAATAAATAAACCAATAAATAATATAGAGATAACTAATAGAAAACAGAAAGCATTACTTCAATATCATACTTGGTTTAGATTAAGATATACTATTTACTAATCCACCATTTTTCTTCCTCTATCAACCAATTAGGGTCGAAAATCATATTCTTGCTATCTTCGACCAATCTTATCGTTTCATCATACTTCATTACTTCTTCTTTTATTGATTGAAATGATTTCCCTTGCGTATTAATTCCAAATTGTCCTGCTCTATAACCAATGAGATCTTGACCTTCACTATATATTGGATAATTAAACACTTCTCTCCATACTTCTAGAAAAGTCTTTTCTGTTGTGTCAATATTATGTTGATGTATTTCTTTATATAAATCTTCCCATGGATCGAAATAGACAACAGAATAGAACTTTTTAGCCGCTTTCATCAACTCTTTTTTCTCTCCCGTTGGATTCTCTACAACAAATAGCATTTCAATTAGATGTGCTAATGAATATTTCTTATAAATATCTAAAGCCACTTCCACAGAACGATTTGTTTCTTTATCGGTTAAGATAAGCCTGCCTTCGTTTGAATCTTTAAATAAAATATGATTCACTATAGGATGACCAAATGTAAAGTCCTTATACTGTATTTGATTGAACTCAGCTTGAGATTTTGCTTTCTTCATAAAACCTTGTTTATTAGATCCATAGGAAGCTAATACGATATTACTATTCGTTACGCTGTTATGTTGTTGATCCTGAATAGTGTAACTCTCATTGTTTGTAGTAATTTGCGGCTTAGTCAGCTCAATTGCAAAAATACGTTCCAAATCACCTGTTATTTTTATAATAAAGAGGCACCCTATTATTAAAAGTGTTGCAACCATTAGTATCATTATATATTTATTGGTTTTCATCATTTGACACTCCCTTTCATATTTTCCTTCTACTATTTAGAAACCGCAACATTCACTAATATGACATTCAATAAAAATTTTTATTAAATTGGTGAAAGCAAGCTCTATCTAAGATCAAAATTAATTTATAAAACAAAACTAAAGAAATTTAAATTCTTAAGAAAGTAAAGAAACTGAAGAAAAATATTGCATTTTTTCTCCAGTCTCATGGTAGCTATTTTATTTTCGCTTGTTATTTCTTCAAAAATGGTTCTTCAATGAACCTGTCAGTTCCTTTTACTTTGGTGTTATTTGAATGAGTAACATGAAACAAAGCCCTATCTGAGCTCTCAGAGAGAGGTTGTCACTTTTAATAGAGGTAGTTTTTATTGAAACAGTGAAACTTATAAATTCTTAAGTTATAAAAAAGAAGCTGCCAGAAAGTCAGCTTTCGCTTACTTCCTAGACAGCCCTTTTCACAAAATCGATAATTTATGGACGATCTGCATAGTATTCCTCTTCTGTTTGCCCAGTTTCTTCCATATGTTTCTTCCTCAATTCTTCCTGTACCATATCAGTTACTTCATCACTTGTTTTGCCTTCAATGTCCATTCCCATCTCAATTGCCTTTTCCATGCTATAATTTATAGTTGAAATACTGCCAATATCATGTCCTTTAGTATCTACACCTAATTCTTTTGCTTTGGATAATGTTTTATCTCCCTCTATTAAAATTAGATCAAAAAACATATTTAATATTTGAGTAGAAACTTTATCTACATTTGCAAACCACCCATCTTGAGCAGGTATACGTATACTTGGATTCTCATACATTTCATAAACCATTGTTTTAATCTCTTCATCCGTTTTATCTGTTAAATCAATACCAGCTTCTTGATATGCTTTTGCATCAAGTTGATAAGCTAATTTCAATTGTTCTATACTTTCTTCAATTGAATTTTGAATAAAAACTTCCCTCTCTTGATCTACCTTAGCTTTTACCTCTTCATCGCTTAGATCTGAGATATCCATTCCCATCGTTTCTGCTTCATATTTTAATTGAGTCAATTCGTGCATCGGTCTAATCTCTTCTAAAATCTCCTTGTTTGTTTTCCCTTCTGGATTCACTCCTGCCATAAGTGCATCAACTTCTAAAATAGATGCATTAGGATCAGTAGAGTGAACACCCATGCCTTTGTACTGTTTTATAATTTCTCTGAACTCATCATAAGTTACCATATCTCCATTAACATCATAGGACTCTCCATCTTTAAATTGAATGATGATATTTCCTGCTATGTCATGAATCACTTTTCTATCTAAATCAAAAGTTATTCCATATTGTTTAAAAGTATCTAGTGGGACATCTACCTTTTTAACTTGTTCTTGTCCTATAACTCCTACTTCTGGTGGTTGAATGGGTTCATTTGAAGTATTTGCATAGGAAAATGCTCCCCCTATGATTAATGCTGATAATGCTGTTGCTGCTACGATTTTTTTACCTTTCATATCTTCTTTCTCTCCTTTTGTTTTTTCTGTTTTTTGTATGTTCACCTTATAGAAACCAATCGATCATTTTTTGTGACACCACATAAAAAAACTTTTTTAAAAAGTCCAGTTCAATTTATTTTTGAATAAGAAAAAATCTCCTATGAGAGATGCCTAGAAGATTTATTCATTACAAGTATCAGGTCAACTTCTCAAGCGAGACAACCATATCATAACTGATTCTCTTATGAATGATAAGTGGAAATATAAGTAACACAACCCACAAAAGTGAAGCTAAGCTTCGTAGTATTGATCAAGATGGAAAGTAATGCTTGCTTATAATATTAAAATGACTAGGGAGATTTTAAGTCCCTAGTCATTTTGAAAAACAATTCATCGTTCTAATTTCTAATTTTTATTCTTTTGTTTGGTACACTAAATCTGATATTTCAGAAATAATCAAACCATTAATATCAAGACCTAGTTCTTTTGCTTCAGTTAACATATTATCCGCATGTAAAACATCATATCCAAAAAACATTGCAGCAACCTTTTGGGCTGGTGTAGTTACATTCATTTGATCTTCTAAATCATCTTGATTAAAGTATGGTATATCTATACTCCCATTCATAAGAAGTTCATACATTTCTATTTTTATTTGTTCATCTGTTTTATTTGTTAAATCTAACCCTATATTTTGGTAAATTTCGGGATCAAGTTGGTAAGCTTCTTTCAAGTTTTTAATCCCATTTTGAATCGTTTCACTCACAGCACCTTCTAATTTCACACTAAAATCATTCCTTAACTCTGACTCGGTTTCTCCTTCTATCTCCATACCAATGCGTTCAGCTTCAAATTTAATCAATGAGATCATTTTGTCTTTTTCAACAGCCTTACAAATCTCTGCTTCAGATTTACCATTGATATCTATCCCTCTAATCAGCGCATCGTCATACAATGTAAAGTCATTCTCATTGTATGGAATATCGATACCACTATAACTTGCAATAATTTGTTTATATTCTTCTACAGTGATTGGATTATCATACGCATCATAAATTTGGTCTTCTTTAAAATAAACAACAAGATTACCTGCTACATCTCGTATCACCTTTGATTCCATATCATACTCAAGAGTATAATCCAATAAATTCTCTTGTATATATGAGAAAAAGCCTTTTGCTCCTGAATTAATTTGAGGAATAGCTAACACACTTGTTGCTATAACAATGAAAGAAGCAACCATCACCCATTTTTTATAAAAAGTCATCGATTTTCTTTTCTTATTCGCAACATTCTTTTCTATAGGAACAATCTTCTCCTGTTTTTTTATTTGTGATTGCTCAGCTAATTTCTCTTCAAAATGTTTCCATGCTACTTCAATATCTTCTTTTTCAAATTTAATTTGAGGTGAGTTCTTCTCGATATTGTCCTTCATCCATTCATTAAAAGAATGTAGTTCTTCTAATTCATGCTTACATCGATTACAAGTGCTTAAATGTAATTCAAATTGTTTACGTTGAACGCCATTTAATTCGTTGTCTAAATAGGACTGTAAAAATTGCTCGTTGTAACACTTCATAATTCTCCCCCCCTTGCCTGCTCATATAAATCACTAAACTTATTTCTTGCTCTTGAGAGCAGCTTCCCTACAGAAGTCTGGGTAATTCCTAGAGTATGAGCAACCTCTTTATAGCTAAAACCAGAGTATTTCATTAATAATAAATTTCTCTCTCGATCATCCATCGTTTCAAGAATAGCTTGTACATTGGAGACTTCATCCTTATGCAGAAATTGATCTTCAGAGGAAGCAATTGATTCCTGTATACTCGTTGATTCTTTTTTGATTCGTTCCGATTCCCTCTTCTCCGAGCGAATATGATTGTATGATGCATAGGTTGCTGATTTTCTTAACCATGCAGATATGTTTTCTATCTCGTTCCATTTGGTATTATATAGTTGCATAAACACATCCTGAGCAAGGTCCTCAGCGATTGCTCTATCACATAAAATTTGATTAATTTTATTTACAACCAGAGAATAGTTAGCTTTAAAAATTTGCTTAAACTGTTGTTCCTTTGTCACTACTCCCACCTTTTCTATAGTTGAATTAAAAATCAATTAATAATTATTCCTTTCAATAAAGGATCTCCTGGACTATAACTATTTAATCAGTCATCATAAAGAAACCGTCATAAAATGATTTGTGACAATAAATTAAAAAGAAACTATTTCCAATAAACAATTTACCTGATGTAACACCAGAACAAAGGGGATTTGCTGAAGACGTGTTATTTGTAAACGAACAATTCCCGGCAGGTTATAGAGCATTGATTAAAAAAAGATGTATAAAAGGAAAGAAAACACGTTATAAACTTAAAAGAGATCACAAAATTATAATAAATAAAAATTTAAAAGGTTGTGTACATGCAAAAGTAAAAAAATACTGAGATAAAAAATGAACCAAAAAGCGGAGACTATTATAGTCTCCGCTTTTACTTATCTTCACTCACATCCATTTTTTAATAATACATTAATGCTCATCTTCAAACTCTTCTCCTTTAGATCCACTCTCAGGAAGTGTATCCCAGAAGGAAGTATCCACAGTTTCAATGGAGCCATCTACAAATGATTCAAGTACCGCTTTCATTGCCGTCACACCTTGTTGAATGAGATACCCATTACTTTTTTGACCTAAAACATATGGTTCATAATAATGATCTGCCATCCCTCTCATTTCAAAGAGTAGTGTTGCAATCCCATATTCCAAAGCAAGACCATTACGGCTGATGGTAGGTGCGGTTCCCCCACGATACTTAGATAATAAACCATATCCTTTTGCATCAACTGCATTATACACAATGGCTCCTAATTGCTTAGAACGTTCTCTCACATCAGGATCTACCCCTTCATTCGTAGGATAAAGAATGGAGCCAGATACATATTCATCTGTATCCCCTAGTGTTGTTTGTGTACCTTGATGATGGAAATCAATCATATAGTCTGGTTCGTACTTTTGAATCACATTTTCGTGAAGCGCTTTGGTCTCAGGTTGATTACGATTTACATGATCTCGATTTAAGTCAAATCCATCTGCGTTATATCGTGTATGTGTTCCTGATACGTAATCCTCTAATGAAAAATTCACATCTCCTTCTGCACCATCCACATTTAAGCGTGGGGCAATTAAAACGTTTATATTCTCTAGAATTTCTTTTACTCCCTTACTGTTATTTGTTAAATATTTAATGATTTCAAGTGCCGATTCTGTTGTAAGTGCTTCATTTCCATGCTGTTGTGTCAGGAATAGAACTGTTGGATTATCTTCATCCTCTCCAAACTTAGCTAAATATAAATCCCTTCCTTTTATGGATTGTCCGTATACTTCAAGGGTCATCTCATCAGACCTTTTCTCCACTTTTTCAAGGAAATTTACCATTTCATCATAAGAGTGAAGACGTTCATTTTTGATTGTTTCATTTCCATTATAATTAGGACCTTCTCCTACTGCTTGTGCTAATTGACCTGTTCCAAAAAATGAACCTATTAATACTAAACATAACATCAAAATCATACTATTCTTTATCATTACAATCCCTCCTAAAATATGAGCTTTGTTGTTTGCTAAATCTAGTTGGAATAATTAACCTAATTCTATGAAGGTAGATCACTTTCCTTTTAATTAATAGAAATTCTACTAAATTTTATTATATTTTATGAAAATTAGATATTTGATGATTGGGACGAAAGAATTAAGAATAATGTATACTTTCTTCTTAATTAATAAACTCTATGTATATAGGAGGGAATCTTATATGGAAAATGTAAAAAAAACTATTATACTATTCTATTGCTTATTACTCTTTATGAGTATTGTTAATGTACCTACATTTGCAGAAGAAGGTGCATTAACAAGTACATTTATGGAGATTAATCTTGATCATACTGCGCTCGTAATTACTGATCCACAAAATGACTTTCTAAGTCATGATGGTGTTGCCTGGGATTTAGTCAAAGAAAGTGTCAAAGCAAATCATACCATTGAAAACATGGAGAAACTACTGAAGAGTGCAAAACAAAATAACATCCAAACTTTTATTTCACCACATTATTATTTTCCTTATGATCAAAACTGGATCTTTGAAGGACCAGTAGAAAAATTAATGCATGATACAAAGATGTATTTACGAAAAGGACCTTTATCGATGGAAGGATTCATTGGTTCAGGTGCAGATTTCCTTGATCAATTTAAACCGTACATAAATAATGAAAAGTCTATCATTGTAAGTCCTCATAAAATCTATGGTCCTGAATCGAATGATTTAGTTTTACAATTAAGAAAACATGGCATATCTAAGGTAATATTAGCAGGAATGTCAGCGAACCTGTGTGTTGAGTCACATCTACGTGAGCTTATTGAAAACGGATTTGAAGTAGCCGTCGTTTACGATGCTACAGCAGGGGCTACTATAGATGGAATGGATGGTTACCAATCGGCTTTAGTTAACTATAAAATGATAGCGAATGATGTGTGGAGTACTGATGAAACTCTAGAAAAAATAAAAAAGATAAAGTAATCAGATCATTAATTACGTTAGTTTTTTATTAATATTATGAAATATATATCCTAGATATAGGATAACAAATGAAAAGAATAAAACTGTAAAACCAGTTTTTCCGATTGTAAAAAAACTTGAGCTTTTGATTGTAAATGCATTCACATCTGGATACCTCAATAACATATAAGCAACGAACACATTTTCAAGATAATCAAAAACCGCTGCAATTAAGGGAATAATTAGAGCTATACTCATTTTTTTATGAATTCGGGTCATACATACGATTAAAAACGCACCTGAACACCCTAGTAATCCTGGGAAAATTAAATCTAGAGGAATTTGTTGTAGCAAATATATGCTTCTTCCCTCTTCATCTAAAGCCTCTAATAATTTCATTGCGTAGTCAACATCATATCCAAAAAGCATAAGATCAAATATTTTCATTCCATCTGCTATTTTTGAAACTTTTGGAATGGTCACCTTGAGCATGATAAAATAAATCACTAGTGATGCGGTGAGAAGTAGAATCACTTTTGACCATGATGCGTATTTTATAAACCAATGAATCAGACTTACTTTTTTTTTATCCACGTTTAGCCCCCTTTTTATTAACTTGTGATAACATATAACTTTATTGCATTTTTATGTCAATAAAAAATTTTCTTATTAATAAAAATACAAAAATCTTTATTGTAGTAGAAAACTCCCATTTTATGGTAAACCAAAAAGAATCCATTTTGAAATAAATTGATCGTAAGTGACTCTATCTTGAGATTTTTATTAATTAGGTATTTTTCATCTTGTAGACAGGAAGAGACTTATTAAGACTTGTTTGGTATTTCTGGTGAAAATAACCACAGGTAGTACCAGCGAACGTGATACCACCTTTCAAAACGGCAATTGAAAAAACCAAATTCTTCTATGTCATGTACCGCAAAAGGTGCGGTAAGGAAGGGTTGATGGTTCTGGCAGTGTGCTGTAATCAACCTGTTCTGAGGAGTGTGCATAGGGACTTGATAGAACATGAAGAAGCTGCTCCATCACGCTGTAATCTCCTTGTTTCACTGCTGCTTCTAATGCAGCTTCAATTCGGTGGTTACGAGGAATTAGCGCAGGATTGCTGTTCCGCATCAACTGATGCGAGGATGCTCTCACTTCTTGCTGTCTGCTTAGCCTCTCCTGCCACATCTCATACCACTTAGAAAATTCTGAACTCGTAAAAAGGTCCATATTCTCCAGCGTATCAAAAGTTAATGCTCGGAAGGTATTGGTATAATCCGCACGATACTTTTGCATTATACTCAGAAGATCTTTAACAAGGGATTCATCTTGTATCTCTTCATTAAATATCCCCAGCTTTGCTCTCATTCCTGAGAGCCAGTTATTGTGATACAACTCAGTAAAATCTGATATTGCATCCTGAGCCAGTTTGATAGCCTCTTCATGATTGACATGTAGCAGCGGCAAAAGAGTTTCAGCAAATCGTGCAAGATTCCATCCGCCAATATAAGGCTGATTTCTATAGGCATAGCGACCTTGAGTATCAATGGAACTGAAAACTGTTGCCGGGTCATAATAATCCATAAAGGCGCAAGGTCCATAATCGATAGTTTCCCCGCTAATGGTCATATTATCTGTATTCATTACCCCGTGGATAAAACCAACCAATTGCCACTTGGCAATCAGCTCAGCCTGACGCTTAATCACTTCCTGAAGCAGTGAAAGGTATCGACTTTCATCATTTTCAATGTCTGGAAAATGCCTTTGTAAGGTATAATCAGCAAGGACCCGTAGTTCCTCAACCGTGCCCCATTTTGCAACGTATTGAAAGGTACCAACGCGCAAATGACTGGCAGCCACACGGGACAGGATTGCACCGTGCAAATCGGTTTCTCGGATTACCGACTCACCGGTAGTCACCACAGCTAGACTACGGGTTGTAGGAATACCGAGGGCATACATTGCTTCGCTGATGATATATTCACGTAACATCGGTCCAAGTGCTGCTCTACCATCACCCCCACGGGAGTATGGGGTTCTACCTGAACCCTTGAGCTGAATATCAAACCGCTCACCTAGGGGAGTGATTTGCTCTCCAAGCAGCATTGCCCGTCCATCCCCTAACATATTAAAATGACCGAATTGATGTCCAGCGTAAGCTTGAGCAAGAGGTAAACCACCTTCGGGAATCTGGTTGCCAGCAAGCATCGCTATTCCTTCGTCACTTTGTAACGCCTGAACGTTCAACCCCAAATAAGCTGCCAACGGTTCATTAAGAATGATTAACTTCGGTGAACGTACTGGATTTGGATTAAGGTTGGAATAAAATAATTTAGGCAAGTGAGCATAACCGTTATCTAAGTCCCATCCTATTTCTATTTTCTTTGTCATCTTTACTCCTTTTCTTCTTTTGTTTTTATGTAATTTTTAGTTATTTACTTTCCTTATTAACACAAGTCAGCACTTTTAGTTTCTACTTGTGTCAAATTATTATCCCCTTCCTCATAAAGAAGGTGTTAATTCTGTTCTATTTCTTCTATGATTAAAGACAACTCTTCCCACCGCGCCATTGTTTGCTCAAGTATTTCTTCCGTTTTTTGCTGTTCTTCATATAAATGACTAACTTTTTCCGAATCACTACCCGCTTCAACGATTTCTGTTTCAATTTCGGAAATTCTCTGCTCTATCTCAGTAATTTTATCCTCGATTTCATCCCACTCTATCTGTTCTTTATAGGACAACTTCTTGCGCCGCACTTTTGTGTTGATTTGTTTGGAGACATCTTCTTGGTTTTGTTTTTCAAGTGCTTGTTTTTCTCTTTCAGTACTTTTCATTTCCATATATTCTGTGTAATTTCCTTGAAAACGTGTTATGACTCCGTTCCCTTCAAAACAAATGAGATGATCCACTACTCGATCCAAGAAGTATCGATCATGAGAGACACTAATGACTACGCCAGCAAATACTTCTAAATAATCCTCTAATATAGTTAACGTTTGAATGTCTAAATCATTCGTAGGCTCATCCAGCAATAAAACATTCGGTTCTAACATTAATATAGATAATAAATATAATCGACGACGTTCTCCTCCAGACAATTTTCGTATATACGTCCATTGAATACTTCTAGGAAATAAAAAACGCTCTAGCATCTGTTCTGCTGTAATCGTCGAACCGTCTGCTGTTTTTACAATCTCCGCCTTTTGTTTAATATATTCAACTACTCTTAAGTTCCCATCAAGTTCCTCATTATTTTGAGTATAGTAACCGATTCTTACCGTTTCACCAACTTCGATGCTCCCTCTTTCCGGTCTGATTTTGCCAGCCAATATATTTAATAAAGTAGATTTCCCACTTCCATTAGGTCCAATAATGCCCAAGCGTTCATCGGGTACAACTAAATAACTGAAATGTTCGATTAGTATCTTTTCATCTATCGTTTTAGACAATTCTTCAATCTCAAATACTTTTTTCCCGAGTCTATTCGATCCGATTGATATATCTAAACTATCTTCTTTCATTATTGTTTTTTTATTTTGAAGTTCATTTACTCTTTGTATACGTGCTTTTTGTTTTGTGGTTCTAGCTTTAGCTCCTCGGCGTAACCAAGCTAGTTCTTTTCTTAATAGGTTTTTACGTTTGCTATCATCAATGATTGCTTGCTCTTCTCTTTCTGCTTTTTTCTCTAAAAAGGTTTCATAGTTACCTTCATACACATAAAGTTTTCCGTTATCTAGCTCAAACATCCCATTTGTCACTCTATTTAAAAAGTAACGATCATGTGTAACAAGGATGAACGAGCTTTGATATTTTGACAAATACCCTTCTAACCACTCAATCGTTTCATTGTCTAAATGGTTTGTAGGTTCATCTAAAATGAGTAAATCTGCAGGTTGAATAAGCGCCTTCGCAATGGCGACTTTTTTACGTTGTCCACCCGATAAATTTTTGACCTGTTCAGTATAGTTAGTAATTCCTAATCTAGTTAACACGGTTTTTGCCGTAGTATTCGCTTCCCATGCATCCACTAGATCCATCTTTTGCTGTTTTTTAAAAAGCGCTTCCTGTTTTTTCTGATTGTTCGGATCCTGTTCAAGATCCATTAATGCAAGCTCATATTCTCTTAATGTAACCATAACGGAGGAATTTCCATAATAAATTTGCTCTAACACGGATAAATCTTCTTCAAACTGAGGATCTTGAGGAAGATATTCAATATGGAACTGATTTGCATGAATAATGTCCCCTTTTTCAACTGAATCAAGTCCAGCAATCACTCTTAATAAGGTGGATTTGCCCGTTCCATTGACACCAATTAAACCTATTTTTTGTTTTTCAGATATTGTAAAAGAAATATCATCAAATAAAATCTTTTCACCATATGTTTTTATTACATGTTCTACTGAAAGAATACTCATTACATTCACATTCCTTGTTCCAAATTAAAGATTTATACTAGCCTGTGTTTTTGTTCTTTTTTACTATCTCATATTTTGATTAAAAATTACACAGCGCTCTTAAAAAATATTATGTTCAATAATGATGCAATAGATCTATAGCAAATATAATTTGTTATAATGAAGAAATCGAAATAAATACAGATCATAACAATAGGGAGACGAAATGATGAAAAAAAGCTTTAAAGAAAAGGAGAATGAATACAACAAGCTTTGGTATGCTAATCCAGCTAAGAAAGAAGAAGCTTTAAAAATGGTAGAACAATGCGTAAAAGATTATCCTGAAAATTTATACGTGATAAATCAGGACTTAGCTTCTTTATATAGTGAATTAAATCTACATGAAAAAGCGAATCAAGTTTTAAATGAAGCACTGGATCGAGGTATTTGGTACCCAAAAGAATTTTTCCAATCTGTGTGGGATCTCAAGGAGTATGGACAAACTGTATCAAGGTGGAGTGAAATAAGCTCCCAAGCAAAAGAAAATTCTAAGCCTAAATATGAAGTCATTTTACCAACAGAATATAACCCAAATAAAACGTATCCATTATTTATTGCACTTCATGGGTGGGGTGAAGACATTCCCATGTTTAGAGAGTTCTGGAATTCAAACCAAATAAAGAAAGAATATATTCTAGTTTACATACAGTCCTCTCAAATGGTAGGTTCTTTTCATTATTGTTGGACACATAATAAACAATCTCATGAGGAAATAGAGGAAACCATGAGTGAAATATTTTCAAAATATTTAATAAACTATGAGCAGATCATCGTAGGTGGCTTTTCAGAAGGAGCTGCTTTGTCTATGGATATTGCTTTAAATCATACCTATTTACCTGTAAAAGGTTTTATTGCTTTAAATCCGAACAAACCAAATATATTTACCACAGAAAATATCTTAAGGTCAAAACAAAGAGGAATGAGTGGAAGTATCATTACAGGAGATCAAGACCAGTGTTATAATGAGCAGATAGAAATGGTTTCTATGTTTGATGAAAATGGATTCAACTGTTTCTTTACTGTAAAAGAAAACTTTGGTCATTGGTTTCCAGAAAACTTGAGTGAAAAATTAGATGACTCATTAGAATATATTAATAAACAATGATAAAAACATGAAAAAATCCCCTTAGTATTACACTTAAGGGGATTTTTTATATGATCCTTATGAAGCTATTATTTGCTTGTTAACTATACTCACCTTCTGCTCTTTATCTACTCTCTTGTAAAGTTCTGCAAAAATAAAATAATAGATAGCTACTCCAACGAACCCAATACTTATAATAAAGATACTCATCACAAACGTTGATAAATATGCACTTATCGTTACAGAAATAGAAGTAATGATTTGAGCAAGATTAAGCGTCATATTATTTACTGCCATATAAGAGCTTCTTGCTTCTGCAGGCGGAATGGATGCCATATATGAATGCAGAACGGGTAACTTAACCACCTCTCCTAATGTGGCAACGGCAATAAAAACAAATAAAAGCCAAATGTGATTTGTAAAAGATACGACGCCATATCCTATAACAAAAAGGATAGAACCTAATAGAAGTACATTTTTATCTGAATATCGTTTGAACAAACTCGTTGTAAATAGAAGAAATAATACAACTAGAATTGTGTTCTCAGTAAGGAGAAAACCCACCATATTCACGCCATCTAATTTCCAGAACAAAAAAGTCTGAGTTGACATTTCCTTACTAAGTCTAATGCCAATGTAGTTGGGTAATTGAATTTCCATGGATAATATGAATACACCCGCGATCATAAATAGAATAAACAATTTATCTTTAAATACGAGACTATACGTTTTAACCATCTCTGTCACATGGGATGCAGCATTTTCTTTTTTTACAGGAAAGTAACTTTCTTCAATGAAAAATAACACTAAAATCACAACTACTAAAGCACCTACGGTGAGCCCGATTAATAACTCAAATAAATAATGTTCAAAAAATAGAGCACCTAGTATTGCACCAAACGCTATAGATAGATTATTTGCCCAATACGTAATGGAGTACATAACTCTTCTTTGTTCTGGTTTACTTACATCTATTAACATGGCTTGATTAGCAGGACCTGACAATCCCATAAATATTGTATTCAAAGTCATCATTAAAAATGTGGTAAAAACGGATTCAAACCAAGGTGAATTAGATAACATCATGACCAAAAAAGCTATAAAACGGCCTATTTCTGCATATAGGATCAACTTCTTCCTCCCATAATTATCGGAAAAATAACCTCCAAAAAAATTGATTACAATACCCATCAGTACATTTAAAAATAGTAAAATCCCTGCTGTTTTCACTCCATAATAACTAGATAAATAAATGGCCATAAAAGGAAAAATCATACTTCCTATAAATTTACTAATAAAGGTCTCTATAATCCTAATCTTAATATTAATATGAAAGTCTTTAAAACTCATCTTCACTCCTCCTCTTCTCTATGTGTTTGTAATGGTTATGGATCATTATGCATTACACAAAAGAGGTTAAAAAGGGTATAATTAAATCAATTGCAACCCCTTTATTTAAAGGAGGAATATATACGGAATGAAAGATTTAGACTATTTTCAAATGAGAGCCCTTTTTTATACTAGAGAAATTGACAATACCGCTTCATTTAAAATGAAAGAACTACAAGAGATATGGTTTTGCAACAAAAAAAACGCAAAAATAAAAGTAAGAAAATTTGAAACAGAAGGAAAATATGTTTATAAACCTGGAAAAGGCAGAGGGAACTCATCTCAACTTATTTTTACAAAACCTCTTCAAGAGGAGATAAAGATGATCATTAACGAAAACATTAAACGTGATCATTTAGAGGATGCTTTTCAATTGTTACAACTACCGATTCCAAAATCATGGGTGTTGGATTTAACAAAAGAAATACAAAAAAAGTTTGGTTATCAATCAAATCATTCAAAAGATGTACTTCGACTGATGATGTTAAAAAGAATTGTAACGTTAGATCCACTGCAATGTTCCATTAACTTTGAAGAGTATTTAATACGACATTTAGGAAGCACTCTCGTTACATTTGATCAAAAGACAGAGACCATCCAACCTCATTTAGCACATCATTGGAATGTGGAGGATGACAATAGAACTTGGACATTTCATTTGAGAAAAGGTGTTCATTTCCATCATCAACGAACATTAAATAGTGAAGATGTAAAGTATACATTTGAACGTACAAAAGAATCGCCTTTCTCTAAACAATGGTTGTTGGAGAACATCAAAAAGATTGAATGTTTATCCCCTTATACCGTACGATTTCATTTATCACAAGCGAATCCGTTATTTTTACGTTATGTAAGTGCAACTTCACTTTCTATTCTACCTAAGGATGAACCATTTGATGAATACAAATGGATTGGAACAGGACCATTCCAGTTAAAAAAACGTACAGAAAATGTGATTGTACTAGAAGCATTTGATTTATATTTTTTAGAACGCCCATTTATTGATGAAATTGAATTTTATCTTATTTCCAATGAGACAAAAGATGTTATGACTATACAAATTAGAGGGGAACAAGCAAAGGAAGCTTCCATTAACAAAGTAGATAGACTTAATGGGGTTCGATTTCTTGCTATTAATTTCAACAAACCTTCTATTGTTCACAATCATTCGTTTAGAGCTGCACTTTATCACTTATTGGATATGAATAAAATGTGGAATGATAACGGATACGACCATTTAGTAGAAGCATCAAGTTATTTCCCATGGAATTCAATACAAACTGAACCTAAAAAAAGAAGGCTTGTAAAATCATTAGTGGAACAATCAGGGTATCAAGGAGAGACACTCACCGTTTACACGAAACATATAGATACAGAAAAAGCAGAATGGTTTGTGAAGGAAGCTGCCACTGAAGGTATTCAATTACAATATAAAATATTTGAGATGGATGATTTTTATTCACCTTTATTGGCTCAAGAAGCAGATCTACTTTTTGCAAGTGAAGTTTCTTCTTATGATTATCATTTATCTTTCATAGAAGCACTTTATAACAAAACCAATTTATTTCAAAGATTTATAAGTAAAGCGCATTTAATTTATATTGAAGAATGTTTATCTAAAATGAAATATGAACCTGAACATCATAAACGAGAATATTGGATGAGTCAAATAGAACAATACTTAAGAGAGCAACATCTGATTCTCTATTTATACCACCCTCATATTTACAGAACCTTTAACCATACCATACAAGATACTGAGTTCGAGGCATTAGGGTATGATGATTTTAGGAAAGCATGGATTGATATGAGGGACTGAATCATTCAGCTCTTCTCCAAAAACTCTAATCGATTCCCAAAAGGATCATTTATGAAAAAGCGTTTCACCCCTTCTATCTCATAATCTTCTTTCACTTCTAATCCATGTTTTTTCAAATGTTCTCCTAGTTCTATAACGTGTTTCACTTCAATAGCAGGATGTGCTTTTTTAGCAGGTTGAAAATTTTCTTGAATTCCAATATGAACTTGATGAATACCACATTGGAACCATACTCCTCCTCTGATTTTTAACTTTTCTGGTTTGGGTTTTTCCTTCATTCCTAAGACATTACCATAAAATTGCCTTGCCTGATCCTCGCTGTCTTTTGGTGCAGCTAATTGCACGTGGTCAATGTGTAAAAACTGATATTTCATATTGATTTCACCACTCTTTGTTTTACTATATGAAACTTTATTTCATTTTATAAAATTATACCATTTATTTTAACGTGTTGTAAATCATTTCAAATGAGTTTGATCTTGTTATACAAGAAAAAACACCTTCCAAATTGTCGCTTTCTTTAACGACTTTAGAGGTGTTTTTCTAAATTTGAGAATAGCTAACACTATTTATTTAATTCTTCCTTCGTATAATAAGCAATTCCAATCGTTCCTGGTCCAACATGTAAACCAGCTACTGGACCGATAGGAGCTAGCCCTACAGCTTTATCAATTTTTTGTCCTATTTTATCTGCGATGGATTTGGCTTGTTTTTCACAATGAATATGATGAATGATAACGTCACCTAAACCATATTCTTTAATATTTTCATAAAACTCATTGACCATTTTTTCGATTGCTCTTTTTTTGGTTCTGGCATTGCTAAAAACACCAGTTTTACCAGCTTTTACTGTAAGAATAGGTTTAATTTGTAATACGGAACCTATCAATGCTTTTGCCGTACCTATTCTTCCCCCTCGTTTTAAATATTCCAATGTTTCTGGAACAAAAAGAATACGACTTCTTTTTAAATTTCTTTGAACTGCTTCTATGATTTCAGAAACCGTTTTTCCTGCTTTTGCTGCTCGAGCTGCTGCTAACGTTGCAAATCCCAACTGCATAATATTCACTCTTGAATCTATTAATTCAATTTTAGCTTTAGGATATTTTTCTAATATAATATGTTTAACCATTAACGCAGTTTCATACGTTCCGCTCATTTCTGAAGAAACAAATACACCTACGATCTCATGTCCATTTTTGATGTGATTTTCAAACACTTCATGAAATTCATCTACAGAGGGCTGAGAGGAACTCGGTAAATCATTTCTATTGGCTAATTTCTCATAAAATTTCTCTTGATCAATATCTAGTTCTCTTTCACATCGACCTTCATCTACAACATTTTGTGAAACAACCGAGATATCAAATTGATTCAATAAAAAATCAGGAATATAAGAAGTGCTATCCGTAATAATTTTAACTGTCATTTTTTGTCCACCTTCATATGTGAGTCTTTGCTAGTCCATTTATATCATTGTATTGCAACATTTGTCTATGGTAAAAATCATGACATTTCACAAAATCATTCTTTTATAATCATTTTATAGCAACAGTTCCTCTTGGGTGTAATAGGCAATTCCAATCGCACCAGGCCCTACATGTGTACCTATTACTGGACCAATTGAACAAATCTGCACCTTTTTACCAATGATTTCTTTAATTGTATTGGCTAACTCTTTAGCCTCTTCCTCGCATTGGATATGATGTACGATGACATCGCCTAAACCAAACGTTTTTATATTTTCAAAAAATACATCTGTCATTTTCGTAATTGCACGTTTTTTTGTTCTTATTCTGTCGATCACATTTGTTTTTCCATCAAACACAGTTAAAATGGGTTTGATTTTAAGAACCGAACTTAACAAAGCTTTGGCTGAACCTATTCTACCTCCTTTTTTCAAATACTCCAACGTTTCTGGGATAAATATAAATCGACTTCTTTCAATATTTTCTTTTACCGCTCTAACAACTTCTCTGATGCACTTACCTACAATCGCTTCTTTTGCTGCTGTTAATGCAGCAAAACCCAGTTGCATGCTGTTTGACCTAGAATCAATGATTTCTATGCTTGCTTTAGGATATTTCTCTAATATCATGTTACTTGCTAAAAGTGCAGTAGAATAAGTCCCACTCATTTCTGAGGAAATGAATATAGCTACAATATCATGATTTTGTTTTACTAAATTTTCAAAAACAGTGTATAAATCATTAACAGAAGGTTGAGAGGAGGTAGGCAGCTCCTTACTTTTGGATAACTTTTCATAAAAATACTCAACACTTACATCCAATTCTTTAAATGATTCATCTTGAAAGGATACACTTAAAGGTACTACTGTGATATCATACTGTTTTTGCAATTTTTCTGGTATATAGGACGTGCTATCTGTTACGACTCTTATAGCCATGTATTTCTCCACCTTAATTTACTTATTTCTTTGAAGTTACTTTGTTTTTATTTTTACTCATTGTAATCTATATTAACCCTAAAAATTTCCTTAAATTATATATTCATAAAGAAATTAATTTCAGACTACCATAGGTACCAATATATCATCCAGTTAGTTCTTGTTAAATAGGTCTTTAATCGTGATGTTTTCATCTTATCTTTTCTACCATTGTTAACATATTACTTATTTACTATTTTTTAAAACAAAGGTGTATCTTCTGTAAAAGGATCTAAACTTTCCATATGACTTTTAACAATTTCTTTAAAAATCTCCAAGGCTTCTTTATACGTTTTTAAAGATAAATTACCATAACTAATTCTTAAGTGATTTACCTCCGGTTCGTTCGGATAACACATGGCTGAAGGCAAGAATAAAAGCTCTTGTTTTAAACAATCTATGAGTAAATGTTCTGTATTCACATGCGTAGGGAATGTAATCCACATAACGGGCCCACCACACGGAACAGTCCATCTTAGCCCCTCAATATCTAAATGGTTTAATGTGTCAATTAATAAGTCTCTTCTTAACAGCAGTAAGTTGTTCATTTTTTTAAAATGCGCTTCAAAATTAAAAGACTGAATAAATCGAGCAATAATTCTTTGATTTAACAATGGTGAGCCAAGGTCAGAAACACTTTTAGCCGCTTTTAATTTATTTAAAATTTTCCCATCTGCTACTATACATCCTACTCTAAAACCGGGAGAAATCGGTTTGCTAAAACTTTTCAAATAAATAACATGGCCATCCTCATCTATCGATTTCATAGGTTTTGTTGAACCTTCGAATCTTAATTCCCCCCATGGATCATCTTCGATAATGATGACATGAAACGCCTGTGCAATTTCAACTAATCGCCTGCGTTTCTTTTCACTAAGAATGGTACCTGTTGGATTTTGAAACGTAGGGTTTGTATATATAAATTTCGGTGAAAACTGCTCACACATTTGTAAAAGAACGTTTAAATTCATACCATCTTCATTTGTTGGAATGGTTTTGATGGTGACACCACGGGATTTCAAAATATCTATTATACCAATATAGGTAGGTGCCTCAACAAATACGACATCCCCTTCCCCAAGAAAGGTTCTGGCAATAAGCTCTAACCCCTGTTGTGCACCACTAGTAATAACAATTTGTTCAGCAGAAACTTCTAATCCTTCATCCAACAAATATTCACTTACAACCTCTCTTAAAATTTGATCCCCAGGTCCAGGGCTATATGAAGATAAAATGGTAGGTTCATCTTGAATTACCAATGTACTTATTTCAGTTAAATGTTCTACAGGTAATAATTCATGTGCTAAATTGGCAAGAGATAAATTGTATTTATGCTGTCTAGAGAAAGATTTCATTTCTTTCCACGTTTGGGCTCTAGGTAAAAAGTCTTCAATCATGTTTTGCCAGTTGTAAGGATTCTCCTCTTCGATTCTCTTAACACTTCTTTTGGCATAACTTCCCTTTCCTTGTCTTCTTTCTATTAACTGTTTCTTTTCTAACATTTCATATGATTTTTGAACGGTAACTAAGCTAACCCCCAACTGTTCAGCCAGTTTTCTAACCGATGGGAGTTTTTCACCTTCTGATATTAACCCCGAAAGGATTCGGTCAGAAATAGATTGAAATATTTGCTCTGGAAGTGATTGATCCTTTTTTTTGGTTAATGAGATTTTCATTTATCTTCAACTCTTTTCTGATAACTGTTATAAAAGTTGTTTTACTGTTATATATATTATACCTTATTATTACCTCAATGTAGTAAATATTTCTTGCAAAAATAAACATCATTGGGGAGGGTCATATGGTTATTTTAAATTATTTAGTGATTTGTTTTATATTTGGTACAACATTTTTTGCTATTAAGGTAGGTATAGACGCTGGTGTAGAACCAGTTTTTTCTGCATCTTTGAGATTTATAATTGCAGGGCTGATGGTCACACTGTTTTTTAAAATACGTAAAGTGAAATTTCCTTCTATAACAGTTTTAAAACAGATCGTTATCATTGGGTTTTGTATTACCTTTGGGACTTTTTCAACTTTATATTGGGCCGAACAGTACATCCCTTCAGGACTAGCTGCTATTTTATCCGCTTTTGGACCTATCATGGTTTTATTATTCAATAAATATGATGAGAAATCAAAACTCTCTTCTATGCAAATTTTAGGTTTAGGAGCAAGCTTGGGAGGTGTAATATTTATTGCATCTCCAGGGGTAAAAGGTGATTTTGATATATTATGGATGATTGCTTCCATTGCAATTGTATTAAGTCAGTTTTTTTATAGTTTTGGGACGATCCGTTCAAAAAAAATAATGGCTGAGAAATCTGAAATCTCTCCGTTTTTATTAAATGGCCTTCAAATGTTATTTGGTGGAATCATGTTATTGATTTTTTCTTTATTGTTCGAAAAACCTACGTTAACATCATTAACAGACGTAACCGTTTCACTTTCTATTCTCTATTTAATTGTTTTTGGCTCGATCATGGGGCATGGTTTATTTTATTGGTTAGTAAGCAAAACAAATCCTGTTTTCCCATCTACATGGTTATATGTTTCTCCTATTATTGCCATGGTGCTAGGCATTGTATTTTTGAATGAGACTATCCAAACGTTATCTATTGTGGGATCGATCATGGTATTGGTTGGCGTATTTTTGACAAATCAGAACATATTAACTGAGTATTATGTGAAGGGCTCATTGTTTAGAGTAAACCAAGAAAGCAAAAGAAATTACCCATAGTTTATTTATCAACATTCATACTTCGATGATAGTCTAACTATAATCATGATAAGATACCTAATGATAAATGATGTTTATCCAAGTTACATCAGAATTGGGAGGATAGACCTAGACATTTAAATAAATAGACTGATCGAGGGGAAAATCATATGAATCGTTTTTATTACGGTATACTTGTTGTATTGGCTACTTCACTTATGGGATCTTCTTTTACGATAGGAAAAATGGGATTAACCTACATTTCACCATTCCTTCTAGTTGGATTGCGCTTTACAATTGCTGGTTCTATAATGATTTTATGGGTGAAAAAAAACAAACTTCCTACAACGATGAAGAATTGGGGCAAAATATTTACGATTGGACTTTTCCAAACTGCTGGCGTTATGGGTTGTATATTTCTTAGCCTAAGAACAATAACTGCAGGTGAATCATCCATATTAACATTTATTAACCCACTTCTTGTCGTAATTTTGGGAACAATATTTCTTAATCTGAAATATCGTCTTTACCAATGGATAGGAGTAATGATTGGATGTATAGGAGTGATAGTTACACTAGGATTCCACTTACAGTTAAAATCAGGAACAATATTTGGCTTAGGAGCAGGGCTTTCTTGGGCTATTGCAACGATTTTAGTAAAGAAATGGGGATCTCATTTTAATATATGGGCATTAACTGCATATCAAATGTTATTTGGAGGTTTGCTACTCTTGCTTTTAAGTATAACGATTGAAAATCCAATATTCATAATTAACATAGAATCTATTTTAATCGTACTGTACCTTGCCATTATGGGCTCGATTGTTCAATTTGCAACTTGGTACTACCTACTTAGTTTAGGTGACCCAGGGAAAACTAGTGCATTCCTTTTTCTAGCACCGTTTTTTGGCGTATTATCAGGATGGATGATACTAGAAGAAATTGTACAGTGGTATGTTTATTTGGGAGGTTTATTTATTTTTATAGGTATATTTTTAGTTAACTGGAACCCCAATGTGAATCCACAAAAGTAAAAAAAGAGCTTTGGCGTATAAAAATAAAAATCTTAAACTCAACAATACTAGAAAGTAGGAATAGAAAATGCCCCGCATACTCTTTATTGTACTTATATTACTCAGCATCATTTGGGGAGGATCATTTTACTTTATTAAAATATTACTTGAAGATTTTGGTCCTTGGACGATTGCTTTTTTAAGATCTTCTTTCGGTTTAGTTACCATTGTTCTGATTATGCTCATATTACGAAAACCTTTTGAACTTAGAAAGATGCCTTGGGTCCCTTTAACTATTATGGCTTTAATTAATACGGCTATCCCATGGACTTTTATTGCATTTAGTGAAACTAGATTATCTAGCAGTATGGCCTCTGTATTAAATGCAACAACTCCACTGTGGACCATTATAGTTGGTATAGTATTTTTTAGTGCAGCTACTAACCGTATGCAATGGTTAGGCATCGGAATGGGTTTAATCGGCCTAATTATTTTACTTGATATTAGTCCAGTTCATATTATTTCAGTAGATTTACTTGGATTTGTTTGTATGATCTTAGCTACTCTTTGTTATGCATTTGGATCTCAACTATCTAAACGTCTACTAAAAGGATTGTCCATGTATCAGATTACTTTTTGTACACTGCTTATAGGTGCACTTGGCAGTGGAAGTTTTGCTTTATCCCTAGAATACATATCGATATCCAACCTCATCTCTTGGACAAATATTGCAGTATTAATTGGGCTAGGTGTATTTGGTTCGGGTATCGCCTACATTTTATTTTATTATCTCGTTCAAAATGGAAGTGCTGAGTTTGCAACAATGGTAACTTATCTTGTGCCTGGTACTGCTATCATATGGGGATATACTCTTCTTAATGAACAGGTTAGTTGGAGTTTATTAGTAGGGCTTGTATTCGTTCTTGCTGGTGTATTTTTATCTAGTAGAAAACAGCCAGATAAGGTTGTTGATGATCCACTATTGAAAAATCAAAAATTAAAAAAACAAAAGGCTCAGACATCTAAATTGTGATATATCACTTACCAAACTGGAAGAAATAATTGAAAAAAGACTATATTTTCATTAGTGAATAATAAATAGTCATCTATATTTCAAAGTATAGTCTGATTTTTTTGTCTGGTCTATGTTTTTTATTCACCCATCTGAGTAGTAATTTGCCAACGCACACCATAAGAATCTTCTAAACGCCCAAACATGGACCCCCAGAACATTTTTTCAAATGGCATGACAACTTTCCCTCCATTAGAGAGATTATCAAATGCATTTCTTGCAGCTTCTTCTGTTTCAAATTCGAGTGTTAAATCCATTTGATTTCCACTCTGAATAGGTTCCTTCACAGAATCAGACATGAAAAAGTGAATACCTGCTGCCTGAAAAACTAGGTGCATTACTTTATCTTTTATTTCCTTTGCTGCTTCAGGTGCATCAGAATACGTCTGAACATTAATCATCTCACCTTGTAATGCTTGCACATAAAATTCCGCCTGTTTCTTTGCATCATTTGAAAAAATATACGGGTAAAGCCTTGCCATTGTACCCTCTCCTCTTTAAATATTTTTAAATATCATAAATAACTTGTTTTTCTAAATGATAGTACTTCAATATATATGCAATCACTAGATTCTTCACCAAATTTCAAAAGGTTATAAACATGTACATTGATACAAACAATATACATATTTACAACCTAATGGTGAATAATTGTTCAAATCATTATTGGAAACGCTTACTGTTTTCTTTCTACTTTATTTTCATTGTTTTAAGAGTGGAGTACTTTTTTAGAATAAAATAATGTGTGATTTTAAAAAGTTTTTTAAAGACTTGGTTTAAAGGGTAGGTTCATTTGTGGTAAATGTTCAATAACCATTTTCTTAAAGTAAAGGTTTATCAATTAAAATTTCTGGGTGATCTTCTACAAGAGTTGGAGATACTGACGTAGACATAGCAAAAAAGAATATTAACAAAAAACTTAGAACAAGTAAATTCTTCAAAATATAACACCTCCTATCACAATTTGCTTATTGTAATGATCTTTTTATAAAAATCACTAGATTTTTTATATTTTGCACAGTCATAGTAGTAATCCCCTAAGTTTGTGTAAATTTCAATTAACATATCTGGAGTATAATTTTTTTGAAAATATTGAATAGCCTCATTTTCTAAATATTCCCTTGAATGATCTTTATGAATATCATTCAAACTATCGATTGATCTTAATTTATGTTCTGTAAATTTCCATTTATTTTTTGTAGCATAATCCAAACCTTTATTTAACCAATGTTTAAATTGTTGATAATCATTTAAATTTAAATAAGCCTTTAATATGTACATAATTGTATTCCAATAGGATTCTGTATCTTCATTTTTATATTCTAATGCTCGTAAGTAGTATTCTAATGCTTTTTTATTTTCATTTCTTTTATAGTATAAATATCCAAAATTGTGATAAATATTCCCTAATCTTATCTTATCTTTTATTTTTTCTGCAAATCTTAATGAACTTTCCAAGTTTATCAATGCATCATCAAACTGATTTAACCTAATATAGTTAATAATTAGAATGATTCTAGTGTCAATCATGCGTTCATAATCTAGATCACGTTGATAATAATCCAAAGCTACTTTTGCATAATATATGGCATCTGAAATATGAAACAATCTACTATAAGTTAAAGACAAAGTATAATAAACATGAGGGTCTCTTTCCAATAATTTTATTTTTTTAGAAATTTGATGCGCTTTATTTAATAAGCTTAAAACATGGTTAAGATCATTTTTAATATAATAATAAACACCTTTAAAATGATAAAACATATATTGTTGATGATCAGACAACAATTTCTCAACATCATTTAGTTCATTAATTAGTTTTAGACATCGACTAAACTCCTGTTTATATAAACAATGTCTAATATCAACTAATTTATACTGATTAATAATAGTTGGGTTTGTGATATTAATGATATCCAATTTACATTGTTGATATGTTTCCTCTATTTGCTCTACATTTCTACTACGTATGGCTTCATACCATGCTTGAATTAAATCTAGTGTTTTACTTTCAAATTCTTCATCTTTCATTGTATACTGGATGCCTAACTTCTTAAAAAGTAAAGATATAATTTCATCACTGGCTTCCGTATTATGATTTTCAATCTTACTTAAATAAGGAATAGAACATACGCCAGCCGCAAGTTCTTTTTGGGTCATTCCTTTTTTAATTCTATTGTAATATATTCTTTCTCCTAATTTCAATACAAACCCTCCAATTCAGGGTTGGGAAATATACTGCTTTTTATTGATTTATTATACCACTTCAATTCAAATTTTCCCAATATGATATCACTTTAATTTATGTTAGGATATGTGGAAATTAGTATTTCACTTTAAACTGGTGAGTTCCATCTGTTTGATGTATCAAAATGAAATATTGAGGTGGGGAAATGGAAATTGGAGAAAAAATTAGACTAATCAGGAAAAATAAGAAACTTACTCAAGGAAAGTTAGTTGAAGGTATTGCGTCTGTAACATACATATGTCGAGTAGAAAATGGGAAGGTAACACCTTCACCTTCATTTCTAAAGCAAATTTCAAAAAAGTTAGGGTTAACTATTGAAGACCTAACCAACACATTAGATGATAATAGAAGTAAATTAGAACAAATCATCAAGTTTAACAAATATAATGTACAATCATTAAGTGAATCTGAATTAATCTATTTACACATGAATGCATTGGAAATGCACGCGCAAAATGACTTAGCAATTATTTATGGAATACTCGTTCATTATTATACATTGAACCACAAATTTGCTGAGGCTGAGAAATTAGTTGGACAATCTCTAAAAGTCATTAATAACAATAGCATTGATAAAACAAACTATAATCATTTCTTTTACTACAATAAATGCATTGGTAATTATTTTTACGCTAAGCAGTCATTTGAAGATGCAAAACATTACTATTCTTTAGCTGAAAGTTATATTGTAGACGAATCAAGTTTAGAAAGTGGTAACTTGTACTTTAATATGAGTCTAGTTTATCAACAAATTTTTGAGAAGGTTAGTATTAGCTTAATCTACACAAATAAAGCTTTAGCCATATACAAAAAAAATAATCATGAGGAAAATTTAATAAAAACGTTGATATTGTTAGCTCAACAATACCGTGACCTTAACCGCATAGAAGATGCACGCTCCCATCTAAAAAAAGCACAAAATTTATTATACTCACAGCAGGAACTGAATCATGTATTAAATGCAGAGATTCAATATAACATCGGTAAAATATATCAAAAAATTGAAAAAGATCAACATGCAACTCAATATTTTAAAAGTGCTATAGACATCTCACAACCCTTCATCCAACCTAAAAATCAGATCATGAAACACATAATTCCACATCGAAACATTTATGCTTATGCCTGTAAGAGTTTAGTAGAGGTTTTTTATAAACAAAAAAATTGGAAAAATGCTGACTTTTATTTATCTACAGCTTTCGATTTGGTATCCAACAACCATCTATCACACTTATATATAGAACTAAAGGCGATGAAAGCTAAAATATTAAAATATAGAGAAAATCATATATGTTATGAGAAAGAAATGAAAGAAGCCATTCAATACGCTTTAAACAATAAACATTATATACTTACAAAAACGCTTGCTACTGAATTGGGAAATTATTATTTCGAAAGTAAGTATTACAAAAAATCTGTGGATTACTACAGGATAGCTCAAAGTCACAATCAAAGCTTCCTTGATTCATCTGTTGAATTCTCAACAGTACTATAACTCCTATTTGTATGAAGTGAATGATTTATACTTGCAACAAGGTGCAAACCCAATGCATACCTGATCCTATTCCTATGAGTGCCACATAATCTCCATTTTGTAATTCGCCAGTCTCTATATAATATTTTAACCCTATTAGTTGATCAGACGCGCCCATGTGGCTAAATTGAGAGGCCAAATTTGCATTTGTTTGATCTACAGGCATGTTAAATTCAATTGCAAAATCATTCATTTCATTTTCATTATCATGTAAATAAATGACTTTTTTGAGGTCTGAAAGTTCAATGCCTGCCTTTTGACACGCATACTTAACTACCAACTTATTTCTAATATGAACTAATTTATAAAAATCCATTAATTGCTCATGAACTTCTGAAAGAGAAGAAGCAGGATGATCTGTATGATTATTCTCAACAAAGGAGGTAACTGCAACTCTCCATTCATTTCGTAATATAGGTGCATACATTCCATCAGATGCAGTCTCTGTAGTAATCCATTTACAATGATGATGATCTCTCTTTAATACGGCAGCTACAGCCCCATCTGAATGAAGATAGGCATTGTAGGTAGCACGATTTTTATGATCATCACAAAATCGATTTGCAGTTACAATAAGAACATTTTTATACTCTGGATGTATAGCAAATTTACCTGCAATCGCATCAAATGCCATTAAACCTGAAGTACATGCTTGATTGAATACTTGAACTTCTGCCTTATTAGCACCTAATTTATGTTGCAACTCACATGCAGGATCCCAAAGCGTATGCTCAGGAACTTCGCTTATTGCTAAAGCAATATAATCAATATCCTCTGCATTCATTCCTGAATTTTCTAATGCTTCTTTAGAAGCTTGGAATGCTAAATCTGATTGGCTAACTTCAGGTGGCGCAACATAAAAATATTTGTATCCCCAACTTTTAATTTTATCAATGTTTGTAGTATACTTTGAAATTTCATCCTCAACTTTGTATGCTTCACCTAAAGCTTGACCAAATCCTAATATACCGTAAGCACTAGACACCTTAATCCCTCCTAATACATACACTCTATACAAGTATCCAATACATAAACAATCCACATTGAATTCAAATCTATATACTTATATTTTATAGGGTAAGTTATGTAAAATTACAGAAGTAAAATTTTTTTAATTTTGAGTGTCTTAAAGTAAGAATTACAACAGAAATTTTCTAAAAACCTTTAAATTTCATCTGATAAATAAATGAATACACCCTTTTTACTACTTTTTGCAGCATTAAGCATTCCTTGAGCTACGGTTGTTGCATGTATTGCTTTATATTTTTTTAAAGGACCAATAAAAATAAAAAAGAGCGCATTAAATAAAGTTTCTGCTGTTTTTTCACCAAGTCTAAATTCTTTTCGATCCCCTAATAACAATGAAGGTCTGAAAATATGGAGTGTTTCAAAACCAATATTTTGTAACTCTTTCTCTAATTTTCCTTTAATACGTGAATAAAACGTTGAAGAGTTAAGATTTGCTTGCATAGCACTTATGACAAGGAACTGTTTCGCCCCCATCTTTTTAGCCAGATTTGCTATTTGAAGTGGGTACTCCACATCAATCCTAGTCATCACATCTTGTGTTTTTGCCTTTTTTATCGTTGTTCCCAAACAACAAAAAACATCATCCACTTTAAAAATTTCTTCATCTTTATTTAATTGTTCAAAGTCAACAATGACTTGTTTCAATTTTGGGTGTTTAATGTGAAGTGATTTACGTACAATTGCTGTTACACTATGATATTCATTGCTTTCAAGAAGAAGAGTAAGCAATTCACTTCCAACTAAACCACTCGCACCTGCTATAAGTGCTGATCTTTGCAAAATCCCCAACTCCCTTCATGGAATAATTAAACTAAAAGAAAATTATATATAAATCATCAATAAATATTTATATATTTATGTATAACATAATTTGATAGATATTTGGCAATATTTGAAGCTAGTTTCTTTTTCACTTATTTAATATGATAGTTTTATAGTTATCAAACTTTATGGTAAATCCATGTTAAATTATGAATGACATCTAAGAGGTTGATTATGATAAAAGAATGGAATTTATTAAGAGTTATTGCTTGTTTAAGCATTGTTTTTTTACACAGTACAACTCAAACTGGTAATCTAATTGGATTTCCAAATAGTCAATACTACGAACTATTAAGAATCCTTTTATGTTATGCTACCCCAACATTTATTATCTTATCAGAAATGATCTTAGCTAATCGATATTCTAATCAATTACCTAATCAATTTTGGCAAAAACGATTGAAGTGGATTTACGTCCCTTTTTTAGTATTTGCAGTCATTGATGCCATCATTGTAAAGCAACTATATTCAAATATCGATTTACAGAAAAAAATGCTAAGTAATGTATTTTTAGGAAGTTATGAAGGGTATTTCATTTTAATTATTCTTCAATTTTATGTGTTACATTACTTTGTAATTCGTTTTAACATTCCAATGCGAGTTCTCGTCCCAATAAGTATGGTGGTAATGGGTTTCCATTTGTATTTATTAAATACGAATATACCATTCGTTCAAGAATATAAAACAGAATTAAAATTACCGTTTACCGCATGGTTTGGTTATTTTACAATTGCTTTTTTAATGGGTAGATATTATAAAATCATTTCCAAAAAGTTATTTAAATATAGATGGTATACAATTTTAGGATTAATAGGTTCAATATTTATTGTTTATTTTAGTTACAAATCAGGCATAGTCGGTGTCAATTCAAGAAGAATGGACTTATTTCCACTAACAATTTCAATTAGTTTAACTATTATGGCATGGGGACAAGCAGTTCCAAATCTTAGAATAATAAATCTAATAAGCAAGTATTCTTTAGGTATTTATTTAGTGCATTGGCAGGTACAGCGTTATATTGCTCCTTATACAGTAGAATGGTTTAATCAAACTATTACTCAAGTTTTTGGACTATTTCTCATAACTTTACTTATTACTATAACTATAATTTATTTAATTTCACTACTGCCATTTGGATCTTATATCGTAGGAAAAACCACTAATCCTAAGGAAGAAAAGAAACTGGAATTACATTTACCTTGGTCAATAAAGAAAACACATAATATAAATACGAATACTGATATTAAATTTGTTAAAAAGTATTAGGAATACACATTATATCATTTATATATTCTTTTTTTTGAAATAAATGGATTAATGAACACCATTTTTCGGATCCCATATCCCTTCTATTTTCCTTATTTCTAAAATTTGACCCGTAAGGTACAAACCCAATTCTTTTTTTCATGGCTACTAACCATCTGCTCAAGTAAAACAGCTTGTAAATCCATAATTTCTCTCTCCTTTAATGTAATAATGAGTAGTAATTTATAATTTCTATCATCATTTTTTATTTCCTTTATTAAGATCCTTTTTTTCCAATATTCATTTAACAGGGTATTCCTTATATTAAAAAGCTTGTAAGGAATTTATTTTCCTTACAAGCTTTATTCATAATTATAATGATCTCTACTTGTTAATAGCTATGAATTACCAACCTACATTAATGAATAATACATCTGGATCATGATGTTCTAATAAAGTACTATAATTTCTAACATCATCGTAAGCAAATCCATAAGCTAATCCATCAATGCTATAGTCATGCCAAAATTTTGCGTAAAAATTAGCTGTATTATTTTGATAAAAGAAATCAGAATTACCCCAATTTGCAGGATCATACATCATACCTCTATTCAACGCTGCACAAACTTGAGCTTCTACTACTTTTTCATCAGGACTACCTGTATCCATTGGTCCTGAACACTCAAATACTTGAAGTGTTGTTGGTTTATTTCTAATGAATAAATCATAGGGTCCACCGTTTTTAGAAAAAACAAAATCATCTCCTACTACATGACCACTGAATGTACCTGCTTCGGCAGTAAATGTTAATTCGTTTGTTCTATAGAAGTCCCACACTTCATTTACGTAGTTATCAAAATAATTAGCGTAAATTCCCTCTGGTTTAAATTCACCTTTACCAGGAGCAACAATTCTGTAAGGCTCTTCAACTAAAGTTTGAAATTCTGTTGGCATTTCATTTTTAAATGCGGTAAATATTTGGTCACGAGTATAGGTCTCACCAACAATTCTATCATAACCATCAGAAGCAACTAATCTAGTAGTGATCGGAAAACTGAATTGGTCAACTCTTGTTGTGTTTCCATGATATCCCCACTGGTCAATAGTAAATTCAATCCACTCAAAATAAATGTCTTGGTTCGGATCTGTTGGATTATTTAAATCTGGTCCAGCGAATCCTACTCTACCATCGGCAGCTATGTTTAGTTTGATATACATTGGACTTCCCATACTAATAAACATTCTACCAGAATCAATTTCAGGCATAGAAACCCAATCTGTTTCACTCATTTTATTAAAATAATTAGCATAATTCTCACCATTTTTCGTTAAATGACCAGGTGCATCATTGTCACTAACTGAACTAGCAATTAAATTTCCGTTAGCATCAACATAACTAAGCTGTCCTGTCTCTTTGTTATATCCATAGATTGCCCAATAAATTTCATCATCTGAATATTGACCATTTGTTCCATTTTGCAATTGGAAAGTCATTACTCCGCTACCTACTGGAAAGTCTGGAACATCTCCAGGGTCCGTTGGATCAGTAGGTTCCGTTGGGTCCGTTGGATCCGTTGGATCCGTTGGGTCCGTTGGGTCTGTCGGGTCTGTCGGATCCGTTGGTGAAATGCCTGTATATTTTAAAATCATATCATCAATACGAACAATCTTAGCAGTTCCCACACCTTCAAATCGAATAAATTTAACGTTAGTAAGGTTTGCATTAAAATCTGCTAATGGAATTTGTATTGTACTATAGTTTGCTGTCAGATTTCCATAATTAGATAAAGATAGAGAATGATTAGAATCATCATTTAATACTAAATTTATATATTGCTCTTCTCCACCTGAACCACCTTTTAATACTAACTCTAAAGTATCATAATCAGAAATGTCCCTATTAATAAATTGGTCAAAAGATTCAGGTGTGTTCCCTCCATTAAAGAAGAAATACAGATTTGTATTGCCTTCTAGGTTGTAAGTGCCACCATTTCTTACTATTGCTTGTTCTAAGTCATTTTGATTCGCGTTCCATTGTATCCATTCATTGAAATCATCCACAATAAGAGGTGGAGCATCCGGATTGGGTTCTGGATTTGGAGTCGGCTCTGGTTCTGGTGTAGGTTCCGGCTCAGGAGTCGGTTCTGGAGTCGGTTCTGGAGTCGGTTCTGGCTCAACTACTTCACCATGTGTACCAGTAAACCAAGTTGTATTATAAGCAGGTGTTCCATTATTGTAAGTAAAAGAGTAACTAACAACATCCCCCGCTTGTAAATTGTTTAAACTATGTGTAAAAGTACTCCCGCTTTGATTCATTCTAACATTTTGTTGTCCGCCTGAATTTACTTTGTAATGAACATCAACCCAGCTTGTATTCACATTAGATGTAAAAGAAATTTGGGATGAACTTGCACTTAATGTTTTAAACTCAACTATATAATCATCTACAGCTGAAACGACATTGCCAGTAAATAATGATGACAACACTAACGATAACATAATTGTTATCGATACCATTTTTTTAACCATAAATTTCTCCTCCAAAGTATTTTTTTGAAATATTTTTTTACGATAGAAATAATTTTTTTAGTTTAAAAGGATTTTTAATATTTTTGTGGAATTAATTTAAATATAACCATAATCATTTTTATAACTAATTCGAAAAGTAATACATCGAATTTCCTAGCCCTACATAATTATAATAATTAAACATAAACTATCATTTTATCATCATAAACTACATTTATGACCTACCTGTTTTGAGCGATAATCATTCAGGGACATTGCAGTACATAAAAAAACGCATAGAACAACCATCAGATTGTAATAGAAGTCTAGTTTAATAAATTTGATATATGTATTGTTCAATCATAGGATTAAGTAAAACTAGTCAATAAAATAGAAAAATTAAATTCTTTTAATTAAAGTAATTTTGAAAGCGTTTTCTTAATTAAATTTGTAACTAAGCTTTATTTAAAATTGTGACCAACAACTAATAATACCTCTAATCCTCCTTTCTTTTTGTTTAGTCTCCCAACTTCCCATTCCCACCATTTTCATTCAATCATTGGAATCTTGAATGTATATATATAACCATAACATATGAAGTATATGAATTCTATAGTAAAAATGATGCATAAAAATGTAAGATTTTGGTTGGGAAGCTAGTCAAAAAGATATAAAATTGGGAAATGCATTTGAGTTTTTCCTTAAACCCGCCTCTTCTACTGCCCTTTTTCTCAAGTTCATCTATTGAAATACTGTGTTCATTTTCTAATGTATATATAATCTCCAACTATCTGCTAATCATTTAGTTCATCTTTATTCGTAATTGTATCAAGTTATTCAAGTAAACTAAAAGACAATAGTTCATGATACAATATATTATGATTTGCTTACATTTTTTTGGATGAAGATAAAAAAATACATCAACTTATCATACATAACAAGGATGTTGGAAAAAACTTAATATATATGTTATAAATAAGATTAAATTTTAAGTGAACATGATCTTTAAAATAAGGAAGGTTGGAAATGATGGAAAATAACACATCTAATATTATTAGACCCATTATTCAAAAAGATTTAGAAACAGGTAAACGTAACTATGTGATCACTCGTTTTCCCCCTGAACCGAATGGTTATTTACATATTGGACACGCTATGTCAATCATAACTAACTTTGATCTAGCAGATGAATTTAATGGGAAAACAAACTTACGATTTGATGATACGAACCCTTTAAAAGAGGATGTGGAATTCGTTCAATCCATCAAAGAAGATGTACAATGGCTTGGTTTTGATTGGGATGGGTTATTTTTTGCTTCAGATTATTTTGAAGAAATGTACAATCGAGCAATAATATTAATTAAAAAAGGGTTGGCTTATGTAGATGAACTTTCGGCGGATGAAATTCGTGAATATCGAGGTACTTTAACTGAACCAGGTAAAAACAGTCCTTATCGTGACAGGACTATAGAGGAGAATCTTGATTTATTCAATCGAATGCGCAAAGGCGAGTTTGAGAATGGACAAAAAGTATTAAGAGCTAAAATAGATATGAGTTCATCTAATATTAATATGAGAGACCCTGTATTATATCGAATTGCACACACAACACACCATAATACTGGAGATAAGTGGTGTATTTATCCAATGTATGCTTTTGCTCATCCAATAGAGGATGCCATAGAAGATGTGACACATTCCATCTGTACACTTGAGTTTGAAGATCAAAGACCTCTATATAATTGGATTATTGAACAAACGGAAATGGAAAGCACTCCTCAACAAATTGAATTTGGACGTCTAAATTTAACAAACACGGTGATGAGTAAACGTAAACTAAAACAATTAGTAGATGAAGAGTTTGTGGATGGATGGGACGATCCACGTATGCCAACTATCTCAGCTCTTAGAAGAAGAGGTTTTACCGCAGAAGCCATTCGCACCTTTATACGTGAATTAGGTGTAACTAGAGGAGATGGGGCCGTTGATTCTAGAATGCTTGACCATTATGTCAGAGAAGATTTAAAACTAAAATCACCCCGAACAATGGGAGTTCTACGTCCTTTAAAAGTCATAATTACAAATTATCCAGAAGGACAAGTTGAGATGTTAGATGCGGAAATTAACCCTGAAAATCCTGAGATGGGCATAAGGAAAATCCCTTTTTCTAGAGAAATTTATGTTGAGCAAGAAGATTTTATGGAAAATCCACCAAAAAAATATTTCCGTCTTTTCCCTGGAAATGAAGTTCGTTTGAAGCATGCGTATTTCATTAAATGTGAAAAAGTGATAAAAAATGAGAATGGAGAAGTGATTGAAATTCATTGCACCTATGATCCTGAAACAAAAAGTGGTTCGGGATTTACTGGACGTAAAGTAAAAGGAACACTGCATTGGGTAGATGCAAATCATGCCATTCCAGCAGAATTCCGTTTATATGAGCCATTGATATTAGATGAAGAAGAACAGCAAGTGGAAGATAATGAAGAAGATAACGAAGAAGAAAAAACTTTCTTAGATCGTGTAAATCCGAATTCACTGCAAATTCTAAATGGATATATTGAACCCAATATGAAAGAGGTTAAACCACAAGATAAATTTCAATTCTTTCGACACGGTTATTTTAATGTAGATCCAAAACACAGTACAAAAGAACATATTGTATTTAATTTGATCGTTTCCTTGAAAAGCTCATTTAAACTTTAATTAAATACAAATCCCATCTATTGCATGAAAGAACCTCTAAAATATTCTAGAGGTTCTTTAGTGATTGCTTGTGTAATTTTAAAATGGAAACAGCAGAGGGATCATAATCAGCATCACAATACCAAGAACCAGTTGTAATGGAACACCGACTTTCACATAGTCAGAAAAAGAGTAGCCTCCTGCTGTCATCACTAAAGCATTTGTAGGTGAAGCAACTGGTGTAGCAAATGCCATGCTGGCAGATATTGCAACGGCCATTAAAAAAGGATATGGGCTGACTCCTATATTCATGCCTGTAGTAATTGCTATTGGAGCAAATATAACTGCTGTAGCGGTATTACTTATAAATTGACTTAATAACATAGTAATAACATAGAACCCAATTAGCAGAGGATACGTTCCTAGTTCACCTATTGTAGATAACAACCCATCAGATATGTATTTAATGCCTCCCGTTTTTTCTAAAGCTGTAGCCATGGGTAACATCGCAGCTATCAAAACAACTGCTTCCCAATTTACTTGCTGATATGCTTCTGAAATAGATTTAATACAACCCGTTATAATCATTAAAAAAGCTGAAATCATAACAGCGACTACAGTAGGTACAACTTCAAATATCATCATGCAAAGCATCAAGAGCATAATGATTGCCGCAATCGGTGCCTTCCCTTTGGAATAGGCAGCTTTTGCTTCAGTCGAAACATCTGCTCCACTAATTACGTCTAACTTCTCATTTGCTAATAATTCAATATCATCCCAATCCCCATGAATCAAAAGAGCGTCCCCTAAATTCAACTTAACATCCTTAATATTAGTAACAATGAATTTTCCTTTTTTATTAATTGCCACTACGTTGCAATGATATTTTTCTCTAAAATGCAGTTCAGAAATGGTTTTATTTTGAAACTTAGAATGAGGAGGAATAAAGAGTTCCAATAGTCCGAACTTTTTAGACACGAGGTCTTCATGTAAAATTTTATTATCTTTGTTTGCTTGTTCAAGTTCATAATTAGAAATAAATTGATGAACTACCTGTTCCTCTCCAAATAAAAGTAAACAATCATTTTCTTGTAAAATGGTATTAGAGCAAGGTGCTAGCCGCTTCTGTCCCAACCCTATAAGTCGTTCATTGATTCTACGATGAACTTCTATCACCGTAATTTTATACTTTTCAGATAGTTTGAGATCAGCTAAATTTTGACCCACAATATTAGAAGAACTAGTAATACGGACATAATGAAGCTTATCCTGCAATTCATAAAAACTTATCAGTTCATTGGAGGATAAAGTGGATTTTGAATTTTGTCGAGTTTGGCGGTTCGGTAACAACTTTTTCCTTGTTAACAAAAGAAAAAGCCCTCCAACAATTAATGCCATTAATCCAATAGGTGTAAAATCAAAAAATGATAATGGTTCATAGTTATATTCTAACAATACTTCACTAATGACAATATTTGGTGGTGTTCCAATCAAAGTCATCATCCCGCCTAAACTGCTTGCAAAAGCAAGTGGAATTAAAAACTGAGATGGATTTGCTTTCATTTCCATACAAATACTTAAAACAACGGGTAGCAAAACAGCAACTGTACCTGTATTACTTAAAAAACCACTAAAACCACCCACAACAACAATAATAATAATAAAAAGCTTCCACTGGCTGTCCCCAGCCAATCTAAGTAACTGTTTGCCAATTTGCTTTGCTAATCCTGTATTAAATATACCCGCTCCAACAATAAACAAACTAGCGATCATAATAACAATAGAGTTAGAGAAACCAGCCAAAATTTCATTTGTAGTTAGGATACCTGTAATAAATAACAACAAAAGCGAACCTACCGCTACAATATCCGCTCTTATTTTACCACTTATAAAAAATAGGGTAGCGATGATTAATATAATAAAGGTTAAAAGCATTTCCACTGACATATCTACACCCCACTCAATAATCGGATCGATTCTATTTTTACAATCAAATGAAATTAAATTAAGTACATTATACCACCAGGTTTTAAAATAAAGTGTAACAATGATCACAGGAGTATAACTGCTTACTTAACGATTAAAAATGTTGTTATGTACCCATTACAATATTTTTCCTTAAAGGTTTTTTATTTATACTTGTTGTCTCACCTTCATCAGTTAAAACCTGCTCTACCAACTAAAGTCTAATACTTTCCCAGTTTCAGTCACTGTTTTTATATGACTAACAATCATCCACCAATACTGCTCCGCATTTTTATATGCAAGGGGATTGGCTGTCCACTGATCATTCACTTTAATACTCAAATCGATCTACTTCTTTAAAAGTGGATTTTATCACACCTCCAAAAATATTTTTACTCGTCCCTTATGATGATACTAACGTATTCCAAACTTGTTCTAGATGATTGTAAAATCACCAGACGAATATGCTTGTTGATACAGCATAAAAAAACGGCCTCTAGATTTGAACTAGAAGCCTCACAATGCATTATATTTATTTAAACTGATCTGGAAACTGTTTAATGATCCCTTCTGAAAGAGTATCGGCCAGTTTTATAATATGATCTTCACCCTCGTCAAACGCAGCAATATCCGCTTCCCAATCCTTTTTCAACCTAGCAACCGCTTCATCCCTGGTTAATTCCAAATGCAAGTAGAGTAAATCCTGTAATTCTTCTTTTGACCAGTTCGGGTTTGCCTTACTTAAAAAGCTGGCAATATCATCGGCGTTTTTAAACCATTCTGTATTTTGTTTTTCATATTCAACTTCATCTTCACTTTTTGCAGCATCAATAATTTTACCAGCGATCAAAATATGATCAGTCAGCAGTTTAGACAGTTGTTCACCTGCTTGTTCCCCATAGTAAGGTTTAATTGCGTTACCGATGTCCACTTGATTTTGCAATAATCTCTCTAATGCTTTTTCTGTATCATCTAAGCCAGCAAGTTTACTAATGATCACATTTCTTGTCCACCATGTATGGTCTATCCATAATCTTCTAAGTTCAAATTTTAAATCTACAATGGATTGACTATAACAATCCTGTTGAACATTTTCAGTTCCTTCAGCACCAGCATGTAAAGGTACTGATAAGATAGAGCAAAAAATGATAACCGCTATTATTTTGGTAGTCATATTTCCTTGGACCATTTGTCTTTTTCACTTCCTTTTATATCATTGTTGAATTTATTTTCTTATTTATTTTGGATCACTTCAGTTTTTTCATACTATATTTTATAAAAAACTAAAAACGCTTAGATAACCTATCCTACCTAAACGTTTTTTCTTATTAATCAAGGAGTTAAAAATAAATAACAGAAAACTTAAATTTACAATAATATAAAATTTATGACCCTTTTATAAACATCTGATTTGATTCTACTTCTGGCACTTGTTCAGCAATTTCTCTCCCAATTGGAAAACAAGCTGTAGCAGCTGGAGAAGGTGCATTACACACATGAATACTTCTTTTTCCACTAACTATATAAAAATCGTCCACCAACTTGCCACTGGATTGTAATGCTTGTGCTCTTACTCCAGAAGGGGCGGGCTCCAAATCACCTTCCTGAATAGATGGAATAAGTTCTTGTAAACTTTTCACAAAAGCTTTTTTACTATACGAGCGCCACATTTCTTTCGCACCCTCCTGCCAATACTTTGCTGCCAGCTTCCAGAACCCTTTAAAACTCAAGACTTCTGAGAAATCTTTCAAATCGAAATCTGTTTTTCGATAACCTTCTCTTTTTAAACTAAGCACCGCATTGGGTCCCGCTTCTACTCCTCCATTCACCATTCGAGTAAAATGAACGCCTAGAAATGGAAAATCAGGATTGGGTACGGGATAAATTAAATTTTTTACTAGGTAATGTTTGTCAGGTTTTAATTCATAATATTCTCCTCGAAAAGGAACAATTTGCAAGTCTGGTTTTAAACCTGTCATTTTTGTAAGTCTATCACTATGAAGACCCCCACAATTTACAACAAAACTTGTATTAAACTCCTTCACTTTTGTGATAATTTCTACCTTTTGCTCATGTTCTAAAATGTTTTTTACTTCTGTATTTAACAACATTTCCGCACCATGGTTTTTAAGCAATAAAACTAATGTTTCACATACTTGTTTATAATCTACGATCCCTGCTTGTGGTACTTTGATTGCCTGTAAGCCCTCAACATAAGGTTCTTCTTCTTTTAATTGATCAGATCCAATCATGCAAATGTCGAGTCCATTGGCAATTCCACGATCATATAAGTATTTCAAAAGTGATAGCTCTGTCTCCTTCGTTGCCACAATCACTTTCCCACAAGGATCATAGTTAATATCATATTTTTCACAAAAATCTTTCATTTGTTGGCTGCCTGCTTTTGCAAACTTTGCCTTTAAGCTCCCAGGCTGATAATAAATACCTGAATGGATAACTCCACTATTATTCCCCGTTTGATGTTTTGCCCATTGATTTTCTTTTTCTATGACTCTTAATCTAGCATGAGGAAATCGCTTGCTCAAAGCATATGCAGTAGATAACCCGACAATCCCTCCGCCTATGATCGTAATATCGTCCATATTTCCTCCTAAAATTTCTATACTAATGCAAAATAACCTCTTATTCTCATTAATTCACGATGTAATTTTGGATTTTTTTCAAAGGCTGCCCTACCATGAAGCCAAAATGTATTATTGACCATCACCAAATCACCTACTGGAAGTGGCAAAGCCACAGTTGCTGCACTGTTTTCCATAGACTGAGAGAAATCTTTTAAATATGCAGCTTGTTCCAACGTAGCAGGATAAGCAAATTGATCAATAAAACAGACACACGGTTTTCCATTTTGCTCATAAAAAGTTTGGTTGTAAACTGATTTATTCACATTTTTGCTGGATGGAGCTTTGTATTCTATTCGGCTTGTAGCTATTGGATGTGTAGAAAACTTCTCTAAGTCTTCCCAATCGTCTAAATGCAATAAACGTGATTCTCCGCCTACTGCATTTTCTTCAGCAAACTTCATCATCAATAACCAATCTGTAGATTCTTCAAAGAATGTCCCGTCTGTGTGAAGAGTAAAAAGTCTATAAGCTTGTCGTAAATATGAATCACTATTGTCAGTATCTTTAACGGTAAAACGAGCATAGTACTTACCTGACATATCATCAAAGTTAACTCCACCTAACAAATGCGTAAGTGCTGTTGCAAATAAAACATACTGTTCATGTTCCAGTGTTTGCTGCTGCATGCCCATCGTAAAGCCACCTGATTTACGATCATGTAAAATTCCACGAATCGTTTTAGAAAAAGATTCTCCTAACACACTTTGCAAAGATTGTGCTATAACCAATCTCATATAGGGTACATATTCAAGTTGTTGAACATTTACATCTTGATTGTCTGATAAAAAAGCATTTAATCGCTCATTATTCATTTCAATATGATATAATCGTCGATGATCAGATTGCTCCTTTACTTCAAAAGTATCATATTTCCCTATAAATGGCTTTAAACTTTCTTTAATCATACATTTTCTCCTCCTTTAAAATTAAAATAGCCAACTATATCATAACGAAAAAACGAAATGATATAACTGGCTATGGTCTACTTATGGCTCCTGTGAATTGAAGTCCGATAAACTTTTCAGTTATTTTTATCTTTATCTATGTCCATATTACCGATATTGGAAGGGGCTGCCCTTCCTACAAGTAATTTAAGTTTAGTTTATTTACTTTTCAAAATATTGTCAATCCTTTTTTTGTTGGTTTTTATTAACTAGTAAAAACACCCACATAAATGTAAGAGATTGCTTTAATTCACTTGACAAGTCTTTAAGTAATTCTTCTTTAACCCCTTTTTTGTATACACCATGTCCATCAAGTACTTCCCAATCACTTTCTTGAGCTAGTCTACTAAATTCCCACGGCATCATTGTATTGCAAATTACTTTTTCATCATACAACCTTGCAAAGCTATGTTGTCTTGGATGAGCGGTGGGGCCTAAGATACCTATACATAACATTCCATTGGGCTTTAACACTCTTTGAAATTCTAATAGTGTTTTTCTAGGATTCTCTGTCCATTCAATGCAATTGATAGACATTACACCATCAAATGTTTGATTTGCAAAAGGAAGTTTAATTGCATCTGCTTGAATAAATGTGAGTTGCTCATCTTCACATCTTTTATTGGCAATTTCAATCATTTCCCGAGAAATATCCATTCCAACAACTTTATAGTTTTCTTTCAATAATTTAAAAGAACCATATCCGTCACCACAACCTATGTCTGCAATATAACTCCCTTTTGTCATATATTTTTTAAAAAATGGAATAATCGTTTTTCGACTTCCTTCTTCCCACATATTCTGACTACTTTCATTCCAATCACTCGCCTTTTGACCCCATAACTGTTGTGCTTGCTCATGCCAATCTCCCATTCTGACCTCCATTTGTTTTGTTTTATATATTGTTTATTTACAGTAAAAATCTGAATGATTTCTAATCATATGTATTTCAGTTATGTTATAGTCTAAAAAAATTCGTTAAGACGATTACATTTAGATCATCTAGCTTGATTTGTTATAAATAAATATTGCTTATGGGCATCTTTTACTGCAGAAATAAGTGCAGATTGTGCCTTTCCATAATAGTGTTCTTCAATTCGGCGAATGATGGGTTCAGTCCCTTCTAACAAACTGTATCCTTTTAACAACTGGCAAAAAAAATGCTGTGCATGTCCTGTAGCTAATGTGCAGGATGCATCTATAATCACCCAATATTTTTTATCAGCTTCAATGGTAACGGTTAGTGTTTGATGTAATTCACTAGCTGTCATCCCCTGTGGTAATTTTGCATGTCCAGCTAACATGACTGTTTTGTTCATTTTCAATCCTCCGAATTTATATGTTTATTTAATTATACACTCTCTTGACCTTTACGTAACGTAAACATTTACAATCTAGAAAATAAGCAAAAATAAGAGGTGAGCATTTTCTATGACAGATCATACTGAAATTTATAGGAAAGAGGCTGAAACATACCACAAATTAATATCAAAACAAAACAATCTAGCAAACGTGATTAAACAAATATGTCCATTCAAAGGGTTAGATATTGTTGATCTAGGAGCAGGAACAGGAAGACTGACTTCTGTACTTGCAGAACAAGCAAAATCAATTATTGCAATTGACGCTTCAGAAGAAATGTTAGATGTAACAGAAGAAAGATTAGAGAAAGCAGGATTCACCAATTGGAAAACAAAAGTCTCTGATCTTCGTAAGTTGCCACTTCGAGATCAAAGCGCTGATCTCATCATAGCAGGATGGAGTATTTGTTATTTAGCAAGTGAAAACAATCGATATTGGAAGAAAGATATCCATCAAGTGATGACAGAAATGAAACGAATACTGAGAAGCAATGGAACAATCATCATATTTGAAACGCTTGGTACGGGTGTGGCAACCCCCTCACCTCCAGATTTCTTAAAGAAGTATTATGCTACCTTAGTTGAAAAGTATGGTTTTTCACATCAATGGGTTAGACTTGATTATTCTTTTGATCATATTAAACAAGCTGAAGAGCTTACACGTTTTTTCTTTGGAGATGAATTAGCAGATAAAGTAGTGAGAGAGAATCTTATACACCTACCTGAATGTGTTGGGATTTGGTGGTTATAAATATATAAATCAATTTGGATGTATCCCTCCCTATTACTTTAGGAAGGGATACACAATTTTTATTGGTTTATATTGACGCTTTGCTGTTGCTTTTGATTTACATAATCCATAAAGTCTCTTGCTTTTAGGAATTCTTCTTGTAATTCCTCAGGCATCAATTCAACTGTAATCATACTTTTATTTGTATCTATTTCACTCTGTGCTTTAATTTTTTCATAAGTAATTAGAGATTCAATGTATAGTTCATATTCCTCAGGAGTTAATATTTCTTGACTCGATGGCTGTCCATTTAACTTATCAAAGTACGGCTGAATTTCCATTTTAGCCTTTTTAATTTTCAACATTTCTTCCGGAGGTACTTGATCATAATCAATATTTCCATATTTATTGGAATACTCAAGTTTAGCATTTGTTATAACGCTTAATATGTCCTTAAACTGATCGTATTTTTCTTTTCCTAAATCCCCCTTTGCCTGTGATAATTTTGCATTAATAAGTAAAAAACTTTCCATCGTTACTGTTGTTATATGTTTTTTTACATTTTCAAATGATCCGTACAACTCATCTGCTAAAAAAGTTTGATAAGCAAATGCACTTGTTGGAATAATCAATAAAGCGATTAAAACGCTGACTAATAGACGTTTTTTCATTCTACGACTTCCTTTCTCATGTGCCCTTGAGATTTCAATCATTACCTTCGTTTTTAATTCCGGTTTAGGGAGCACTTTCTCTCCTTTATCCTGTAGAGTTTCTCTTAATCTGTTTTCAAGACTCATCATACATTCCCCACTTTACTTAAAATATCGCCGTAGTGCTGTCCTTTTTGACGTAGCTTCTTTAATGCCGCATGAATTCTTGACTTCACTGTCCCAAGAGGAATTCCTAAAGTGCTAGCTACCTCTTCCTGCGAATATTCATTTAAATAGTGAAGGATCACAACTTGTTTGAGTTTATACGGTAAGTTGTCTACTGAATCTAGAAGTTTATCGTTGAAGTGTCTATCAACGATATCATTTGAAAAATCATGTTCAGCTTTTTGTGCATAACCCTCTGCTTTTTTTACATTACGAAAGTGCATCCATCTTTTACGTCTATAAGTACGTATTTGCCTCATCATAATACCCATGATCCATGGTTTGAACGGTCTATCTCTATCATATTTACAAAGAGAACTATACACCTGTATATAAGTATCCTGCACTACGTCATCCACATCATCTTTGTCATCTAATAAAAAATAAACGTTTTTAAAAACATCCTGAATGGTTTTATCGTAAAGCTCTGCATAGGCTTGTGAATTACCAGACAGTGTACGATCAATGAGCTCATTGTATTCCATTTGTTCTTCCACACCGGCATCCTCCCTCATGTATATACACTATATATTGGAAACAATTAAATATTTCGTTCGATTTATTTCACCAATCAATCTATTTTTCCACTAAAAAAACACCAAATCTCATGGTGTTGTATTTTTGCGATTCATAATTTTTAGTATAATCCAATTAAATAAATAGATGCTTATGGCAATGATCATATTCACAGTTATTGTCACAATGAATAGAAAAAGATAATCAACCCAACTAGATGAGATCCCTTCCTTGGAAGGCTCACCATTTGGTAGTAAACTAAATATTAGTCCTAATATCAGACCAAATATGCCCCCATGGATAATGGTTTTATAAAATAGATATCTTTCATTTAATATCATCTTTCTAACGAAACATAGGCAATACTTATATACAATGAAAGTAGTGATGAATAATCCTAATATGATGAATATAAACTTTGGCGGTGGCGGGTGATCTGCTATATACAATGCACTAAGTAGGCAAACTATAAAATACATGACAGCTTCTAATAGCGCCATTTTTCTAATTTTGCTATTCAAATTTTAGTCTCCTTTGAACAAAATTACTAAAGAGTGAATTGGTAGTAATAATATACATTATAATAGAACAATAGGAATTATCTCAATTGAAAGAGAAGTGATGTTATGACGAGTAAGGTTTGCAACATTGAAGCTTACTTTGACAATGTAGTTTCATACTTCACTTTTTAAAACATATCCTCTACATCTTAATAGACTGAGACTTTCTTCTCTTTCTCATGGCAATACGTAAAGGAAATACCAAAATAGATAACAATAACAACAAGTTAATAAATCCAGCTAAGGGATAAAGAACGGAAACAAGTGTAGAAAATCCAAAGGCTGTTAAGGGAATCATAAATAATAGTATCAGAACAACGAAAACCCAAATCGACACTCTAAACTTCTCTTTCAATCTAGCTGTCAGTCCATATATTCCTGATGCAGCCGTTGTATAAATTGCTGCCAACAGAAAAAGTGACATGAAAATAGCCATTATACTAGGAAGGTATTCTAAAATAGCATAAAGAGGAATCTCGTACGTATTAAGATCTACAGGTACTTTTAAAAGGGATTGATTATAAGTAAAACAAATGAATCCCAACACCACTGCACTTCCAATACTAGCAATCGCAGCCTCACCTTTGGTTTCCATTTTATTTCCTATAACAGCTAATACTGCAATGATAGGAAGAATATTAAATGCTGTAAAGGTAAATGCTGACAACCACTTTTGATGTAACCCAACAGGATTTATGAAGGGTTCATTTAATTGAATAATAAACAAAAATAATGTAACAATTAATCCAAGAATTAGTATAGGAAAAATATAAAAGTTAACAACCATTAGTCCTTTGAAGCCCCACACAAATTGAAGAGCTAACAACAATGCAAAAAGAAAAATTCCTATCCAATATGGAATATGAAAAGCTTCTAAAACTGTTCCTCCACCAGCCGTCATAACTACCGTTGTAGCAAACAAGTAAAATACAATTAACACATCATAAAAAGAGGATAACTTTTTTCCAATAAGTTTATGTAAAACAGGTAGAAAATTCCCTGACTTTTCTTCAAAACTAATATTCAATACGACATAACAGCTTATTGAAAAAATGAGTGTAAACAAAAGAATCGCTAACTCACTTTGTTCTCCAAAAAATTGCCATACCTCTTGTCCTGAGGAAAATCCCGCCCCCATCATAATACCTATAATTAACGACATCCACTTAAATCCTGAATTCCACATGAAGTTTACCCCCCATAGAAATTTCTTAACTAATTATTCTATTATCATATATGATTTCCTTTATATGTTTTTGATTAGATTACCAAGTAATTGCATTGCATTTGAAACTATTCTTTGACATAATTAAATTACTATTTAATAGAAAGGGAGATGCAAGATGAATCTAACGGTCACCCCAATAGCTGCAAACCATTTTAAAGATGAGTTTCAACTGCAACAAGGAGATTATGTACATTTTTTTGTTAAGTATGGTGGACATAGTGTGATTCAAACTAGCTTTTCTCTTGGTATTTCCCACGATAAGCCTGAAAAGATAGGTGCTTCAGTGGAAATAGACAATGTGACCTATTATGTAGAAGAAAGTGACTTATGGTACTTTGAAGGGCATCAGTTGCAAGTAGATTTTAATAAACAAAATGAAGAAATTGAATATAAGTATAACAAAGCCACATAACGATACCTTCAAGAGATGTCTTCAACCCCATCTCTTGAAGGTATTAAAAAATAAAACCTAACAACCCCTACTTCACATATTGAAGTAGGGGTTGTTTCTTACTTCACTTCATACAATCGTTCAATATTCTGGTTTAAGGATAAGCAACTCAGCAGAAGTTCTATAAATATTTGGATCTGTACTAGTTACATGATACCCTCCCTCTGCCCAATCACCCATCTGATTATGATAATTTTCACTCATCACATGTCCACTTTGCCCTGGTCCAACCACACTATAACTTTCTGACATATTAGCCAAATCCATAATTGTTCGCCATGAAGCCCCGTGATTTACTTCACCCGTCTCACTTTTCCAGCTAGCAGCTCTTACAGTAATTTTACTACCACTTACAGGTAGAGAAGATGAATTAAATAAAAGATTCAACGGTTTTATTGCAGCGAGAGGATGGCTAAATTTGATTTGATGATAATCTCCCCATGTCCACTTGTTAATATCTTTACCTTGCAATTCAACAGCTCTATCCACAGCTTTCTTCAAAGCAGTCAAAATAACATTTACTAATCCCCCTTCATCATTTATCCAAGGACCCGGATTTCCTGCATATGCTTTTCGTATAAGTTCATCCACAACCTGTGATTTACCTTTAAACAGTTCGAGCATTTCTTCATCTATTTTTCCTACAAAAAGTACATTTTTTATTTCTTCCATCCAAAAATGGAACACTAGTGGCTCTGATAAATTTTTTTCATCTTCAAAATTCCAATTTTGCATTTTTTCCACAACTTGTTGATCTATTGAACGTAACTCTTTATTTTTTAAAAGGGAAATAAAAATCGGAACAAATTCTTCGGCATAAAGGTTTTTAACATCTAGTTGGAGATCTTTCATATCTTCAATAGAAAATTGATCTTTACTAAGTAATACATTTCGTATTCGCTGTTGTCGGTACGGTTGAGCCCAAATATTTGAAAGATGATATGGATAATCATCGTGAACAATCTTATTATTCGCTGTAGAAATAAATCCCTCTTCTGGATTTACAATCGTAGGAAGATTCTCCCATGGTATATATCCCTCCCACTCATACTCTCCTGTCCAACCAGGCACAGGAACAAGACTTTGACCATTTTTTCGAACTGGAATTAATCCGTTAGCTCTATAGGCGATGTCTCCATCTTTTGATGCAAATACAAAGTTAGACGCAGGTGCATAAAAATAACTAAGGGCCTCTTTAAATTCGTTCCAATCTTTAGCCCTTCCAAATTTCAATACCACTTCAAGCTCCGGAGATGGCTCTAGCGCAGTCCATTTTAATGCAAGTGCTGTATCTGATAGTTCATCGTGAGCAAATTCTGAAATAATCGGTCCATGACGGGTTTCAATGACTTTATAATCAATCATATCCTCGCCTTTTACAGAGATGGGTTCTTCAATGACTTCCGCTTGTTCCCATTTTCCCTTATACTCAAATTCATGCCCCTTATCTGGATTCCTTCTTTCAATATATAAATCCTGTACATCTGGTCCAACATTCGTAATGCCCCAAGCGATATGTGGGTTTCTACCCAATATTATACCTGGTGCTCCTGGCACAATTACCCCACTTACTTTAAAATCTGGAGAAGTTAAATGAGTTTCTAACCAAATAGACGGTGTAGCAAGTCCTAAATGTGGGTCGTTAGCGAGATAAGGAAAGCCAGAGTCCGTTTTTTCTCCGGATAAAACCCAGTTATTACTTCCATTTAATTCATTGGGACTTGGAACAGAGGCAAAACGATCCTTAATATCAAGTGGTTGATCACGTAGTGCTTGTATAACAGTTGCACCACCTTCTGGGTAAGATGGAAATAAATCTAAGGTATGTTCATCAGAAAAGTTTTGTGCAAGATAATAACGAAATGCTTGCGCTTCCCAATGACCACCTAAATCATAAGCCATGTATTTACCTACTAAAATAGAATCATATACGGTCCATTCTTCTGGTTTGTAACGCATTAGTTGAAATTCGATAGGCAAATTTCCATTTTCTTTTGCTTGTTCAATATATGTATTGACACCGTTAGCATAATTCACTAACATTAGTTGTGTCTCTTCGGATAAAATTCCCCACGTCTCTTTTGATACTCGATGTAATCCAATCGCTCGAAAAAATTTGTCTTTTTCAATTGTTTTTTCCCCAATTACTTCACTAAGTTGACCGGACGCTTGACGACGAATCATATCCATCTGGAATATACGCTCTTGTGCTGTTACATAGCCTTGAGCAAAAAATAAGTCGTTAAGGTTGTTTGCTTCTATATGTGGAACTCCCCATTCATCACGGTAAACAGATACTTGTTCTTGTAATCCACTCACTGTGATTTCACCTTCTGTTTGGGGTTTGTTTCCCAGCAAATAAAAATATCCACTGATAGTCAGTAAAACAATTAGAACAAAGATAATAACCAAACTAATCACAACAATTCGACTGCGTTTTGTTCGCAAAAGAGACCTTTTTCTATTTTCAGTGATGGATTCCATGATCAAACATCCTCCTATCCTATAACTTGTATTATCATATTCTAATTATGTTAAAAAAAAACCTTCTTTTCTTTAAAAGAATCAATCCTCTATAAAAAAAGCACTATCAATATACAATAGTACTTTCTTTTATCTCTTTAACATAGGATGGGTTTCCTAAATGTGAAAATTGATTCATTCCACTAGTTGAAACTGCTCCTGTTTACTATAAGATTGTTATATTAGCTAATATATATGGCAGGAAATGATACTATTACTTTAGTTCCTTCTCCTACTTTGCTTTCAATTTCAATCGTACCTTCATATTTTTCAACTAAGTTTTTCGCAATGGAGAGACCAAGTCCACTTCCCCCCTGTTCTCTACTCCTAGATTTATCTATTCGATAAAAACGGTTAAAAAGATAGGGCAGATGTTCATCAGCGATTCCAATACCTTTATCTTGGACAGAAATTAATATATGTTCAAGATTTTTTGATATAACAAAAATAACTTCCTCACTTTTTGAGTATTTTATTGCATTATCTACAAGGATGCGAAAAATCTGATCAAATCGATCACCATCAATTAAGATGGCAACATTTTTTTCACTTTTACGAAGAGAAAAAAGAACTTCTGGATAAACAGGTTTAAAGTCTTCAATTAAATATGTTAATTTTTGATAAGGGTTAATAATTTCCTTTGGTAATGTTTTCTCTTCTACCTCTGATTTAGTGAGTTCTAGCAGTGTAATAACAAGTTGTTTCATTCGATTTAATTCTTGAGTAGAAGTTCTTAATGATTCTTCTAAAATTTGTCGATTATCTTTACCCCATCTATTAAGTAAATTTAAATGACCTTCAAGAATGGTTATAGGTGTTCGAAGTTCATGTGATGCATCTTCAATAAATTGCTTTTGCTGGTTAAATGAATCTTCTAACTCATCCATCATCTCATTAAACATTTCTGAAAGATGACCAATCTCGTCATTTCTGTTACACATAGGCATTCTTTCTTTAAGACTTTTTTGTCGAATGAGTTTCATTGTATAAATCATCTCTCTCATCGGCAATAATAGCTGTTTTGAAAGAATAAAGCTAACGAGGCCACTTAATATGGCTGCTGCTATTCCTCCCCACAACAACAGAGGGTGCATTGGTTTAATCATTTGGTTAAGCAATACCTTCATATTACGAGATATCTCAATTGATCCAGAATATTCATTATTAGAAAAAGGAAAACGATATGTGTATATAAGATACTCTTTTTCTTTTTCTCTATGAAAGGAGGGCTCAGTTATAAATACAGTATGTGGAAAATCAATCTTGTATTCAGAAGAGGTTTCATATCTAATTCGACCATTAGAATCAACAATGCGAATGCGCTCTCCTTCTATGACTAATCTCTCTAACCATTCGTCTACCTGAAAATCATTTATCATAGGTAAAGTACTTAACATTTCCGCTTTACTAATCATTTCTTCTTGCTGCTGTTCTTTAAAGCCTGACATCATGACTTCAAATAAAATACGATAAAATAATAGAAAAAAAACGGACATGAAGACAAAGGACATTAAAAATATTTTTATCTTAAATGGAATTGAATCCTGTTTTTTTTTAACCCACTTTATGATCTTCATTGTCTCATCACATAACCAATCCCTCTCACCGTTTCAATATATCTAGATGGGGAATCAGAATCTAACTTATTTCTCAAATAACGAACATATACATCTACTACATTGGTTTCCACTGAGGATTCAAAACCCCAAACGATATCAAGTAACATTTCTCTCGTTAACACACGATTTATATTTTTCATAAATACCGTTAACAACTCATATTCTCTTTTTGTTAACTGAATAATATCTTCCTTTTGTTTTACTATACATGCATCTTGATTAATAAGTAAATCTTTATAAAACAACTGATTGCTTTTTTTAATAAAATCCATTCTATTTATACGCCTGAATAAGGATCGAATACGAGCAAGCAGTTCTCCTATTTCAAATGGTTTTGCCAAATAATCATCTGCACCACTGTCCAATCCATAAATACGATCAAACACACTATCGCGAGCGGTTAACATAATAATTGGTGTATCATCTTTATTGGCACGAAGCCTTCGGCAAATTTCTGTTCCACTTAGGCTTGGAAGCATTAAATCAAGCAATATCAAATCCCATTTTTCTTCTATTGCAAGTAATAACCCTTCTCTTCCATCAGGAGCAATTTTTGTCTCAAACCCTTCATGACGGAGTTCTAATTCAATGAATCTGGCTAGACTTTTTTCATCCTCAATAATTAAGACACGAATAACTATGCCCCTCCTCTTAGAAAACACTCTGTTTGATTTTCTTTTCAATCAACAAAGAGATCACTGCTAACCAATGGTTTACTTTCCACAAGTATAATCTTAATCACAAGTAGGATCAATAATAAGTGCCTCAGTGAAATTGCCCTCCTTTAGAATCAATGAAGTGGTATACAAAGGCTATAAAAAAAAGGACTCCTAACCAAAGATGGAACTTTCCAATTTTGGGGTTTGATTTTGCCTTTTGATTAAAATAATACCCTAATACAACAAGTACAATCATAACAAAAAATGCGATTACTCCACTCCAAAAACCAATCATTTGTTCAGGTAAATATATTGTAAAATAAATACTATGCGCTGTACCAGCTGCTGCTACAAGCCAACCAAATAATACATGCCTTTTTTTAAAGAAAAGCCAGATATTTTGAATTACTGTTGTAATTAAATTTTTATTTTTTCTTACACCCTTCCATAGTTTTCCCCAACCTAATAATAAAATTGCTGCAATTGTAAATATCACTGTTATTTTCGTTAAAAACCCATCAACATATTTCATCTGCTCTACAATAGATATTGGGACAAGCAAATTAATGAAACTAATTGCAAGAAGAAGAAAACTAACCACTAAAACTATGATTAAAAAACCTCTAAGCACAATCATCCTACTAGAAGCCGTTTTTTTCACCATCATTCACTCCTTTATATATTTTTATCCTTTCATAATAAAGAAGAAGAGTGAAAAAAGAGTTAGAATTAAATGAAAGTTTAATGAGAACGAAATAAAGAATTTTAACTTTTTATTTGGTAACAATAATTCAAGATCAACTGTATTTAAAGAGGTGCTGTAGAAATTGGATTTATTTAGTGGAAAATTATATTGGCCAACTACTTTCATTAACCCTCCTTCTTATCCTGTTTTAGAAGAAGACATCAAATGTGATGTCCTCATTATTGGTGGAGGTAGTTCAGGTGCCCAATGTGCTTATATGTTAAGTGATACGGATCTAGATGTTGTTGTTGTTGACAAAAGAAAGATTGGAATGGGCAGTACATCAGTTAACACAGCACTCCTACAATATTTAGGAGATAAGATGTTGTTTGAACTAGTGAACAGCTTTGGTGAGGATGCAGCTATTTTACATACAAAATTATGTGAGGAATCGATTGATAATATAGAAAAAATTTCCTTCAATTTAAGTGTTGACCCAGAATTCAAACGTAGAGACAGTCTATATTATGCTAGTGATGAGGAAGGAAAAGATAAAATAAATCAGGAATATAACTATCTTAAAAAACACAATTTTAATGTAGATTTATTAAGTGATACACAAATTAGTAATTTGTACTCATTTAAAAAAAAGGCTGCACTTTATATTCATAATGATGGGGAAATTAATCCTATTAAATTTAATCATGGTCTTCTAATGGAAGCTCAAAAAAAAGGAGTTCGAATTTTTGAACATACAAAAATAAATGGACGTAAATCAGGAGAGAAAACTACTACGTTTTTTACTAAAAATAGACATACTATTGAAGCTCGTTTCGTGATTATTGCAGCAGGATATGAAGGTCTAGAATTTAAAAAAGAGAAGAACAGCTTTTTAACAAGTTCTTATGCCATCGTTACAAACCCTGTTGAAAACTTTACTGATTGGTACAAACAAACACTCATTTGGGAAACGGCCCGTCCATATATTTATATGAGGACAACTAAAGATCGAAGAATTATTATTGGAGGGTTGGATGACAACACCTATATTTCAGAAGATCGAGATTCTAAGATCATGCATAAAAAAGAAAAACTTATTGAAGAATTCAACAAGTTATTTCCAAATATTCAAGTCTACCCAGAGTACTATTTAGGTGCCTTCTATGGAGGAACTCATGATGGACTACCTATGATTGGACAGTATGAAGAATTTCCAAATTGCTATTTTATATATGCTTATGGAGACAATGGTCTTGTTTACAATGGGGCTCTAGCAAAAATTATAAGAGATGTCATTACAAAAGGTTCTCATCCTGCTATGAAAATTTATGGACAGAACCGTGAAAAAAACCTTTTTCTGTGAAAGTGGAAAACTATTGATAAAATATTAACAAATACAGGTTTTACGCTTCTTTCCAATCGCTTCTCTACTCTCTATTTTTTCAATATAATCTTTAGCAAGTGGGACTTTACAAGCTGTTTCCCCCATATTCACCTTCACTTTACCAATCACTTCGGCGATACGTTTTGCTTCTTCAGTCAGAGGTGGATAATAGGCTCCCACAGATATAACAAACCCATTCATTACATATCGAACACGATTTTTTTCCTGATGAATAGAATGCTCCACTTTTTCTAAAAGTTTCTTGACTTCCTCACCATCAATTTGTTCATCTGATGTAATTGATAAATAATTGGAATAAACACTCCATCCTGCAGAGGTAATCAATTCTCTCTCTGAGGACATCCATTCTCTAGCTAATTCCAAAGCATATGGAGATTCAGTCGCTACCTGTGCAACCGTATATTCACTGAGCATATACCAACTGGCTTGTTTAATCCATTGTTCTAGTTGTTCTTTTGTCATTTGCTTTGGGTCCACGGATAAACCAGCTAAATACATCGCATCACTATTTCCAGAATCATATAATTTCAAAGCTAACTCCTGATCTTTTTTCACTTTTTTCACCAAATGCTTTTTTAAATCACCAACTTTTACACCATATAAAGGCTCAACCGCTCCATGCCTCTTGAATATTTTTTTGGTTTGTTCACTTCCAAGTTCTTTAAGTTTAGTCATTACTTCTTCATAATTAATCAACTTAACCCCTCCTCATTATTTCATTCTTTATACTATTTGTTAAATTTCATATTAGGTTTATTTTCTTTTATTGCATTTGAAAACCATTCACAAAATAATCAATTGTTTCTAACTCTTCTTCAGAAAGTTCCCTTTCCATCTGTCTTTCATATGCATCCTTTATATTCTCTTTATCACCATTGAAAAGTTCAGTATATTTGGCTATTGATCTTAAAAGGCTCACTTCCTCATCAAATTCTTTTTTTGTGATCGCTGTTCCATGAGAATACACATAGGTATCTGCTTTAAATGTATTTAACAAGTCTAACAAATCTAATGTTCTTCTTATTGTATATTTTATTTTCTTTGAAAAAATATCTGGATAAATGCAGTCTCCCAAAAACAAAATTTTCTCTTCTTTGATGTATACAACCACAGAATCCACAGCGTGATCACCCCCAACATGTTGTAATACACAAGTCACTCCACCAAGGTCTATTTCAAGTTTATTTTTAAACGTTAATGTGGGTAATGTAATCGTAATATCTCTATGATTAACGAACTCTTTTTTTATGGCATTAGCACAAAATTCAATTTCCGTACCTTCATTTACTCTCTCATCTATTGCCTCATCTGACCAAGATAATGGAATCAACTTTTCCATTTCCTCTTTTGTTCCTTTATATGATATGGAAATGGCATCATTCAAAGAAGAAAGACCAAATATATGATCCCAATGCCAGTGTGTTATTGCTACAATATTGGGTCTAGAAACCTGTTTTTTAGAAAGCTCATTCAAAAAATATTGAGCATGCTTTTCTGAGTTCCCAGCATCAATCATCAATGTCTTCTGATCACCGACGACCATTCCCAATATTGGACGGTCCGTTTCTGAAACTGGAGTCATGTAGTAAAATCTCTGCCCTAATTTTTTTATCTTTTGTATAGTTTGCAATGAATTTCACTCCTAAATATGATCATCAGTACATACAATTACTCACTTACTTATTTCTTATCCTCAATCTTTTCCTTCTATATACTTAACAATTTTACCATTTGGTTGCTTTTAATTAAAGTTATCAGATATTGATGCGACCTTGAAAACAAGGTGTTATTTGGGTATTCTTAAAGCTATAACTTTCTAATTTAAGGATGTCGGTAGCATGCGTATAAATAAATTTATTAGTGAGACAGGAAAAGCCTCTAGGCGTGGAGCAGATAAACTAATCCGTGAAGGAAGAGTCACTATAAATGGGAAAATTGCAGAAATAGGCAGTCAAGTGGAGCCAGGAGATGTTGTTGTTGTAAGTGGAGAGCCAATTCGTATAGCAAGAAATAATGTCTATATTGCCTTAAATAAACCGCCAGGTGTAACAAGTACAACAGAAAAAAATGTAAAAGGGAATATTATTGATCTAGTCAACCATCCTTTAAGAATTTTTAATATTGGCAGACTTGATAAAGACTCTGATGGTTTAATTCTTCTTACAAACGATGGAGATATAGTAAATGAGATCTTACGTGTAGAAAATAAACACGAAAAAGAATATGTAGTTTCTGTAGACAAGCCCATTACCCCTGAGTTCCTAAAAAAGATGTCAGAGGGAGTAAAAATCTTAGGAACTAAAACACTCCCTTGTGAAGTTAAACAGCTAACGAAATTTGAGTTTCAAATTATTTTAACACAAGGATTAAATCGTCAAATACGCCGAATGTGTGAAGCTTTAGGTTACGAAGTTTACAGACTTCAGCGAACTAGAATCATGAATATTCATTTAGGAAACCTCCCTTTAGGTCAGTGGAGAGATTTAACAAAAAAAGAAAAGAATCGATTATTTCAAGATTTAAACTATGAGCCTAAAGAATGGTGAGAATCAAAGATTACTGGCGTTTAAAGAAAAATAGTACCGCTCCTTCTGAGCGGTACTTGTCTCATTTCATTATTATCCAAAGTGTTAATTCACCATTCATACAAGCGCAAGTTTACCTTGTTTTTTCGATCTCATTACACGTTTTACATAAATATAAGCATAAGCAGCATTTGCGATTAAACTAATTACTGCTACAGAAAGCATTAAGAAGTCGTTTCGTGGGACTAGTAATTCTACAGACTCTGTAAATCTCGGAAAAGTAAAATAATACATGAACCAAGCTGCTAATGTAAATGCACGAGCTTGTAACCAAGTACCCTTTTTTATAAACATTGCGGGGATTGTACATGAAAGCAATACCATAAATTGAGCTGATGCTGAGCCAGGGAAATTTAAATAAACAAAAACCCAGTTCCAAATATCATAGGCAATGATCCACAGAAGTGGCATTTTTGTCCAAAGCATATCTCTCTCTTTAGTATCTTCAATATATATGTCCTTAAAACCATAAAACAAAGTAGCAATCGACAATACACCCGCTATTCCATTTAGAACATTAGGTAAATATCCCATTGTAAAATCCTGCATAACGGCTTCTCCAATATTTAGCGCTAAAAATAAAGCAGCTACAAGTTTTGCTGATGTTAAACCACCTAGTTTAGTATATCTCATCAATATAAACCAAACACTTGCACCTACAACTGAATATACTTTTACCCACTTAAACCAATACGTTACGCCATAACTTGTCCATATTGGCAATAACGCTATGGGTAAAATGAAATAAAAAATAATTCCTGCCCATTTCGATTTACGGAACAGTTCATTCAACCCCATTAAAACAACTAAAATCATAACCCAATGAAAAATCGATAATGGGCTATTATGTTCTTTGGCAACGCCTTCATAAAAACCATTCTTATATAATAGATCACCGTCTTCATTAACCGTAAATAGAATATTATCAAAGTCAGTAATCAATGCCCCACGATCACTAGTAATACTTAGTTTATTTTCATTGATCTGCCATGTTTTTTCTTCCTCAATATTATGACCACCAAATTGTTTGATGACAGTTACTTTACCTTCTTCTTTGAAATTAAACCGATAAAAAAATGCTCCCTCTCCAGACTCTCCATCAACAATCATTTGCCACGTTCCAAATTCAAAATCATTTGTTAAACTATTTGCTGAAGCCATATTGGAGAATGGAAAACTAAACAACAAAATAAAGAGTAGAACAATAACTACACTTGCTTTCAAACGTTCTAGTTTATACATGATGCAGCCCTCCCTATGTTCTATTAGGACAATATATGATATTCTGTTCCGTCGAACAGATATATCCAAAAGTATGATTAAGGGAATCTATATAAAAATGACCACTAACTGAAATCATGTTTGTATATATATTTTACTACATTAGTAGTACATAAAAATGTATTGAGTTTGTCAAATTGAAGAATTCATGAAGAATTATATACCAGTATGGATTAATTATGAAAAAAATATTCTATTCTTCACAAATTCTAATAACAGCATTAGAACCATCAAGATCCAATATTGAAAAAAAAGCTATTGTGAAGTATATACTTCACAATAGCTTCTAGAATGAACTGGTTATTTATGATACGGTTCCCTTCTATTAATCTTAAACGCCCGATAAACCTGCTCCACCAAAATCAAACGCATTAACTGATGTGGATAGGTCATTTTGCCAAAGGAAAGCTTCTGATCCGCTCTATTTAATATTTCTTCAGATAACCCCAATGAACCCCCTATCACAAAGGTGAGTTGACTACGTCCATAAGTCGTTAATTTTTCAATGTTTTCAGCTAATTGCTCTGAAGACCACAACTGTCCATTAATCGCTAAGGCAAATACATAATGTTCTGGTTTGATTTGTGTTAGAATACGCTTGCCCTCTTTCTCTTTAACTTGTTTGGCTTCCGCTTCACTTAATTGTTCTGGTGCTTTTTCATCTGACACTTCAATGATCTTTACTTTTGCATATGGTTGTAACCGTTTCATGTATTCAGATATGCCTTGTACAAAGTATTTTTCTTTTAATTTCCCTACGGTTACAAATTGAATTTGCATGTTCTAACTTCAACCTTTCTATCATATATATAATTTGGACAAGCCTACATCTTGCATATAGAACAAGTAAGAGTAATCACGATATCTTTATTTTCTAACTGTGAATTTTTTATTTATTTGCAGGAGAATGTGATATGAATGGAGTAATTAAAATATTAAAGCATTAATTGACTTAGAACATCCGTTCGTGTATATTTATAGTTACATTCATTATACATAGCTATTTAATTTAATAAATATTTATCTAGGAATAAATTCCAAATATTGAGTCTAAAATAAGTATAAAGAACTTACTAGATGTTCTCATTTTTCCTATTGATGCAATAGTATACCCTTAATTGCACACATCTAGATGTAGGAAAGGTAAAGGATCATTATTAAATTAAAAATGATCCAAAAAAGAGAGGAGTTTGTTTTATGAGTAAAACGCTTTCCCCCTTAGATGAAGTAGATATGATTGCTAAACTAGCCGATTTAAAACAAGAACATTATAAAAATACATTGCTGATTAATTCCATTATGGAACTGCTTTTAGAAAAAAACATTTTATCTTATGATGAAGTACTTTTAAAAATGAAACAAATAGACACAGATATACCTCAATAAATAAACTAACTTATACTCAAATCATCCCATTCGGTAGCTCGATCAAAATATGTATCTTTTAATGTGATTTTATGTTCCCTTAAGCTTATCTCATTTCCATTTAATACGTTTTCCACTGTCAGCCTAGCTAAATCCATTAAATTGTGGTCTCTGCTTAAATGAGCTAGATAAACCCGCTTTGTTTTCATTGTAATGATTTCACATAATGCCTCTCCTGCCGCTTCGTTGGAGAGGTGTCCTAAATCCCCTAGAATTCTTCTTTTAATATTCCAAGGGTATCTTCCCATTCTTAACATCTCAATATCATGGTTCGACTCTATAATAATGACATCAGAATCTACTACTTTATCTTTCACATTCTGACTCATATATCCGATATCTGTAACTAAACTTAATTTTTGCTCATCCTCACTAAAACAATAACCTACAGGCTCTGCTGCATCATGTGATACTGAATAAGAGTCTACTTTTAATGAGCCGAAGTCAATCTGACTTTGTGTTTGTATTACTTTTCTATATTGGTCCTCTATTTTTCCAACAGTTTTATTTAACGCATCCCAAGTTTTCTGATTTGCATAAATAGGAAGTTTATATTTTCTAGATAAAGCCCCTAGTCCTTTGATGTGGTCAGAATGTTCGTGCGTAACTAAAATCCCTTCTAGATCAGCACAAGATGTACCTCTTTCCTGCATCAAGCTTTCTATTTTTTTTCCACTTAATCCAGCATCAATAAGTAATTGAGTTTCATTGGATTGTACCACCATCGCATTTCCTGTTGAGCCACTTGCAAGCACACTAAATTTAATCCCCATATTTGTAATTTTACTCCTTCAATTGCTATCATTATGATTACTACTGAAATTGAACAACCTCAACTTTTCCGGTAAAAGCATGTACATAATAAATATCTCCACCATCCATGGCAATTCTCCACTTCGGAAATAACACCTGCGGATTACTTTCAAAACCTTGATATCCTAATTGAATATCCTCTATGACCTCCCCCTGCTTTAAATAATTCTCAGCCAATAGATTAATAATTAAAGGGGCAGCTAATACTTCCTGTTCTTCTTGAATCATATCCGGTATAACAATTGCAGATCTCTGATTGTAGTGAGTTAGCTGGTCTTCCGTTCCGTATAAAGTTAATTGTACATCAAACAGCGGTAAGTTTTCATATAACTGATTAAAAATTTTTTGTTTCTCATCACTTAATATTTCATCCATCTGATATTGATCAAAGTTTTTAATTTCCTGGGAAATCTCTTTTATATTAAACTGATCCATTTCAATGGGTTGGGTTAGTTTCATTTCATCTAGTTCATATATATGTTCAGAATCAATTGTGATCTGTTTTAAGCTTAATGTTTCTACAGGTATTTCCTCATCAAGAGCAATGCCTTTCTCTTCTAAAAGTTCCCTTGTTTCCTGAACAATTTCGCTTCCTCCAAAGAATGGGTTTAATAAGTTAATATTATTGATCCATAATTGATAGCCTAACAATAGATTTAATAATAAAAATGTAAAAATTAAGATAGATTTCGCTCGACCCCATTCCATGTATTTTCACTCCTTACAATATATTTATAGTCTCTATGTTGAAATCACTGTAAAAGCAAACCGAACGTTCCATCTGATAATTCATAGGCCCAGTATGGAATTAAATCAATATAACCCTCTTTAAAGATAGGATAATATGCTGGAAAAATATTAACAATGTCAAAATCTTGCTCGTATTTACGAATCAGTTGTTCCAAACCTTCCCCACCTTGTAATTGATACGTAGATCTTTGTACGATAGTATTGCTCAGGTTGATTAAAGATCTGTCATAATCAGTAACTACTCCGTTTTGCATCGTAATATCTACATAACCTAATTTGAGTGTCTCAGATGGAAGTATTGGTAAAGCTTGAACATTAGGTGCTGGTTTTACATATTGTTGAAACCTGAAAAATTGCTCTTCATCTTCATTAGAAATTGATCTAATTAAATGGGTTCTTCTCCATCCCCCATGTTGATTTACAAATTTTATAGCGGTTAATAAATCATCCATTAAGTCAGATGAACTTTCTACTGGTGTTTCGGGATCATAATAACTCATCCAATTTTGATTATCATCTAATTCTAGAACAATCGCTCCATCGGTTATAATTTCTCGTCCTTCACTATGAACTACAGTACGACTTAGATTTGGATCAACAAATAGACTTGCAACTAATTGATCTTTCTGAAAACGGCTATAACTCATCGTTAATCTCACCATCTGCAACGATTCATCAGGAACATAATATATGCCGTTATTCGTATGATAAGACGGTTGAAATTCACCGTAACCAACAAACTCCTGAATGTCCTCAACTTTTAGATCTACCTTTGTTGCTTCATAAACATTTGATGTAGATTCATCGAAAAATAAAGTTCTTATTTCCTGATTTTCAGTCACATAAATCCATATTTTATTTATGCTAACATTACGATTGATACTTTCAGAATTAACCTGCATCTTATTTTCCAACCATTGCACAGGAATTCCATCCATAAATTCTAATTCAAGCCCTTGATATTCTCTCATTTTTACTTTTTCAACTGGTGAAAGGGTGACAGATCTGAAACTTTCAAAGGTTCTTTGTGATATTTTCTCATAGATATCATTGTAAAACTTAAAATTCGGATATACCATCGTATGCTTGTCATCACCAAAATGCAATACCATGTGTTTCGGGAAAATCATATTCACTACATTTTCCTGAGAACCATTTAATCTTGTATCAATATACTCATCTTGATTTACTGGATTAAAATCAGGTTTACTATATACTAATAAATAACTTTGAAACAAGCTGAAAAAAACTAATAAAGTAAGTATGAGTGATTTTATTTTTTCCATCATTTCTGCTCACCTTCCAGATGAAAAGTCGGTATAATAAAAGTCACTTTTGTTCCTTTATGAAGCTCTGATTCTAAAGTGATTTCTCCACCATGTGCGTTAATAATTTCTTTTGCAATGGAAAGACCTAAACCAGTCCCTCCCATATTACGTGATCTAGCCTTGTCAACTCTATAAAATCGTTCAAAAATACGATGTATATCCTTTTTAGGAATTCCTAATCCATTATCCTCAACTGAAATCTCAATCCAATCCTGCCCTTTTCTTCTACAGTTAATTATAATTTCTCCTTCATCAGCCGTATATTTAATCGCATTAGATACTAAATTGTCTAATACCTGATCTATTTTATCTGGATCAATCATGAGGGTATAGATAGATGGATCGATTGAAAGCATTAATTTAATATTACGCTGATTTAATTGAAAGGAAAAGCGATCTACAACATCCTCTAACATTTGCTTGATTTCAGTTTCTCTTTTCATAACAACCATTTGATTTGAATCATATCGAGATAAATGAAGTAAATCATTTACAAGTCTAATCATTCGGTCTGCTTCATTACGAGTCACACCAACAAATCGTTTCGCGAGATCAGCCTCATTCAAAGCACCATCCTCTAAAGCCTCTAAATAACTTTTTATCGTTGTAAGAGGTGTTCTCAATTCATGAGAAACATTGGCCACAAACTCTCTTCTAGACTGATTAAGTTTTTCTTGCTCAGTCACATCCTGTAAAACAATAATGGTTCCTGTAACCCCTCTTCCTCTACGTTGAATAGGTGTAAAAGTTACCTTGACTTGCAAAGGCTCAGCTTCTTCATGACGCGGCAATTCTATCATATCAGAGTTCTGTTCTCCTAAAACATAACGTCCAATCTCTTCTTTAGAAGTACCCAGAATATCTGCTATTTCTCTCCCTAAGACATCCTCTTCATGAATATCCAACATTTGTTCTGCACGTAAATTAATGACAATCACTTTACCCTTATCATCTGTGGCAATCACTCCATCACTCATATTTGACAATATGGATGCAATTTTATTTTTTTCTTCTTCATTTGAGGAAAGAGCATCTTTTAGACGTTGTACCATATGATTAAAAGCAAAACCTAACTGTCCTATTTCATCACTGCTTCTAATAACAACTTCTTGATTATATTTTCCATCTGCTAATGCTTTTGCTTTTTTTGTGATCATTTTAATAGGCTGTGTAATCGTGTTAGATAGAACAACACTTAACATAACCGTAAGTACGAGGGCAATAATTGTACCTGCTATAAAAATTTGTTTAATATTATTAATCGTTTGGAATAACTCCTCAGTTGAGGCAGAAATATAAATCGCACCAATGACCTTATTATCATCATTTTTAACAGGTTTAGCGATTGCTTTTTTTCTAATGTTACTACTATCTTTTACATCCCATAATGGCACTTGTATCCCATTAATAGCACGAATGACTTGTGCAGGTTGTGTAATTTTTTGACCTATGATATCTGGTTGATTCGAGGAACTTCTTACGATGGCATCTGCATCGATTACTTGGATCTGTGATCCGATAATAGTACTCCAATTTTCAACGATAGTTTGAAGGTCTTTTTCATTTAAACCTGTGTCATCATTGCTTGGTTCTAAATAATTTTGAACAATATTAGATAATAAATTAACATCATTGTTTAAAGAATCAGTAAAATTATTAATGACCGAATTTTCCATCGTACGAATAAAATAAATTCCAATCAATTGCATTGCAATTAAAATGAGCAATACATAAATAATAATTAACTTAACTTGTATTGTTTGAAAGAAACGTGTTCCTTTCATTCATCAGGAACCTCCTGTTTGAGGATTGAGCATTATATAGCCTAATCCTCTTCTTGTAATAATATACTTTGGTTTACTAGGGTCTTCCTCTATTTTCTCTCTTAGTCGACGTATGGTGACGTCTACTGTCCGAACTTCACCTAAATATTCATAACCCCATACCGCTTGCAATAAATGCTCTCTTGTCATCACTTTCCCTTTATTTTTTGCTAAATAATGAATCAACTCAAACTCTCGATGTGTTAAATCCAAAGCTGCAGTATCCTTATATACAACATACATCTCTGTATCGATAAACAGATCATGTATTTTTAATCCTTGGTTTTGATTGTTTACTTGGTCCAATGTTTTAGACTGTCTACGTAAATGGGCTTTTACTCTGGCTAAAATCTCCCTAGTGCTAAACGGTTTAGTTACATAATCATCTGCTCCCATTTCTAATCCAAGTACTTTATCTAATTCCGTATCCTTTGCTGTAAGCATAATGATGGGTGTGTTCAACTTCATTCTAATTTCCCGGCATACGTCCATGCCATCTTTTTCAGGTAACATCAAATCTAACAATACAAGATCAGGTTTTTCTTCATATGCCATTTTGACTGCCGTATTTCCATCAAATGCACACACTACCTGATACCCTTCTTTTTCTAAATTGAATTTTAATATATCTGCAATAGGTTGTTCATCATCAACAACTAATATTTTCCCAAACATACTGACACCTGCCTTTTTTATATGAACTTCAATTATATAAACAAAAACTCCTATCGGAGTCTCTCATGTTATAAAAAAAGATAGTGGGGTAAAGAACCTCACTATCTATCATTATATTTTATATTGACATTAATTTAAATATATTAATGGATTCTTCTGAACTCCATTTTTTATAATTTCAAAATGTAAATGAGGACCCGTTGAGTTTCCAGTGCTCCCCATCACACCGATTTGTTCTCCTCTTTCTACATTCATACCTACAGACACATGAATGGAGCTTAGATGCCCGTACAGTGTTCTATATCCATTATTATGATCAATTACAATAGCATTCCCATAAGAACCATTCCATCCTGCAGAAACAACTGTCCCTGTATCTGCTGCGAGAATCTTTCTATTTCCTGATACCATATCTAAAGCGGCATGAAGCCTACCCCATCTGTATCCATAATAACTAGTGATCGATGGACTAACTAACGGCCATCTAAAGTTACCAGTCCCTGCACCAGGAACAATCTTTGTTCCTTTTCTTACAACTTCATTAACAGGTTCTATTAAGACAGTTTCACTAATTGTTTCCCTTTTACTCTGATCAAGTTCTCTACCATCTGTTTTGAATACTTTATAAATTTTTTCTTTTTTACCATTTTTTCCTTTTGTAACAATGACGGTTTTTCCTTCTTTTAATGTATCATCATATATAGGTTCTATATCATAACCAATATCTATTACCTCTACTACTTCCTCTACCGTTTCTACAGAAAGTACTGGCTCTATTACTGTTACATCCAGCTCATCACCAATATTTAATATACTATCTTCACTCAAATTGTTATTTTCATAGATGACCCAAGAAGGAATGTCCAACTTCGTAGCGATACAAGTAATACAATCTCCTTCAACTACAGTATATTTTTTATTTACATTATCACCGGTTTGCAATGAAGTAAGAACATCTTCTGGATTCTTAATGTTTTCAGGTTGAGTATCAACCGCATTGAGTTCAACCTCTTCTACAAAGTTGACTTCTTTTAAAGTAGATTGTACTTTGGGTTCATCTGTTTGTTTTTTTGATAAAACAGCAACTTCATTTTCTACTTTTTCTATTGACTCTTCTACAGTATATTTACTTTTAATTTGTTCTAAAATTTGTTGTGCTGTTTCCTCATCTTTAACGATAGCTATAAATTTACCATCTACTACCAACTCAACACCTACGACATGAGACTGCAATCTTCTTGAAACTTGAGCAAGTACTTCTTCGTCATCACTTACTAGTTTATATCCTGATTCACTTTCAAAACGAATTTGATCTACGTTTAATTGCACCTCAAAATCAGGGTTTTGGTTATTTAGTGCTTCCTCTCTTTCAGCTACTAAATCTTTTATAACCTGCTGATCAGAAACAGTCCCAACTTTTTCTTCCCCGAAATACACATGGTAGATTTGATTTGTATTTTTATGTATATAAAAATAGATAGATGCTATGCTTATGGATATAAAAAGTGCCGCTATAACGATTGCTATGAGCCAGAAATGCAAATTGCTAACTTCATTTTTTGCGATAGATACAACATCTTGAATTTTATGATTCGACTTTCTAGATAACCTTGGGCGTGTCTTTCTCTCTTTTTGCCCCAATTTAAACTTCATACATAAGTCCCCTCATATTATTTTCTTTTTACTTTAACATAGCTTACCTCCCTTTATCAACTTATTGGTAGTTTAATATTTTTCCAATATTGTGACCAATTGATTATATTCTGCTTCATCTAAATACTCTTTCATAATCGACTCTATTTCTACTAACTCATTTATTGTTATTCCTTCTTCCATCATGGTGGATAGTTCTTGAAGCTTACCTTGAGGTAAATTGGATATAATTAGTGAAAAGATCATCATTTTATCCTCATCAGAAAGTAAATCCTTAGTTTGTGTAAATGCTTCAGCTGTAAATAAAACTTCATCTGAGACCATATCTTTAGAGCCTCCAGCATTCTCTTGTTGATTCCACACCTCAACTGCATCAAGATCACCCTCTTGAGAATCAGTAAAATCATCTAATACTTCATTTTCTACTGTTTCTGGATCTGTATTTTGCTGTTCATGTTCATTAATAAACTCCTCTAATGAAGAGTTTGATTCTTGCTCATTACTTGTAAAATTATCTTGATTCACAAAATAAGATAGTACATCTGATATTTGTATCTTGGGCAATGTATTTTCTATATCTAATTGACCCATTAAACGGTCAACATATAAATTGACCATAAACCATGCAATAAACAAGGTAAGAATACTTACTAAAATCGTTTGAAACAATATTTTACCTAACCAACCAATGAATTTCATATTCATCCTCCTGCCAATACTACCGTTTTTGCAACTATACTTCACAGTATTGACTAGAAAGATGGAATTTCATTCCTATATTTCTCAAAAATCATTCTTATTTTTAATTTTATCCATTAAACAAACCACATATTATGGATCAATATCGCTCTAAAAAATAAAAAACCCGGAAGGACCGGGTTTCATGTTAAATCTTTTATTTAAAGAAATCCTATGATTCATAAATCGATTTAATTTGATTGGTTTGTTCACGATTTGGTCCAACTGAGAAAATCGCAATTGGAATACCTGTCAAAGTTTCTATTCTTTCTAGAAAGTTTCTCGCTTGTTTAGGCAGATCATCCAATGTTTTTGCACCAGTAATATCTTCATTCCAGCCAGGAAGTTCTTCATATACTGCTTCACATTCAGCTAACATATTTAAATTGGCTGGATAATGTTTTATTATTTCACCTTTATGCTTATATCCCGTACATATTTTTAATGTTTCCAAACCTGTTAATACATCAATAGAGTTAAGAGATAAACCTGTAATCCCACTTACCCTTTTTGCATGGCGAACGACAACACTATCAAACCATCCTACTCTACGAGCTCTACCAGTTGTAGTTCCATACTCTTTTCCAGTTTCACGAATATAATTCCCAATTTCATTGTTTAACTCCGTTGGAAATGGTCCGTCTCCTACTCTAGTTGTATACGCTTTAGCTACCCCAATAACTTGATTGATTTTAGTAGGTCCAACTCCTGAACCAATACATACACCACCAGCACTAGGATTTGAAGAGGTTACAAACGGATAAGTACCTTGGTCAATATCTAACATAACTCCTTGCGCGCCTTCAAACAAGACTTTTTTATCCTCATCAATCAAATCATTTAATACAACCGAAGTATCGGTTACATAAGGACGAATTGTTTCTGCATACCCTTTATATTGTGTTAAAATGGTTTCGACATCTAAAGGTTGCTCTCCAAATACACTTTTGATGACTTGATTTTTCTCTTCTACCATCCTTCTTAACTTTTCTTCAAATAATTCTTCATCCATTAAATCAGAAATACGAATCCCATTTCGTGCTGCTTTATCCATATAACATGGACCTATTCCTTTACCTGTTGTACCAATTTTATTATCACCTTTACGTTTCTCTTCCAGTTTATCTAAAAGGATATGGTAAGGCATAATAACATGGGCACGATCGCTAATTTTTAAATTATTTGTCTTAAATCCATTTTCATGTATATAGTTAATTTCTTTAATTAAAGCTTCTGGATGAATTACCATTCCATTTCCAATCACACATACTTTATCATCATAAAAAATGCCTGAAGGTATTAGGTGGAGTTTGTATTTTTCTCCGTTAATAATAATGGTATGTCCAGCGTTATTCCCGCCTTGATACCTGGAAACGACCTCAGCACTTTCAGCTAAATAGTCTGTAATTTTACCTTTTCCTTCATCTCCCCATTGCGTTCCAACAACAACTACAGTAGACATTATAATTACCTCCCAGTAGATGATATACCTATATATTGAATTACTCATAAAGAGTAAAACTTGCTATGATTTTAATGTTTTCTTTAATCAGCATCCTAAGTTTAGCAATGTAGACTATTAAAGTCAATAAAAAACGAACAATTCTATTAAAAAAAATAAAATCGTTCGGAAATATAGTTATCATTCTATCTATCACATTACTGAGCCATTGCATCAGTAACTTCATGTGATCGATCTAAATTAACAAATTTATTATAATTTTTCAAAAATACAAGCTCTACTGTACCAACAGGTCCATTACGTTGTTTAGCAATAATAATTTCAATAATATTTTTCTTTTCAGATTCTTGGTTATAATAATCATCTCTATATAAAAAGGCAACAATATCTGCATCCTGCTCTATAGATCCCGATTCACGTAAATCTGACATCATCGGTCTTTTATCCTGTCTTTGCTCAACTCCACGACTTAACTGCGATAATGCAATAACAGGAACTTCTAATTCTCTAGCTAGTGCTTTTAAATTTCTAGAAATCTCCGAAACCTCTTGTTGTCTGTTGTCTCTATTACCTCTTCCATGTATCAGCTGTAAGTAATCAATCAAAATAATGCCTAATCCTTGTTCTTGTTTTAATTTACGGCATTTAGAGCGTATTTCAGAAACGGTTAGACCAGGCGAATCATCAATAAAGATGTTTGCTTCAGAGAGAGCTCCAATCGCCATCGTCATTTTCTCCCAGTCCTCTTCTTCAAGTGCACCTGTTCTTAATCGACCAGCATCTACATTGGATTCAGCACAAATAATACGTTGAACCAATTGACTTGCTGACATCTCAAGGCTAAATATGGCTACAGTTTCTTTTGCCCGTACTCCCACATTCTGTGCAATGTTTAATGCAAATGCCGTTTTACCGACAGAAGGCCTTGCGGCTACGATGATCAAATCATTCGGTTTAAAACCTGTAGTCATTTTATCTAAATCTGTAAATCCAGAAGGTACTCCTGAGATTCCACCTTTATGATTATATAAAAACTCAACTTGTTCAAACACGTCCATCAACACATCTTTAATAGCAACGAATCCATTGTTTTGTCTTCGATTGGAAATCTCTAATATTTTCTGTTCTGCTTCACCTAATAGATTGCTGATATCTTCAGAACTTGTATATCCATTGCTAACGATCTGTGTTGCAGTTCTAATTAATTTTCTTAAAATAGACTTTTCTTCAATAATTCTAGCATAATAATCAATATTTGCTGAAGTTGGTACTGCATTTGCAAGTTCTGACAAATAACTAACTCCACCCACATCTTCTAACCACTGCTGATCTTGTAATCTAGCAGTAACGGTAACTAAATCTATGGGTTCCTGGTCCTCTCCTAAAGAAATAATGGTTTCAAAAATCCGCTGATGAGAGGTTTTATAAAAATCGTCTTCTTTAATGATTTCCAAAGCAGCAATTAATGCTTCACTATCTAATAAAATCGCTCCTAATACAGCCTGCTCTGCTTCAATATTTTGCGGAGGTATGCGATCAAAAAACGTCTCACCACTCATCTTGAACTTCCCCTTTGATCTATTTCAAATTATTCTTCTGTCACTTGTACTTTAGCGACTGCTGTTACTTCTGGATGTATTTTAATCGGGACTTTTGTAGCGCCTAGGGTACGAATAGGAGAATCTAATTCAATCTTTCTTTTATCAACTACTATTTTCTGTTTCTTTAATTCTTCTGCAATTTGTTTATTTGTAATAGAACCAAATAAACGCCCACCTTCACCAGCTTTTGTTTTCATCTCAATTGTAGTGGACTCTATTTTTTTAGCAAGCAACTCTGCATCTTGTTTTTGCTGATCTTTCTTTTTTTGCTCAGATTTTTTCTTTTGTTCTAATTGTTTTACGTTAGAGCCTGTAGCTACACTTACTAATCCTCTGGGAATTAAAAAGTTTCTAGCATAACCTTCAGATACATTTTTAACTTCACCTTTTTTGCCTTGTCCTTTCACATCTTGTAAAAAGATTACTTTCATTTTAATAACCCCTCTTCCTTAATTACTTCAGACAACACTTGCTCCAACCTTTCAGAGACTTCTTCAACGTTGCCTTCAACCTGTGCTCCCGCATTGGAAAAATGGCCTCCACCACCCATTCTTTCCATTAAGATTTGAACATTCACTTCTCCTAATGATCTAGCACTTAACCCCACTTTTCCATCAGGTCGTTCACTAATGACCAAAGAAGCCATAACATCTGTCATATTTAACAATGTATCAGCTACTTTTGCAATGATCAACTGTGAATTTTTGTGATTTGGTTTTCCAACCGCTATAGCAATATGATCATAAACAATTTTAGCATTTTTTATAATCTCAATTTGTTGTAAGTATTCCTGCAAATCTTCTTTTAACATCCTTTGTACGGTAGAGGAATTTGCTCCATTTCTACGTAAAAATGATGCAGCTTCAAACGTTCTAGCTCCAGTTCGTAATGAGAAACTTTTTGTGTCTACAACGATGCCTGCAAGCATTGCAGTCGCCTCTAATTTATCAAGTGATATTTTATCGTGAAAATACTGTAAAATTTCAGTGACTAGCTCACAGGTCGATGAAGCATAATGTTCAATATACACAAGTGTTGCATCATTTATAAATTCCTCACTTCTTCTATGGTGATCTACAACAAAAATTCGTTGTGAAATTTGAAGTAATTTTGGTTCTGGAACCATTGAAGCTTTATGGGCATCTACTACACATACTAACGTATGGTTATCTATTAATTGCAATGCTTGTTCTGGTGAAATAAAGCTGTCTTTTAATATTTCATGATCTTCAATTTCATCCATCAACGACTGTATGGAAGGATTAACATCCTCCAAAACGATATATCCTTTTTTATCACTAAGACGAGCCGCTTTTAATAATCCAATAGCAGCGCCAATCGAATCTAGGTCTGGATAAACATGCCCCATAATCATCACATTATTACTATCCCTAATCAACTCTCTAAGGGCATGTGAAATCACTCTTGCTCTAACCCTAGTCCCTTTCTCAACTGCATTAGATCTACCGCCATAAAAAGTAAGGTTCCCCCCTGCTTTCACAGCAGCCTGATCACCACCTCTACCCAGTGCAATATCTAAACTCGTTTGCATAATAGATCCGAGCTCAATTACATTTTCCACGCCTGACGATATACCTATACTTAATGTTAAAGGTATTTTTAAGTCAGCGGTCATATCTCGAACCGTATCTAATATCTCGAAGCGAGACCCCTCTAATGATTGTAATACCTTTTGATTCATAATCATTAAAAACTTGTCTGATGAAATTCTACGCATATAAAAACCAAATTGATTGGACCATTCTGTAAGTTCACTAATGATTTGAGCTAAAACCAAACTACGAGTTTTGTCATCCATTCCTTGAGTTGCTTCATCCACATTATCCATCATGATAATACCCATCACTAGTTTTTCTTGCTCATGTTTCATACTTAGGTTTTTAAAGTCAGTGATGTTTGTAAAGTAAATTAATCTTTCATCATCTTTTTTCAAAATTTGATAATGTTGTTCGTTAATAAATATTTCAACTTCTTTGTTCTCTTGTTCTTCTACCAATGTAGGAAAAAACTCTAATAAAGATTCCCCAATAACAGATTCCTTTCCTAACATTTGAGCAATATAGGGATTATGCCATTCAATCTTTTTTTCCTCATCATATAAAATCATACCTATTGGCAACTCATGAATGACTTCATTTCCAGCTTTTTTAACACGATGTGAAAGCGTCATGACATAATCATGAAGGTCTTTATGGAACGTTTTGTCTGCTCTTATGGATAATAACAACAAAACAATGCCTATAGCTAATGCAACAATAGCTATCATCCATTCATAAATGAACAGTACAATAATGAGAGCAAAAAATAAAATATAACTAAATATGGTATGAAGGTTTTGCCATCGATTCATAAGAAACTTCGGCATATGAGTATCGCTCCTTATGTTTTTTTCTTACTTTTCACGTGGTAAATCCTTTACGAATATCAAACGCAATATCTAACATTCCTAAAAAACTATATACAAAATACATAAATGGATATAGAACAATGCCTAAAATTGGGAGAAACCTCCATTTTTTTAAATCTGCAATATAAAATATAAACGAAATCGCCTGGATAGAGAAAATAAATGATAACAAGGGAATTAAGTTTACAGTAATTAACATAGTATATGAACCTTCTTCTGGATTCATAAATAATTGTAACAGCAATGCCCCTAAATAATACCATATTAATGATTTAGGTAATTTCCAATCCTTTATCGGTTTCATCTTAGGAATCTGTATGTCCATTTTTTGAAGTATTACACGACTTACCCAATGGGAGATTACAACGATGAATACTGAGCTCATTATAAGGTAAAATGGTAGCATATTTTGGAGCATCATCAGTGTTTGTTCCGTAGTTATTTCGCTTAATTCAGGATATTGAAGCACAACTTCATTTACTAGTTCTTCCATTGCAGTAGAGATATTAAAATCCAATAAAGAACCAACAAATAACACTGAAACAAATAACACCAACATCGTAATCGTACCTATAACAATGGTCACAGCAGCAGATTCCTTTTTATATAAACTACTCATTATAATGGAAGGAATCAAAATAAATAACGATAGTATCACAATACCAATGGATAAAGGGGGAAAAATAAAACTACAAATAAGAATACTGATCATATATTGTAACACAAGCGTTTTTTTGTTTAAGGTAACAGCTAAAATAATGGCTGGAACTAACATAATGCTAAATGTAATGATACTAAGCGGTGTAAATAAAGATAATAAAATTAATATGTACGCTAAACTCCATAAAAAAGATTTCCAGCTATATTTTAACAATGTATTCACCTCATGCATTTATGTTCTCTAGTTTGATACAAGCATAGTATATCATTTAGATTATCTTATTATATCATAAATAAGGAATTTGCTTGTTTAACTAAGAAAAAAAGACAATAAGGATTTCCCTCAGTGTCTTTTTATCAAAAACTATTCCGTTGTATATGGTAACAATGCAATTTGACGTGCACGTTTAATCGCAATTGTTAATTCACGTTGATACTTAGCAGAAGTACCAGTTACTCGACGAGGTAAAATTTTACCTCTTTCACTAATAAATTTCTTTAATGTATCTATATCTTTATAATCAATATGTTTGATTTTATTTACTGTGAAATAACATACTTTACGTCGCTTGCCTCTTCCACCTCTACGACCTCCACCGCCAAATTTACGCTCTCTGCGTTCAGGACGTTCGGATCGCTGTTCATTACGTTCTTCTGTTTTATTTTCGCTCATTTGAGTTTTCATCTCCTTCCAAGGTATATTTCATCATTAAAATGGTAAGTCATCATCCGATATGTCGATAGGTTTACTATCATCTGAAAAAGGATCTTGATTCATTGGTTTTCTTGAAGGTTCAACTGGCATTCCAATATCTTGATTATGCTGATCATCCCGTTGAGTGTTTGCGGATTCCAGAAATCTTACATTGTCTGCAACAATTTCAGTAACATAAACACGTCTTCCTTCATTGTTTTCATAATTTCGTACCTGAATTCTTCCTTCAACTGCTGTTAACCGACCTTTTCGCAAATAATTTGCACAAGTTTCAGCTAACTTCCTCCAAGTTACAATATTGATAAAGTCTGCTTCTCTTTGACCTTGCCCATTTGTAAAAGGACGATCCACCGCTAAAGTAAATTGAGTTACCGCAACACCTGATGGTGTATAACGAAGTTCAGGATCCTTTGTTAATCTACCAATTAGAATAGAACGATTCATCAGCTAACCCCCTCTCAGACTTCAAACATACCTTAAGCAACATCATTAACGACCAAATGACGGACAACTTCATCCGAAATTCTCATCACGCGATCAAGTTCATCAACAACTGCTGATTCAGTTGAAAAGTTAACAAGAACATAGACCCCATCACGGAATTTATCGATCTCATACGCTAGACGACGCTTTCCCAACACATCATGTTTCGTGATTTCTCCGCCACCATTATTAATGATACCTTGGAACTTTTCTACTGCTGCATCAACCGCTTCCTGTTCAATGTCAGGACGGATAATGTACATTAATTCATATTTGCGCATGTTTATTTCACCTCCTCTTGGACTAACGGCCCCTTTTAATAGGAGCAAGGAGCGAGACTAGCTTATTTTACTCGCACATAGACTAATATATCAAAAATTTGATTTTAATTCAACATATTTAATTCCTTTTGCAAATTTTGTATCCTCTATAATTATATAAGGTATATAAGTCTTGGTTTATAAATTGAGAAGATAAATATTTTTAATTTAATCTGGATAAATTAGTCATTTATATAATTGCTATTGTTGGGGAAATTTATAATTGAACTTCAACAAAATGGAGGGATTACAATGGGAGAAAAAACAGAATTTGAACCTGGTGATAAAGTTCCTAATGATGGAAAATACATTGAGATAGGTGAAAAATCCTTTCATATGGGAATCACCGATCCAAAAATTGTTAATTTAAAAAAGGGAGATCATTTCCCTCAAAATGAAAATCACAATCGTAAGTGGAGCCGTGCACCAAAAAACGAATAATTACTTTCTAAAAAACCGATAATGATTTGATCGGTTTTTTAGCTTTACTTATGAATGCTGTAAATATCCTACAATATATCCTAATATGACACCAAATGAATAAGCGATAATGTGAATAGATTGAATTTTTTTCCCTTTATTTTTCTCGTTATCAGTGTTCATCGGTCAAATCTCCTCAAAAATTGAACTTTACTTTAACTTATTCATTTTTACACTTTTGAGTGAGACTTTTTTTAAGATAAATGATATTAGACTTATGGCTAAACAATTGAATACATATATGAATTTTAAATTAAAATCACTCATTTTTTGACCTTAATACTTTTTTCATTCTCTTTACAAACTTGCTTCTTGGCATTAGAACACTATGCTGACATCCTAAACATTTTATTCGGATGTCCATTCCCATCCTTATGATTTCCATTTCATTTGTTCCACATGGGTGTTGTTTTTTCATTTGTACTACATCACCCATCTGAAATTGATTATTCTCCATCTAATTTCACACCTCTCTTAAATTACAAATTAATTGACAATAACATATTGATTATTTTTCTTTTCAAAAATACCCTTTATATCAACTTTTTCTGAATAAATGATATTTTTGACCATTTCTAAATCTTCCCTTTTAAACTCTATTGATAGAGCGCATCCTGCTGTAATTTCTTTAGGTGTCGGACAAGTGTCAATTTCTAATTCTGCATATTCCAATAGCATCTCTGCTCTTAAGGCTTGTTGTGTTGAATCAAAGGCAATTAACATTTCCATTTCATGATAACCTCATTTTTTTATTTAAAGGTAGTATAAATCATAGATTACATTCGTATACTAGTAAAGTAATTCTTCTTTTATCAATTATTTTTTATAGCGAGTTAAATAGATAAATATATTTTTGCAATAAAATCTTTAGCTATATTTAGAGGAGGACTATTATGAAATTAGGCTCTAAGAATAATAAATTAACATCAAAATCTTATAAAGTATCTTATAAAGATCCAGATCATAAAAAACAGTTGACAAATGGTGTATATCAATTATTATCTACTGAGGTTTCAGATCGTAAAATCGTTGTATTATGTATTGGCTCTGATCGTTCTACTGGAGATTCTTTAGGACCTCTTGTTGGTTATCATCTCAGTCAATTTAATAACTGCACTTTCGATATATATGGAACTTTAGAGGAGCCTGTTCATGCTGTAAATTTAAATGATAAGTTGTCTGATATAAAAAATAAATATCATAATCCTTTCATTATCGCTGTTGATGCCTGTCTAGGAAAACTCACAAGTGTTGGCTATATTCAGGTAGGAAGTGGTCCTTTAAAACCTGGTGCTGGAGTAAATAAAAGTTTACCCTCTGTAGGAAATATCCATGTAACTGGTATTGTTAATGTTAGTGGTTTTATGGAATACTTCGTTTTGCAAAACACTCGCTTAAACTTAGTTGTCGAAATGTCTAAAATTATAGCCCATTCTATTCAATATTCCACTCAATATTTAGAACACCAGTCTTATAATCGTACAATTTAAGTAATCAATTTTCTAAGTTTTTTCTTACCTTTTATTTTTTTGCACTATTTCTTTCACTGCTTCTAATAAATAATCAATCTCTTCTACTGTTGTAAAATATCCAACACTAGCTCTCACAGCACCTAATTCGAGTGTTCCTACTGTTTCATGTGCTAATGGTGAACAGTGAAACCCTGATCGTACTGCAATATTATAATTTCGATCTAAGCTGAAAGCAACACTTGAAGCTTCCATTCCTTCAATATTAAATGAAGTAATTCCTGTTTTATTATCCCCTAACTTTGGTCCTAATATTTTTACTGTTTGGATTTTTAATAACCCTTCCATTAGTCTTTGTGTGAGCTTCCATTCTTTCGAATGGATCTTCTCTACACTCTCATGCAAGACATAACTAACTCCTTCCTTTAGTCCTGCTATTCCTGGTGTATTCTGTGTTCCTGATTCATAACGATCTGGTCTAATTATAGGTTGTTCTATGTTTTCAGATTGACTTCCAGTTCCACCATGGATTAAAGGTTCCACCTCAATATCGGGATGAATATAGATCCCACCTGTTCCTTGTGGACCTAATAAACCTTTGTGACCTGGAAAAGCTAATATATCTATCCCCATTTCCTCAACATTTATTGGAAGAAGTCCAGCAGTTTGTGCTCCATCCACAAGTGTAATCACACCTTTTTCTTTGGCAATCTTGTTTATTTGTTCAATCGGTAAGATACTTCCTAATAGGTTTGAACTATGATTACAAATAATTAGTTTAGTATTGGATTGAATTGATCTTTCTACATCTTTTAGGTTGATTTGACCTAAGACATTTGTTTTTAAATATGTAATATTTAAATTTAATTTCTTTTTTAAATATTCTAAAGGTCTTCTTACAGAGTTATGCTCTACGCTTGTGCATATGACGTGTTCATTTTCTTTTAACAATCCTTTAATCGCTAAATTCAAAGCTTCCGTTGTATTTAAACAAAATGAAATGTGATTTGGATCTTTAATCCCAAACAATTTGGCCAACTCTATCCTTGTTTGAAATAAAACTCTGCTTGCCTGTACCGCCATTTGATGGCTACCTCTACCTGGATTTGCCGCAAATTTTACAACGACTTCATTCATCGCCTCTACGACTGTTGTTGGTTTAGGCCAAGATGATGCCGCATTATCAAAATATCTCAGTTGCATCATATCTCTCCTTTTTATATCATTATTTACCATCATCTTATAATTATATATATAATTCATCCAATGCGCTTTATTTTGGGTGCCCGTATAAATGCTCAAGTTATAAAAAAACATACCATACATCAATCATTTTAGAAGGATATTTCATTAAAATTGACTTGAATTGGTATGTTCTTTTATATTCATTTATATCATCGTCATTTTACTATAATAAATCTAACAATCTTTGCAAATCATCTTTAGAGTAATAAGAAAGTTCTATTATTCCTTTATCTTTTTGATTGTTTTTAATCTTTACTGTAGTTTTATACTTTTCTCTAAGTTCACCCTCAATTTGAGTAATAAACGGATTATTTGTTTTTGTTTTTTTCTTCTTACTTTTCGTTTCTTGCGTATTTTGAATCGCTTTTTCTAATTCTCTTACACTCCACTCATTTTTAATTGTTAAATTTGTCATCTCTTGTTTTATTGCATTATCTTTTAATCCGACTATTGCTCTTGCATGTCCCATAGATAATGTTCCACGTGAAACATGTTGTTTAATTACATTAGGCAACTGAAGTAAACGTAAAAAATTTGCAATATGTGACCTTGATTTCCCAACTTTAACTGATAACTCTTCTTGAGTAATATCAAATTGCTCTATCAGTGATTGATAAGCAACTGCAACTTCCATCGGGTTCAAATCTTCACGTTGTAAATTTTCAATCAATGCAATCTCCGTGACTTGTTGATCAGTAAAAGCACGAACTACAGCAGGTATCGTTTTTAACCCACATTTTTTGGAAGCACGCCATCTTCTTTCTCCTGCTATAATTTCATACCCTCTTAATACTTGTCTTACTATGATAGGTTGGATTACACCGTGTTCCTTTATAGATGATGCTAACTCATCAATTTTATCCTCTACAAAATTTTTCCGTGGTTGATATGGATTAGGACGTAAATTCGATAAACCTATCTCAATTACTTTATCATCTTCTTTTAGCTCTAGATCTGGAATTAAAGCATCTAGACCTCTACCTAAACGCTTAGTCAATTGAAATCACTTCCTTAGCAAGTTCCAAATATACTTCTGCTCCTTTTGATTTTGCATCATATGTAATGATAGGTTTTCCATGACTTGGTGCTTCACTTAATCTAACATTCCTAGGGATGATCGTTTGATACACTTTCTCTTGAAAGTACTTTTTCACTTCCTCAATAACTTGAATACCAAGATTTGTTCTAGCATCTAACATAGTTAATAATACGCCTTCAATCTGCAAGTTTGTATTTAAATGTTTTTGTACCAAACGAACCGTGTTCAATAACTGACTCAGACCTTCCAATGCGTAGTACTCACATTGAATAGGTATAATTACTGAATCTGCAGCTGTTAATGAATTAACCGTTAAAATACCTAAGGAGGGTGGACAATCAATTAATACATAATCATAAAGATGTTTTACAAGTTGTAAAGACTTTTTTAACCTAATTTCCCTCGAAATGGTGGGTACTAATTCAATTTCTGCACCTGCTAATTGGATTGTAGCTGGTATGATATCTAAATTGTCTATTTCAGATTTACAAATTGCATCTTTTGGATGGACATCATTAATAATCACGTCATAAATACAATGAACAACATCGGCTTTATTGATTCCAACACCACTAGTTGTGTTTCCTTGGGGATCGATATCTACTAATAATACCTTTTTACCTAAGGTGGCTAAAGAGGCTCCTAAATTTATAGAGGTTGTTGTTTTCCCAACCCCACCTTTTTGATTTGTAATTGCAATTATCTTAGACAATACTCTTTCACCTCATAAAAAAATTTAAAACTTTATATAAAGATTAACAAAACTATAAATTAATAGAAACTTCAAACGAATAAATACAATTCAAAAAAATATGGTTGTATTAATAATCCATATTCTTATCCCCATTATCAAAAAAGATAAACTAGTATTTAAGTAAATTAATAGTTTAATTATATTATATATCAGAATTGTTTTTATAAAAACATATATTTTGAATAATTCAAGCCATTTGAGACATTTTTGGATTTAATAGTTAAAATGAAAATAAAGCTTCCACCCTATAATGACATGGAAGCTTTATCTTTATTTTGTGATCTATAAGTCATTTATTATTTTTTTCTAATTAAAAGTGGATACCATTACTTTAACAAAACTTTTTTACGAATCATTTTTTTTAGGTATTTTAAAAGATATTTCATAATAATCATCGTAATCTTTTTCATCTTTTATTATCTTTAATCCCGAATCAACCACCATATCAAATGATTGACGAATAGTATTTACTGCCAACCGAATGTCCTTTGAAAAAGAGACTCTTTTCGTTTTTTTTGTTTTAGAAATTTCCTTATAAAGATTAACCCTAGCCTCAGTTTGTTTTACATTTAAGTCTTTTTTTATTATTTCATCTAATAACTTCATCTGCAGCTCTTCGCTGTCCAATGAAAGTAAAGATCTTGCATGTCTTTCAGTTATACTTCTAGTTAACAAAGCACTTTTTACAGGCTCAGATAAGTTTAGTAAACGAAGTTTATTAGCTATTGTAGATTGACTTTTCCCGATTCTTTGAGCTAAGCTTTCTTGTGTTAATTGGTGTATTTCTATTAATTTCTGATAAGCAATAGCTTCCTCTATAGAAGTTAGCCCTTCACGTTGTAAATTTTCAATTAATGCAATTGAAGCAGCTTGAGAATCATTATACTCTTTAATAATTGCTGGAATAGTTTCTAAGTTTAATTTTTTTACTGCTCTAAATCTTCTCTCACCTGCAATAATTTCAAATTTACTATTCCTAACTCGTACTACTATTGGTTGAATCACACCATGTGTTTTTATCGTTTGGCTCAATTCATCAATCTTATCATCATCAAAAATTTCCCTTGGTTGATATGGACTAGGAACAATGTCCTCTACTGAAATTGCTTTAACCTCTTCACCACTGTTTCGATCTGAAAATCCAAGTAACTTTGTAAACTGATCTTTCATTGTTTCATTACCACCTATCTCTCCTACTAGCTGTGTCTACACTGTTTAATCTTACCTAACAACAGATCTATTTAAATATTATATTAAATGTTAGGTTAACTACTTGATCAACAAAAATAACCTTATGAAATTCATTTCCTAAGATGATTGGACATTAAAAAAATGAAGTCGCTTTATGTGTAAGTTACTACTATTTAGTAGGATATTATATATGTACTTTGCAAGAATTTATTTATTAATTATAAATTCTCCATTCATTCCTATATTCCTGCAAATTTCATAAACTATCACCTTGAAATTTTAAAATATTTATTCAACACAATTAGATTACTTTTACCTTTTAAACGATTACAAAAATAATAAACATATTATAAATCAATCTAAATATGATATCATGTTTCACGTGGAACATATAGGATTGAATAAATTATTATCATACTAATGGTTTTTTGATTGGTGTACCAGGATTTCTAGGAAATTTTTTAGGGGTCTTTCCTGTTTTATGAATAAATATAAAATTTCGATCAGAATGATCTGGTAATTGAAAATTAACTACCTTTAATAACGACCCTTTTAATTGTATTAAACTATTACTTGCCTCATTTACCTCATCGGAAGTATTAGGTCCTTTCATAGCTATGAAATGTCCTCCCTCTTTCACAAATGGTAGACAATATTCGTTTAATACATTTAATTTTGCGACTGCTCTAGCAGTTACCAAATCAAAATGATCTCTGAGATTTTGCTTTCGTCCAAGTTCTTCAGCTCTACCATGAATACAATCCACATCAACCATGTGTAACTCTTCTGTTAAATGATTCAAAAAGTGAATTCTTTTTTTTAAAGAATCTATAATGGATATCTTTAAATTAGGAAACATGATTTTTAATGGGATACTAGGGAAACCAGCGCCAGAGCCTATATCAGCTAATGTATTGATTTGTGATATAGGTACATAAAAAGCTATAGAAATCGAATCATAAAAATGTTTTATAAAAACCTGTTCTCTATCTGTAATAGCAGTTAAATTCATGCGTTCATTCCAGTCAACCAACATAAGATAATACTTTTCAAATAAATCCCATTGTTCAGTAGAAATGCTCATATTATATTTTTTTAATAATAAAGAAAATTGTTTATAATTCATACTATCCTCTTCTCGCTGCCACAACTTTATTATAATGTTCTAAATAAACTAATAAAATAGAAATATCAGCAGGTGTTACACCAGAAATTCTTGAAGCTTGCCCAATTGAAATTGGTCTTATATCAGATAGCTTTTGCCTTGCTTCTATAGCAATTCCTTGTACATCATCATAATCTATATCAGAAGGTATTTTCTTTTTTTCCATTTTCTTTAAACGCTCCACCTGAACAAGTTGCTTTTCAATATATCCAGCATATTTTATTTGTATTTCTACCTGTTCCTTTTCTTCCTCGGTCAATTCAACTTCAGAAGGTGAAAACAATTGAATATGATGATAAAGAATTTCAGGTCTACGTAATAACGATGCAGCATCAACTGAATTATTTAATATAGTAGAATTGATTTCTTCTAATTTTTGTTGTACTTGTACACTGGGTTTGATTTTTGTCGATTTAAGTCGAATAATTTCATTTTCTATTTTTTTACTTTTTTTCATAAATTTAACATATCGTTCCTCCGGTATTAATCCTATTTCATAGCCAGTAGGAGTTAAGCGTAAATCAGCATTATCATGTCTTAACAATAAACGATACTCTGCACGTGAAGTTAATAAACGATACGGTTCATTTGTACCTTTCGTCACTAAATCATCAATTAGAACCCCGATATAACCTTGAGAACGTTGAATAATAACAGGTTCCTCACCTTTTACTTTTCTAGCAGCATTAATCCCAGCCATAATTCCCTGGCCCGCTGCTTCTTCATATCCAGAAGTTCCATTTATTTGACCAGCAGTATATAAATTTGAAATTCTTTTCGTTTCTAATGTAGGCCACAACTGAGTAGGTACAATTGCATCATACTCAATTGCATAACCAGTCCGCATCATCTGAACATTTTCTAAACCAGGAATGGATTGTAATATTTTTAACTGAACATCTTCAGGCATACTAGTAGATAAACCCTGTACGTAATATTCAGTAGTGTACCTACCTTCAGGTTCCAAAAATATTTGATGTTTTGGTTTATCGCTAAATCGCACAATTTTATCTTCTATAGATGGACAATATCTCGGACCTGTACCTTCAATCACTCCAGAATACATAGGAGCACGAGATAAATTGTTATTAATGGTTTCATGTGTCTCTCTGGAAGTATATGTTAACCAACATGGTAATTGTTCTTTATTAATACCTTTAGTTGTTTCAAAAGAAAAGTGTTTAGGATTTTTATCCCCTGGCTGCTCCTCAGTTTTAGAAAAATCAATTGTATCTTTGTGAACTCTAGGAGGTGTTCCTGTTTTAAATCGAACTAAATCAAAACCTAATGATTTTAAACAATCAGAAAGCTTAATAGAAGGCTGTTGATTATTAGGGCCACTTTCATAAATTACTTCTCCCATGATGACTTTCCCACGTAAATAAGTACCTGTAGTAAGAACCACTGTTTTACTTCTAAATTCTGCCCCAGTTTTTGTAATTACACCGACGCAAATTCCATTTTCAACAATTAATTCCTCTACCATTCCTTGTTGCAATGTTAAGTTATCTTGTTTTTCTATCGTTTCTTTTAAAGCATTCTGATAAAAAAACTTGTCTGCTTGGGCTCGCAAAGCATGAACAGCAGGTCCTTTTCCAGTATTCAGCATCCTAAGCTGGATATAAGTTTTGTCAATATTTCTACCCATCTCGCCACCTAAAGCATCAATTTCTCTAACAACATGGCCTTTTGCTGGTCCTCCAATAGAAGGATTACAAGGCATAAAAGCAACCATATCCAAATTAATTGTAATTAATAATGTTTGACATCCCATTCTTGCAGCAGCTAATGCAGCTTCACATCCGGCATGGCCAGCTCCGATGACAATAACATCATATTCACCAGCTTGATATCCCATTTTTAAAACCCTCCTTTACTCAGTCATTTTATATTATCAGTTCATTTATTTACCTAGGCAAAATTGAGAAAAAATTTGATCAATTAAAGATTCACTCACTGAATCTCCAATCACCTCACCTAAGTCTTCCCAAGCATTTCTAATATCAATTTGAAGCATGTCAATTGGAATATCGTATGTTCCTTTTAATGCTTCCTCTAATGATCTCTTTGCTTTATTTAAAAGATGAATGTGTCTTACATTACTTACATAGGAAGAATCTGTAGATTCTATTCTCCCATCAAAAAACATGTTTGCAATGACCTTCTCTAATTCAGATTGCCCTTGTTCATTTTTAATAGACATTTGTACAATCTGTTCTTCATTAAATTGATTTTTCAATTGGTTTAGGTCAATTTTACTAGGTAAATCTGTTTTATTTAAAACGAGAATAACTTGCTTATTCTTAATTTCTTGAAATAACTTCATTTCATCGACATGTATTGGCTCATTCTGATTAACTACAAATAAAACTAACTCCGCTTCCTTTAAGGATTCTTTTGATCTTTCAACCCCAATTTTTTCTACAACATCACTAGTTTCTCTCAAACCTGCCGTATCTAATAATTTTAAAGGAACTCCACCAACTGTAACGTATTCTTCGATCACATCTCGTGTTGTTCCAGGAATATCAGTAACAATAGCCTTGTTTTCCCTTGCTAATAAATTTAATAAAGATGATTTACCAACGTTGGGTCTTCCAATAATAGCAGTAACAATTCCTTCTCTTAAAATTTTTCCCTGATTTGCATTCTTTAATAATTCATCAATGATTTGAATAGCTTGGTTGCATTTATCCGAAATAAAAGCATAAGTAAGTTCCTCTACATCATGTTCAGGATAGTCAATATTCACTTCAATATGAGCCATTAATTCAATGATTAGATTTCTTAAATTCACAATTTTATCTGATAATGTACCTTCCACTTGTTTCATGGCAACAGAATAAGCACGATCTGACTTAGAACGAATAAGATCGATAACTGCTTCAGCTTGTGTTAAATCAATTCTACCGTTTAAAAAGGCCCTTTTAGTAAACTCTCCAGGTTCTGCTAAACGAGCACCATTTTGCAATAATAATTCCAATGTTTTTTTAACAGCGATTAAACCGCCATGACAACTTATTTCAACAACATTTTCTTTTGTAAAAGATCTTGGAGCTAACATCACAGTTACAAGAACCTCATCTACTTTTAAACCTGTATCAGATTCTTTTATGAATCCATATTGCACAGTATGAGTTTTCATTTCAGAACATTTCTGTTTTGCATAAAAAATAGTATCCACAATGGAAACTGCATCAGGACCACTAATACGAATCATAGCAATACCACCTTCACCAAGTGGTGTTGAGATGGCGGCAATTGTATCGGAAATCATGAACACACCTCTTTATCCGGTAATATTACCTTTTATCAATTTATCATTCATAAAATCACTTTCAAAATTAAAAATACTTGCTTAATTTATCTGAATTTAAAATGTTCAAAGTTAAAATTTGAATCATTACGTGTTCCAAATGGTAAAAAAGCAATGGCTCATTACAAAAATAATAAGCCATTGCAGAAAATGTTTTAAGTCAAATTAATTTCTCACTTTAAAGTAACAACCACATAACGATTAGGTTCTTTTCCTTCACTTTTAGTACTTACTTTAGAATGTTCCTGCAAATAAGTATGGATAATCTTACGATCCTGTGGCGTCATTGGTTCAAGAGAAACATCTCTTTTATATCTGATTACTCTATCAGCAATCTTACCAGCTAATTGCTCAAGTGTATTCTTCCTTTTTTGGCGAAAATTTTCTGCATCAAGTAAAACTCTATGGTATGAATTAGCATATCGATTTGCAACAATATTAACTAAATACTGTAATGAATCCAATGTTTGTCCTCTTCTACCAATTAAAATACCGACTTCTGATCCAGTAAGATTAATAAATTTTTCATCATCTTTTTGCCCAATTTCAACGCTGACATCTAACTTCATCTTGTCCACAATATCTTTTAAAAATTCAAAGGCTTCGTCAACAACATCAGAAATATACTCTAACTCAACCTTTGCATCTTTAGAACCAATAAGACCTAAAAAGCCTTTTGTAGGTTCCTCAATAATATGTACCTTTACTTTGTCTTCTGTTGTATTCAATTGCGCTAAACCAGATTGAACAGCATCTTCAATCGTTTTACCAGTTACAGAAATTTTTTTCACTTAGAAAGACCTCCCTCTTTTGGAGCCTTACTTTTTTTGTTTCCGTATATAAAATAAGATTGAATAATTGTAAATATATTACCATACACCCAGTATAAAGGTAAGGCGGATGGGAATGTAAGTGCCATTACAAATATAAGTACAGGGAATATCATCATAATCCCTTGCATACCTGCCATTTGATTATTCATTTGAGACGACATCATCTTACTTTGAAGATATGTTGTTATTGCAGCTAGTATAGGTAAAATATAAGGATCTCTTTCACCTAATTGCAGCCATAAAAAAGTGCTACTGCTGATATCAGCATTACGCATGATCGCATTATATAGAGCGATTAGGATCGGCATTTGCACAATGAGTGGTAAACAACCCGCCAATGGATTTATTCCATGTTTTTGGAACAATCTCATGGTTTCTTCCTGCTGCTTTTTTGGATCGGTTTTATATTTTTCTTTTAATTTTTTTATTTCAGGTTGTATTTCTTGCATTTGTTTAGAACTACGGATCTGTTTTAAAGTAAGTGGTAAAATCAACAATCTTATAATAATCGTTACGATAAGAATAGATATACCATAGTTACTATATGGAAGATCTGCAAACCAATCTAAAGAAAATGAAAGAGGATATACAAAATACTTATCCCAAAATCCGTTGCTAGGATCAATGGGGTCTTCCATACTACAACCAGCTAGTAAAACTGTTAAAGATAACAATACAAGAAGTAATGGCAAACGACGTGACAAAATTAAATTCCTCCTAACCTACTATCCACACCTTAATAAGTTCCAATATAAACTATATCATAGATTAATAAACAAATAAACAAATCCAATTCATCAGAAACTTCAATAATCTTTCATCTATTTCTCTCTATTTTTTTTTTAATATGGATGCTTTACGCAATACATGTAAGATACTTTTCTCCATTTGATGATAATCCATATGTACAGCTGGTTTTCTAACAATAATAATAAAATCATAATTGGGAGCTATTTTATCGGTGTGATGCCTTACTATTTCTTTAATCACCCTACGCATACGATTCCTTACTACCGCATTTCCTATTTTTTTACTTACTGAAATACCTAAACGAAAATGATGATTTGAATTATGTTTATAATAAACCACGAACTGATGATTTGCCGTAGATTTTCCATAACGATATATGAAATTAAAATCTTCCTTCTTTTTTAGACGAAATTTATTTTCCATATTAGACGCCGCTCCATATATCATTGTCTCATAAAAATATACTTTATATGTTAATATTATTTTTCACACATCAATCCAGATTTAAACTAAACAAAGAAAAAAGACCACAGTAAGTGGTCACCTCAAATACTTTACTAATCCCTACTTCATTTATAGATAGGTCTTCAACTGTAAAGTCCATTTTACGCACTTAAAATTTTTCTACCCTTTCTACGACGAGCAGTTAAAACTTTGCGTCCATTTTTTGAATTCATTCTTTTACGGAATCCATGTACTTTTTTACGTTTTCTAGTGTTTGGTTGAAAAGTTGGTTTCATTTATCGCACCCCCTTAAGGAATTGCATCTCGCATAATAATCCTTATACATTAAATCATTTTGCTTTCAAAAAGTCAACTTTAACATTTTACATACTTTTAGAGAATGCTCCAAGCAAAAGCTTTTGTTATTAACATGTGGGCAAAATCACAAAAAAATATAAGTATAATCACCCTATATCAATTAATGAACAATCATGTGGATAATAAAACAACAATGTTAAAAATTTGTCGACTCATCAACAATATAAGAACAATTTGTCGTATTGTAAATAAAAAATTATACACATCATGTGCACTTGTGGATAATGTTCAGAAATGGATTGAAATATAAAGATTTATTTGCTATGATGATAATGCTTTATCTTGTGGATATGTAGTAAAAATCATATCATTTATCAACATTCTGTGGATATAATTGTGAACAACTAATATATTTGTTAATATTCTATCCTTAGAATGATTTTTTTGTGGGTAAAATATGGTTTTTCGACAGGAAAAGAGAACTTACGTGGAAAAAATTATTACAATAAACAACTTGTTTTGCAAAATCACAAAATAAATCATCAATTTTATTACTTATTCAACAACTCTTCCATAAAAGATTTTTTTAAAGGTTAAAGGAGTGAACGCATTCATGGAAGATTATCCTGATCAGCTCTGGCAAAAAATTTTATCCATACTGCAAACAAAAGTGAGTAAGCCTAGTTATGATACATGGTTAAAATCAACAAAAGTAAAAGTATTTAATGAATCCGTATTGTTGGTTTGCGCACCAAATATGTTTGCAAAGGAGTGGCTGGAAAATCGCTACATAAAACTAATTAGCAATGCAGTATTTGAAAGTACTGGCCGTAAAGTACAGGTTAAAATCGTGATTGAAGACGAGGAAGTTATTCCTGACGTTGTACCTACACCAAAGAAAAAAACAACACAAAATATGATAACGAATGATGAGTCTTTACCACCGATGTTAAATGCTAAATATACTTTTGATACGTTTGTCATTGGTTCTGGTAATCGTTTTGCACATGCTGCCTCCTTAGCCGTAGCTGAAGCACCAGCCAAAGCCTATAATCCTTTATTTTTATACGGTGGAGTTGGGTTAGGAAAAACTCATTTAATGCATGCGATCGGACATTATATTATAGAACATCACCCTAAAACCAAGGTTCTATACATTTCATCAGAAAAATTTACAAATGAGTTTATTAATGCTATACGTGACAATCGTGGGGAATCCTTTAGAAATAAATATAGAAACATCGATATATTATTAATCGATGATATCCAGTTCTTAGCAGGTAAAGAACAAACCCAGGAAGAATTTTTCCATACATTTAATGCTCTACATGAGGAATCAAAACAAATTATTATATCCAGTGATCGCCCACCTAAAGAAATTCCAACACTAGAAGAAAGACTTCGTTCTAGGTTTGAATGGGGACTTATTACAGATATTCAACCTCCTGATTTAGAAACAAGAATAGCCATACTAAGGAAAAAAGCAAAAGCTGAAAATTTAGATGTGCCAAATGAAGCCATGGTATATATAGCAAATCAAATTGATACTAACATTAGAGAGCTTGAAGGTGCATTGATACGTGTTGTAGCTTATTCCTCTTTAATAAATGAGGATATATCTGCAGAATTAGCTAGAAATGCATTAAAAGATATCATTCCTTCAAGTCGACCAAGAGTCATTACTGTTGAAGATATTCAAAAAATAACTGGAGCACACTACGGCTTAAACATTGAAGATTTTAAAGCTAGAAAAAGAACAAAATCATTAGCATTTCCAAGACAAATCGCTATGTACTTGTCAAGAGAACTTACAGACTTATCCCTTCCCAAAATAGGAGAGGCTTTTGGTGGAAGAGATCATACAACCGTAATACATGCTTATGATAAAATTTCAAAATCATTAAAGAATGATCAGGAATTATATAAAGTTGTCCACAATATTACAACTAAAATTAAAAACCCTTCATAATATCACCAGCCTATGCACAATTTACTCACATGTGAATAGGCTGAAAAATTGTACACAGAACAAGGTTATCCACATATTCAGTGTCCCTACTACTTATACTAAAAAATATTTAACATATTATTATATTACTAACTTTAAAATAATATTCATACATAAATAAAAAAAACTTAATTTATATCTATTAAGACAAGTTAAGTTCAGAAAAATAGTTTGGAGATGGAAATATGGAATTTAAAATTTTAAAAAATAAGCTACATGAGTCCATTCAACATGTATCAAAAGCAATTACAAATAGAACAACAATCCCCATTTTAAGTGGAATTAAAATTGATGCTCATGATCAAGAAGTTATTTTAACAGCAAGTGATACAGAAATTTCAATTCAAAGTTTCATTCCTAAAGAAGAAAAAGAAAATCAAATTATTGAAATAAAAAAAGAAGGAAGTGTAGTATTACCTGCTAAATTTTTTGTAGAAATTATAAGAAAGTTACCAGGTGAATACGTAGAAATTGAAGTAAATTCCCAATTTCAAACCATCATAAAATCAGGAACATCAGAGCTACAAATTATAGGTCTTGACCCAGAAGAATATCCAGTACTTCCATCTATAGAAGAAAACAATTCGATACTATTAGCTAGTGATTTATTAAAATCCATGATTAAACAAACCTCCTTTGCTATATCAACCAATGAAAGTACACCTATTTTAACAGGGGTTTTATGGAATGTTTCCAATGAAAATTTAAAATTTGTTGCAACGGATCGTCACCGTTTAGCTAGTAGAGAAATTTCAAATACGGATATAGACTTGCATTTAAACCTTCAAAATATTGTTATATCAGGAAAAACATTAAATGAATTAAATAAATTATTACCTGATCAAAATAGTATGATTCACATCGTATTTGCCAATAATCAAGTATTATTTAAGATTGATTCCATTTTATTTTACACACGAATATTAGATGGAATTTATCCGGATACTTCAAAAATCATTCCACAAGTTTTTAAAACGGAAATTACCGTACCAACAAGGATGTTTTTAGAAGCAATTGATCGTGCATACTTATTATCAAAAGAAAATCAAACAAACATTGTTAAAATGATTGTAAAAGATCATGAGGAAATTGAAATTACATCAAGTTTAACTTCTTTAGGTAAAATAACAGAACAAGTAAAAGCAGAAAAAATCGAAGGAGAGTTAATACAAATATCATTTAACTCCAAATATATGCTTGATGCCTTAAAAGTGATCGATAGTGATCATATTCAAATCGGAATTACAGGTACAATGAGTCCAATTATAATTAAACCAAATGACAATACCAACATGCTGCATTTAATTTTACCTTATCGGACAACAAACTAATAAGGTTCATAGGTGAAGAGTGAGGGTAGTTCATCTGAAAGGATTAAACATAATGGAAACCATAAAAATTAAAGATGAATATATTACTTTAGGACAATTTTTGAAATTAACAAATCATATTTCTACCGGGGGACAAGCCAAACCATTTTTACAAGAAAATAAGATTTATATCAATGGTTCTCTTGATAATCGAAGAGGTAGAAAAATCGTTCCAGGCGATGAAGTGAAAATTAATGAAACTGGGGATTACAAAGTAATGAATTTGTAATTTCAGGAGGAATTTTTTTGTTTTTAAAAAAACTAACTTTAAACAATTATCGTAACTATCAATCTATAGAAATCAATCTTGATCATAATATCAATATATTTATAGGTCCAAATGCTCAGGGAAAAACGAATTTACTCGAAGCAATTTATGTAATGGCTTTAACCAAATCCCATCGTACAAATACTGACAAGGAGTTAATCGGTTGGGGATTTAATGAAACTACACTATATAGTGAGATTGAAAAAAAATATGGAAGTAATAAATTAGAAATTCATCTTTCTCAAAAAGGAAAAAAAGTAAAGGTAAATGGACTTGAACAAAGAAAGCTAAGTGATTTTATAGGGGTATTAAATGTTGTTATGTTTGCACCTGAAGATTTAGAAATTGTAAAAGGATCACCTAGAATTCGTCGTAGATTTATTGATATGGAATTAGGTCAAATTCACCCTAGTTATATTTATGATTTGCAGCAATATCAAAAAATATTAAATCAAAGAAATAATTTATTAAAGCAGCATCATAGTGCAAATGACAAGCATTTAAATGATTTATTATCAATATGGGATCAACAATTCGCCCAGTTTGGTATTAAAATCATTAAAAAACGTCAACACTTTATAAAAAAATTACAAATATGGATTGAACAAATTCATTCAAGTATTACAAACGGGAAGGAGAATTTAAAAGTTATATACAAACCTTCATTTGAATTTGAACAATTTGATGATGAAACTGTTTTATTTAATCAATTTATGTTAAAGTTAACAAAGATGCGAGAAAAGGAAATAAAGAGAGGAATCACCCTAATAGGACCACATCGTGATGATCTTCTTTTTTTAATTAACGATAAAGAAGTTCAAACATTCGGATCCCAAGGTCAACAGAGAACTACAGCATTATCCATAAAACTTGCAGAAATTGAACTCATACACGAAGAAGTTGGTGAATATCCTCTTCTTCTATTAGACGATGTATTGTCAGAACTTGACCAGTATCGGCAAACACAACTCATTGAGACCTTTCAAGACAAAGTTCAAACCTTTATTACTACAACAGGTATTGAAAGTGTAAATTTATCTAAACTTAATGAAGCCAAACTATTTCATGTTTTAGAAGGCACAGTGTCTGTTTAGGATTGGAGTGATGGGGTTGTTTATTCACCTTGGAGGAGATAAGATTTTAAAGGCATCCGAATTAGTTGCTATATTTGATTTATCCATTGATAAATCATTTGTTGTTTTAGAACCTTTTATCAATCATTTTACGTTATTAAATAGGGTTGAAAGGATCTCTAAAGAAAAACCAAAATCATTGATCATTTCAACTACAAAAATATATTATTCTCCCATATCCTCTGCAACATTAAAAAAAAGAGCGAATTATCTACATGTTTGAGCGGTTATTCAAAAAAGTTCTTTATTTGTAATGACGAGAAGTGATCTTATATTCACCACAAAGGATTGTGACTGAATCTCTAATTCTCAATTTGACATCTTCAAATATTCCGCTCATATTTTGAAGACTAAATTTAGTACTATTGGGAGGCACAGAAATCTTGACTTCTGTAAGCACAATCTTCTCGTTAAAAAACGGAACTTTTTTGAACATATACTTAAAGTTTTAATTGTTTTCTATTCTACACAAGTAGGTGAAGCAAAATGTCATTGAATCAATCACAAAATACGTATGATGAAAATCAAATTCAAGTACTCGAAGGTCTAGAAGCTGTAAGAAAAAGACCTGGAATGTATATCGGTTCAACTGGAGTGAAAGGACTCCATCATTTAGTATGGGAAGTTGTTGACAACAGTATTGATGAAGCTATGGCCGGGTATTGCACAACGATAGACGTTATTGTTAATGAAGATAACAGTATTACCGTAAAGGATAATGGAAGAGGTATACCTGTCGGTGAACATCCAAAAATGAAACGTCCTGCATTAGAAGTCGTAATGACCGTACTGCATGCTGGAGGTAAATTTGGTGGAGAAGGATATAAGGTTTCTGGAGGATTACACGGAGTAGGTGTATCTGTAGTGAATGCACTTTCCAAATCAGTGATAGTACAAGTCAGAAGAGAAGGTAAGATACATCAGCAAGAATATCGTTATGGTATTCCTCAATATGATTTAAAGATCGTTGGTGAAACAGAAGAAACAGGGACACAAACTACGTTCATACCAGATGATGATATTTTTACAGAAACTACAATATACGATTACGATATTTTGCAATCTCGAATTCGTGAACTAGCATTTTTAAACAAAGGAATCGAAATTAATTTAATAGATAAACGTACTGAAAAAGCAAAATCTTTCAAATATGACGGTGGGATCATTTCGTTTGTTGAATATTTAAATCGAAATCGTGAACCTATACATGAACCTCCTATTTACGTTGAAGGAGGAAAAGATCACATTAATGTGGAAGTTTCCTTGCAATATAACGATGGTTATAGTGAAAATATTTATTCTTTTGCCAACAATATAAATACACATGAGGGCGGTACACATGAGTCTGGTTTTAAAAGTGCTCTGACTAGAATTTTAAATAACTATGCTAAAAAAAACCAATTATTGAAAAACAATGATGCTAATTTTTCCGGTGATGATGTTCGTGAAGGAATTACGGCTATAATTTCAGTGAAAATCCCTGAACCTCAATTTGAAGGTCAAACTAAAACTAAACTAGGTAATAGTGAGGCGAGAAGTATTGTTGAATCTGTTTTCTCTGAGAAATTATCTGAGTTTCTAGAAGAAAATCCTTCAATTGCTAAACAAATTATTGAAAAATCTCTACAAGCTGCTAGAGCAAGAGAAGCTGCACGTAAAGCAAGAGAAGCTACGAGACGAAAAAGTGCATTAGAAGTTAGTTCCTTACCAGGTAAATTAGCAGATTGCTCATCTAAAGATGCTTCTATTAGTGAGTTGTATATTGTTGAGGGAGACTCAGCAGGAGGTTCAGCTAAACAAGGAAGAGACAGACATTATCAAGCGATACTGCCTTTACGAGGGAAAATACTAAATGTTGAAAAAGCAAGGTTAGATAGAATATTAGGAAACGCAGAAATACGTGCTATTATTACTGCGTTAGGTACAGGTATTGGTGAAGAATTTAATATAGAAAAGGCTAGGTATCATAAAATTATTATTATGACTGATGCCGACGTAGATGGCGCACATATACGTACATTACTATTGACCTTTTTATATCGATATATGAGACCTGTTATAGAATCAGGGTACATTTATATCGCACAACCCCCTCTATACAAAATTGAAAAAGGAAAAGTTATTCAATATGCTTATAATGACACTCAAAAGAATGAGATCATTGAGAAATTAAATGGTAAAGTAAACATTCAACGCTACAAAGGTCTTGGAGAGATGGATGCTGGACAATTGTGGGAAACAACGATGGATCCAGAAAGTCGAACATTATTACAAGTAACGATTGAAGATGCAATGGATGCCGACGCTATATTTGATACATTAATGGGAGACAATGTAGAACCGAGAAGAGATTTTATACAACAACATGCTAAATATGTTAGTAATATAGATATCTAAATTAGGAAGTTATGGTGAGAACATGGCTGATGAAATGAGTTCAAATGTAGAAAATAGGGATATTCGTACAGAAATGCAGACTTCTTTTATGGATTACGCGATGAGTATTATTGTAAGCCGCGCCTTACCAGATGTAAGGGATGGTTTAAAACCTGTTCATAGAAGAATATTATACGCAATGTCTGAGCTTGGGATGTCACCTGACAAACCTTTTAAAAAGTCTGCACGTATCGTTGGAGAAGTTTTAGGTAAATACCATCCACATGGAGATTCTGCTGTTTATGAAACTATGGTGAGGATGGCACAAGACTTTTCACTTCGTTATATGTTAATTGAAGGACATGGAAACTTTGGTTCAATTGATGGAGATTCCGCTGCAGCTCAGCGTTATACGGAAGCACGCCTTTCAAAAATAGCGATGGAAATGTTAAGAGATATTAATAAAGAAACGGTAGATTATGCGGATAACTATGATGGTGAAGAGAAGGAACCTGTTGTTTTACCAGCACGTTTTCCAAATTTATTAGTCAATGGGGTTTCTGGAATTGCTGTAGGAATGGCTACAAATATTCCTCCTCATAACCTTGGAGAAGTTATTGATGGTGTGTTGGAGTTAATTAAAAACCCAGATCTAACTCCAATTGATTTAATGGAGTTTATAAGTGGTCCTGATTTTCCTACAGGAGGTTATATTTTAGGAAGACAGGGGATTAGACAAGCTTATACAACAGGTCGTGGTTCAGTGACCATGAGGGCTAGAGCAGAAATTGAAGAGAATGAGACTACAAATAAAGCTAAGATTATAATAAATGAATTACCATATCAAGTCATAAAAGCAAGATTAATAGAAAAAATTGCAGAGTTAGTTAGAGAGAAAAAAATAGAAGGTATTACTGATCTTAGAGATGAATCAGATCGCAATGGGATGAGGATCGTAATAGAACTTCGCAGGGATGTAAATCCTCATGTTATTCTTAATAACTTATACAAACAGACGTCTATGCAAATTAATTTTGGTGTAAATATGTTGGCTTTGGTTCACGGTGAACCAAAAGTTTTAAACATTAAAGATATTTTACATCACTATATTCAACATCAAATTGAAGTGATTGAAAGACGTACTCAATTTGATTTAAAGAAAGCAGAAGCAAGAGCTCATATTTTAGAAGGATTAAGAATTGCATTAGATCATTTAGACAAAGTAATTTCATTAATTCGTGCCTCTAGAACAACAGAAGAAGCAAGAGAAGGGTTAATGACCCAGTTTGATTTGAGTCATGAACAATCTCAAGCGATTTTAGATATGCGTCTCCAGCGTTTAACAGGTTTAGAGAGAGATAAAATTGAAGATGAATATCAGGAGTTATTAAAAAAAATTGCTGAATTACGTGCGATATTAGCTGATGAGCAATTAGTATTAAACATTATTAGTGAAGAGTTATTAGAAATTAAAAATAAATTTGGAGATGAAAGACGTTCTGAGATTATTGCTGGTGGTTTAGATATCTTAGATGAAGATTTAATCCCACAAGAAGATGTTCTAATTTCTATCTCACATACTGGTTATATAAAACGTATACCTGTTACAACATATCGCAGTCAAAAACGTGGTGGTAGAGGTGTAATAGGAATGGGAACGAAAGATGATGATTTTGTTGAACATCTGTTTGTAACCAATACGCACCATTATTTAATGTTTTTCACGAATAAAGGAAAGGTATATCGTTTGAAAGGATATGAAATTCCTGAACAAAGCAGGGCTTCTAAAGGAACGCCAATCATTAACCTAATGCAAATTGAACCTGGTGAATATGTAAATGCTGTATTCCCGATTGAAAGTTTTGAAAGTGATCATCACCTATTTTTTGCTACAAAAAAAGGTATTGTAAAGAAAACGAATATTGAAGAATATAAAAATATTCGTAAAGGTGGGCTCATCGCGATTACCATTCGTGAAGATGATGAATTAATTGGAGTAAAACTTACGGATGGAAATCAGGAAATTATAATGGGAACCCAGCAAGGGATGTCCATTCGTTTTTCTGAAAAAGATGTACGAACAATGGGACGTTCAGCATCTGGTGTAAAGGGAATTACGATCTCTGAAAACGATCAGGTCATAGATATGGACGTTGTGGATGATAATAATGATGTATTGATTGTCACAGCAAAAGGTTATGGTAAAAGAACTCCGATGTCTGAATACAGATCTCAGACTAGAGGTGGCAAGGGGATAAAAACAATCAATGTAACCGAGAAAAATGGCTCGGTGGTTGGTTTGAAAATTGTTCACAATGAAGAGGACTTAATGATTATTACCTCTCTTGGTACCATTATACGTACAAGCATGTCTGAGATTTCAACCATGGGAAGGAATACTCAAGGTGTTAGATTGATTAATATTAGAGAAGAAGATCAAGTAGCTACGGTAACTCAGGTCGAAAAAAATGAAGAATCTGTAGAAACTGATGAAAATGATTTAGGAACAACGGAGTAAAAGGTTTAATTTTATATTTAAGTTTAAAAACAAGGACAGAATATTTATTTATTCTGTCCTTAAGTTCAGTTAATGGTGGTGAATTTATTGAAAAGAGTAGCTGTATCCCATATACAAAAGGGAGATCAACTAGTAGAAGATGTGACTACAAAGCTTGGAGGGATATTATTTTATAAAGGAACTATTTTACAAGAAAGAGAAATTGAAATTTTAACTGCATTTTTAGTTAATAACGTGATAGTTGAAATGGAACAAGAAGAAGAAGAGGTAAGTGACGAAAAGTTATCCATACTCAACAATGATTTGACATATGAATATCAAGAAGTATTTTCCTTTATAAAAAAAGTATTTTTAAATGTTCACACTGATCATATACCTTTATTAGAAGTTCGCACCAAACTAGAATCACTTATTTCTTTAATTGATCAATATAACATTTTATCATTTTCACCACCAATGAAAGATACTAAAGATTATTATATACATAAAAGCATCAAGGTCAGTATGACTTCTTATTTGCTTGCTAAATGGTGTGATTTGCCTCAAAAAGATTGGATTCAAGTTAGTATCTCAGGTTTACTACATGATATAGGGAACACAAAAATTGATCCTGAAATATTGCATAAGTCATGGAGATTAAATTCTGAGGAGATTCAAGAGATTAAAAAACATACGATTCATGGATATCATATTCTTAAAGATGTAAAAGGAATTAATGAAGGGGTAAAATTAGCTGCTTTACAGCACCACGAAAAAAGTGATGGTAGTGGGTACCCATTAGGTTCAGATAAAAATAAAATACATCTATATGCAAAAATTGTAGCGGTAGCCGATATATTTCACGCAATGACTAGCAATAAGAATTATAAAGAAAAGATATCACCATATCTAGCATTAGAAGAAATTCAAAAGTTATCATTTGGTAAATTGGAGCCAAGCATAGTCCATACGTTTATCAAAAAAATAACTGAATTTCAAAGTGGTAGTATTGTAAAATTGAATAATAATATGATTGGGGAAATTGTATTTTTTGATCAAAACAATCCAACTAGACCATGGGTTAATGTAGACGGACAAATTATTAATTTAGATCAAAAACGCGATTTATATATTGAACAGTACTTAAAAAAAAATAAATAAAAGTGTAATAGAATAATAGAGAGATCAAACTTATAAAAAAAAGTACTTGCATAAGCTGATGCATTCGTGTTATATTTATCAAGTCGCCGCTGAGACGGCAGACACAAATGAAAAAATGCTTGACAACAAACGATAAAATGTTATATACTTATTAAGTCGCCATAAAACGAATGGCGACAAAAAAAGTAAATCATTTGCACCTTGAAAACTGAATAACGAGTGAACAAATCGGAGACTTGAAAGATTTCAAGAATCCAAACAA